>CASDPK010000023.1 GCA_949282555.1 uncultured Lentisphaeraceae bacterium | reverse complement strand
TCTTCGTCAATCTGTGTGGGTAGCCATAGAAGGAAGGGAGTTCCCGACAGGGGGCGCCGGGGACTCGAAAATCCCCGCGCCCCCTGTAGAGAACTCCCTCTTCATTGATATATCAATGCGTTGAGGTAAGGGAGGAGAGGCCGTTAGGAAAGGTTGTATGCAACTGTCCAGCCACAGGTGGGATAATTTACCCACACAGATTGACGAAGAGCCGCTTGTCGGCGAAGACGCAACCGAGGGGGCACGTTTTCGCTATACTATCGAACGACCCGGCAGAAGGCCGGACGGAGGAACCCGCATGAAACAGTTCATGATGATGATCGTATTGGCCGCGTGCGCGGGATGGGCCCGGGCGTTGGCGCCGATGCCGGAGACGCTCGACCGCGAGGAGGCGTTGCGTCAGGCCCGCGAACGCACGGCGACGGACGCCCCGGATGCCAAGACCTTGACCTTCGCCCAGGCCCGTTATGTGACGTATGCGCCCGACGGCACGTCCACCATGTGGGTTGAGTTTTGGACGAAGGCGTTGACGGAGGCCGGCGCCAAGGAGTTGCGGGATGTGCCGCTGTGGTATAAGGAAGGATTTTCGGAGGCCGAGTTCCAGGTGGCCGAGGTCCTCCGTGCGGATGGGACGGTGGAGCCCATCGACCTGAGGGCGAACGTGAAGGCCGCCACCTCGAACAGCGGCAACGAGGCCAACATTTATGACCCCACCTCCAAGCGGCTGGTGCTCACCGTTCCGCGCGTTGGGGTGGGCGACACGTTGCACATCGTGCTGGCCTATCACACGTCCCGTCCCCGGATTCCGGACACGTATTATGATTTCGAGACCTTTGAGGGCACGGAGGGGCCGATTCCCTATGCGTCGCTTACCATCCTTGCGCCGAAGGAGTTGCCGTTGCGCAGCACGGCGCTGTTGGACAAGGTGTCCGGCACCGTCACGGCGAGCCGGGAAACGTTGCCCGATGGCCGCACGCTTCACCGTTGGGTGGCGCGCAATGTGCCGCAGACCTTCGCCGAGGAGAATATGCCCGACGAAAGCACGGAGGTGCAGCGCGTGGTCGTTTCGACCTTTGCCACGTGGGAGGAGCTCTCCAAGTGGTATTGGGGGCTTTGCCTCCCGCACTTGACCACCACCCCGGCCATCGACGCGAAGGTGCGCGAGCTCACGGAGGGCAAGGCCACCGATGCGGAGAAGATTGAGGCCCTTTTCGGGTTCGTGGCGCAGAGCATCCGCTACATGGGCATCATCGCGGAGGACACGGCGCCCGGTTACGAACCGCACGATGTGGCGCTCACCTTCGAGAACCGTTATGGCGTCTGCCGCGATAAGGGGGCTTTGTTGGTGGCCATGTTGCGGAAAGCCGGATATGAAGCCTTCCCCGTGCTCATCAACGCCGGCTCCAAGCGCGATCGGGAAGTGCCCATCCCGTATTTCAACCATGCCGTCGTGGCCATTGACCTGGGCGGCAAGAATTATCGGTTGCTTGACCCCACCGACGATACCGCACGCGCGGAGTTTCCCGCGTATCTGAGCGACAGCACCTATCTCGTCTGCCGTCCCGAAGGCGACACGTTGCGCCTCTCTCCCGTGCCTGCGCCCGAAGAGAATTTGATGGACATCGTCACCGAAGGCACGCTCGACGCCGCCGGGACGCTTGAGCTCTCCTCTTCGCTGAACTTCGGCGGCATGAATGACAATGCCTACCGTCCGCTCTTCGTCAAGAATCCGCCGGACCGTGTGCGCGACCGTTTCGATGGGTTGCTCAAGCGCGTGCTTCCCGGGGCGGAGCTGGTGGATTTCACCGTGAGCCCCGAGAATCCGCAGGACATCACGCAGCCCCTCAAGGTGCGCCTCACCGCGCGCGTTCCCGGCTACGCCGTGCCCGACGCCAACGGACGCACCCCGGTGGATCTGCCCTTCCTCAGCCGTTCCGTTGGGTTGGTCAACTTCCTTTTCGATGGGCTCAGCCAGCCCACGCGCAAGTACGACTGGGTGATCATGGCCCCCTGCGCCGTTCGCGAACGGCTCACGCTTCGCGGGTTCGGGCGTTTGGGCGAGCCCGCCTTGTTGCCCGATGACCCGATCCTCAAGGCCAACGGCGCCTCCTACGATGTGGTCTGCAAGCGCGCGAAGGATGGCACGCTCACCCTCTCCCGCGCCCTTGAGCTTTCCCATAAGACCTACACGCCCGAGGATTACCGCAGCCTCCGCCGTTTCGCCGAGAGCCTCCGCCGCTTCGAGTCCTTGCGTCCGCTGTTCGCCAAGGCCCCCGAGCAGGATGCCGACGCCCTTGTGCGCCGGCAGTCCGAGGCGGTGACCCTCCGCGCCGACGGTTCGGTGCTTCGCCGCCAGGACAGCACCATCAAGATCTTGACCTTCCAAGGCAAGCGTGACCTTGGCGAGCGCATCCTTTGGCACAATCCCGCCTGGCAGCAGCTGACCATCAATGCCGCCGAGACCACGACCGACAAGGGGGATCGCGTGGCCGTGACCCCCAAGGAAATCAGCGAGCTTGACGCCGACAACGCCGCCTTGGCCCCGCGTTATCCGGCCATGCGCAAGACGGTGGTCTCCTTGCCCGCCGTTGAGGTGGGGTCCACCACCCGCATGGATTGGCAGGTGCTCTCCAAGGACACCCGCCCCTTCGCCGACAGCGTCACCTTCGGCGGCACGTATCCCACCGCCGAACAGCGCTACACCCTCACGTTGCCCCTCGCCCTCGACGGTGAGTTGCGTGTGGCCGAGCGCAACTTCGGCGACGCCGTGGTGGAGCGCAGTGTGGTGACCAATGGCACGGACGTGGTGCGCACGTGGACCTTCCGCGACCTCCCCGCCGTGCATCCCGAACCGAGGACGCCCGATGGCGCGCTTTGGCGCCCCACGCTCTATGTGGGCCTGCGTTCGGCCGCCGCTTATCGTACCTTCCCCGCGTTGATCGCCAAGGCCGAGGCCGTCGTGAAGGCCGGCTCCGAGAAGGCCGCCGAACGCGCCGAGAGCCTCACGGAGGATTTGGAGGACGACGACGCGAAGTTGCGCGCGATTCAGACGTTCATGGCGCGCCGCATTCGGACGCTTGGGCCGGCTTGGACGCAGTTGCCCTTCGGCACCTTCACCGCGCCTGACGCCGTGCTTGCCGAGGGCTATGGCAACCGCATGGATCGTTTGCTCCTGTGGATGGCCCTGCTTCGCGCCGCCGATTTCGAGCCGGAATTGGTCTTCTCCAATGTGGACACGCTCGAGGAGGCCTATGTCACCCGCGACCTTGTTGCCGCCCGTGACGTGCCCCGCTGGACCCGCTGGGGGCAGCCCTACCTGCGTCTGCCCGATGGCCGCTTGATTGGCGATGAGGGCGAATTTGATGAACCCGGTGCCACGTGGGCGCAATCCCGTTCGCTCATGGGGGCCTCCGGCCGTGTGTTGCACGATCTCCCGGAGGCGTTGCGCCCGCACGCCTCGGAAACGTTGCGCGTGGTCGTGGCGCCTTCCGGCGATGCCGTCCTCTCCTCCGAGACCTTCCGTTGGGGCCTCCCGGCGGGAGCCTTGCGCCGGGCCGTCCGCGATTTCACGCCGGAGACGCGCCGCCGTGCCATCGCGGAGGCGGCCAACGTGCTGGCGACGGGCGCCACGCCGTGCAGTGAGTATGTGGTGGACACGGCGGCTTATCCCGTCCGCTCCCGTTTGGCCGTTGAGGCAAAGGGCTACGCCGTCCGTCAGGGGCGTGTGCTCAGCGTGCCGATGGATCGCTTGCTTGGCGCGGTCTATGGCCTCCGGGGCCTTCGTCGCGAGAATCCCATTTGGCAGGCCGAGGCGCAGGTCTCCGAGAATGTTTACGACCTGTGGTTGCCGGCCGGCTCGGAGATCCTTTCCAAGCCGGAGCCCTTTGCCTTCACGCTCCCGGGCGGCGGTTCCTACACGCTGACCTTGGAGACGGCGGCGCAGCCCCACACCGGGCTTGTGCGCTTGACCTATCGCACCCGCTACGTCGCCTCGCCGGCGTTGCTCGGGAGCTGGTTGGCGCCCGGACTGGAGGAGCTGGATCGCCACCTCTCCGCGCCCAACATGAAGACGCTCATCCTCCGCCTCCCGGAGTGAGGCGGGAGGCGTTTTGACGGCTTTCGACCATGACAGTCCTCGGCATTGAAAGTTCCTGTGACGAAACCGCCGCCGCCGTCGTCCGCGAAGGCGACGAGGTGCTTTCGTCGGTCATTTATTCCCAAGTGCCTCTCCACCGCCCCTATGGCGGGGTGGTGCCGGAGATCGCCTCCCGTTCGCACATCGAGAAGATCCGCGGCATTGTGGCGCAAGCCCTTGCCGACGCCTTCCCCGGTGAGCCGGACCCGTGGGCGCGGATTGACGCCATCGCCGCCACGTGCGGGCCGGGGCTTGCCGCCTCGCTCTTGGTGGGGTGGACCGCCGCGAAGGGGCTGGCGCTTGCGTTGGGCAAGCCGCTCTTGCCGGTGAACCATATGCACGCGCATTTGTGGTCGGTGCGCTTGGATCATCCCGAGCGCCGCACGGAGGCGCTTTACCCTCAGCTTGGCCTTGCCGTGAGCGGCGGGCACACATGTTTCGTGGATTGCCCGGAGCCCAACCGCTTCCGGCTCATGGGGCAGACCATCGACGATGCGGCCGGGGAGGCGTTCGACAAGGCGGCCAAACTGTTGGGGCTGGGCTATCCCGGCGGCCCCGTGATTGACCGCATGGCGAAGGCGTGGCGAAACGGCCCCTTGCGGGAGAAGCCCCTCGTCGTCTTTCCTCAGGGGAAGGTCGCCCCCGATCATCCGTTGCCGGAGGGGCTCCGTCCGGAGCTTTGCGTGAGCTTCAGCGGTCTGAAGACCGCGCTTCTCACGCACGTGCGCAAAACCCCGCCGCAGGGGGAGGATGAGGTCGCCCATCTGTGCGCGTCCTATCAAGAGGCCATTGTGGCCGCGTTGGCGAAGCGGGCCGAGGCCGCGTTGGGAGGCGGCCGTTACCGCAGTTTTGCCGTGGGCGGTGGGGTCTCGCTCAATGGGCGCCTTCGGGAGGCGTTGGACCGCGTGGCTGAGCGGCACGGCGTCCGTCTGCTTACGGCTGAGCCGCGCTATTGCGGCGACAATGCCGCGATGATTGCCGGCTTGGCCTCCGCCGGAGGGGCCCTCCCTTGCGACGATCCTTTGGCGCTCGACATCGACCCCTCCTTGCCCGTCTGAGCGGCGCATCCCTCTCCTTCCTTGCCCAGCGCGTGAACGCGACTTTCCCGTTTGCACGGGGGAGAGGTGTTGTGCTATCTTCTGGAGAGCATGATTTGAGCCTTTGGGAGGTTTAACGCGTGACGACGAACGACGAATATGCCCTGCAGGTTCTGCAGGAGACGGGGAAGCTGACCGCGGCCCAGGTCTCGGACGCCCTTGCCGCCAAACGCAAGGACGGGCAGACGCCTCTGGACTGGTTGGTGGAGCAGGGAACCGTCAGCGAAGAGGATGTGCTGGGGACGCTGGCTGAGCAGTTTGGAATGCCGTTCGCCTCGATCGATGGGGACGACATCCCGGCGGAGACGGCGCATTTGCTGGACGCTGAGACCGCCCGGAAGTTCCGCGCCGTGCCGTTGCAGGACGACGGCGACGCCGTGATGGTGGCCATCTGCGATCCGGGCGATTACGACGCGCAGGACGCCATCCGCTTCCGCCTGAATGGCCGCAATGCGGACTTTGTGGTGGTGACGCGCGACGACATCAAGCGCCTCACGGAGAAGCTTTACCCGCTGACGTTCGACCCGAACGCCACGGACACGGGGGAGAACCTCGTGGCGCAGCGCAAGGAGATGGCCGTGGAGGGCGGCGACGATGAGGGCGATGCCCCGGTGATCCGCCTCGTGAGCCTGATCCTGACGGATGCCTGCAAGATGAAGGCTTCGGATATCCACTTGGAGCCGATGGAGAAGCATTTCCGGGTGCGCTTCCGCATCGATGGCGCGTTGCGCGAGATGGACGAACCGCCCAAGCGCCTGCAAAGCGCCATCATCTCGCGCGTGAAGCTGATGGCCAACATGGACCTTTCGGAACGGCGCATCCCGCAGGACGGCCGCATCCAGGTCAAGATGGCCGATCGCGAGCTGGATCTTCGTGTGAGCACGGTGCCGACGAACTTCGGGGAGTCCATCGTGATGCGTATCCTCGACAAGCAGAACCTCGCGTTGGGCCTCCCGCAATTGGGCTTTTTGTCCGACGACCAGGCCAAGTTCGAGCGCCTCATCGGCTTGCCCGACGGCGTGATTTTGGTGACGGGCCCGACCGGTTCGGGCAAGACGACCACCCTTTACGCCTGCCTCGGGCAAATCAACCGCCCGGACAAGAAGCTCATCACCGTGGAAGACCCGGTGGAATATCAGATGAGCGGCATCAACCAGGTGCAGGTGAACCGTGCCGTCGGGCTCGACTTCTCCGCCGCCCTCCGCTCCATTCTGCGTCAGGCCCCGAACATCGTGATGATCGGTGAAATCCGTGACCATGAGACCGCCGAAATCGCCATGGAAGCGGCCCTCACCGGTCACCTCGTCTTCTCCACCCTGCACACGAACGACGCCCCCAGCGCCGTGACGCGTCTCACGGATATCGGCATCAAGCCCTTCCTTGTGGCGTCGGCCCTGCGCGCGGCCATGGCCCAGCGCCTGGTGCGCTCCATCTGCGAGAAGTGCCGCGAGGAGCACATCCCCACCGACCGTGAGCGCAGAATGCTCGGCACGTTGGCCCGCAACGTCGAGAACATGCGCATGTTCAAGGGCGCGGGTTGCCCCGTCTGCGGGAAAACCGGTTACAAGGGCCGCAAGGGCCTCTTTGAGATCTTCACCGTGGACGACACGGTGCAACGCATGATTTTTGACAAAGCCCCCACACTCGTGCTCCGGGCGCGCGTCCGCGAAATGGGCATGCGCACGCTCCGTGAGGACGGTATGTTGAAGGTGGCCGCGGGCATGACCACGTTGGAGGAGGTCCTCCGCGCAACCATGGGAGACGAAGACTGATGAATATCGATATCCGCGAGCTGGCCGCGCAGGCCACCACCGAAATCTCCATGGCCGACCTCATGCAGGCGGCAATCGATGAGGGCGCTTCCGACCTCCACATCCGCGTGGGCCGTCCGCCCGTGCTCCGTTGCTCCGGGGCCCTTGAGCCGCTCGACTGCCCCGAGTTCACCCCCGCCGACACCGCCAAGATGGTGCTGGAGATCGCCACCGAGGAACAGGTGGCCGAGATGGAGAGGCACGGCGGCGCAGACTTTGGTCTCGCCTTCTCGGAGGCCGCGCGCTTCCGTGTCTCCATCTTCAAGGAGCGCCACAATTGCGGCCTTGTGCTCCGCCAGATCCCCTCTCAGATCCTCACGCTGGAGCAGCTGGGCCTTCCCGAGGCCGTGCACGAATTGCTCTACAAGCCCCGCGGCCTCATCCTTGTGACGGGCCCCACGGGCTCCGGCAAGTCCACGACCCTCGCCTCGATGCTCGATGTCATCAACAATGACCGCGATTGCCACATCATCACCATCGAGGACCCGATCGAGTTCTACCACTACTCCAAGCGCTCCCTCGTCACCCAGCGCGAAGTCGGCGCCGACGTGCCCAGCTTCGCCGAAGCCATCCGCCGCGCCTTGCGTCAGGACCCCGACGTGATCCTCGTGGGCGAAATGCGCGACTTGGAGACCATCGGCGCGGCCATCAGCGCCGCCGAAACGGGCCACCTCGTCTTCGGCACCCTGCACACCACCGGCGCCGCCGCCACCGTTGACCGTATCATCGACTCCTTCCCCACCAACCAGCAGGAACAGGTGCGCACCCAGCTCTCCATGTCGCTGGTCGCGGTGATCTCCCAGGTGCTCCTGCCCCGCGCCGACAAGGGCGGCAAGGGCCGTTGCGCCGCCTTCGAGATCATGATGAGCACGCCTTCCATCCGCTCGCGCATCCGCGACAACAAGACCTTCCAAATCAACTCCGACATCCAGACCGGCGCGAAGTTCGGCATGGTCTCCCTCGACACCAGCCTCCTCAACCTCCACCTTGCCGGCAAGATCTCCTACGAGGATCTCGTCACCAAGGCGCAGGACCCCGAGACCACCGTCCAAAAGCTCCGCGAAATGATGGGGGAATAACGGTATGGCAGACACCCTCCAGCTCCCGCCGCTCGTCGAGCTCGTGCGCGACAACGGCTTCATCGACGACGCCCAGGCGCAGGAACTCGTGCAGGAGCACGTCACGTCCGGCAAGCCGTACAAGGAGCTGATCCTTGCGCAGGGCGTCCTCTCCGAGGAAGACTTGCTCGCCCTCATGGCCGGCAGCCAAGGCACCGACGTCATCGACCTCAGCACGGTGGTCTTCGATGAAACGCTCAAGGGCCTCGTGCCCGTTGCCAGCGTCCGCCTCCACTCCGTGGTGCCCGTGGAGGCCGCGCCCGACCACGTCACCTTCGCCACCGCCGACCTCATCGAGGCCGACGTCATCGACGAGCTCACCTTCCTCCTCTCCCGCGAGATCCGCTTCGTCTTCGCCACCGAGGCCTCCATCCGCGCCGTCATTGACGAGCACTTCTCCGCCGCGGAAGCCTCCGACGCGCTCCTTGACGACCTCTCCGACCTCGACGCCGAGACCCCCGCCGACGAAAAGGGCATCGAGAGCGCCGCCGCCTCCGCCCCCGTCATCCGCTTCGTCAATCTCGTGCTCTATCAGGCCATCACCGACCGCGCCTCCGACATTCACATCGAGCCCTTCGAGAAGGACTTCAAGATCCGCTACCGCGTGGACGGCGCGCTCTACGAGATGAACCCGCCCCCGCTCTCCATGGCCCTGCCCATCATCTCGCGCATCAAGGTGCTCTCCGGCCTCAACATCGCCGAGCGCCGCGTCCCGCAGGATGGCCGCATCGCCCTCACCGTGGCCGGGCGCCAGGTGGATCTCCGTGTCTCGTGCCTGCCCACCGTCCACGGCGAATCCGTGGTGCTTCGTGTGCTCGACCGTTCCGCCGTCTCGCTCGACCTTGAGAACATCGGCTTGCCCGAAGACATCTACGATGGCATCACCATCGACATCGAGAAGCCCAACGGCATCTTCATCGTCACCGGCCCGACGGGTTCCGGCAAAACGACGACGCTCTATTCCTGCCTGCGCTACATCAACAAGCCCGACGTGAAGATCCTCACCGCCGAGGAACCGGTGGAATACGACATCGAGGGCCTTGTCCAGGTGCCCATCAACCCGCAGCAGGGCAACACCTTCGCCAAGGTGCTCCGCGCCTTCCTCCGTCAGGACCCCGACATCATCATGGTCGGCGAAATCCGTGACTTGGAAACCGCCGAAATCGCCGTCCAGGCGGCCCTCACCGGCCACTTCGTCTTCTCCACCCTCCACACCAACGATGCCGCCGGCGCCGTCACCCGTTTGGTGGATATGAACGTGGCCCCTTACCTCATCTCCTCCACCCTTCAGGCGGTGCTCGCCCAGCGTCTCGTGCGCACGTGCTGCTCCAACTGCAAGACCTTCTACAATCCCGACGACGAAGCCCTCCAGCGTCTCGGCCTCACCCGCGACGACATCGGCAACCGCAAGTTCGCCTACGGCAAGGGCTGCAAGGTCTGCAACGCCACGGGTTACAAGGGCCGTAAGGGCGTCTTTGAGTTCCTCCGGATGTCCAACCCCATCCGCGAGATGATCAATGCCCGCGAGCCCACCCTCGTCATCCGCGAGAAGGCCCGCGAGCTGGGCATGCGCACCATGCGCGAAGACGCCATCCGCAATGTTCTCGACGGCTACACCACGGTTGACGAGGTGCTCCGTTACACCTGAGGGTCGCCGATTGCCCGGTGCAACGCGCAAACGCCCCGCGTCCTGCGGGGCGTTTGCGCTTCAAGGCGGGTTCACGCTTGTGCGGCGACCCTCACGGTCACGGTGTCCCCCCGAACGGGAGGCTCTGCATCTCGATGGCGAAGGCTCCGTATCTCGGGTGGGGATACGGAGCCTTCGGGGAGGGGATGCCCTGCGCGTCCGGAACGCGCCGGGACGCTTTACCAATCGCGGGCGCCGGGCTGCATCCGCGCACGGGCGGCGCGGCGCTTGGCTTCCTCATGCTCACGGTTGCGGTCGGCGGCCTTTTGGAGGAGCGCTTGCAGATCCTGCTCTTCGGGGGAGGGCTCCTGGCGGCCTTCCTGCTCGGAGGGCTGGGGTTGCTGGCTGTCGTCCTTGTTTTGTTGTTGGTTCTGCTGTTGTTGCTGCTGTTGCTGATTCTGCTGTTGCGGGGAGGGTTGCTGTTGGTTTTGGTTGTTCTGTTCGTTCTTGGGCAGATGTTCGCGGATGAGCAACAGGTTTTCCATCACCTTGCGGCGGTTCTCCGGCGACACGGGCGGCGCCAGCAGGGGCACCGTGGCGTCGGCGGTGCGGGCGATGAGGTCACGGTCCGCCTCCGTGAAGGTGACGGCGTTGGTGGAGGCGGCCTGCTGGCGGAGTTGCTCTTCGGCCCACTGGGGGAAGAGCAGACGGAATTGCTGCGTGAGCGCAAGCACCTCTTCCTCGTCGTCCCGCGCGGGCTGGTAGCGCGTCACCGAGGTGAGGGCGTTGGTCTGCACGGCGATGGATTCGGCGTTGAGCGCGGGCGGATCGGCCAGCGTCTTCCACAGGTCATAGACGAAGGGTTCCCCCTCCACGAGCGGGTCGGCGGCGCTGAGCGACAGCGTGCCGTAGCCTTCGGCCGCCGCGTCGAGGGCGTTTTGGGCCGCTTGGGCGCGGGTGAGCAGTTCGGCCCGAAGCGTCTCGTTGGTGACGGCCTGCGGCAGGACCTCCAAGACGGGGAACCAGCGGTCGGCCTGCGTGCGGACGTCTTTGGCCAACTGTTCGGCTTGGCTCAGGCGCACCGCCGGGTCCGCCCCGCCGAAGACCTCCGGCACGGCCTTGGCCAAGGCTCGCTGGGAGCGCAGGAGCGCCGGCGCCAATTGGCCGAGGTGTTGGCCTTCATACTGCTTGAGCGCGGCGGCCCGACGGGCCGCGCGGCGGAGCTCGGGCAAACCGTCGGTCGCCCGGGCCAAATTGCGCCGTGCGGCCTCCGTGGGGTCGGCCTGAAGGGCGCGGGCGAAGGCCGCGGTGGCCTCTTCCCGCAGGGCCAGGCGGCGGGCGGGGTCGGTCTCACCCTCCGCCTGCCGCATCAGGAGCGTTCCCTCCAGCGTGGAGGCTTGGGCCGTGAAGGCGCGATCCCCCACGGCCAAACGGACGCGCTCCAGCGCGTTGGTCGGTTGTCCGGCCTTCCAAAGCGCCAACGCCTCGTTGTAGGCGTAATGCGCGGCCTCGGAGGCTTCCGCCCCGACGCGCGCCCGCGCATACCCCTCTGCGGCCTCGGCATAACGCCCCGCGCGGTAATCCCGCTGGGCCGCGCGTGCCGGTTCTTGCGCCCACACGCCGAGCGGGAGGGTCAGGAGGGCCGGCAGGGCCGCCCGCGCGGCCGACACCCGCCCAAGGGAGAGCCCGGCGGCGGCCAGCGTGCAGAGCGCCGCCAAGAAGGCGAAGATCCCCGTGCGATCGGCAAAGGCCGTCTCCACGCGCTCGCGCGCCTCTTGGTCGGCCAAGCGGGTGAGATAGCGGGAGTAGACCGCGCCGAGGGTGGTCTGCGCGGTGCCGGCGGTGGCGAGGGGCACATACCGCCCGCCGCTGGCGTCGGCGATGGCGCGGAGGGTGGATTCCGTCAGGCGGCTGCGCACGGGTTGGCCGTCGTGGGTCAGCACGGATGCGCCGTCGGGGATGGTGGCGCCTTGCGCGGAGCCGATGCCCACGGTGAAGATGGGGATGCCGCGGCGGCCGGCTTCCTTGGCCATGGCCTCCGCGCGCCCGGCCAGGTCTTCGCCGTCGCTGATGAGCACGATGGCCCCATGCTCTTCGGCGTCTTGCCCAAGCGCTTCCAGACATTTGGCGATGGCGTCGGCCAAGTCGGTCTCGCCGGGCGGGGCGCTGTCGGGGGCCAGTGCGTCGATGCTCTGACGGAGGAAGGCGGCGTCGGAGGTCATCGGGCAGAGAAGGGCGCCCTTCCCGCGGAAGGCCAGCAGACCCGCGCGGTCGCTGCGCAGGGAGTCCACAAGGTCAATCAGGTCGGCCTTCGCGCGGCCCAGTCGGTCGGGGCGGACATCCTGCGCCAGCATGGAGCGCGACACGTCCACCGCCAGCATCACCCCGCGCCCGCGGGCGGCCACCTCTTCCGCCCCGCGCCCCCAGCGTGGCCCGGCCAAAGCCACCACGCCAAAGACAAAGGCGCCCAGCAGGAGCCACAGTTGCGGGGTGGAGCGCGGCGGCACGCCCTTCGCGTGGCGCGACAGGCGCGCCATCCGTTCCGCCGCCCGCCGCCGCCACACGGCGGCGCCCCAGATCAGAAGCGGCACGGCCGCCAACAACAGAAGCCAAAGGGGGTCTGAACATCTCATGGCGCCGTCCTCTCCGTTTCGGGCACACGCACCCAGCCATCGCGTCCGCCTTCGCCCCGCACACGCACCCACGGGCCCCGACGTTCCAAGGGGTGATCCATCCGTTCACGGAGGGCTGGGGGCAACACACCCACCGTCGGGGCGCCTTCGGCCGGGGCAAAGAGCAGGGGGAGCCCTTCGCCCGAGGCCGCCCCCACGGTCACCGTGTCGGAGGTCGTTGTCGGTTCTTCCTGCGTCCGACGGAGGGTCAGCGGCGGACATCGCACGTCGGCCAGCGCGCGGGTGCCGAGGTCGAAGGCCCGAAACGGCGCGAGGCGCAACGTCAGGTCTTGCTCGGCTTCGGCGACGAAGTAGGCTTGGGCCACCAGCAGACGCTCCTTTCGCGCCGTGACGCGGAAGGGGTAAATGCGCCCTTTGGGGGTGCCCTCCAGCGCGAAGGCGAAGGTCTCCGGCACGCGGCCCTCGCGGGCCTCCAAGGTGGCCGTGAGCACCCGGACGTCCCCCGTTCGGAAGGTGGGCGCGTCGGCCGAGAGGGTCAGCGTGAAGGCCCCCACCGGGGCGCCCTTGGCCTCGCCGGGCAGATCGGTGGCTTCGTAGGAGAAGGCGGGCACGGTCACGGCTTGTTGGTCGGTCGTGGCCGAACGCATGAAACCGAAGGTGCGCACGGTCGTGACGTTCGCGATGAGGTGCCCCTTGGGGATGGCCGTCAGTTTGGGGCGATCCTCCGATTGCCGCCACCGCAGCACCGTGTGGCGCAGACCGTCCCGAAGCTCGGCCGACTGCGCGTCGGGCACGCGGTTGGGGCCTTGGTCGAGGTTCACGCCGGTGATCTCTTCGTCCTTTTCGGTCACGAGGGTGAGGGTGAGGTCGTAGACTTGCCCCACATAGACGGGGGCTTTGGGGTCGGTTCCCCACGTCGCCGAGCGCAACGCCGCACGTGCGGTCAGCGGGGAAAGCCCCATGAGCAGGGCCGAGAGGGCCATCAGACGGGCGACGTTCATGCTTCCTCCTCGGGAATGGACAGCGCATCCGGCAGGGGGGCCGTGTGGGCCTGCCAGCAGAGCGCCGCCGCCCACACGCCCACGATGATGGCCGCACCCAACAACAACCGGCGCAATCGCCGCAACGGATGCCCCACGGCGGCGCAGAACAGGAGCGCGAGGCCGGCGGCGATGCCCAAGGCGTCGGCGGCCATCCCGGCGTCCGACAGCGGAAGGCCCAAAGGCTCCCGACGTTCCAGTCGGGCGCAGGCGGCCCGAACGCCCTGTTTCGCCGCCGCGTCGCGTCCGTGCCGCAGGATGTCGCGCCGGAGGAGGGTGAGCGAGGCTTCGGGCTGCCGTGCGAAGAAGGCGCAGGAGGCGGCGTTGATCAAGGGCACGCGGGAGCCGTCGCCCTCACGCGCCAACCGCAACCAGAGATTCGCGGCGCGGGCGTAATCCCCCGGCGTGTTCGCCGAGAGGGAGAGGGCCACGGCCTGTTCGCGCACGAAGGCGTCGCCCCCCGGCGTGGCCGTCCGCCATTGGGCGACCGAGCGATCGCAGAGGAGAAACAGCGCGGCGAACAGGGGCAGGAGCGCGAAGGGACCCCAAGGGAGGCGGGCCGTCGGCGCGTTGGTCGTCGGCGCGGCGGGAACGGGGCGCGGCAGGGTGGGCAGGAGGCGGCGCAGGGTGGCCCGGGCCTCGGGCATGTCGGCGCCGTCGGAGTAGGAGGCGCCCTCCAGCGCGGCGTAGGCTTGGACGGCCTCGGCGGCTTCCGGGGTGTTGGGAAGGGCGGCGCGAAGGTCGGCGGGGGTGAGGGCCGGACGCCCGGCCCAGCGGCGAAGGATGGCGGCGGCCTCGGCGGGATCGGTCGTGCGCTTCAACGCGGCGCAGGCTTGGGTGGTGGGACGGCGCGCCCGCAGAGGCGCCGACAGTCGACGGAAGAGGCCGCGTGCCGCCCGGCAGAGCCCGCGCAACAGGAGCGCGCCCGCACCCAGCGCGAAGAGGGCCTTCGGAAGCCACGGACGGCGAGGCGCGGGGGAGTCCAGCGTCAGGGCGGGGGGAAGCTCGGTCGTGACGGTCTCCCCGTCGTCGCCCAAGAGCACGAGTTGGGCGGAGGGCCGCACGCGGAGGGGCACGGCGGAGGTGCGCACGGTGCGGTAGGTGCGCGTTGCGCGGTCGAACCACGCGAAGGTCAGCGGCGGCACCTCCAGCAGACCGGCCCGCAGGGGTCGCAAGGGGTAGACGAAGGCCGCGCCGCCTTGGAACCCTTCGCGCACGGGTTCGCCATAGGCCCGGAACCCGGTCAGCCGCGGCAGGGTGGGGGCCCGCAAAAGCGAGGGGGCGCCATCGGTCAGGAAGCGGAGCGTCAGGCGGACGGGGTCGCCCACCTTGGCGCCCAGGGTGTCGAGGGCGGCTTCGGCGGCGAAGGTGCGCCCGATGGCGCCGACGAACCCTTCGGGGCGCCCCTCCGTGGGCGGGGCGGCGACGGTGACCGTGAGGGGGGCGCCGACGGTGGCGCACCGTTCGGAGCGGGGATTGCCCCGCGCGTCGTGGCCGGTGAGGCGGGTGTCGCGCAGGATGGGGGCCGGGAAGGTTTGCTCCCCGGCGCGGACCGCGCGGTAGGGGATGGAGAAGCGCCACACGAGATTGGTGCCGTCGGCCTCGCGCGGAAGGGCGACGGGACGCCCCGCCAGCCGCAAGGGCGAATCCTCCCCCGTCTGCGGCTCAAAGGCGATGTTGGGGGCGCGTTCGGTGAGACGGCCGAAGAGATCCGCCTCCACGAAGGGCGAATGGGGGTCGCCGTCGCCGCCGATGAGGGCGGGGGCTTGGGCCGTCAGGGTCAGCGTCACCTCATCGCCCGGCAAGGGGGCTTCGGGCGTGGCCGTCAGGCTCAGGGAGAGGGCGGGGTCGGGCTCCAACCGGCGGACGGTCACGGTGGGGTGCCCGTCGAAGGTGAGCGTTTTGCCGGAGGCGGTCACGGCTTCGAGCCGTTCGAGGCGGTAGGCGCCGGGCGTTTCGGCCAACACGGTGCAGGAAAGGCGGGAGCTCACGCGGCCATTGACCGCCGTCAGCCCCGAGGTCTGCCCCAACGTGCGGGCCTCCGGCGTGAAGGCGAAGTCCAGGCGTTCCAGCCGCTCGCCGTCCACCGCCACGTCCACGCGGAAGGCGTCGCCCGCGTAAATCGTCTCCGGCTCCACGCGCACGCGCAAGGTCTGTGCGCATGCCCACGCCGCGCACCAGAACCCAAGAAACAACAGCAAATGACGGTTCATGGCCCAAAGTATAACACATGGGAAAACGGCGTCGGAAGGCGGGGGCGGGAAGGCAAGCATTAGTCTCGGCAAACGGGGATGGGCTTTGTTAGAATATGCGGCAACGGTTTCGGGCAAGCCCGCCCGGGCCGACCTTAAGGAGTGACACCATGGCTTACAAAATCACCGATAAGTGCGTTGCGTGCGGCACCTGCGCGGGCGAGTGCCCCGTGGAGGCGATCTCCGCCGGCGATCCCATCTACACCATCGACCCCGCGAAGTGCGTCGGCTGCGGCACCTGCGCCGGTGCTTGCCCGATGGAAGCCATCGTCGCGGAGTAACCCACGACGGATGACGGGAATCGGAGGTTTGGAGCCCCGCGTTGACGGGGATCCGAACCTCCTTCTTTTTGCCGAGGGGCCATGGATGCGCTGACGGTTTTCTATCTCACGGACGCCCCGGAGGCGACGCCCCGGACGCTCCAAGACGTGGAGTATTGCCTCTCCGATGCCTTTCAGGCGTTTTGCCGGGCGCATTTCACCTTCGATGACCCCTTGGATTACCCCGAGCTTCGCTTGGTGGCGGCGGCGACGCCGGAGGCGTTGGGGGCGGCGTTGTTCCGCTCGCCGGAGGATCGCCGGAACCTGTCCGAGGCGGGGCGGAGTTGTTGCCTGTTCCTGCTCGACGATGAGCTCTCCGGGCGGCCGCTCTTCGATGGGTGCCTGGACGGTTTGTCGTTGCCGAAGTGGTTCCTCACCCATTTCCCGGCCATCCCGAAGGTCGTGGTCACCCGTCCGGGACACACTCGGTTGCGCCTGCCCTCGCGGCGGTGGAGCACCAAGGCCTTCGCCGCGCTGACCTCGTCGCCGCGTGACCGGGAGCGGCTGGAGCACCTGTTTGCCTCCTTCTGGTTGCCGCGCTTTTGGGATGCCTTGCGGCAGTATGTCCGCCGCCGCGCGGGTACCAGTTGGCACACGCCGGGCCACAACAACGGCAACGCCTTCGAGCGTTCGCCGTTCCTGCACGGCTTCCATGACGCCTTTTCGTCGATGATCTTCCGGACGGATCTCTCCGTTTCGGTGGAGTCGTTGGGGGATCTCTCGACGCCCGAGGGGCACACCCCGCTTTCGGAGGCGCAGCGGCTCACGTCGGAGATCTTCGGCACGGCGCAGAGTTGCTTCGTCACCAATGGCACCAGCACGTCCAACAAGGCGATGCTCATGACCCTGCTGCGGCCGGGGGAAACGGTGCTGCTCGACCGCAATTGCCACAAGTCCGTGCACCACGCGGTGGTGATGGCCGGCGCGGTGCCGCGTTATCTGCCCGCGCGGTTCAATGCCAGCCTGGGCGTTTGGGGGCCCATCGCCTTGGGGGATTTGCGCGCGGAGCTTGCCCGCGCCGCGGCCTTGCCCGAGGCGCAACGTCCGAAGATGCTGGTGATCACCACATGCACCTATGAGGGCATCCTTTATCCCGTTTGGGAGATTGGCCGTCTGTGCGAGGAGGCCGGACTGCTCTTTTACGCCGACGAGGCGTGGGCGCCCTATCTTGCCTTTCATCCCCGTTACACGCGCACTTTGCCCGATGGCCGGCGGGTGCGCTACAGCGCCGTCAGCGAAATCGGCGGGGCCCACTTCGCCGTGCAGTCCACGCACAAGGCGTTGGCGGCCTTCTCGCAGGCGTCGATGATCCATGTCTCCCTGCGTTTCAAGGCGTTGTTGGAGACGGATTCCCGCAAGCCCTTCCGCTGGCTTCGGCGTCGTTTCCATCTTCACGGGCACGGCTCCTACGAGAAGTTTTCCCACGATCTCCACGAGGTGCTCCGCTACTGGCACTCCACCTCCCCGCACTACCCCACGCTCGCGACGCTCGATTTCGCCGGCATTCAGATGCGGCTGGAAGGGTTGCGCCTCATTGAGGAACGGTTGCACTGGGTGGACGACTTCCAGCGGCGCGTGGCGGAGCTGGTGGGGCGTCCGGTCCACGAGTGCTTTGCCGGACTGCGGGCCATCGCGGGCGAAGATCCCCGCTGGCGGGAGGAGGGCTACCTTCACGACCCGCTCAAGATGATGCTGGTCTTCCGGAGCCCCCGTGCCTGCGCCGACTTCCGGCGTCTTTTGCGCGAGGCGCACATCCAGTGGGAGAAATCCACCCCCGTGACCATTCTCTTCCTCGTCACGGTGGGCACGGTGCCCGAACACTTCGAGTATCTCTTCCGTTGCATCCGCCAAATGCGCGATGCCATTGGCTTGCCCGATGCGCCCCCGCCCGATGCCGCGTGCTTGGAGCAGGCCGTCGCCGGACAGCCCGCCGTGCTCCCGCGTGACGCCGCCCTCTGCGATGGCGAACTGGTGCCGCTGGCCGAGAGTGAGGGGCGCATCTGCTCCCAATTGCTGGTGCCGTATCCCCCCGGCATTCCCGTCTTTATCCCGGGGCTGGTGATCACCCGCGCCATGATCGAGCTCATCCAAGACGTCATCGGCCGCGACGGCCCCGGCGCGGTGCATGGCCTCTTCGTGCGCGGACAGAAATGCTTTGTGGAAGTGCTCAACAAGGATGAGGAGCACCGCGTGATGCGGCTTGCCCCCGCCCCGGAGGCATGACCCGACGCCTTCCCGTCCTCTGAGAACCACAGGCCGTGTTCCTTCTTCAGCGCGCGGAGTTCGTCGCGCAGAAGGGCCGCGCGCTCGTGGAAGCGTGGGTCCGTGGGCGCTTAGTGCGTACCCTCCTCCAAGATCTCCAAATAGTGCGTGAAGACAAAGCGGATGTTGCGCTTGGCGTTGGGGTTGGCTTGCTTAAGGATGCCAAGACGCTCAAAGGCGCGAAGCAGGGAAATGGCCGTTGGGGCGGAGACGCCAAGGTATGAGGCCACCTCTTGGCGTGCAAGAATTGGGTGCGCGAAGAGATAGTCCAGCAGTTTGGATCCGTGTTGCCAATGGGGTGTGCCTTTGAGGGTCTCGCTTATGGAGTTTCGCAGCTGCAGAATGCGTTGTGCGGCTTTTGTGGCATCCTCGGAAACGGCGGTGACGCCACGAAGGAAGAACTTGACCCATTCCTCCCATGCTCCGGTTTTGCGAACATCCATCAGGCGGTCATAATATTCCGCGCGATGTTGCTTGAAGTAGATGCTGAGATAAAGCAAGGGCTTCTCGAGGATGTTTTGGTAGACCAGCCAAAAGGTGATCAGCAGGCGGCCAACGCGTCCATTGCCATCAAGAAAGGGGTGGATGCTCTCGAATTGTGCATGGATCAATGCGATCTTGACCAGTGGCGGCAAGTTGTCCCCTGTGTGGAAGAACGTCTCGAGATTCGCGAGGGCATCCATCATGTCGGGCACACTGGGAGGGACGAAGGTGGCGGTTGTGAGAGTGCTCCCCGGTGCCCCAATCCAGTTCTGCGATTCCCGAAATTGCCCAGGGCTCCGCTCACTCCCACGGCCGGTGGAGAGGAGAACCGCATGGATTTCGCGAATGAGGCGAAGACTCAAGGGGAGGTCCCGAAGTCGTTTGAGGCCATAGCGGAGAGCCGCCACGTAATTGGAGACCTCTCGTTGTTCCATGGTTGGCGAACGCTTCTCCGAAACCAAAATGTCGGCAAACGAGGCCTGTGTCCCCTCGATTTGTGAACTCAATAAAGATTCTTTCTTTACATACATGTCAACGAACAGATCCGGATTGGGCAAGGTCCGTGTGATGCCATCCAGCCGCCCTAATCCGCGATCGGCATTGGAAAGCAACATCCACATTTCGCCCTCCACCTGCAATGGAGGCGCCGGAGGGAGCGGATTGGGGACAAAGGAGACGTATCCACTCAGTTGCCGCACAAAGCGTCCTGCGCGTGTTGCCTGTTCGTTCATAAGCCTCTCGTTGAAAGTTGAACCAAGGCGAGTGTAACACAATCGATATCGGCAAAACAATTTTTGCGAAAGAAAATGCCGATTCTTTTTCGTAAGGAATACGAAAAAGGTTGTCTTACGAAAGTAGCCTTTCGTAAACATGTGCTCAAACGTTCCTTGCGAAAATAGTTGCGCGTTTCCTTTCGTAAGAGGCCGTTAAAGGCATTCTTACGAAAGCGCGTTTTCGCAAAGGTGTTTTCCGTGGCCTCTTACGAAAGAAGAATGTCAATGATTTTCGGAAGGAGGATGGAAGTGCTCAACAAGGATGAGGAACATCGCGCGATGCGGCTTGTCCCCGCCCCGGAGGCATGACCCGACGCCTTCCCGTTCCCTGAGAATCACAGGCCGTGCTCCTTCTTCAGCGCGCGGAGTTCGTCGCGCAGAAGGGCCGCGCGCTCGAATTCCAACGCCTCGGCGGCTTGGCGCATCTCGCGCTCCACTTCGGCCAGTTGGGCGAGGAGGGCTTCGTGCGAAAGGCCGCCCTCGGCCACGGCGCGGAGGGGGGAGGGTTTCGCGGTGGGTTTGGTCTCGGAGGCTTCGGTGGCGAGGTCTTCGTTGATGGCGCGGCGGACGGTTTGGGGCGTGATGCCGTGCGCGGCGTTGTAGGCCTGTTGCTTCTCTCGGTGGGCCCGCGTGACGGCCAGCAGGGCGTCGATGGCGGGGGTGGTGTGGTCGGCGTAGAGGATGACCTTGCCCTCGGTGTTGCGGGCGCAACGCCCGGCGGTCTGAATGAGGGAGGTCTCGCTGCGAAGGAAGCCTTCCTTGTCGGCGTCGAGGATGGCCACGCGGGTGACCTCGGGGAGGTCGAGCCCTTCGCGCAGGAGGTTCACGCCGATGAGCGCATCGAATTCGCCGCGGCGCAGACGCCCCAGAATGTCCACGCGGCCAATGGCGTCGATGTCGGAGTGGAGGTACTCGCTGCGGATGCCGATGTCGGCCAAATATTGGGCGAGGTCTTCGCAGGAACGCTTGGTGAGGGCGGCCACAAGGGTGCGTCCGCCGCGCTCGGCGTTGGCGCGGATCTCTTCGATGAGGTCATCCACTTGGCCGGCGAGGGGGCGCACCTCCACCTCGGGGTCGAGCAGACCCGTGGGGCGGAGCACCTGTTCGGCCTCCACCTGCGCGACGCTCCGCTCGTGGGGGCCGGGGGTGGCCGACACGTAGAGGATGCGGGGGACGCGATCGTCGAATTCATCGAAGGTGAGGGGGCGGTTGTCCTTGGCGGAGGGAAGCCGGAACCCATTGTCCACGAGCACCTGTTTGCGGGCTTGGTCGCCGTTGTGCATCGCCCGGATTTGGGGCAGGGTCACGTGGCTTTCGTCGATGATGCAGAGGAAGTCGGGCCCAAAATAATCGATGAGCGTGGGCGGGGGCACGCCGGGGGCGCGGCCGGCGAGCGGGGCGGAGTAGTTTTCGATGCCGGTGCAGTAGCCCATCTCCGCAAGCATGGCAAGGTCGTATTCCGTGCGCTGGCGCAGGCGCTGGGCCTCGAGCAGACGCCCGTCGCGGTCAAGCTCGCCCAGGCGCTCGGCCAATTCCGCCTTGATGCGCTCCACGCCGCCCATGAGCTGGCTCTTGGGCATGACGAATTGCTTGGCGGGCGAGAGCAGGCACGAGGGAAGCGCCGCCCCCAGACGGCCGGTGGTGGCGTTGATGGCGCGGAGCGACTCGATCTCGTCGCCGAAGTAGCTCACGCGGATGCCTTCGGTGCTGTAGGAGGGGAAGATGTCCACCACATCGCCGCGGACGCGGAAGACGCCGGGCCGGGGTTCGTAGTCGTTCCGCTGATACTGGATGTCCGTGAGTGTCGTGAGCAGCCGGTCGCGCGGGAATTCCTCGCCCACGTGAAGGGAGACCATCAATCCGCGGTAGTCCTCCGGTGACAACAGGCCGTAGATGCAGGAGACCGACGCGACGATGATGACGTCCTTCCGCCCCAAGAGCGCGTGCGAGGCGGCCAACCGGAAGCGCTCCAAGTCCTCGTTGATGGAGGCGTCCTTCTCAATGTAGGTGTCGGTTTGCGGGATGTACGCTTCGGGCTGATAGTAGTCGTAGTAGGAGATGAAGTACTCCACGGCGTTGTCGGGGAAGAACCCCTTCAGCTCCGCGTAGAGCTGCGCGGCGAGGGTCTTGTTGTGGGAGATCACGAGCGTGGGCCGCTGGAACCGCGCGATGATGTTGGCCATCGTGAAGGTCTTCCCGCTGCCCGTCACGCCGCGCAGGATCTCCCGTCCGATGCCGTGCTCAAACCCCTTCACGAGGGCGTCGATGGCCTCCGGTTGGTCGCCCATCGGGGCAAACGGCGCCACCAGGCGAAACCCCGCCGGTCCGCCGTGCGCCTCATTCTCGAACCGCGTCTCAAGCATGACACGCCTCGGCGTCTCCCGTTCGCCGGGCCTTACTTGATGCCGATGCGGTGGGCGTAGAGGATCTCCGACTCCTCACGGTCGAGGGCCGTCGCGAATTTGCCGCGGTCAATGGTGCCGAGGAAGACGCTCGCCCAGCCCTTCGAGGTGCAGTGCAGATAGAGGTTTTGCCCCACGAAGCCCGCGTCCACCAAGGCGTTCTCGCGCGTCTGTTGCGTCTTCCGGTAATACAGCACCACCATCGCCGAAGCGCCGCGCCGCTGATCCTCCAGATCCACGCACGCCGGCACCTCCCGCAACGTGTTGTCGATGGGGTCATACGCGAAGAGCCCATCCGCCGTGAGCACCGCCAGCTCAATCTCCCGCTTGTCCATCGCCGAAGGCGCCGTCCGCTTCCCATCCGCGCGCGTCACGCCGTTGGCCGCCCAAAGCAAATCCGAGAGCTGCTGCGGCGTGGGCTTTTCCCCCATCGTCCTCCGGTTCGAGGCCCGCTTCGCCAAGGCCTCCATCAGCGGCATCCCGCCCGTCTTCGTGGGCGCGGGCAACGTGATGTCCTCCGCCAACGCCGGAAAAGCGGCGCACAACGTCATCACAGCGGCAATCGCGAGTCTGATCTTCATGAAAGCTCCTCTCTTGGAAAAACGCAAGCAGTATAGCATATGCGCCCGGGGGTCAAGACCGAAAAGGGAGGCCTCCACGTCCCCCGCGCACAACCGTATCCGCCCCCGCGCAACGTCGCCGGGTTGCCCCTGCGCCATCCTCTCGCTATAATGAGGCCATGAAAACGCTACTGCTGTTGGTCGTTCTGTCTCTCTTTGCCCCCTTTGCCCTCGCCCTCTCCGTCCCGTGGGACAGCCTCGGCGGGACCCAAGCGGAACCCGTGTTCCCCGGACAGTCCATCGCCTTAAACGGCGCCACCGAATGGGTGCTTCGTGTGGCACTGCCGACCAAGCAACAGATGCATACCGGGCGCCTGCGCATAACAACGGCAAGCGAGAATGTGTTGGACCGCGGGGCGTTCCAGTGGAACCCCGTCTCATTCGAGTTGACCTTTGGGGGGGCTTCGACGAGCGGGGAGACTCCCATAAGGCTAGACCCGAAGTTCTGGACAGGCGCCTCGCTTGAGTGGCGAAAAACCACCGATTATTTAAGGGTGTTCATCGTCTCTGCGGACGGAGCGCGGGATAGTGAGTTGGGCTTTTTTCGCGAATCGGGCATCGACTACACGCATCTTTCGCTTGAGGTGTCAGACACGACGGCCTTCGGCTTCGCGCAGTTTATGGTGGTCACACCGGGTCTTTCCGACCCCAGTGCTCCCGAACCGGGGATCGTTTCGTTCATTCTCCTGGGGGGGGGTGTATTATTGGTGCTTCGTCGCCCGTCTCAGTGGAGGGGTGACCGATGACCTCCACGCTCTCCGTCATTATCCTCACCTACAACGAGCGTCTTCATCTCCGCCGTTGCATTGAGAACATCCGCCCCCTCGCCACGGAAATTTTCGTTGTCGACTGCCACTCCACGGACGGCACCCAAGCGATTGCCCGCTCCCTCGGTGCCACCGTGGTCGAGCACGACTGGCCTGGCAATCAGGCGGAACAATTGAATTGGGCTTTGGTTCATCTCCCTCTTTCGGGCGATTGGATATTACGTCTGGACGCCGATGAATATCTGACGGATGTGCTTAAGAATGAGTTAGCCTCTCGGCTGGATATGCTCCTGGCGGAGGTTTCAGGCGTCACTTTCCGACTAACCCGCGTTTTTATGGGTAAGCGTCTCCGCTTCGGGAATCCGACGATTCGTTTGTTGCGCCTTTGGCGCAAAGGGAAAGCGTCATGTGAAACACGGGTAATGGATGAACACATGCAGGTGACGGAGGGCCGGATTGTCGATTTCCGTGGGGACTTTTGTGATCATAATTTGAACGATTTGGTTTGGTGGACGCAGAAGCACCTCAATTACGCACAGCGCGAGGTCGCGATCCTAACCGACACAGCAACACACGACGCGGAGGTGGGACTTTCGATCAATGCCTCCGTCAAGCGTCGCATGAAGAGCCGCTATGCGAAGCTTCCGCTTTTTTGGCGTGCCTTCGCCTACTTCCTCTATCGCTATTTCTTCCGCCTTGGTTTTCTCGACGGTAAAGCCGGCTTCCTCTGGGCCGTCTTGCAAGGATTTTGGTATCGAACCTTTGTTGATGCCCTTCTCTACGAGAACGAACTACGGCAAAAGGGGAGAGAGACGGAACCTTGAATGTTTTCTTATCGTGTCCGTCTCCACCAGAGGTCATTTGGAGTCATGTTCTTTGAAGTTCTCGCCTTCCAAGCGTGGTTGCGGGATTGCCCCCTACAATGGTCCATGGGGCGACATTTTTTGTGACGACGGCCCCCGCTGCCACGACACATCCTTCACCAAGGGTGACACCGGGCAAGATGATGGCCCGTGCGCAGACCCAACATTGGTCTTTCAAGATAAGCGGGGCCGTGGTCAATTCCATGATGGGGCTGGTGATGTCATGTGAGGCCGTGCAGAGAAAGGCATCCTGCGACACGGTGACTTGGTCGCCAAGCCGGATCCAGTCGGCATTGTAACAATCCACCCGCTCGGAGAGGCAACTGTAGGCTCCCACCTCCAGTTTCCAAGGTTGCCAAATACGACAGGAGGGTAAAACGTTGGCGCCTTTGCCCAGTTTGGCTCCGAAGCAACGTAGTAAAAACGCCCGCCAAGGCCGAAACAGATTGCCGCGTGGTGTGGGACGGAAGAGCAAAAGCCACGTGATATTCCATAGCACGCGAAGGATTTTGCTTTTTAGTGAGTGACGGTTCCGATAGTGTTGTAAGTCGAGTCTCATAATCTTACAGCGACTTACCGACGGCTAACACATTGAAGCCGAGTTGTTTTAAGGCCCTTCCATCAAGGAGATTCCGGGTGTCGAAAAGGAGGGCGGGTTTGCGCATGGAGGCATAGAGGCGCTTCCAATCGAGGTCTTTGTAGCAGGCCCATTCGGTCATAATGACGATGGCGTCGCACCCTTCGGCGGCCTTGTAGGGGTCGGGTTCAAGGGTGATGCGATCAAGGCCCGCGAGGTCTTTGGCGGCATTGCGGAGGGCTTTGGGATCGGTGACGACGATTTCAGCGTGTTCTTCATTGAGCAGATGGGCCACCGTCAGAGCCGGGGTTTCACGCGTGTCGCCGGTGTTGGCCTTGAAGGCAAAACCGAAGAGCGCAATGCGTTTGCCGGCGAGGGTGTTGAAGAGGGCTTTGACCATGCGTTCCACAATGCGACGTTGCTGGACGTCGTTCATCGTGACAACACTTTCCCAGTAATCGGCGGCCTCGTCGAGACCATAGCTCCGGCAGAGGTAGACGAGGTTCAGAACATCCTTTTTGAAACATGATCCGCCAAAACCCGGCCCGGCCTTGAGGAAGTATCGGCCGATGCGGTGATCCATGCCGAGCACGGCGGTGACTTCGTCGATATCGGCCCCGGTGGCTTCGCAAAGGGCGGAAAAGGCGTTGACGGATGAGATGCGCTGGGCCAGCATGGCGTTGGCGGCGAGTTTGGACATCTCGCTGGACCAAACATTGGTGGTGATGATCCGTTCACGTGGCACCCATGCGGCATAAAGATCGACCAATGCCTGAACCGCTTCTTGGCCTCGGGCATCCGTTGGGCCGCCGATGAGGACGCGGTCCGGATTCAGCAGATCGTTGATGGCCGAACCTTCGGCGAGGAATTCGGGATTGGAGAGGACGGTGAAGGTGTGCTCGGGATGGGTGTGCAACACGGTGGCCATGGCGTCGGCGGTACGGATGGGGAGCGTCGATTTTTCGACGATGATTTTGTCCCCATTGGCCTCTTGGGAGATGGTGCGGGCGGCCGCCTCCCAGAATTGCAGATCCGAGGCGTATCCTGCGCCTTTTCCGAAGGTCTTTGTGGGCGTGTTGACGCCCACAAAGATGATGTCACACGCACGGATGGCCGCGGCGACGTCGGTGGAGAAGAAGAGGTTTTTGCCGCGGCAAGAGCGTACGACCTCGTCCAGTCCGGGTTCGTAAATGGGCAAATCGTCGGAGTTCCATGCGTCGATGCGCTCTTGGGAAAGGTCAACGACCATAACCTTACGGTCGGGATTCTTTTGGGCGATGACGGCCATCGTGGGGCCACCGATATAACCGGCTCCGATACAGGCGATATTGCGATTCATGGTTGATCCTCTGGGTGCATGAGACAGTATTAGGCAAAAGCACGGAAATAGGGGATGGTCTTGGATAGTCCCTCGCGCAACGGAATCGTGGGTTCCCAACCCAAACATTCCTTCGCCCAGTCAATGTTGGGTTTGCGCCGCTTAGGGTCGTCTCCGGGAAGCGAGCAAAAGGTCAGTGAACTGGTGCTTTCGGGGAGAAGGCTTAAGACCTCCTCGGCCAATTCACGGACGGTGAATTCTCCCGGGTTCCCCATGTTGAGTACCGGGATGTTCAATCCCTTTTCCTTAAAGAACGATTTGAGTTTGTCCTTCGGGGCCTCCATGTAGGCCATGAAGCCGTGGAGGAGGTCGTCGACAAATTGGAAGGAGCGCGTCTGCTGGCCCTCCCCGTACAACGTGATGGGTTCATTGCGCAGTGCTTGCAGAATGAAATTGGACACCACGCGACCGTCCTTCGGGTCCATATGGGGGCCATACGTGTTGAAAATGCGCACCAACCGCACATCGACGCCAAAGGCGCGACGATATTCGAGGGCCATCGTTTCCGCAACGCGTTTGCCCTCATCGTAGCAACTCCGGATACCGAGCGTGTTCACGTGACCCCAATAAGACTCCGGCTGTGGGTGTACCAAGGGATCGCCGTAGATTTCACTGGTCGAGGCATGAAGGACACGTGCGCCTGTTCGTTTGGCCGCTTCCAAGACATTTCGCATCCCGTCGATTGACGTCGTCAGCGTAAAGAGCGGATCGCGTTGGTAATGCGGCGGTGAGGCCGGACAGGCGAGATTGAAAATCCAGTCGTAGTCTCCCGAAATGGGTTCACGTACGTCTTGTCCGAGGAAGGTTATCGGCAATCCCTCCAGTTCGCTCTTGCGTCCCGTATAGAGATTGTCCAGCACCGAGACTTCATGCTTGGCGGCAACGAGTCGTCGAGCCAAATTGGCTCCGATAAATCCTGCGCCTCCTGTGATTAAAACCTTCGCCATCCGTGATGCCTCGTACGCTCTGTGGTCTGTTACCCAAATACGTCCATACTATATCACACTACGTCATAGGCCCGAAGCCTTAAGGATTCAGAGGGCGAATCCTCCGTTTGTGTGAGTAAATTTCAGATGAGGAAGCGGATTTTGTAGATGAGGGTGCTTGGGAGACTTCGCATCTATTCCTTGAGGGAAAGAAAAGAGGCTATTCGTATCGTGGTACAGGTAGCTATCCGTACGAACTGAAATGGAGTGCAAGAGTGGAACCCTTCCATGGGTCGGGGAACCCTCGCTTGACGTTGGGCGAAAAGTCGTTTGACGTTTGGGACAAACTCGGCCGACTTAGCTTCCTTTCTCGGCCGAGTTTGGAGACAGCCTTGGGCAGGTGGGACAAGGGCGTGGGTGTCGTGTGGGACGTGTCGCGTGTCGTGTGAATATCATTCTGAGTTCCAATGGGATTGGCCAGATGTGTCGCGGGAGTGTCGTGTGGTGCGCAAGAGTGCCCTTTGGGGCTGTCCGGGTGGATGGCGCAGAGGACGACAAATCCAAAAACAGAAATGGAGGAACATGATGGCTACAGAGGAAATCGAATTGAGCACGGGATCTGCGAACCAAGGTGTTCGATACACCGTCTCGAGGAATGCGGGCGCGTCCAAATTCGCCGGAAAGGAGGTGTACACGGCGCGTGTCGTGGCCGACACGGCGGCGTTGGGCGAGGTGGCGGACGCGATGGTGGCCCACGGTTGCCCTTACGCCAAGAGTTACATCGTCGCGGTGCTGACGGATATGGCGAACGTGATGGGCGATTTGCTTCGGCAGGGGCGTGCCGTGAACCTGGGTGGACTGGTGACCTTGCGCCCGTCCATCAAGGGCACCTTCGAGGGGGAGGACGGGTGCTTCTCCTCCGGGACGAACCGTCTGACGGTGTCGGCCAGCGTGGGGGTGAAGTTGCGTGGCGTCACTTCCGGGGTGGCAACCATCAAGCAGGGTGGCGTGACGTTGCCGGCGCTTGAGCGGATCGTCAATGTGGTTGACGGAAGCGAGAACACGCTCTGCTCCGAGGGACAGTTCATCGTGGTCGGAAACCGTCTGACGTGGGACGATGAGCAGCCGGACGAAGGCTTCTTCCTCGTCCTTCAGGGGGTGAAGACCAAATGTACCGTGATTGTTCCTGACGCAAAGGGCAAGCGGCCGGTGTTGAGGACGTCGCAGGCGATGACCCCCGGGGACGAACCCGAGGTGTGGTTCTACACGCGCATCAATGGTGGCCTCTTCCAAGTTCGCTATGAGGCACAGCTTACGTGTGTGGTACCGCCTGAGGAGCCTTAATACCTACCCTTCGCCCGCCCTCGTGGCGGGCGAAGGGGGTCTCTGAACCGCCGCGCTTCGGTAACGTATGTGACAAAAGCGTCGGCGTGTTCTTAGCGTCCCTTGCGTAAAACCCATTGTCCGACTGACACCACATGGCATCCGCCCAAGCGTCGTCATGATTTCCCAAAACAGGCGGAATGAACAACGTGATGAACGGTAGATTTCACGCGAGCGACGCGAGGCTCCGGCGCTGCTTCTGCGACAGTCGTCTCCGAATCACGCCTACGCTTTTGACATATGCGGTGGGTCGACGACAGGGAGCCGTACGCCTCTTCTCCTTTATGCGCTGAGTGCTCCCTGGTTCTCGGGGGTACGCCCCCCGTTCATCAGGTTACGCCGGTATATGCATGACGGAACAGGATAGGAGCCGCCGCGCTTCGGTAGCGAATGCGGCAGAAACGTCGGTGGATCCCTAGCGTCCCTCGCGTAAAACGGCTCGTCCTCCGTTCACTCTCGCTGACCCAGTTCGGCCCTCAATGGGCCTTCATCGAGCCTCACCCATCGGAACCACCGTGATTCGGTAGCGCATGCGACAGAAGCATCGGTGGCTCCCTAGCGTCCCTCGCGTAAAACGGCTCGTCCTCCGTCCACTCTCGCTGACCCAGTTCGGCCCTCAATGGGCCTTCATCGAGCCTCACCCATCGGAACCACCGTGATTCGGTAACGCATGTGACAGAAACGTCGGTGGCTCCCTAGCGTCCCTTGCGTAAAAACAGCCGGCCTAGTCCATCCTCGCAGGCAGTGCAGACCGCACCGCCGTGATTCGGTAACGCATGTGACAGGACCAACGGCGGCAACGTTTGGGTGCGTTAGTGGCCGGAATAGAAAAGAGGATGGGAATACATGGGAACGTTCTACATAACAGAATGAGCTTTGATAAACTTCGGACAACGGCAAGGAGGTCAAAGTTGCATCCCAAGTACAAAGAAGCAGATGCTATTTCCGGGGAAATCCTCAAGGTGCTCAGAGAGACGCTGGATGAGCAGGGCGAGGGCATGTTGGAGAGCCTGTACCACTTCCATGTTTTCGAAGAGCTCAAGCTCCGAGGATTTAAGGTGGCATCCGAGGCTCAGATTCTTCTGAGGCATAAGCAGGCAACCAAGACAATAACGCTCTATGTCGACATCTTAGTCAATGACTGCTTCGTCATTGAACTCAAGTCCATAGAAGGGGCGATTAAAGATGTATTTGTCCGGCAGACCCTGACCTACATGAAGCAATTGGACTGTCCCATAGGGATGATTTTCAACTTCGGGGCCACCAATGCGAAGCGAGCCAAGCGTCTGATTCTTGCCGGGGCAGATATCCCTGATGAGGTTGATTTCTGAGATTTTTTAAGCCTTCGGTCGGCCTTTATCAAGCCTCACCTTCTGGAGCCGCCGTGCTTCGGTAACACATGTGACAGAAACGTCGGCGGCTCTCTGGCGTCCCTCGCGTAAAACAGTTCGCCCTTCGCCCGTTCAAGCACCGCCGCGCTTCGGTAACGTATGCGACAGAAGTATCGGTGGCTCCCTAACGTCCCCCTTGCGTAAAACCCATGGTCCGCCTGACACACATGGCGTCCGCCCAAGCGTCGTCATGATTTCCCAAAACAGGCGGAATGAACAACGTAAAGAACTGTAAATTTCACGCGAGCGACGCGAGGCTCCGGCGCTGCTTCTGCGACAGTCGTCTCCGAATCACGCCTACGCTTTTGACGTATGCGGTGGGCCGACGACTGGGAGCCGTACGCCTCTTCTCCTTTACGCGCTGAGTGCGCCTTGGTTTTCGGGGTACGCCCCCCGTTCATCAGGTTACGCCGGTATATGCATGACGGAACAGGATAGGAGCCGCCGTGATTCGGTAACGCATGTGACAGAAGCATCGGTGGCTCCCTGGTGTCCCTCGCGTAAAACGGCTCGTCCTCCGTTCACTCTCGCTGGCAGTGCAGACACCACCGTGATTCGGTAGCGCATGCGACAGAAGCATCGGTGGCTCCCTTACGTCCCTTGCGTAAAAACAGCCGGCTTAGTCCATCCTGTAGAATGTCAATAGATTTACGCAGTACATTTCGGCAAAACGTGGTAAACTACACGTCAGTTTTACGAAAAGAGGTTCGGAGATGATCAATGTCGGTATTGTCGGATGCGGATACGTCGGTGGCGCCTTAAAGGTGTGGCTGGAGGAAAACAATCCTAACGTGAAGGTGTTGGTCAGCGATCCGCCCAAGGGGATGAATGACGACTTGTCCACGTCTGATATCGTCTTTGTCTCCCTTCATGTTCCGACGGAGGACAACGGCTCGCAAGACTTGACCCTGATGACCGAACTCATCAAGAAGTTGCCCGACGTGCCGGTCTTCGTTCGCACGACCATCCTGCCCGGCACCTCCGAGAAGCTCTCCAAGGAGACGGGCCACAAAGTTTACTTCATGCCGGAATTCCTCACCGAGCGCACCTATATCGAGGACTTCAAGACGCAGCCAATGGTTTTTACCGGCGAGGTGGATCTCCTCAGCAAGATTTTTGTCGGCAAGAAATTCTGCCGCATGACCTCTCTCGAGGCCGAGATTACGAAGTACGCCCACAATGTCTTCGGCGCGCTCAAGGTGACCTATTTCAATGCCGTCGCCGATTACTGCCGCCGCAACGGTTGCGATTATAAGGCTGTCCACACCGGCATCCTCCTCTCAGGGTACATCAACGAGATGCACACCCAGGTGCCCGGTCCTGATGGTAAATATGGCTACGGTGGCAAATGCTTCCCCAAGGACGTCAATGCGCTCGCCGCCCTCACCAAAGACCTCCCCCTTGGCAAACTCATCGCCCCGCTTCACGAACTCAATGTTGGGTTCCGCGGGTTTGAGGAGCGGATTTGAGTGTAGGGTGTGCTTGAACAATGAAAATTTTTGATACGCCGATTCTTGTGACCCGTCCTTATCTCCCGTCGTTGGAGCGATACAAAGAGGGGCTTGCAGAGATTTGGCAGAATCAGTGGTTGACCAACAATGGACCCGTTCTGCAACGCTTCCAGAAACGTCTGGCGGAGACGTTGGGGCTTCCCGATGAACGTCTCTCTCTCTTTGTCAACGGAACCCTTGCGTTGGAGATTGTCTTTCAGGCGTTTGGCTTGGATACGCCCGGGGCCGAGGTCATCACGACGCCCTTTACCTTTGTCGCAACCTCTCACGCCCTGCGGCGGGTGGGGGCAACGCCGGTTTTTGCCGATGTCGATCCCGAGACGCTCTGCATGACGCCCGAGTCGGCCGAACGGCTGATTACGGAACGCACCAAGGCGATTGTCCCCGTTCATGTCTACGGCCATCCTTGCGATTTGGACGGATTCGGGCGCCTCGCTCGGAAGTATGACCTACGACTCATCTATGATGCGGCCCATGCCTTCGGCGTGACAGTTGACGGGCGTTCCATTGCCGAATATGGTGATGCCTCAATGTTCAGTTTCCACTCGACCAAACTTTTTCATAGTATTGAGGGTGGCCTGCTGACCTTCCGAAAACCTGAATTGCGGACGCGGTTGGAGCAACTCAAAAATTTCGCAATCTCTTCCGAGACGACCTGTGAGGCTATCGGTACGAATGCCAAGATGAATGAACTGGCGGCGCTGATGGGCGAGTGTTGCCTCGACGTCCTACCGGAACTCATTGCCCACCGTAAAATTGTCTACGAAGCCTATGCCGAGGTTTTGGAGGGCAATCCAAAGGTACGCCTGTTACCAAAGTCATCGACGATGTTTGGACATGTAATCGGCCACAACTATGCTTACTGCCCCGTGCTTTTCGACTCCTTCGAGGTTCGCGAGCGCGTTTATGCCGAGCTGAAGAGAGCCAACGTTTTCACGCGCCGTTACTTTTATCCCCTGCTGTCAGATTTTGAGCCCTATCGCAATACCCATGGCCGTACCCCCCCCCGAGCCCGCCGGGCCTCCGACTGTGTGTTGACCCTCCCGACTTACCACGGACTCGATCCCGCCGAGGCTCGCGCCGTGGCACTGAATGCACTTGAGATTTTGGGATAAGCGATTGAAAAGATTCGTCAATGGTCATTACGTAAGGCCCGTATGTTTTCCAGAGAAGAGGTAGTATGTGCATTCGCTCGCCTGAAGCAGAACGGGTGGTTTGTCTTTGGCATAACCCATGATTTGGTGCGGCATATTATGGAGCCCCAGAGATGAAGCGCCTGCTGATTGTCGGTGCCAGTGGCATGGGGCGGGAGACTGCCGAATATGCCAAAGAGTGCTTCCCCTGCACTTCGTGGGAGCATGGTTTCTTGGATAATAGACCGGAGCTTCTGGACGGATTGACGGATGTGATGCCGCCGATTGTCGGTACCGCTGAAGACTTTGTCCCGGCTCCGGAGGATTACTTCCTGATTGCTCTCGGTGAACCTGTGGCTAGGCGACAGTATGCCGAGCTGCTTGTCTCGCGTGGTGGTAAATTCGCCACGTTGATTCATCCGTCGGCAGTTGTCTTGCCGTCGGCGACCATTGGAGAGGGTTCTATTATCTGTCCTCTGGTCACTGTCTCAAGCGCGGTTCGGCTTGGTCGGCACACTATTTTGAATATCAGCGCCAGTGTCAGCCATGATGGTCTGATCGGAGACTTTGTCACGTTCAGCCCAGGTGCACGGACAACCGGATGGTGTCACGTGGGGGACGGTGCCTTTCTAGGTACCAATGCTGTCGTGTTGCCTCATGTTTCCGTTGCTAAGGGTTGCATCGTTGGTGCCTGTGCGACTATAACCAAGGATGTACTGACACCGTCCGTGACGCTGGTTGGTACGCCCGGCAAAGAATATAGAAAACGGACTTCCCATGCGTAACCCAGATTACTCAATCGTTATTCCCGTTTACTTTAATGCCGGCTCCCTTGCTAGTACGGAGGCGCGTATCCGCGCTCAGGTCTTGGATGCCTACCCTAATAAGAACGGCGAGATTGTCTTTGTCGATGACGGGTCGCAGGACAGCTCTTATGAGGAACTCTGTGACCTTCGGACAAAGCATCCTGAAGATATTCGAATCATTAAGCTGGCTCGTAACTTTGGGCAAGTCAATGCTATCTGGTGTGGTCTACAGCATACCTCCGGGCCAACCATCATCATTTCTGCCGATGGTCAGGATCCGGTGGAGCTCATGACGGAGATGCTTGATCGCTATTTCCATGACGGGACAGAGATTGTCATCGGCACGCGTGAGGCCCGCGAGGAATCCGCATGGCGTAAAAAGACCTCCGCGATGGTTTATGGTGCCATTAAGCGCCTTGGCAACTGGGATATGCCTGTCGGCGGCTTTGATTACATGCTTCTTGGACCTCGTGCCAAACATGCTCTTCTGCGGCGCTGGCAACCAAATACTTTCTTCCAAGTCCGCGTGTTGAATTTGGGCTTCCCACGTGCTTTCATACACTATCGTCGGAAGGCCCGTGAAACCGGGGTTTCGCGCTGGACCTTTTCCAAGAAGATGACCTACATGATTGACGGTGTCTTGGGACATTCCTATTTTCCCATCCGGGCGATTTCGGTCTGCGGTATGCTCTTTGCGGTTTTCAGCTTTCTTCTGGCGCTTTTTTTCTTTATCGCGTACTTCTTCAATCCCGCGGTCGTCCGTGGTTGGACTCCGATTGTCTTGATGGTTCTCTTCATCGGCGGCGTTCAGATGTTCATGATTGGTGTCATCGGTGAATACCTGTGGCGTGTTCTTGTTCAGGTCCGTGCGGATCCGCCCTATATCATTGAGCAGATTAACGGAGACTCTGAATCGTGATTGTCAGGCTTCTTGCCCTGTGGAATAGCTCAATGCCCCTCCGCTTTCTCTTTGTCGGCGGATGGAATTTTGTCTTCGGCTATTTGGCCTTCGTTGGGTCCTACTGGCTTTTGAAGTCTGTCCTATCAGATTGGCTGATTGTCCTGATTTCTTATGTGCTTGGCATCACCAATTCTTTTATCACCCATCGACGGTTGACTTACAGGTCGCATGGGTGCTGGTGGTGGGAGTACATTAGGTTTTATGTTGTCTATGGCGGCCAACTTGTGCTTAACGTTGTGTTGATTGCTGTCTTTGTCACGTGGCTGTCTTGGAATGCCTATCTCACACAGTTGGGAATTACCCTTTTTCTGACATTCGCGTCTTACTGGGGACACAAAATCTATTCATTTAAGGAGAACCATGATTAAGGGACTGTTAGGGTTTATCAGGTCGCACTCTATCGCTTTGCTGGTCACGCTTTTTCTTCTCGGGATTGTGTCCCATGGTGTGACGTTGTCTTACTCTCCTCTGCATTGGATTGATGAAGTCCAAATCAATGAAATTGCTCAGGGTGGCATCGGAAAGAAGCAAAGCTCGTGGTCCATGTGTCTGCTCAAAACCGATGGAGCCCTTGATGCGCAGACGTGGGCGGTCTACTACCTCGGAGGCGCGTGCTCTGAATTAGGTTACAGGCTCTTTGGCGCGGTCGGACCGAGAGTGGTTATGCTTGTTGGTGTGATGCTTGCTTCCGGCCTTTTCTTCTTTTACCTGAATCGCAAGACCGGGAGCGTGAGATTGGCTGCGGTGATAGCCTTTCTTTTTGCTTGCTTTCCACCGCTTATTCAAAGTGTCCGGGGTGGACGGGCAGATGTCTTGGCCTTTGTCTGTGTCTTCGCGTCGCTGTCCATCCTCGTCCTAAAGCCGGATTCTTGGCTTTATAGATGCCGGACATTTCTCGCGGGTGCCTTTGCCGCGATGGCCTGTTTCTGTTGGGTTACCGCGATATTGGTGTTACCGTTGATTGCTTGGGAACTCTACGATCAGACGTGGTATAAACGGGAATGGCGTGCCGGGATTCGTGGAGGATTACTGATGGCCGCTGGTGCCGTAGCTGCTACTGTCGTCCTGTTGCTCCCGTTTCTTGCGAATTTCAGTGAGACGGTGAGCACGCTTGAGCTGATCTTGAAGTCGAATACGCAGATGGGGCAGGGGTCGATGAACATTTCTGCCGTAGTAAGCGCCCTTCTGGATGCGCCGGGAGTGTATCTTCTCGGAATATTGGCGGTCCTTTGTTGTCCCAAACGGTTTTGGCCCCTGATTCTCGCCATAGTCCTTTTCCTCTCGCTTTGCACATACCGCATTTATGTTTTCAGGACGCTCTATCTCACGCCTTATGCGTTTGTTGCCTTGGCGCTGGTGGTGGCCAACGTTCGTTCAAGAGGCCTGAAGCTTTGTGCATTCGCCGTTTTGGGGATGGTTGGATTGTACTCTTATGGCTACGCTGTCGTGTTGCGAAACGGAGTGGATTTCTTTGCCCGACCCTATAGAGACTACTCAAGGGTTGAAGTCGTCTGCGAGGAGGTCATTGGTCGGGATGTAAGAATCTACTCGGACACCTTCCAGCTCTACTATGTAGGTCGCGCGTTGGGATGGCACCAGATACGGACAGCGTTTGGCGCCATTCACCGGGATGTCCTTGCGCAGACAGATTACTTTATTACGGAGAGAGAGGAGCTCTCGGACCAGGAACAGTGTGTTCTCGAGGATCAAGGCTTTCGACCTATTGAGACCATCGACTGTCGTCCCAATCGATCGATGACATGCATTGAGCAAATTCTCAATAAGGCGGGGCGCCTGCGCCCGCTTGGACCTTACTACCTCTATAAGCGTATGCCAGGTCAGGACGCGAGAGAAGGAGTATCGGCGTTCTCGCCGTCACAGCCATGAGGTGGGGGTGTTCGCCATCCGAGATGAGCCGTTTTAAGAATAAGTGAGCGTAAAGTGTATTTACTCCCGTCGAAACGTAGGTAGATCGAGCTCGCCTCGCAAAAGAAAATGCGCTCCCACTCTTGCAAGACTAAATACATCCCCTCATTCGGAAGGTTTAAGTGCGCCTACGCGCTTAGGCCGTAGGCTTTCCTCGGATGGCGAGTGACGGAATCATGAAACGGTCTTTCTCTGTAAAGTGAGATCCGGAATTACATCATTTTATCTCGTCAGCCTCTTTGTGCGCTTGGTTCTGATTCACGCATACTGTCGCACATTGGGCTGATTTTTTTCATGCCCTGATTCTAGTCGGCGCGTCGCCTCCCGGGGGCGAGGGAGGGGAACATCCTCTCCTCTTCAAGGGTGTGTCATTTAATTGTGCATTTGCCGTTTGCAACTCAATTGCAACGGTGCCTTAAGCTGTTGGGCATGTGGAAAAGCGTTGAAAAGCTTCATTTGCGGTGCTTCCTTTCAATGAGATGG
>CASDPK010000022.1 GCA_949282555.1 uncultured Lentisphaeraceae bacterium | reverse complement strand
TGCGCCCCTCCTCCTGTTTCGCTTTGCCCAAAGCCCGTCCATCTTTCCTCTTCCTTCGTTTCGGTCCTACAAGTGCGCAACACCATTGTGGACGATTCACACGCGCCCGCAGGTCACCAACACAAGGCCTGTCGAACGTCATCTATGCTATAATCACGTGGTTTGACCAAGGAAATACACATGAAGGAAGCAACGCCTACCGCCCCCGCCGAATTGGACACCGCACGTCATTTTCTGCGCCAATGGATCGAAGAGGACCTCGCCGCAGGAAAGAACGATGGAACGGTGGTCACGCGGTTCCCGCCGGAACCCAACGGATGGATTCATATCGGCCACGCCAAGGCCGTGTGGGTGGATTTTGGCATGGCCAAGCTCTTTGGGGGCAAGTGCCATCTTCGGATGGACGACACCAACCCCTCAAAGGAGTCTGAGGCGTTCGTGGAGCAACTGAAGAAAGACATCACGTGGCTCGGCTATTCGTGGGATGCCTTCTTCTATGCGTGCGAGATGTTCGAGACCATGTGGGCGATTGCGGAAGAATTGATCCGCCGGGGTCAAGCCTACGTCTGCGAACTCTCCCAAGAGGAGTGGAAGGCCTACCGCGGCGTGCCCACCGAACCTGGGCGGCCTTCCCCCTATCGTGACCGCTCGCCCGAAGAGAACCTCGCACTCTTCCGCAGGATGCGTGCCGGCGAATTCGCCGAAGGCTCCCACTGCCTGCGCGCGAAAATCGACATGGCTTCGCCCAACATCCATTTCCGCGACCCGGTGATTTATCGCATCGTCAATCAGCCGCACTACCGCACGGGCACCGCGTGGCATTGCTACCCGATGTACGACTTCGCGCATCCCATCGAAGACGCGCTGGAGGGTGTCACGCACTCCATGTGCACGCTCGAATTCGAGGTGCACCGCCCCCTCTATGATTGGGTGATCGACCGTTTGGCCGAGCAAGGACGCCTTGTGGTGCGCGGCGGCAAAACCATCCGGCCGCAACAGCGCGAGTTCGCACGCCTCAACCTTTCGTACACCGTCATGAGCAAACGTTTGCTCCGGCAACTGGTGGAGGAAGGCCGCGTGGACGGCTGGGACGACCCACGCATGCCCACGGTGGCCGGCATGCGCCGCCGCGGCTACACCGCCGCCGCCATCCGGGACCTTTGCGAACGCACCGGCGTCTCCAAGTACAAATCGCTGACCGATCTTGCATTGCTGGAATGGTGCGTCCGCGACGACCTCAACCGTACGGCCACGCGGCGGATGGCCGTGCTCAATCCCGTGAAGCTCATCATCGACAACCTTCCGGAAGACGCCGAGTTGCCGGCCGAAGTGCCCAACAATCCCGAAAGCGAAACCGCCGGGACGCGCACGCTGTTCTGCACGCGCGAACTGTGGATTGACCGGGACGACTTCATGGAAGTGCCCGCCAAGAAGTTCTTCCGCGTGACGGTGGGCAACGAGGTGCGCCTGCGCGGAGCCTGCCTCTTCACCTGCACCCACATCGTGAAGGACGCCTCCGGAGAAGTCACCGAAATCCACGGCACCTACGACCCGAACAGCAAGGGCGGGAACCCGTCCGACGGCCGAAAGGTCAAAGGAACGATCCACTGGGTCAGCGCCCGCCACGGCAAGCCCGTCGAAGTGCGCCTCTATGACCGCCTGTTTGCCATGGAAGATCCGATGGCCTGCCCCAGCGGAAACTTCCTCGACGCGCTCAATCCTGAAAGCATGAAGGTGGTCACCGCCTACGTTGAGCCCGCCTTGCTGGAAGCGGTTCCGGGCGAGCATTACCAGTTTGAGCGCGTGGGCTACTTCACGCCCGACGAACACGCCTCCAAGCCCGGCGCACCCGTCTTCAACCGCACCGTCACGCTCAAGGATTCCTTCAAGAAGTAAATCCGGTGCGAGAAACGAAAGGCCCCACGTCTGAAGCGCGGGGCCTTTTGTTTTGCGTCATACAGAAAAGGAGAATCCGTCAAGCGCGGCATCCAACTCCGGCGGCGACTCATCGACGAAGCGAAGATCCGCCGCGCGTTGGACGCGCCCTCCTTCCAATTGCCGGCGAACCTCCAACGGCCCATCCAGCCAAGCGCAATCCCCACGTTGCCGTTCCAAGAGGGCATGGCGCCGCTCGGCGCCAAGGGCCGCGGCCGGCAATTCCAACCGCCGAAGCCCCCCATCGCCCATACACGCCCGACACGTCAGCACCCCCTTCGACTTTTCCATGGGCCCGACGAGGCGCAGGAACTCCACCTCCCCAAAGCCTTCTGCCTGAGGCCCCCCTGCTCGTCCGAACGCCAACAAGGCATACTTCACATCGCTGATCGTTCGGAAGAGGCGCCGGTTCAGCAAGGTCATGGCACGGGTTGGACGGAACCGCCGGACATCGTGGCAAACGCCCTCGAGCGTGGCGGCCATCGGGCACGGCGCCCCGTGCGGGCAAGGCGCATAGAGCGGAAGCTCCCGCAACCGTTCGCGCAAAGAAAGAAAGCGCGGCGTCGTTTCGTGCGAGACAGGCTCCAAGAGAAGCACAAAGGGTGCAGAATCCGCCCCTTCCGACAATCCCCCAATCCATCGCCGCAATACCGCGACCGCTTCCGAAAGCTTGGGGAAGGCCTCATTGAAGGCGAAGGAGGAAACAATCACATCGTATCGGCCCTCCTCCGGCACAAACTCCCGCAAATTGGCCCGAACCGTACGCGCTCCGGGAAGCAACGTCCGCGCGACACGCAACGCGGCCTCCGACCAATCCACCAACGTCACTTCGGGCGGCAGCCCCGAGACCTCTTCCAGCACATCCACCGCCGCGAGTGCGGCAGAGCCAACCCCACATCCGAGATCCAGCACCCGCAACGGACGAGACGGCTGGCCCCCCTTCAACCGAGAGAGAATCCCACGAAGCGCCTCCGCCACACGCACATACGTCTGCGGCGCAAAAAAGAGCGCGTAGGCCAAGAGCGCATCCGGATCTTCGAGATAAGCCGAGAAGGCTTCCGGCCGGGCATCGGTGAAGCCCTTGGAAAGACGCTCCACGACCGGTTCCAATCGTCCCAACGCCGACTCCGGGCATTGCTTGCGCCCCCAAGCCTCCAATGCGGCGAAACCTTTGGGGCGCGTGGTGGCGGATGAAGGTTCACAACGTGTCATAGACATCTCCCGCATCATCGTCGGATGGCAACCAAATCTCCGGCTCCGGCAACGGCCCTTCCTGCTCCGAGGTCTCCTCCGGAGCAGGGGCAACGGCCTGTTTCGGCGAAGCGGCCTCAACCGCGACCGGAGACGCGCCGAAGGGCCGCGACGCATCCATAAAGGGCTCCGCCGCCTCCCAAGACAACGACTGCAACCGTTTTCGCGACTGCGTGAGCAAAAAGGCCTCCATGGAATCCGGATCGAGCTGAGCCGCGCGCCTGGCATACTCGCGCAACCAGTACGCCCGCACGAGATCGCGGGCATACATCTGCGGCGTCACCTCATCCCCGGCCGAAAGCAATCGATCCGGCGATGCGAACACCCGCGCCAAATAGTCCGTAAAGGCCGGATCATCCTTCGGCGGCTCCAGAACCGATCGTTTGGCAAGCGTCGCGGCGACGGCGAGATCATAGAGTTTCGCAGCGTAAGGGTTGTGCACGAACGCCGGCGGGAGATGACGCAACAGGCACCCCATCACCTCCGGCTCCTGAAAATGGTGCGCCAGCAGCTCGCACAACGCCCCCGCCAAATTCTGCGCCGCCTCCGGATCGAAGGCCGCCGTGACGGGCGGCGGCTCCACGACATCCTCTGGATATTCCGGAAGCTCTTCCGGCTCCCACTCCTCCACCGGGAACGAGGTCTGCGCGGGACGTTCGTCCAAAAGGGGCGCGGATGGACGCGCACTTTCCTCGGACACATGGCGGGCCTGCCATTCCGCCCGGCGACGATCCGCCTCCGCGGCATCGGCCCGAAGCGTCTCCAAGTCACTTTGCAGCGTGGACACGGGGAGCCTAAGCGCGTCGGCGGCATCCTGAAGGAACTTTGCCGTGAGGACCGGCTCGGGGCAATCCAGCACCGTCGTGACCGCCGCCCGAGCCACGCGCATGACGGCATCCATCGCATCCGGCGCCGCCTCTTGCTCCCTCAAACGGCGCACAAGATAAGGCGCGGGATCTTCGGCGGCATCGAGACAAGCGCGAAACGCCTCGGCTCCCTGCGAGCGCAACAACGAATCGGGGTCCTCGCCCGGCGGGAGGGAGACCACACGCACGGGAATCCCTTGGGCAAGGAAAAGGCCCATCGTCCGCAAGGCGGCCTTGATGCCGGCCTTGTCCCCATCGAACACTAGATCCGCCGCGTCCGCATAACGGCGCAACAATTCCACGTGTTCGGCGGTGAATGCCGTCCCCTGCGAGGCCACGGCGGTGGAAAAACCGCACGCATGGCAGCGGATCACGTCCACTTGCCCTTCGCACACAATGGCACGGCGCGGCACGGCACGGGTGATGTTCGGCCGCGCCAAATGGAGGGCATACAGCGTGTGCGCCTTCTTGAAAATCTCCGTCTCGGGACTGTTGACGTATTTCCCGGTGTTCTTGCGTTCGACCAAGAGTCGGCAGGAAAATGCCACCACCCGTCCCTGGACATCGCAAATCGGAAAGACGATGCGCCCGTGGAAGCGGTCATAATAGCGATCCCCGGGCGTCCGGGGCGGCGCCAAGACACCGGCGGCCACCAACTCATCGGGCGTGAACCCATGCCGTTTGGCCCACTCCGTCAAGGTCCCCTGCGAATCGGGCGCATAACCGATGGCGAACCGCTCGGCGATTTCACCCATCAACTCACGGCTTTCGAGATATTCCCGCGCCCGCCGCGCCTCGCGCGTCTGCAAAAGGCAACGCCGATAGAAAGCCGCCAACTCCTGGTTGATCAGATAAAGGCGCCCACGCACCTTGGCTTGAGGATCGTAACGATCCTCCACCTTCACCCCCACGCGCTCCGCCAACTTCCGCGCGGCTTCAAGGAAAGAAATCCCCTCCATCTTCTGCACGAAGGTGATGGCGTCCCCACCCTCCCCGCAGCCAAAGCACTTGTAAAACCCCTTTTCGCCATTTACGCTGAACGATGGGGTCTTCTCTTTGTGGAAAGGACAGCACGCCTTGGCGTTGGCCCCCTGCCGGCGCAACTCCACGCCATATTCGGCGATCAGATCCGGCAGATCGATGCGGGCCTTGATTTCGGCCAAGACCCCCTGATCAATCCCGGGCATGGGGCGTTTCCTCCGCCGTCAACGCGGTGAAGCGATCGGCCCAAAACCGCGCCGCCGCCGCTGAAACGGGATTGCTTTCCGTCCGAGAGCGAAGCCCGGCGAAACGGTCTTGCGCCACGGTGACCAACCCTGCCGCCACACTGATGAGCAAGACGGCTTTGGCGGCGCCGACGGCGGCCCCCAGCAGGGCATCGAAGGGTTGCGGGAAAATCAACCCGACAAACCGCCGCATCAGAAACGCCACCACGAAGAAAACCGTCAGCCCCGCAAGCGCCGTCCCGACCGCGGCGTAAAAGACGCACGCCTTCGCCTCCAGCGTCGGAAGCGCGGAAGCCAAGGCCGCGTGGAGCGGAGGATAGGCGAACCAAAGCGTGCCCGCACAGGCGACCAGCCCGATCAACGGCGCCAATTCGCCGCTAAACCCACGCCACGCCCCGCGCAACACGAAGAGCAGCAGCACAATGGCGATGGTGGCGGTCACGGTGTCCATGGCGATGGCTTTCGGTCTTGAACTCAGATGGCCGGGCCGGCGATTTCCTCATCCGTCAGGTAGCAGGCGGGATCTTCACCCCACACCTCGCCCGTGGCGGCCTCGCCGCGGGCCCGGAAGTTGCCGCCGCAAAGCCCCAAGAAACGGCACGTGCGGCAACGCCCCGTCACATGCAACGGCTTTTCGCGCAAGGCCGCCAACAGCGATCCCGCCGGCGGATTCCCCCAAATTTCCCCGAAGGGGCGCTCCCGAAGATTGCCGAGGGGCTTGTCGCGCCAAAATTGATCGGGATAGACCGTGCCATCCCACGACACGCAGGAAAGGCCATTGCCCGAAGAGTTGCCGCCGTTCATGCGCAAAAGGCTCAACACATCATCCGCCCGGGGATTGCCCTCACGCACCATCCGCATCCACAGGTAGGGCGCGTCACAGTGATTGTCCACCGTCAGCACCTCCAGCGGGAACCCGGCCTCGAACGACGCCCGGGTCTCGTCGATGATGCGATCCACCGTCGCGCGAGACTCCGCATGCGAAAGGTCATTCGCGCGCAAATTGGCCCCACGCCCCGTATACACAAGGTGATAGAGGCAAATCCGGGGAATGCGCTCCTCGCGCATGAGGCGGAAGATTGCGGGAATTTCCTGCGCGTTGGCGCGCGTCAGCGTCACACGCAGCCCGACCTTCACGCCCGCATCGCGGCAGGCCCGGATGGCCGCCAACGAGCGCGCATACGCACCGGGCACGCCGCGAAAGGCGTCATGGGTCGCCTCCACGCCATCAATGCTGATGCCGACATAGCTCACCCCCAGCGCCTTGATCCGCTGGGCGATTTCGGGGGTGATGAGCGTGCCGTTCGTGGAGAAAACCACCCGAAGCCCCCGCGCCCGCGCATGGGCCGCCAATTCCAGCACATCGGGCCGGACAAAGGGCTCCCCGCCGGAGAAAAGCACCACCGGGCAACCAAACGCCGCAAAGCCATCGATCGCCGCCATGCCTTCCGCGGTGGTCAGCTCCTTGGAGACATCAGGCTCCCCTGCGGCATAGCAATGCTTGCAGCGCAGATTGCAACGTTGGGTCACATTCCACACCACGATGGGCTTCTTGTCCTTCGAGAACTGAAGCAGGTGGCTGGGCAACTTCGCGCTCATCCGCCCGTAACGAAGCGGATCGGAGGCCTCGGCCTGCCCCATGTACAATTTGGAAATCCCGATCATGTCACTCCTCCGGGAGACTCTCCACCCACTTGCGGTAAGCCGCTTCCGCCTTCGGCTCCAGCGTCGCGAGCCCAAGGTAATATCCGCCCCAAACGCGCGCATCGGCATGGCGGCGCTGGGAATAGAGAATACGGGCCATCAAGTCCGCAAGCGAGGGATTCTTCGGCTCCACCACCAACGCCGGTCGGAGGTAACCCGCCGCCGCGTCATAATCCTTCGCGTCATAGGCCAACTGCGCCGCCTCGGCACGCGCGGGGACGGAATCCTGACGCAACACCAGCGCCGCGTCATACGCCCTCAGCGCGGATTCACGATGCCCATTCTGCGCACAGGTGCGGCCCCACTCCAACGCCGCATCGAAACTCGCCGGGTCGGCTTTCGCGGCCCGTTCGGCGAATTCCTCCGCACTCTTCCAGCGACGCCGCGCCTTCGCTTCCCGCGCCAGGCGCAACGCCGCGGCGGAGGCCGCCGCATCCCCCGTGGCCGGGGGCACTTGCCGCAACCGCGTGAGATTCGCCTCCAAACGCGAGGCGTAGTTGCGCGCATCCTTCAGCTGGCGCGTCCCCTCCGGCAAAAGGCGCTCCGCCTGCCTCAGATAATCCAACGCGGCCCGGCGCAGATTGATGGGCTCACGGAGGCAGAGCTTGCCGAGATTGTACAGTGTCGTGGCGTCCGTCGGGCGCTCATTGACCGAGGCCAGCAGGAGCGCGAAGGCCCCATCGGACCGCCCCTGATCGGCATACAGGCGTGCCAGCCGCGACCGCACACGTACGCGCAACGTCACATCCTTGGCCTTCAGCAACGCCCGATACGTCTTCGCCGCCCCGGCAAGATCCTTTTCTTCCTCCTGAACCATCCCTTGAAGCTCATGGCAACGCTCCGCCTCCGCTTCGGAAGGATTCAAGGCCAACGCCTTTGCAAGCATCGTTTTCGCATACTCGAAATCCTGCGCACGGCACGCCGCCTGCGCCAGATTGCGATACGTCACGGGATCCTCGCCCGAAACCTCCAACAACCGTTCATAAGCCGCGATGGCTTTGGCCCACTGCCCGGAGGCATAAGCCTCCTCGGCGCGGACGGAAAGGCGCTCTGGCGTCTCCGGCGAACACCCCGCCAGCAACGCCACGATCACCCAGGACAATGACATCAGAACTCTCATGCGAAACTCCAAAAGCGGAACAAGTCTCAACCCGTTTATTCTAGCACATCCCTCCCGTCGCCCGTGTTTCGAATGCGAGCGCTTGCCCCGCGCGTACTGTCCCCCTCGGCCCCTCCACGGGATATAGTGCATCCCGACGCGAGATACAGTGCGTCGCGCCTTGAGATGCAAAGCATCTCGGCTCGTGGGCAGGAGGGGCCCAACGTCTTTCACATGGCCCCCTCCCCACACCTCCTTGGCGTAGCAGATTCTTGTGGGCGGTTGGCAGATTTCCGCAAACGCTTTGTGTTGGTTCACAAGGGATGAGTGGGCTACACTGGATAGGGCTGGGATGGAAGTGCCATCCCGTGCGGCGAGTGTCAAGGTTTGGCACAAGACAAAAAAGGAACCACCATGCGAAACGTTGCGTTGTTTTGTTGCACGCTTCTCCTCACCGTCTGTGGGATGGCCAAGGAGATCCCTCTCAACGGATGTTGGGAGGTTCGGTTGAAGGACGGCACATCCGCCGAAATCACGCTCCCGGGGACACTTGGCGAAGCGGGAATCGGGGAAGAGACCACCGTGTCGCGCCCCGGCACGCTCACGCCTCGCCGGCAGTTCGTGGGCAAGGCCAGCTACGTCAAAACCATCACACTTCCTGCGGAGTTGGAGGGTGATTACGAGCTTTTCCTTGAGCGCGTGATGTGGAAGAGTGAAGCGGCGTGGGATGGCAAACCGCTTGGAAGCCGTGAATCGCTCGCCACACCACACGTCTATAAGGTGCCCGCCGCATGGCTCACGCCGGGGAAGCACACGCTCACGCTGACCATCGACAATACGGAACTCCACCCCGTGGGCGCAAACACGCACGCTTACAGCAAGCTGGACGTGATGCAACGTCGCTGGAACGGTGTGCTGGGGGCGTTTTGTCTGCGCCCCGCAAACCCGTTGCGCGCCACGCGTGTCTTTGCGCCCTTCGGCGACACCGTAACCATTCTGCTGCCGGAGAAGATGAGCGCGGAGGCGTCCATCGATGGCGTGAAAACCGAAACCATCGCCACGGAGCCCGGGAAAATCGTGCTGCGCGTGCCGGAGGCAAAAGCGTGGAGCCCAAGGAAGCCGAATCTTTACACGCTTCTTCTGAAAAGCGGCCCATGGGAACATCGCATTCGCTTTGGCTTTCGCACCTTGGAGCGCAGAGGGAATGGGTTATGGCTGAATGGCAAACCCTTCTTCCTGCGCGGGAATCTGGATTGCTGCCAATTCCCGCTCACGGGTGCCCCCGCCACAGACATCGCCGCTTGGCGGCGCATTCTTTCCACCCTGAAGGGCGAGGGCGTCAACCAAATACGCTTCCACTCGTGGTGTCCGCCCCAAGCCGCCTTCGATGCGGCGGATGAGCTCGGGATGCTCGTTGGCCCCGAAGCCTGCATTTGGGTGGATGGGCCCAAGAATCATCCGACCGGTCTGGGGCAGAAAGACGAAGGGCTATCGACTTTTGTGCAGGGTGAAATGCGCCGCATTTGCGACACCTACGGCAACTCCCCGGCCTTCTCCACATTGTTGGTGGGCAACGAATTGGGAAGTGCGAACTATCCAAAGGTGGAAGGTTGGATAAACGAACTACGCTCCTATGACCCACGTCGATTGTATTCCCTTTCCACTGCGTGGCGTTCCTCCGCGGCCGACGATTACTTCGTTTCCATCCACATTCGCGGACATTACCAAGACGGGACCGACTGGGACTATGAGCCTCGTTATGCCGCACAGCCTTTGCCGACCATTGCCCATGAAATCGGCCAGTGGCCCGTCTATCCCGACTACGCAGACCTTGGCAAGCATGTTGGCTTGATGCGCCCCCTCAATCATGAGCTCATGCGTGAGGCCGCCGCCCGGGCCGGGGTTCTCCGCTTCAACAAGATCTATGCCCGAACCTCGCTGATGACCTGCCTGAACATGTACAAGATGGACATGGAGGGCTTTTTGCGCACACCGTCCTGCGCGGGTTATCAGTTGCTGAGCGTTCAGGATTTCACGGGACAGGGGGAAGCCCTTGTGGGATGGTTCGACGCCTTCTATGATCGGAAATCCGGCGCGGAGGATGCCGTTCCCGTCTCCGCCTACAACACGGATGTGGCCCCCCTCGCCCGTTTCGCAAAGAGTGTTTGGACGACCGACGAGACCTTCACCGCCAAACTCCTCATTCGCAATGACCAGCAACTCGCCGTTCCCCCCATGAAGTGGGCATTTGCCGACAAGCAGGGAAGCGTCACCCTCCCGAAAACCTCCGACCGCGTGGCGCAGGTGGCGGAAATCGCGGTGCCATTGGCAAATGTGAAGGCGCCCGCCAAGTTGGAATTGCGTTTCGGAAACAATCGTTGGCCCATTTGGGTCTATCCAGCGAAAGAGACGACCGAATACCCGAAGGGTGTGACCGTCACGAAGGATTGGCCGACCGCGCGCGCGGCACTTCGTGAGGGAAAGCGTGTGTTGCTCCACGCCGCCCGTCCCGGTGAGCGCTCGCTTTCGGTGCCAGCCTCCTTCCGTCCCCTCTTTTGGAGTGGGACGTGGTTCGCCTCCCAGCGTCCCAAAACGCTCGGCACCTCCATTGACGCGACCCATCCGGCGTTCGCCGAGTTCCCGACCGAGGACTGGGCGGATTGGCAATGGCGACGCATCTTGGAAAATGCGGCATTCTTCAAGTTGGAAGGACGCAGCGCAACCTTTCGTCCGCTCGTGATGCCCGTGTGCGATTATCACACGCCGGCCCTTCTCGGCGTCCTCTTCGAGTTGCGCATGGGCGAAGGCCGCCTGATGATCTGCGGGACCGATCTTGACGCCGCATTCCCCGAAGTCCGCCAGTTGCGCCGCTCCGTTCTGAATTACATGGCCTCCGAAAATTTCCGACCCGCCGAGGAAGCCTCCGAACGGTGGCTTGACGGCCTCCTATTGTCGCCACGTGAGCGCCCCTTCCGCAAGCCTGCGGCATTTTCCGATGCGTTGGCTTACATTGAATGCGGTGCCTTCTTGGAAGAGGCCGGAAAGGACATCCCCTTCGCGCCGACCAATGATCGTGCACTCCTGCCCAAAGGCATGGGTTACACGCTTTCGGGGGAAGGTGTGCGCACGTGGGCGGACCGAACGGGAGGTTATTGGGTGGGCGACCATCTCAAGGTGACGATGGACAACGTGCCCAAAGAAACATGCGCGATATGGGTGCGCTTCCGAGATCCCAACATCACCTTCCGTTCCGCGAAAGGAAGCTTGGAGGGACGTCCCTTTGAGGTTCCGGTTCACATTCGCGAACCCAATGCGGCGTGGTGGGCGAAGCTCCCCGTGCCATCGGAGGATCTCGCGGACGGCAGACTCGTATTGGATGTCGCCAAATCCGGCGGGCACAACGTGATGATTGACCGAATCATCCTCTTGCCGCAACGTGCGAAATAGCCTGCGTCCAAGACAACGCACCCGGTTTCATCGCGAAAACAAAGTCATACCCATGACCTCGTATTGTGATACGTTAGAGAACAACTTACACGAAAGGATTGCCTGATGAAAGTTTCATTCACCCTCGTCGCCGCGGGATTCTCGGCCATGACGGCAGTGGCAGCGCCTCCGACCCTTGATGTCATTCTCACACCGGAAGGCAAACTCTGCCAACGTGTTTCGTTTGAGGGTGAAGAGGTCATTCCTCCCTCCGCGCTAGGCATTGTGCTGGACGGGATTCCTCTAGGGACCAAGGAGACGATCACAGGGAAACTGACCGTCGGTGACCTTACCACTTACGGCCTTCGCCATGCCAACGGCACCGAATGGATGGTTGAAACGCGCACCTTCCCTGACGGCGTGGCATTCCGCTATCGCATTCCCACCGAAGGCGAACGGGAAGTCTCCAAGGAATTGACCTCCTTCACGTTCCCCTCCGGCACGACGGCGTGGTATGCCTCGGCGGTTTTCCAGTATGGCTACACGCAAAAATATCAGGAGCGCCCCACCGACACCATCAAGGAACAGATTCTCGCCCCGCCTGCGACTTTCCGTCTTCCTTCCGGACATTACGCCGCGTTGACGGAGGCAAACTTGTGGGACTACTACGGTTGCGTCTTTGAGGGTTCGGCCCCCAACGTCGTCAGCGTGCGCTTCTGCGAAAATGCCGAGGCGCTCAAAGAAGGCAAAATCCTCGGAATGCCCACCCGAAATCATAACGAGATCGCCAAAGAACCGCCCGTGTGGATGGCGCCTCCCAAGCGGGGAACCCGAGAGATCGTCACCCCGTGGCGTGTGCTCATGCTCGCGAAAGACCTCAACGGCTTGGTGAACAACAAGATCATTGAGAAGGTCTCGGATCTTCCCGACGCAACGCTCTTTCCCAAAGGGGCCAAGGAGCCTTGGCTTCGCCCCGCGCGTGCGCTTTGGACATGGTTGGCGGCGCGCCCAAACCGTTTGAGTTTGGACACGTTTTACGCCCTCGCGGATGAAGCCCATCAGCTGGGCTACGAAGCCATCGTCCTCGACGAAGGCTGGGAGCGCTGGCCCCAGTGGGAAAAGGGGAAGGACAACCCGCGCTCCAAGGGCAAAGACAAATGGGGGATGCTCAAGGGCCTCTGCAATTATGCCCGCGAACGTGGGGTCGACGTTTGGGTTTGGCGGCCTTGCGTGCCCCGTCGCCCGGGCGATTGGCACACGCTCTCCAATGCGGAACTCGAGACCTATTTCTCGAAGGGAAATTATCTCGAAGCCAATGCGCGACAGGGCATTGAAGCGCGTGAGGATTTCTTTGCCAAGTGTGCCGCCGCCGGCGTCAAAGGGCTGAAGTTGGACTTCCTTCACCGCGAGAATGTCCCGACCATCCGAGTCCAAGAGGAAATGCTCCGCGACGCAGCAAAGTATCGGCTGATGGTGTTGTTCCATGGCGTGAACAAACTCACCGGGGACAACTTCACTTTCCCCAACCTCCTTTCCAAAGAAGCCGTCAGCGGTCTTGAGAATTGCGGTTGGGCCGATAACGGCGCGATGGCCCCGTGGCCCGTCCACAACACGACGCTTCCCTTCACCCGTTGGCTCTGCGGCCCGGCGGATTATACGCCCGTGAACTTCCGCCGTTGTTGCTCCAACTCCGTCACCTTCGGCAACCAAGCCGCCGCATTCGTGATGTTCACGTCGCCCGTATTGATTCTTGCGGCGGACTCCGAGGATCTCTTGAACTCCCCTTGCCGGAAACTCTTTGAGGCGGTTCCCGTCACGTGGGATGAGATCCGCGTGCTGGAGCCCAGCGCCATTGGGCGCCTTGCCCTCGTTGCCCGACGTAAAGGCAACGATTGGTGGCTTGCCGTGATGAACGGTCTGGAAGCTAAAGATGTTTCTGTGAAGCTTGACTTCCTCGGCGCGGGGAAATATACGCTTACCGCGGCAGAGGATGCACTCCCCGAACGCCGGAAACTGCGTTCCAGAGAGGCGACCGTCACGGCAAACGACACCCTTGAGCTCAAGTTGCTTTCCGGCGGCGGTGCGCTCTATCGCTTTTCTCCCAACCAGCAGTGATCAGAAGGTATAAGGATCATCGATGAATCGACGTCGTTTTCTTCAAACCATGGGTCTTGCGGCACTCGGTGTGGCCACCGGATGTGCCACCGGCAAAACCGGAACCACAGACAACCGATTGCCTAATATTCTCTTTATCCTCGCCGACGATCTTGGCTGGGGAGATGTCCATGCGCTCAATCCCGCCTCGCGCATCCCAACGCCCAACCTCGACCGACTCGCCCGTGGCGGCATTTCCTTTACCGACGCACATGCCGGCTCTGCGGCCTGCACCCCGACCCGTTATGGGCTGTTGACCGGACGCCACGCCTTCCGCAACAAGGCTTCAGGAGGTTCGGTGATCATGGGATTTGCGCGCCCCATCATTGAGCCGGGCCGCCTTACCGTTCAGTCCATGCTCAAAGCCCACGGATACACCACCGCCTGTTTCGGCAAGTGGAATCTGGGGCTCAACATCGCGACGACGAATGGCAAACATCCGGACAATGTCTGGCGTCCCTCCAACATCGACTGGACAAAGCCCATCGCCTCCGGGCCCCTTGCCCACGGCTTTGATGTCTTCTACGGGATGGCAGGCTCGTTGGATATGGCGCCCTATGTGTGGATCAACGGCGATCGATTTGAACATCCCGCCACCGAGCTCCGCAAGAATTGGCGTGGCATCCCTGGATGGGCGGATCCTTCTTTCCGCGAAGAGCAGGCACTTCCGGAGGTCACCCGCCGTACCGTGGCCTACATTGAAAGCCGGAAGGACAAGCCTGAACCGTTCTTCGTCTACATGCCCCTGCCTGCCCCCCACGCACCATTGGTTCCGTTGCCCGAATACAAAGGACGCACCTCCATTGGCCCGCACGGGGACTACTGCGTGGAGCTCGATGACATGGTCGGCAAAGTGATGGAGGCGCTGGAGAAGACGGGACAGGCAGAGAACACGCTTGTCTTCTTCTCGTCGGACAACGGCTTTTGGCGCGTTCTCGATGCCAAGGGTCTGGAAGCCAAAGGGCACTTCCCAAGCGGCGGCTTCCGAGGTTACAAAGCGGAGATCCATGAGGGTGGCCATCGCGTTCCCTTCCTCGTCCGCTGGCCTCAACGCATCGCCCCCGGTCGCGTCTGCGACGAGCCCGTCACCCTGTTGGACTTCATGGCAACCTGTGCCGAAATCGTCGGGGCCGAATTGCCGCATGACGCAGCGGAAGACAGTTTCAGCTTGCTTCCGCTCCTTTCCGGCCCGCCCTCTGAGAAACCGATCCACGAGATCCTCATCCACCATTCCAACGATGGCTCGCTGGCGATCCGAAAGGGCCGCTGGAAATTGGCACGTTGCAAGGGCGACGGCAACCATGGCTTCAACGGATTCCCTCCCGGAACAAAGGCCAAGGATCTCCCCCCCATGCAACTCTTTGACATGCTGTTGGATCCTCATGAAACGACAAACTGCTACGCAAAGCATCCCGACATTGTCCAAGATCTGTTGAAGCGTTTGGATGTGGCCGTTCAGTCCGGACGTACCCGCCCCTGACGGAGCCCCAAAGGTATCCGCCATTCTTCATTCCGCCACGCTCTTTCCTATTGTCACGGGAAGAGCGTGGCTTTGAAGTTCAAAACGGACGCCGTCGTGTAGCCCTTCGCCCGCCAATTGGGGCAACATGGGTTCGCCAGGTGCCAAGCAAAGCCATCCGCTTGCATAACGGCGGCTTGGCGGTGTATCATACGCGAGATTATTGCCTCACGGTGGCGCGCGGCACGTCCGCATTTCGCAGGAAAAGGCGCGCCCGGGCAAGGAGAGACGGAAGCATGTACCAGATGGATACGAGGTTGCCCGCAGACGCGGTCGACTTTATTGATGACACGAAGCTTGAAGCGATGGTCGCCGGGATGCACGAAGATCCCGAGGCCGTCCGCCGTGTCATTGCCAAGAGCTTGCGCAAAGAAGCCCTGACCGTAGAGGAAACGGCCATCCTCTTGGGTGCCGAGAGCCCGGATTTGGTGGAGGAGATCTTTGAGGCGGCCCGTACCCTCAAGCGGGAGGTCTATGGCAACCGCATCGTGTTCTTCGCCCCGCTCTATGTGGGAAACTATTGCACAAACGACTGCAAGTATTGCGGGTTCCGTCGGTCGATGGCGAGCACGGTTCGACGCACGCTCTCCGACGAGGAACTGGTGCGTGAAGTGGAAGCCTTGGAGGATCTCGGGCACAAGCGCCTGATCCTCGTCTATGGCGAAAGCCCGAAATACGACCCTGAGTTCATTGCCCACACCGTCCGAACCGTCTATGCCACGAAGAAGGGACATGGCGAAATCCGCCGCGTGAACATCAACGCCGCTCCGCTTGACGAGGCCGGATTCCGCACCGTGAAGCAGGCAGGCATCGGCACCTATCAGATCTTCCAGGAAACCTATCACAAGCCCACCTATGCCGAATGGCACCCCGCAGGGACCATGAAGGCCAATTACCTCTGGCGCCTCAATGCCTTTGACCGCGCATTCCGTGCCGGCATCGACGATATGGGGTTGGGCGTTCTCTTCGGCCTTTATGACTGGCGCTTTGAGGTGCTGGCGATGGTGACGCACGCACGTTACCTCCAAGAGAAGTTCGGCGTGGGGCCGCACACCCTCAGCTTCCCGCGCATCAAGCCCGCCGAAGGCCTCAACCTCAATCTCCAGTGGCAGGTGACCGACGAGCAATACAAGCGCCTCGTCGCCATTCTCCGCTTGGCCGTGCCCTACACCGGGCTCATCATGACGGCCCGCGAGCCCGCCGAATTGCGCCGCGAAGTCCTCGCCTTCGGGGTGTCGCAGATCGATGCCGGCACGAAGCTTGAAATCGGCGGTTACCAGGAAGCGCGCCGCGAAGGTGAGCAAACGCTCAATCGTGAGCAATTCCAAGTGGGTGACACGCGCAGCCTCGACGAAGTCATCGGCGAAATCGTTGAAGGCGGCTACATCCCGAGTTTCTGCACCAGCTGCTACCGTCTCGGCCGCACAGGCGAGCACTTCATGGAATACGCCATCCCCGGCTTCATCGGCCGCTTCTGCACCCCCAATGCCCTTGTGACCTTCGCCGAATACCTTGAGGACTACGCCTCCCCCGCCACCAAGGCCAAAGGAGCCGCCCTCATCGCCCGTGAAACCGAAAAGCTCGACCCCAAATTGCGCGAAGAGGTGCTCCGCCGCCTTCAGCGCGTCCGTGAGGGAGAGCGCGACCTCCATTTTTAACCCAAAGGACATACTTATGGACATCCAAGCCCTCCTCGCCCTCCAAGAAGAAGACGGCCGTCTCCGCGACCTTCAGCGTGAACTCCGCGTGTTGCTGCCCAAGCGCAAGGCCGATGCCCAGGCCCGTCTCCAGGCGGCCCGCGATGCCGTCGAAGCCGCCACCCGCGAGAACCTTGCCGCCCAGCGCGAGGTGGAGCGTTTCCAGCGCGACTACACCCGCCGGCACGAACAGATGGCCCGTGCCGAGCGCAACGCCGCCGGCCTTTCCGACGCACGTTCCCTCGGCGCCGCGATGCAGGAGCATTCCTCCGCCGCCGAAGCCGCCGCGCGGGCAGAGGCCGCCGTCTCCAATGCCAACCAGAACCTCTCCCCCACCGAGCGCCGCCTCGATCAGGCCCGCGCCTTCGAGGCAGAGGAGGATGTCGCCGTTCAGGAAATCTACGAAGCCATCGCCGCCCGCAAGGCCCTTGTGGAGAGCGAGATCGAAAAGGTCAAAGCCCGGCGCGCCGAACTTGCCGCCACCGTTCCCGCGGCGCAGCTCCGCTACTATGAGCGCCTGAGCCTCACCCGCTGGCCCTGCGCCGTTCCCTTCGGCCGCGCCGACGGCGTTTGCTCCGGCTGCAACCTCGTTCAGCCGCCCTCGGTGGTTCAAGCCATGCTCCATGCCGACAAGGAGCCCACCGCCGGCCTCGTGACCTGCCCCGCCTGCGGGCGCATCCTCATCTGAGGCTGAGCCTACCCCTTTTGCCGGGGTGGTCAATCGCCCGGGGCATACGTGCGCCCGGGAGGAAAGTCCGGACTCCACAGAGCAGGAAGGCCGACTGTAATGGTCGGCGGGTGTGGGGCAAACCCACACGACGGAAAGTGCCACAGAAACAAACCGCCGCCCTCGGGCGGCAAGGGTGAAACGGCGGGGTAAGAGCCCACCGGTGCGGGGCGTAAGCCCGCACGTCAAGGCAAACCCCTTCCGGAGCAAGCCCAAATAGGCGGAGAGGCACTGCTCGTGCCGCCCACGGCCGAAAGGCCGCATCCGCGGGTTGGGTGCTCAGTGAAATGATTGACGCCCGAAAGGGTACAGAAATCGGCTTATAGCCCCGGCAGAATCCCCGGCAGGTCCGCCTGTCGGGGATTTTCACGCACCCAGCCCTCCGTCCTCAACGGATGAAACTCGTCCCCACGCGCGGTTCCCGAACCGGGAGCGGAAGCCCCGCACGGCGCCCAGCCTCAATGGATTTGAGCAGCCAAGCCATATTGCGGCCGAGCGTGCGCATGATCTGAAGCCCTTCCGCATCCTTTCGCACCTCATCGGGGTTCATGCCATGCACCATTGGCCAATACTGGGAGGCCACCACCGGCATCCCTGCGATGAGCGGATATTTGAGCAATTGATCCAGCGCGGCCGTGGTTCCCGCCCGGCGCGCGCTGACCACGCAGGCGCAAGGTTTATTGACCAATCGGGCAGAGGCCGAGAAGAAGAGACGGTCAAGGAAGGCCGTCATGGCCCCCGAGGCCGCGGCATAATGGACGGGCGAGCCAAGCACAAGCCCATCGCATTCATCCAAGCGGGCCGCCACCTCGTTCACAACGTCACGGCGGAAGCAAGCCCCACTGTTCTCACGGCAAACGCCGCACCCAATGCACCCGGCGATGGGCTGTGTGCCAATCCAAAACACCTCCGTGGCGACGCCTTCGGCCTCCAACGCGCCGGTGACCTCCGCCAAGGCCGTTTGGGTGCAACCATGTTCGTGCGGACTGCCGTTGATCAAAAGTACCTTCATGAGAACGCTCCTGTCCTTATCGGTGGGGCTTCGCCCACCTTGGGCCCTCATTATGGCACGGACCGTGTGAAAAGAAAAGCCCAACACCTATCGTATATCCGCCATTTTCACCATGTCCAGGGGAGGCGTTTGAAAAGGAACCCGCCACCGTTCCATCTTCCACGGCCCCTCCCTTAACCACCCCGCACGCACGCCACATCGGGACGCACTGTATCGGCGGGGGAGATGCACCGCATCTCAAGAAGAGATACGGAGGGGATGAAAAAGGAAGACGGAAGGGTTGATGTTCCCTTGGCGTGACACGTGTAGCCGAGTCCGATTGATCCGCAGAGAATGAGGCTTGTGTTATCATTCCGTCATGCGTGTTGCCTTTTGTTACCCCCCAATTCCTTCGCCCAAAGGCGTTCCGTTGCTGTCGCAGAACCGCCAGTTCCAATGGTTCAGCCGCCCAACGGCCATTTATCCCGTGGTGCCCGCAAGTGCGGCCACCTTGCTGCAAGCGCATGGGCACGAGGTGTTGTGGCTGGATGGCATCGCGCGCGGGATGACGCCGGAGGCCTTTTGGGCGACGCTGTGCGCGTGGAATCCCGAGGCGGTCTTCTTGGAAACAAAGACGCCGGTCGTGCGCTTCCACTGGGACTGGGTGCGAGAACTCAAACGCCGCCTTCCGCAGTGCCGCGTCGTCATGGGGGGAGATCATGTGACGGCCCTCCCGGAGGAGACGTTGCACGAGGCGCCGGTGGACGCCGTGCTCAAAGGCGGCGATTACGACTTTGCCCTTCTCTCGTGGGTGGAGGGTCGGGACATTCCGGTGGATTTGGCCGCCTTGCCCCCCATTGACCGGAATCTGACGCGGTGGCGGGATTATGCCTTCCGAAATGGGAACTTCTCCCAAACGCCGGGGGCTTATTTGATGTCCGCAAGGGATTGCTGGCACGGGAAATGCACCTTCTGCTCTTGGACGACGCTTTATCCAACCTACCGCGTCCGCCCCGTGGAGCACGTGTTGGACGAGGTCGGCGCACTGATCGACCTCGGCGTCCGCGAGATCATGGACGACGCGGGGAGCCTTCCGGTGGGGCCGTGGCTTCGCGCTTTCTGCGAAGGCATGGTGGCGCGTGGTTATCATCGCCGTGTGCGAATGGACTGCAATCTTCGCTTCGGCGCACTCAAAAAGGAAGACTATCAACGGATGCGCCGCGCGGGATTCCGCTTGGTGCTTTTTGGTGTGGAGTCCGCCAACCAAACGACGCTGGATCGGCTCAACAAACGATTAACGGTGGAGCAGATTCGGGAAGGCGCACGGTGGGCCTCGGAAGCGGGGCTTTCAGTGCATATCACGCTGATGTTCGGGTATCCATGGGAGGATGCGGCGGCCGCACGGCGCACGGCTGAGCTTGGGCGGGAACTGCTCCGGCGCGGCCATGCCGAAACATTGCAGGCCACATGGTTGGTGCCCTATCCCGGAACGCCGCTCTTCCGCGAACTTCAAGCCTCCGGCGAATTGCTCACCGAAGCATGGGAGGCCTACGATATGCGCTCCCCCGTCATGCGGTGCCCGCTTTCGGAGGCTGAGATCCGGGCCCTCATCTCCTATGCCTACCGCGGACATCTTCAGCCGCAAGTGTTGTTGCGCCGTGCGCTGGGCGCAGTGCGCCATCCCATCGCAACCGTTCCCTTCCTGTTGCGTGGGGTGAAAGCCCTGGCGGGACATCTGCGGGATTTCAGATCGTGAACCGCGCGCTCACCCAAGCCGCAGCACACGGTCGAACCGTGCGGGAATGTGATCTTGGCGGTGGGCGATATAAAGCACGGTGAGGCTCGGCGTCGCGGCCAGCAGACGATCGAGGAGGCGAAGCACCTGCTTGCGTTCCGCCGTCTCCAAGTTCATGCACAGCTCGTCCAACAAGAGCAAATCCGGATGCGCCAGCAGCGCCCGCACCACCAACACAAGGCGGATGCGCCCCTCCGAAAGCGTTCCCAACGTGTCGCGCAAGTGTTCGTGGAGCCCAAGCTCCGTCAGCCATCGGGTGGCCTCTTTCCGAAGTGAGGGCGTCGGACGCCGCCGCTGTCCCTCCGCATCAAAAAGGCCGGAGTAGACGGCTTGCTCAACGGTCTGCGTGCCATCGGCGAAGGCTTGCCCCTCCGGCGACACCACGGCCATGCGGGAACGCAGGCTCCACAGAGGAACCCCCGGCCCCGGCTTCTTGCCAAACCGCTCGATATCACAGGCGTAGGCCATGGGATTATCCCCAACGATAAGCGACAGAAGCGTGGTCTTGCCACAGCCATTCGGCCCAATGATCAACCAGTGTTCTCCGGCATGGACACTCCAGTTGAGCCCCCCGAAAAGCGTCTTGCCCCCAACCTCAAGGGAAAGATCCCGCACGGCGAGCACCTCCGGCGTCTCCAAAGAGGGCGGATTCTTGTGCGGGCAAACCAGCGCCGCAGTCTGTGGGCGCTCCGGAACAAACGGCCCCTGCCCAACGATCTGCATGGCTTTGAGCCGAAGACGATGGTCCGCACAGCGTGGGATCTCATCGTCGTTCCGTACCATGACCACCAAGGTGCGTCCCTTACGAACCAATTCGCACAGCACCTCGTGGAGCAACTCACGCATGGCTGGATCAAGCCCGGCGAACGGGTCATCCAAAACCAGCACAGGCGTCTGACGAAGGATCGCGCGCGCCAACATTAAGCGGCGCTGCTCCCCATTGGAGAGATGAACGGTCCATCGCTCCAGCAACGGCTCCAAAGCCAACGCCTTCACGCACCACGAGCGAAGCCGCGCAAACGCCGCACGGCGCGTCTTCTCGGGCGGGCGCACCTCAAAGGGATTGATGTCATTGACGGATTCGTAGGAAAGCGCATCTTCCACCGTCCGGAAATCGTACTCCAGCGAACCATGGTAACGGGCGCCCGCCCAGTCGGCCCCGGAGGCCGCGGCCTGATGCCCCACCGTGACCAATGCCGCATCGTCAGGCAAACGGCGAAGGATCTGTGCGGCGAGCCACGTCTTCCCGCTCGCCATCGGGCCCGTGACGACCCAACACTCCTTCGGGGAAAGCGTCCAACGCTTTCCGGAAATATCAATCGAAATCGGATTCATGAAGCAAGCGCTCCGAGGATTTTCTGCCCCACAGCCGAAGCGTCGAGATAAGCGAAAAATCCCTTGGCGATCATCTGTGCGGCCATGGCCATGAGAATGACGCCCGAAACCTTGGAGAAAATGCGGATCACCTTTTTGCCAAACATCTTTTCCAGGGCATCGGCGAAAAAGAGGATTGCCCCCAACGCAATCATTGCCAGCAAGAACCCCACAAAACCGAAAATCACCGTCGGCCACCCCATCTCCGGGGACTTGATCGCTTCCGCCCCGATGATGATGATGGGCGACACACACGCCGGCCCCATGATGATCGGAATCCCCAATGGCACCACCACGATATCCGCCACATTGCGCGGACGATCCGACGCCGTTGGCGTCTCATGCCCAAGGGCCAGCCCCTGCGCCATGATCATCAGCAAAATGCCCGAGCCAATGCGGAACCCCTCAAGATCCAACCCAAAAAGCGCGAGGAACCCATTGCCGAAAAAGTAAGCGATGGCCCCAACCACGGCGACCACGTACGTCACACGAACCGCCACATCGCGCTTACGCACACGATCCGCCCCCTCCGTCAACGAGAGGAACATATTCAGCACAAAAAACGGGCAGAACAAGAAGAAGAGCTTAACAAAGTTCCCCCAAGCAAAAAGCAAAGCCTGTTCCATCGCCTCAAGAATCCTTTAAGTGCAAGATGGTGAAAGTATAACATAACGCCATGGCAAAGGCGCGGGAGACCTCACACAACCTCCGACGCGAACCCACCCACCGTGGCGGAAACGATCGGGCATTGCGATATCCAAAAGCATTTGATATCATTTGTGGAACTTTCCTGCGACGTGTCTTAGGATACGTTCCCCGTTGCGGGCAAGCTCCGAGGTCCGGAGCGGCTGTGGAAGGCAACACAGACAAGTTGGAAGAGATTCCCATGATCGACAAGAACGAAATCCGCAAGCAGTTCCAGCGTCACGAGCGTGACACCGGTTCCAGCGAAGTTCAGATTGCCACCCTCACCAAGAAGATTGAGGCGCTGACCGAGCACCTGAAGGCCAACAAGAAGGACAAGTCCTCCCGCTACGGCCTCATCCGCATGGTCAACAACCGCCGCAAGCTCTTGGATTACCTCAAGCGCACGGACGAGGCTTCTTACCGGAAGCTCATTGCCGACCTCAGCCTCCGCCGCTGAGACGGACGCTCGATGCGTCCACGAAAGAGGCCGCCTGACTGGCGGCCTCTTCTTTTTGGGGTCATCGGCAAGCGAAGGATCCGCTCCGGTCGCCCACCTTCCCTGCACCGTTTTGGCATACTGTGACCCATGGCTTTGGATCTTACGGAACTCTTGGAGGCACTGGCCGCCAACCATCTCACCGTCCTGACGGCACCGCCCGGCACAGGAAAAACGACCGTCATACCGCCGGCGCTTTTGGGCACGCCTTGGCTACAGGGGCGGAAGATCGTGGTGCTGGAGCCTCGCCGTTTGGCGGCTCGCCGTGCCGCCCAATACATTGCCGAACGCTTGGGGGAAAGCCCCGGCAAAACCGTCGGTTGGCAAGTCCGCATGGAGCGGTGCATCGGCCCCCACACACGGATCGAGTTCCTCACCGAAGGCCTGCTTGCTCGGCGCATCTTGGATGATCCTGAGCTGAACGACGTGGGCGTGATCATCTTCGATGAATTTCATGAACGCTCCCTCTCGCTGGATTTGGCCTTCGCCCTGACCCGCGAGGTGCGCGAAAGCCTGCGTCCGGATCTCCGCCTTTTGGTGATGTCGGCCACCCTTCAAGAGAATCTCCTGCCGAACGCGCACACCGTCGTCCTCCCGGCCAAGGCCTATCCTGTGGAGATCCGTTATCTCGGCGCCCGTGCCCCTGTGGCCGCCATCCACAAAGCCTTGGCGGAGGAAGAGGGTTCCATCCTCTGTTTCCTCCCCGGGGAAGGGGAAATCCGCGCCGCCGCCGAGGTGTTGGAGGCGGAAGGGGTGCCGCCGCACGTGCATATCGCCCCGCTCTATGCCGCCCTTGACCGCCGCGCACAGGATGCGGCCGTTGCCCCGCCTCCCGCCGGTGAGCGCAAAATCGTGCTGTCGACATCCATCGCCGAAAGTTCATTGACCATCGAGGGCGTCCGGGTGGTCGTGGATTCCGGATTGGCGCGCGTGCCCCGTTATGCCCCGCGCAACGGCCTCACCCGATTGGTCACCCAGCGCATTCCCCTCGACCGTGCCGAACAACGCACCGGCCGTGCCGGGCGCCTCTGCCCCGGCATCTGTTATCGCCTATGGAGCGAGGGGGAAAACCTCACGCGTGCCGCGGCGTCCCAACCTGAAATCCTTGACGCCGATCTCACGCAAGTTGCCCTGCTCTGTGCCGAATGGGGCACCTACGACCTGCCGTGGCTCACGCCACCCCCACCCTCCGCCTGGTCGCGTGCGCGGGAGACGCTCCACTCGCTCGGCGCAACGGACGCAGAGGGCCATATCACCGAATTGGGGCACGCCATGGCACGCTTCCCGGTCCATCCCGCCCTTGCGGCCATGATGCTGCGCCTGCGTTCCATTGACCGTGCGGGGGGCGCTTTGCTCGCGGCGCTCTGCGCGGAAGGCGAAAAGAATCCAAAACTGCGACAGATGCAGGATTTCCGACGTGTGGTGGAGGAGGCCTTGCGCGAACGGCCCAAAGACGTGTGGCGCCTTGCGGAACGATGGGCAGGGGGGCCTCCGACCCCACGGCTCTCGGCCGATGCCTTGGTGCCCTACCTTCTTTGGGCCTTCCCCGGACACCTTGCCCATCGCCGCAACAATGCCTCCGGACGTTACCTTTTGTCCGCCGGTTTCGGCGCGACTCTCCCGCCCGACTCTCCCCTCATCAATGCCGAATGGCTCTTGGCCGTGCGGATGAGCGACGCCGATGCCGAAGCCAAACTCCTTTGGGCGGCACCGCTCACCCTGAGTGACCTCGACCTTTTGCCCAAAACCTTGCGCACCCGTATCACTTGGGACAAAACGCAAAATCGCCTTATCGCCGCCGAAGAGGAATGCCTCGGCGCCATTGTTCTCCGTTCCCGCCCCCTGCGGGAGATCCCGCCCGAAGCCCGAGTCGAAGCCGAACGTTGCCGTCTGCGCCACCAAGGCCTCCCATGGGACAAAACGTCCCGAGCCCTCCGCGAACGGATCGCCTTTCTTCGCCGCGCACTTCCGGAAGACGGTTGGCCCGAAACCGATGACGAAACCCTCTTGGAGCGCCTCGCCCAAACGCCAGGGTTAGGACTCACCGACGCCCTCCGGGCCGCCCTCGCCGAAAGCGGTCACACGCTTCGTGAATTGGATGCCGAGGCCCCCACCCGCTTCGCCGTGCCCAGCGGGTCCGAAATGCTGGTGCGTTACGATCTCGACCAACCCTATGTCGCCGTTCGGATACAGGAAGTCTTCGGCCTCAAAGCCACCCCACGCCTCGCCAAGGGTCGCATCCCGTTGCTCCTGCATCTCCTGTCTCCCGCCCAGCGCCCCGTCCAAATCACCTCCGACCTTGCCTCGTTTTGGGCCAACGGTTACGCCATTGTCCGCAAAGACCTTCGGGGCCGCTATCCCAAACACTACTGGCCCGAAGACCCCACGCAGGCCGTGGCCATCCGCGGACGGCGTCCGCGCCCCGTCTGAGTCGCCTCGCTGCGACCACGCCCCCAGGTGGCCCGATTCAGCTTCCGTGTGCCAACGTCTGAGCAAGCCGTTTTGTGATATACTTTGCGCGTTTATCAGCTCATTGAGGAGATTAGAAATGGCACTGGTTCTTGAAGATCTCAAGGGTATGGTCGCGGGCACCTGCGTTTCGGGTGGTTTGGATTCGCGCACCATCGCCAAAGTCATGATGGAAGCCGGCGTGAAGGTCATCGGCTTCACGGGCGGCATCGGCCAGCCTGACGAGAAAGACATCAACGACGTGGCCAAGCGCATGGCCCCCACCGGAATCGAGACGGTGATTGTGGACCTCCGCAACGAAATGGCCGATGCCTGCTTGGAGGCGGTGAAGTGCCAGGCCATGTACGACGGCGGTTACTGGAACTCCACCGGCATTGGCCGCGCCGTCACCATCAAGGGGCTGATCCCCGAGATGAAGAAGCGTGGCGTGCAGGTGCTCGTCCATGGCGCCACGGGCCGCGGCAACGACCAGATGCGCATTGAGCGCTACACCAACGTCTTCGCGCCCGAAATGAAGGTTTATTCCCCTTGGCGCGATGCCGGGCTGTTGAAGCGCTTCCCCGGCCGCACGCAGATGGTGGATTATCTCGCGCAGTTCGGCATTGTGGCGTTTGCCGGCGGCAAGAAAAAATACTCCACCGACGCCAACATGGCCGGCCTCTCCCATGAGGCGGAGGATCTCGAGAGCATGGAAACCTCCATGTCCATCGTTGAGCCGACGATGGGTGTGTGGCCTTGGCAGGCCCCTGACAAGCCGGAAGCCGTCACCATCCGCTTCAGCAAGGGCCGCGTCGTTCAGATCAACGGCAAAGACGTCACCCCGCTCGAAGCCATGATGCTGGCCAACGAAATCGGCGGCCGCAACGGCATCGGCATGAAGCACGCCCTTGAAAACCGCATCATCGGCACGAAGAGCCGCGGCGTCTACGAGGCTCCCGGCATGGAACTCCTTGGTTCCGCCATCCGCTACGTCTACCAGGCAACGATGGATCGCCGCGCGACCCTCTTCTTCATGCAGCTCTCCAAGCTCATCTCCGATCAGATCTACGATGGCCGTTACTACGACCCGACCACCGTTGCCGCCCGCAACGCCGTGGACACGCTGGCGCAGTATGCCGACGGCACCGTCCGGCTCAGCCTCTACAAGGGTAACATCATCTTCGACTCCTTGACCGACTGCCCGCACTCGATCTACAACGAGGCTGACAGCTCCATGGAGGCCTCCGACGGTGTCAATCCCGTCAGCTCCCAGGGGTTTGCGGAAATCCAGTCTGTCGAGGCCCGGATGCTCGCGCTCTCCGGTCAGATCCTTGGACGTTAAACGGACGTTCCCCTTTCATCTGTGCCACCCAGCCTTCGCCTGTCGAGGGCACTCTGGGTGGCTTTTTCTTACCCTCCAGCAAAAGGTTTCGTGATGCGCCGCACTATCCTTCCCCTTCTCTTCTGCGCTCTCCCTCTGGCACTATGCGCGACGACGTATACCGGAGCATCTGTGAATCTGGAATTCGCCCCGGACATCACTGTGGGCCGAAAGGCCTTTCTGGCGGGTGTCGCCTCTCTCTATCTGCCGCAGATCGCCGACGCGCTGGGTGTGCCGTTTGATGGCACAACGCCTATCGTCATTCACCGGACGGACGACCCGAAGGCCGCGCCCGGCGTCACCTGCGGACGCACAATCACCTACAATGAGCCCTATCTCCGCCGCATGACGGACGACGCTGGTATGTTCGTCCACGAGCTCACCCACGTGGTGCAGGCCTATCCCGGCGGAACCACCCCCGTGTGGCTGACCGAGGGCATCACCGATTATCTGCGCGATTACATCCTCCTTCCTGAGCCCACCCGTTGGGCCGACCCCGCCACGGCAGACTACCGGAAGGGTTACACCCACGCCGCACGTTTGCTTGATCATATCATCCGCACGCGCCACCATGGCGACGCAAAGGCCCTTCTGCATCCCTTGAATGCCGTCTGCCGACGGGGCGAAGATGGAGCCGCGTGGTTGGCGAAAACTTACGGGGATTTGGACGCGCTCACGGAAGAACTCCGGAAGACCGCGCGCAAAGCGCCATGACGCACCCCGAAGAGAAACAGATGTCCGAGACCTTCCGCGTGGGCGCACTGCTCGCCGTCGCGGGAGGTTTTCTTGATGCCTTCACCTATCTCTGCCATGGGGGTGTCTTCGCCAATGCGCAGACGGGAAACATCGTCCTGCTCGGCATTCGTTTGGCGGAGGGAAACCTGTGGGGAATGGCACACTACCTGCTTCCCATCGCGGCGTTTGTCGCCGGCATCCTGTTGGCCGAGGGCGGACGCAGGGCCTGCCGGGCCTGGCAGTGGATTCACTGGCGTCAACCCCTGCTTCTGCTTGAGGCAATGGTGTTGATTTGTTGCGCCTTTGCTCCCGCCGGTGTGGCGGATGCTGCGGTCAATGTGGCGGTCTCATTTGTCTGTGCCCTTCAGGTTCAAGGATTTCGGAAGATCCACGGCCACGCCTTGGCCACAACGATGTGCACAGGGAATCTTCGCTCCGCCGTGGAGGCATTGCTGGCGTGGCGCTCCGAGCACTCCCCTGAGGCGCTGCGCAGGAGTCGGCACACCTTTGGCGTGGTGCTTTTCTTCATCCTTGGCGCAGCGCTTGGCGTTTTCTGCGTGCGGGCACTGCCGGGAGAGGAAGGAAACGCCCTGTGGGTGCCTGTGTTTCTCCTTGCCTCGGTATTCATCCTACTCTTTCGCCGTCCGTTCCGAAAATAGCTATGGTCTGTGTCCTTTCGTAGGCAGGCTTGACCTTTTCCAACAAAGACCTGATCTGCGGACGTGCTCTTTGCTACATTGAGTGGCGAACTCTGTAGATACAAAAGGACGAGACCTTGAAGCTTGCGCTTTCCCTTGTTTGCTTACTCCTTTGTGGCTCGTTGGCGTTCGCGCTCAGACCGATAGATGTTGTGCTTATCGGCGGGCAATCCAATGCCACAGGGCAAGGTTACGTGCGAAATCTCCCCCAGTCTTTCACCCTCAACAAAGACGTTTTGCTGTGGCACTCGGCCACACTGAATGGTGGCCCCAATTCCGCCCGGCGGTGGTTGCCGTTACGGCCTGCCTCAGAATCCCCCGATCGCTTTGGGGTTGAGCTTAGCCTCGGCACGGCGCTGGCAAGGCGATTTCCGAATCGGCATTGGGCCCTTATCAAGCATGGCCTCTCGGGTTCCGATCTCCACACACTGTGGGCTCCTGGCAACGGTGGCACACAGAAACCCGGCCGAGAATATCGCCTGTTCATCGAGACCGTGCGCGAAGCCCTCGCCGCTCTCCGCGCAGAAGGATACGACCCTCATCTTCGAGGGATGGTTTGGCAACAAGGAGAGGCCGACGCCCGCTTCGATGCGCCCCCAACCTCCGCCCAAACCTACGGGCAACGTCTGCGGGCCTTCATTGAGGCGATTCGCCGAGACCTCAACGCCCCGGATCTCCCCTTTCTCTACGGTACCGTGATGCCGCTCCCGGCCAAACGGTTTACGGGAAGGGATCTCGTCCGCCAAGGTCAACGGCAAGTCTCCGAGAATTCCGGCCATTCCCTTGCGACACCTGGAGCGCACCTAATCCCTGCCGACGACCTCCAAATGCGTTGTACCGACTGGCGAACCCCTTATCCAAAGGATGATGTCCACCTCGGAACCTTTGGCCTCCTCACCCTCGGCGAACGTTTCGCGGCCGCCCTTCCGGAACCACGGGAATGACGCACGTTCACCACTTCCCCACGATCAGTTTCCACCACCATTGAGAGATCACCTATGATGAATACATGCACATCCATAAAAACGGTTGTCCTTTCGGCGATGACCCTACTTTCCGTCCGGACTTTTGCCGCTCCGATCTACCGTGACCTTGCCGACGACACATCCCACCAAACCGTCATCGCCCAAGGCACCGAAAAGGCCTACCACGGGCACCCCACAATGTTACGCACGCAAGATGGCCGCCATCTCGCGGTCTGGAATCACGGGCATGGTGGTCCACTGGGGCCAATGGCCGAAAGTTCGGACGGTGGGAAAACATGGGTCCGTGTGGACGACCGCCTCCCCAAAGAAGCCTTGGAAAATCGGTATACCAACTGTCCCTCTATCTATGCGCTGACCAACCCAACGGATGGCAAGCGCCGTCTTTGGATCTTTGCCCAGCGGGGGAAAAAAGACAAAGAAACCCTTTGGATGCCTCGTGTCATGAGCGAAGATGAGGGGAAGACTTGGCAAGTGATGCCTCCCTTAGGCAAGGGATTCGAATGTATCATGACCTTTTCCTCCATTGTGCAATTGAAGGATGGCGCCTATCTCGGCCTCTATCATAGCGGCCCCGGCGGTGCCGACCGCGCCCCTCGGAAACTCTACGGAGCCATCACCCGAGACGGTGGGTTGACGTGGGAAAAACCTTTCTTCGTGGCGGAAGAAGAAGGCCGCTGTCTCTGTGAGCCCTACGTCTTCCGTTCCCCCACCAATCCGGACGAATTGTGTTGTCTGATCCGAGAGCAAACGCACAAGGACACCTCCCGCATGATTTTCAGCCGTGATGAGGGTAAGACCTGGAGCAAACCTGTGCCCACATCTCACGTCCTCACGGGCGACCGTCACGCCGGCGTGACACTTCCCGATGGACGCCTTGCGATCGCCTTCCGCGATTGCGACCGTTCCGGCCCCTACAACAGTCACTTCGTCCTGTGGGTCGGCACATATGCCCAACTCCGCGGTGCGGAAGAAGGCGGCCTCAAGCTCCGCCTCCTGCGCAGCCATGCCGGATGGGATTGTGGATATCCCGGAATCTCCGTGGAGCCCGATGGCTCTCTGTTGTGCGTCACCTATATCAAGTACCGTCCGGGGAAAGAGCGGAATTCCATCGTCGCCATCCGTGTCCCCAAAACGGCTCTCACCCCCTGATTTCAGAAGAGATGTCCCCTTACGCCTCTCCCAGCCGGGAGAGGCGTTCTTTTTGGATGCCGCTTCGGCATTCCATCCTCCTGCGGCACCTCCCCCCCAGCGGAGCTGGGGGGTTTTTGATATCCTATGAGCCGAAACACGTTTTTGGAGCCATACGAATGTTTGACCGGGATGACATCGTGTCGCGGATCGCCAGGCTGAAAGAAGGCCTTGGGGAAATGCGGGAATACCTAAAGATTGAAGGGCGTTGCGCGCACTTGGCAGAGGCAGAGGCCCGCCAAGCGGAGCCGGGCTTTTGGGACAATCCGGAGGCGGCACGCGGCGTCATTGCGGAAGCGAACGCGGAAAAGGCCTTCATCAATCCCTTCAATGAACTTTCGGAAGCGATCGACGAAGCCGAAATGGCGTTGGAGATGGCGGACGCTGAGGAGCCGGGTGAAGAGCAGGACATGATGGCCACCGAAGCCGTGGAAAGTCTTGCAAAGGCTGAGAAACTCCAAGACAAGTTGCGGTTGCAATCGTTGCTCTGCGGGAAGCTGGATGCTTGCTCAGCCATTCTCACGCTCCACTCGGGAGCCGGCGGAACAGAGGCGTGCGATTGGGCCCAGATGCTCTTCCGAATGTACCAGATGTACGCAGAGGATGCGGGATTTGAAGTGGAGGTGCTCGACCTCCAGCCCGGCGACGAAGCCGGCATCAAGAGCGTGATGTTTGAAGTCAAAGGGCCTTATGCCTATGGCTACCTAAAGGCCGAGCGCGGCGTCCACCGTTTGGTGCGCATCTCCCCGTTCGATGCGGCCAAGCGCCGCCACACGTCGTTCGTTTCCCTCGACGTGGTGGCCGATATCCCCGATGACATCGACGTGGAGGTGAAGGAAGAGGATTTGCGCGTGGACACCTACCGCGCCGGCGGCGCCGGCGGCCAGAAGGTGAACAAGACCGACTCCGCCGTCCGTTTGACGCACTTGCCCACGGGCATTGTGGTGGCCTGCCAAGTGGAGCGCTCCCAGCATCAGAACCGCGCGCGCGCCATGCAGGTGCTCAAGGCAAAGCTTTATGAGTACGAAATGGACAAGAAGCGCAAGGAGATGGAGCGTTTCTACGGCGACAAGGGCGAAATCGCTTGGGGCAGCCAAATCCGCTCCTACGTCTTCCAGCCCTATACGATGGTGAAGGACCACCGAACCAACCACGAGACCGCCAACGTTCAAGGCATGATGGACGGCAAGTACGTTCAGGACTTTGTCGAAGCCTACCTCAAGCAACGCGCCCAAGAAGGCCAACAGTAACATCCCTTTCCGACGATTCAACAGAGGAGAATGCAAATGACGTTCACCGAAGCCAAAACCCTTCTCGAAACCCACGGACAAGGACACGTCCTGGCGTTTTGGGACACGCTGGATGCCGCCCGTCAAGAGGCGTTGCTGGCCCAGATCGCAACCTTGGATTTCGCCGCCATTGAACGGATGCAGACGATGTTGCAGGAGGCCGGACGTCCCGCCGCGGCGTCGAGTTCCTTTGAGCCTGCCCCGGTGGAAGAGCCGGAGGGGGATGCCCTCGCGGCCTACGTCGCAAAAGGCGAGGAGCTCCTGCGCAATGGGAAAGTTGCCGTGCTGGTCGTCGCGGGCGGCCAAGGTTCCCGCTTGGGTTACGATGGCCCGAAGGGGGCCTATCCCATCGGCCCGGTGACCGATCGTTCGCTGTTCTGGTTCCACGCGCGCAAGATCCTCGGGCTTGACCTCACCTACGGCACCCATGTGCCCTTCTACGTGATGACGTCCGACACGAACGACGCCGCCACCCGCGCCCATTTCGAGGAGAACGGCTATTTTGGGTTGCCGCGCGAAGATGTCTTCTTCTTCGTGCAGGGCATGTGGCCCGCGCTCGATCCTCAGGGAAAGATCATCCTCGATCGTCCCGACCACATCTTCATGAGCCCCGACGGACACGGCGGCACGCTCACGGCCCTTGACCGTTCCGGCGCCTTGGACGACATGGCACGGCGCGGCATTGAGCAAGTCTTCTACTTCCAGGTGGACAACCCGATGATTGCCATCGCGGATCCTTCCTTCGTGGGACTTCACGCCGCAAAAGGGTCTGACATGACCTTGAAGGTGTGCAAGAAGCGCGACGGCCACGAGAGCATGGGCGTTGTCGTCATCCGCGACGGACAGTACGCGATGGTGGAATACTCCGAGCTCTCCGATGAGCAGATGGAGCGCACGAATCCCGATGGCTCCCTGTGGCTTGCCTACGGCTCCCCCGCCATCCACATGTTCTCCTACGCCTTCCTCAAGGCCGAGGCTGAACGCCATATGCCGTTGCACCTTGCCCACAAGAAGATTGCCTATGTCGACGCCGAGGGCAAGGTCATCAAGCCCGAAAAGCCCAACGGCTACAAGTTCGAGAAATTCATCTTCGACGTCATCCCCAATGCCAAGACGTTGCTGACGCTGGCGTTTGACCGCACGCAAGAGTTCTCCCCCGTCAAGAATGCCGAAGGGAACGACTCCCCCGCCACCACGCGGCGTGACCTCCAGGCCAAATGGCGTGGTTGGTTGGCGCAGGCCGGCGTCACGGTTCCCGAGGGGCTCCCCGTGGAAATCGATCCTGCCTACGCACTGGATGCCGCCCAGCTCAAAGCCAAAGGCTTGTTGATCGGTTAATCGCTCCGACCCCGGAAAGCCTCGTCCCTCATGGGGGCAAAGAGGAAAGCCGGGGCTTCACCGTAGACGGGGTCCCTTGGTGGGCCCCGTCGCTTTGTTGGAGATCCGCCATGCCCCTGCAAATCCCCCAAATCGTCGAACTCGCCAGCGCCTTTTATGGTTCCTCCGTCCTTTTTGCCGCGCTGGAGCTGGATGTGTTCACAGCGCTCCAAAAGACCCCGGGAGCCGACGTTGAGGCCTTGGCGCAGACGTTGGGATGCGAGGTTCGGGGGCTTCGGCTCCTTTTGGATGCCGCGGTCGCCGTGGGGCTCTTGAACAAAAAGGATGGCGGCTACACCCTCACCCCGGCAGCCGCCGTAACGCTCGTGCGCGGCGCCCCGCAGGATCTCACGCAGGCAATCGCCTACAATCGCGATGTCTACCCCGCGTGGGGACGCCTCGCGGAATTGGCCCGCACGGGACGGCCCGTTGAGCCTCCCAAATTGCATTTGGGCGATGACCCGGCGCGGACGCGGCGTTTCGCACTGTCCATGCACGGGCGCGCACTGGGCATCGGCCGAGCCATTGTGCCGTTGCTGGGACTTCCTCGGGGCGCACGTGTGCTGGATCTTGCCGGCGGCCCGGGCACCTACGCCCTACTGATGGCCCAAAGTGACCCAACGCTCACGTGCGACACCTATGACCTTCCGGCCATTTCCGCCGTCGCCCGCGACATCACGGCCCCATGTGCCGACCGTATCCACTGCCATGCGGGGGATTATCACACCGATGTTTGGCCGGAGGCGGCCTACGATGCCGTGACGCTCTTCGGCTGTCTCCATCAGGAAAGCCCCGAAGCCATTGTGGACATTCTGCGTCGCGCCACGGCGGCCCTTCGTCCCGGCGGTTGCGTCTACGTCTTGGATATGATGACGGGGCCCGATCACACGACGCCGCCCTTCTCCGCCCTTTTCGCCGTGAACATGGCCCTCACGACCGATCACGGATGGGTCTTTTCCGACGCTGAGCTCAAAAGATGGATGGAGGCCGCCGGATTGGAAGCCTTCTCCTGCTCCCCCGTGCCGCCCCCCATGCCGCATTTCTTGGCGAAGGCCCAAAAGCCCTAACGCCAAAACCGACGGCTCAGCGCAACAGCCCCATCTTCCGCAGATACCACATCACGCCGTCTTCCGTATTCGGACGGGTGATGTGGGCGCAGAGGGCTTTGAGATCGGGGTGGGCATTGCCCATGGCCACGGCATGGGTTCCGAGGGTCATCATCTCGGCATCATTGAGATAATCCCCAAACACCATGGCCTGTTCGGGACGCAGACCACGGCGCGCGAGAAGCGCGGAAAGGGCCCGCCCCTTGTTGATCCGCGCCGGTTGCACATCGATCCAATGCGGACTGGAAAGGATCACGCGCAGATCGTCGCTGGCAAAGGGCGAGAGGTGAGGCCAAAGACAGGCGGCGGCATCGGGATGATAAACGGCCACCTTGCACACTTCCAGCCCAAGGACCTCATCGAGCGTCTGCCAATGCGCCGTTGCGGAGAAGTAGTACCCGACCTCCTCAAAGTTCTCCGGATGCGCGACATGAACCCATGCACATTCCGCCCCACAGAGCACAGGCGTGGCACCGGGAATGGCAAGCGCCGCACCGATCACATCGGCGAAAAAGGCCATCGGCGTGAGATCCCGGAAAAACGGCGTCGGCTCCCCTCCCGCCACGGCCAATGCTCCGTTTTCCGCGATGATGTCGGGGTGCATTCCCAAAGCGTCAAACGGTGCCCGAAGGTTGGCGAACTGCCGCCCGCTGGCAATCGCCCAATCAATCCCACGCTCCGCCAACCCATTGGCGATGGCCGGGAAATGGCGGGGAAGACGGCGCTCACCATCAAGCAAGGTGCCGTCCATATCAGTGACAATGAGGCGAATATCAAGGGGAAGCATAGTCATCTCCGTGGGCGCGTATTGTACCAGAAGCCCACCCGTGCGTCTTTGTCGCGACGCTCCGCATCCCGGGCGGAGATATACCGCATCTCACCCTAAGGCACAGAGCATCCCATCATCGGGGCCTCGGTGCGTCAAACAAGGAGAGGCGGCAAGAACGCTTAGGACTCGGCAAAGAATCCGGCGAGGTAGGCTTTCACGGTCTCAATCGCGGCCTTGGGATGGGCCTTGAGATCGCAACCTGCGGCACGAAGATGTCCGCCGCCGCCGAAATGCGTCGCAATCGAGGCTGCGGAGAAGGGCAATCCCTCCCCACGGGTGCGCACACTGAGGCGAGTGATTCCGGGTTTTTCCTTCGTCTCGTAGAAGAAGAGGGAGATCTGCGCGGAGGGGATGGAGCGAGGGATATCAATGACATCCTCAATCTCGCTCTTGGCCACCCCGGCACGCCGGAAATCCCGCGCCGTCAGGCTGATCAGGGCGACACGTCCGCGGAACCACGTGGTCAGCGAATCGTACGCCTTGCGCTTCAGCAACATCGCCCCCTCGCTGGCATAGAGGTAGAGGCGATCATTGATGGCGGAGGAATCAATCCCACAGGCCAAGAGTTCGGAAGCGGCCTTCAACGTGGAGGGATGGGTGCAAGAATAGGCAAAGCGGCCCGTGTCGGTGACCATCGCCACCCACAGGGCCTCTGCGGTCTCGCGGTCAAAGGCCCACTTTCGCCCTTTGGCGAAGCGGTAGACCAGTTCCCCGGTGCTGCTGGCATCGGGCACCACCCACCGCGCCTCCCCAAAGGGACCGGAGGTCACGTGATGATCGATATTGAGCACGGGCAATCGGGCGACGGCGTCACGCAACGGCCCTTCGGGAATCCGATCCAGCCCCCCGCAATCCAAAACCAGCGCGCAATCATAATCGCGCGCACGGACATTGGTGGGGGCGACGCAATCCGCATACTCCAACAAGAAACGCGGCGGCCCCATGCAGAGCGGCGAAAGCGCCACCGTCGCCTCCCAACCATGCGCCCTCAGCAAGCGGGCCATGGCCACGCAACTTCCGGTGGCATCGCCATCGGGGCGAATGTGCGCGGTGATCAGCACGCGGCGGAACCGCGACAAGGCTTCGAAGACGCGTTTGGCGCTTCCGCGCGCCCGATGGGTGACAAGATTGGGCGACATAAACTTAGGCGTTGGGGGCGTAGGCCGTGGGCACCTGCGCCAACCAGGCCTTCACCGCATCGTCCAACGGCTCGATGGCCTTGATCGTCGCGGCGATGGCTCCCCGCTCGGCGGGAAGCTCGACCGTGGCGCCAACCTTCTGCCCAAGCAACGCAATGGCCAGACGGGAGCGGCAGGAAATGATGTTGAGCGCCTCGTCGCGGTCAAGCTCGCCGAGGATGGTGTAAGTGGTGTCCCCTTCGCGGGATTCCACCGTCACGCGCGTGCCCATGGAGACCACATCGCAAGACGCGTTGGCGAAATCGGTCGGCTTGAGGAGGCGAAGCGTACGATCCATCTCGTCCTGCTTCGAGAGCAACACCCGCTGATGATCCTTGGCGAACTGGTATTCCGCGTTTTCGCGAAGGTCGCCGTAGCTCCGGGCCGTTGCGATATCGCGCGTATTCGCCGGGATCTCCACGTTGATGAGGTGATCGTAGGCCAAGCGGAAGGCCGTCAAGGAGCGCTGAGAGGTGAGATGCTGGCGCTCCTGCTGAGCCTTCACCGCGCGGCGAAGCTTGGCGAGCTCCGGATCGAAACGCACCATGCGCACCAGCACGTTGCGCTGGGAAGCCGTATCCCACGACGTCGAGGCCTGGATGCGCTCGAACATCACCTGACGATCGAACGCGGAAAGCTCCTTGCAGATTTCCTCCAGCCAACGGGCGCTGTCGAAGAACGCCTGAAGCGCATTGCGCATCTTGAGCTCTTCGCCGGTGAGGCGCTGTTCAACGATGTGGATGGCCTGCGTCACCAACTCGTTGAGCGAAGGAACCTTCCACTCCGTGGCGGCAGAGCGGTTGCGCAACGCCCACACCACCAGCGTCGGCACAGGATTCGACCGGCGCGCCAACAGCGAACGCACGGCATCGCCGGTCTCGGCATCGCCGGCCAACGCCCCAAGCGTCGCCCCAAGCGAAACGCTGTTCATCTGCGGAAGCCGGGCAAGGATGGCCGACTTCTGATCCGGACGCACGGCAAGGATGAAGGACACCATCGCCGCGACATCACGTGCCGCGAGTCCGCGCATTGAAAGCAACAGATTGTCCTGCTCATCCTTTTCCAACAGCGTGTCAGCCTGCGTTTCCTGCTCGGACGGCGAGGAAAGCTCCAACTTGCGCAACAACACCGCCAGCTGGGCATAACGCGCAAAGTCCGTCCGATCGGCACCCTTGAGCGCAAAGTTCAGACGGTTGGCGATGGTGTCACGATAGCTGTCAGGCATCTCGCCCTTCTTCGCTGCCAGCATCGCCAGCGTGCCATCGTAAATCGCCTTGATGTCACGCTCCTTGGCGAAACGGCGGAGCCACTTCTCGCCGAAATCTTCCTCTTCTTCCAAAAGACGAATCGGATCGCTGCGCTTCGCGGGAATCTCCACCGGATGCCCCTTGTCCGCCTTCAGACTGCGGCGCGCGGACTCCCAAAACGACTTCCACTCCGCCGGAGGAACCAACCCGATGGACGCCAAGCGATCCGCCAAACGCTGCACCGGCATGGGGCCGTAACTTTCGAGCGTGAGGCGCACCAATTCCGCGGGGTGCTTCTTGGCCAGCTCAACAATCTCCTCCCGGTTCTTCAAATACCGGGTCATCAAATGCCCCTCATCGGCCACGGAGAGATTCTGCCCCGCCACCGTCAGGCTCATTGCGTGACCCTTCTTGCTCTCGAAGTCGATAATCACCTTGCCGTAGAAAGAGTCGATGCTCTGCACCTGCCCGAATCCCCACGACGTGCTGCTGACGTACACCCCCGGCTGAAGCGCAAGCAACACAGAAAGACGCCGGACAATCGCCGTGGCAATCGCCGTGTTCAACCCGATGGAATCCACGAACACCTTTTCCTCGGCCGTCGTCGCACTGCGGCGGACCACTTCGCGCATCTGCGCCAAATCAATCCCCTTGAGCTCCTCGCCATGCGCGGCATAAAACGCCACGCAAGCGATCGCCCCGCGCAGATCCTTGGCCTTCACCACGGTCTCGGTAAGTGCCACAAACGCACGCACCGCCCCTTTCGCATCCTCGCCCAATTGCGCACCGATCAGTTTGAGGGCCGCGGAGGCGTCCGGCCGTTCCGCTTCCAACAAATCCTGAATCTGCATCCCAAAAGCGACCTTGTCCATGGTGTGTCCTTACTGCTTGAGAAAACTCTAATCCCACCCTCTCGGAAGCGTCCAAACCCTTCCGAAAAACTTCTGTGGGCATTCCGGAATACGATACCAAAGCCCTCTCCTACTCGCAACTCACCCCTACGCCAGGCTTATCCCGGAAAATTTCGGGATAAATTATCCCACATTTTTGTATCCGATTGATTGTATAGATGGATAAATATTATTAAAGAAAAGATCCGAGC
>CASDPK010000021.1 GCA_949282555.1 uncultured Lentisphaeraceae bacterium | reverse complement strand
GCCCTCCGCGTCCTCTGCCTTAACCTTTTACGCCACAGTACCCTCCGCGGAAGCCTTCGCATCAAACGTCTCCGTCTCGCATTCAACCCCTCCCTGCTCAAAACCCTCCTTGCCTCCGTCTAATTTTTATGCGTTTGCCCTGCCCTTGGGATGCGCCTATCTTACGCTTGACACTTGGATAGACATTTAGTTATATTACGAAATGTACAGAGGAGCACGCCGATGCTGAAATTTGACAAAAACGACTATCGTCGCGAGGCCGAACGCTTCAAGGCCCTCGGCCATCCCACGCGGCTTTGGATTGTCCGCCAGCTTGCGGATGGCCAGGAGCATTGCGTGTGCGAGTTTGTGGAGGCGGTTGGGGTCAAATTCGCCACGATCAGCCAACACTTGGCGATTCTCAAGGCGGCCGGAATCATTGCCGATGACAAACGCGGCAAGCAGGTCTTTTACCGGCTGTGCTGTCCGTGTCTTTTGTCGGTTCTGCGGTGTGTTGGGCAAGCGCAAGAGGGGTGAGCCGGAGCCATGTGGAAGCGTGAATGGAAGGTGTTGGCGGTCATTGCGGCGGTGTTTGCCGCGTGCTTTTGGCTCCCGGTGGGGGTGCCGCGCTTCGATGCGGCGGTGCATGAGGCGTTGGCTTTGATCCGGTGGCATGCGCGCGAACACGTGGTCACCGTCTGCGACAACGCCGCCGAGCGTTGCCCGGTGTTCCCGCGTGGAACCACGTGCCTCCATGTCGGCTTTGACGATCCCCCGCGCCTCGCCAAGGAGTGCAAAACGGAAGACGGGCGTTTGCAGTGTTATCGCCGCGTGCGGGATGAGATTCGGGCGTTTGTTTCCACCCTTCCGGAGTGTCTGGTCCCTCCCTTCGGCTGATCGCTCAGAGGCGCGGGGCGGCGAAGTGGTCGGGGAGTGTCGCCGTGGGGGCAAGGAGGCGGCGCCAATCGTCGATGGGGAGGTCGGCGCCGGCCCAGGAGAGGTCGATGCGATGGCGGGCGAACCCATGGGCGAGGAGTTCCCGCGCATGGTGTTGGGCGGACCATGGGCGTTCGTCGAAGGAGACCCACAGGCGGCCCAAACGGGTGACGCGCAATCGCGCGCCGTCGCGGCCCAGCAACTCCCCGGCGGGGGTGAGGGGGCGCGTGAAGGAGATGAAGAGCGGGGCGAATTGGGCCACCAGCACTTCGCGGGGAGGCTCCTCGGGAAGCGTGAGGAGGTTGGGAAGATTGGCTTCGGGGCCTGTGACGGCGCCGGTGAGGCCGCAGGCCCGCTGGAGGGCCACGGCCTCCGGATTCGTGGCGTACCAGGTCCAGTCGGCGGTGATGTCGAAGGCGTCGCACATGGGCTGGAGGTCGCGCAGGAGTTGCCAGGAGGTGAGGTCGGCGCACTCGAACCTCCGGAATCCGCGGTCGGCGAGCGCGCCGACAAGCGCGGCCATGGGCCCGAGGTCGGCATCGCGCAGGGCCACGGGCAGGGCAAAGCGCAGACGTTCGGGCGGGACGGCCTCCCGCCACGGCGCGGTGTCTTCCCAAACGCTTTCCGACGTCAGCGCCACGACGACTTGGTGGGGCGGCCGTTCGCCCACGAGGCGGGGGGATTGAAGCACGGAGAGGCGAAGCGTGAACAGGGGTTCCTTGGCCGGGAGGGCGGGCGTGTCGCGGGCTGGCTCCAAGGTGACTTCCGTGCGCCGGGCGGCTTCGGCGTCCAGACGGGCCCGAACGGCGGCGGCCCATTCGCGGCGGGCGGCGTTGAGGAGGGAGGCGGGGAGGAAGAGCCCTTGCGGATCGTGGAACGTGAACGAGCGGAGGAAGAAGCCATCGTCCCCGAGGCGGGAGAGGAGGCGTTCGGCGGCCTCGCGGGAGCGGGCGGCATCCTTGGCGGGGGAGAGCGTGGCGGGGACGCGGCGGGTCTCCCCGCATCCGGACAGGGTGACGGCGTCGGGCGCGAGGGTCAGCGTGAGGTCCGCGGGACGCAAGAGGCGCAGATCGGCGCTGCGGGGCTTGGGCACGGGGAAGGCGCGGCGCACCGCCTGGGAGGCGGAGTGGCAGACCACGGCGCCGCGCGGGATCTCGCCCGCCTCGCGCGGCAACGCCACCTCCACGCGGCTCCCCGCGGGGAGCGTCACGGCGGAGCGCTTGGTGCGGGCGTCGCGGAGGCGGTCGACGGCGAATCCGAGCGGACGCCCGGGGAGGTCGATTTGCAGGCCGTCATGGCGCTCCAACGCACGGGAGGTGTCGAAGGTCAGCCAGCGGAGGCCGTCCACATCGCGGACGACGCGGAGCGCCTTGCCGATGGGCGTGCCGCGATGCCCCACGCACAAACTGTCGAGGATGGCCTCGGGCGGGGTGTCGGGGCTGGTGGCGTAAAGGGGCGTCCACGGACGGGAGAAGATGGTGCGCAGGTCGTCGGCCTTCCGGGCAAGCGCGTCCGCGGAGAGCGCCCCGTCGAGGACGCCGCGGTAGAGCGCGGTGACGGCCGCGACGTAGAGCGGGTTCTTCATCCGGCCCTCGATTTTGAGAGAGGCCAAGGGGAGCGTGCGCAACAGGCCGCCCTCCTCCGCCAAGGCAAGGTCGCGCATGGAGAAGGGGTGGAGCGTCTTTCCGGTGTCGGCCTCCGCGAAGGGCTGCCGGCAGCAATAGGCGCACCGGCCGCGGTTGCCGCTTCGCCCCGTGGTGAGGGAGGAGAAGAGGCACAGGCCGCTCACGGCGTAGCACAAGGCACCATGGACGAAGACCTCGATTTCCACGCCGGCCTTTTGGCCGATCTCCGCGGCCTCGCGCAGGGTGAGCTCACGGGCGGTGACGATGCGCACGAAGCCGAGCGCCTTCAACGCCCGCGCGCCGGCCAGCGACGTGCAGGCCAGCTGCGTGGAAGCGTGCAGGGGAATGCGGGGGAAATGGCGGTGCAGGAGGGTCGCCAAACCGAGATCCTGCACGATGGCGCCATCCACGCCCACGTCCTCCAAGAGCGCCAACGAGGGGAGCAACGCTTCGCGCTCGCGGGTTTCGATGAGGGTGTTGAGCGTCACGTAGACCTTGCGCGGGGGCGTGAGCGTGCGGGCATAGGCCACGATCCGGCGCAAATCGTCGTCGGAGAAGTTGGCCGCATCGGCCCGGGCCGAGAAACGGGAAAGACCAAGATAGACCGCGTCGGCGCCATAGGTGAACGCCGCGACGGCGGCATCGAAGGAGCCCGCGGGGGCGAGAAGTTCCGGGCGTGGGGGCATGGCGGAGGACGGGTGGGGGAAGGATGAACGGGGTGGGATTGCCAAAGGGGCGCTTTCACGGGCGGCGCATCGTCGGCACCTGCCACCGCGCCCCGATGGGGCGTCCTGCGGCATATCCCCGGCTCGTCGTTCCACGCGCATCCTTTTGTCAGATGTCCAGCTTCATCTCGGAGATCCAGCGGACAATGGCGGGATCGCGGTGGCTGAAGAGGACGCTTTTGCCGGTGTCGAGGGCGGCGATGGCCTCCATCTCGGCGGTCGTGAGGTCGAAGTCCTGGCTCTCGAAGTTCTGGAGGAGGCGCTCTTTGCGCACGCTCTTGGGGATGACGACGATGCCGCGCTGCGTGAGCCAGCGGAGGATCACTTGGGCCGCGCTCTTGCCGTGGGCGGCGCCGATGGCGGAGAGGGTGGGGTTGTTGAAGATGTCGTTGTGGCCTTCGGCGAAGGGCGCCCACGACTCATGCGCCACGCCCAGCTCGGCCATCAGCTTGTTGTCCTCAAAGCGGGCGTAGAAGGGGTGCGTCTCGATTTGGTTCAGGGCGGGGCGCACCGCGCAGTGCACGCAGAGATCCATCAGGCGGTCGGGCATGAAGTTGCAAACGCCGATGGCGCGCACACGGCCTTCGGCAAGGAGGCGCTCCAAGGCGCGCCAAGCGCCGTAGACGTCGCCGAAGGGCTGGTGGATGAGATAGAGGTCGAGCACGTCAAGGCCGAGGCGCTTCATCGTGCGGTCGAAGGCCCCAAGGGCGGCGTCATAGCCCATGTCCTGCACCCACAGCTTGGACGTGACGAAGAGGTCGCCGCGCGGAATGCCGCTCTTGGCGATGGCGGCCCCCACGGCCTCCTCGTTGAGGTAGGCGGCGGCGGTGTCGATGGAGCGGTAGCCAATCTCGAGCGCCTCGCCAATCACGCGCTCGCAGGTGGCGGCGTCGGGCACCTGATACACGCCCAACCCCAAGATGGGCATTTCAACGCCATTGCTCAACTTCACGGTTTGCATGTTGCCGGTTCCTTTCGTGGGGGCTTCAGAAAAGCACGACGGTGTCGTAGGGGTCGAACGCGGCGGCGATGCGTTCCCGCTCGGCCTCCGGCAAGGGACACCGCGAGAGGTTGAGCACTTTGAGGGTGCGCCAAGGGGCGAGGTCGCGCGGCAGGGCGGTGAGGTCGGTGCGGGAGAGGTCGAGCCACTCCAGCCCGGCGCCGAGATCGTCGGGGACGGACGCCATCGGGTTCCCGGCGAGGACAAGGTGCCGAAGCGCGGCGGGCTTCGCGGGGGCGGCCTTCAAGCGGTTGTCGGCGAGGTAGAGCCGCTCCACGGTGTCGGGCAGGGCCGGCAGGGCGGTGAGGCGGTTCCCGTTCAGTCGGAGCCAGCGCAGACGGGTGCCGCTGAGGTCGGGCAATTCGGAAAAGAGGTTGCGGTCGAGGTTCAGATATTCCAGCCGCGTCCAGCCGCTGGCGGCCTTGGGCAGATGGGTCAGGCGGTTGTCGGCGAGCCAAAGCCGCTCAATGCCTTGCGGGACAAGGTCGTCTGGGAGCGCCATGAGGCGGTTGCCGATGAGGCTCAGCTCGCGCAGGGCCGCCGGCGGGTGGAGGGCATAGACGCGTTCGGCGCCGACCTCGCGCAGATGCAGGGCCGTGATGTCTTGCGTGAGCGGCGGGATGGCATTGGTCGGGCCCTCCACCATCACGGTGCGCCCCGTCGCCTCGGGGCGATCGCAACCGATCGCCGCGAGCGTGAGGCCCAGTCCGAAAAGGGTCAGCTTCAGTCCCATTGTACGATCTCCCCGCAAAGGATGGCCTCCGTTCCGGACGCGGTCTCCAGCAACAGGGCGCCGTCGTCGCGGATGCCCCGGGCGATGCCTTCGATCGGGGTGCCGGAGGGCTTCACGACGATGGGCCGCCCACACTTGCAGTCCAGCGCGTCAAGCTCCGCGCGGAGGGCCGCCAAACCGCCGGCCCGCCACCGCCGATAGAAGCCCTCGAAGACGGGGCAGAGCCGGGCCAGCAATTCCAATCGGTCAAGGCCTCCGCCCAAACCCACCGCGCGGTAGGCCACGGCTTCCGGCACGGCCCCCACGTTGATGCCGATGCCCACCACAATGCCCTCAATGCCGCGCGCGGAGGTCTGCGCCTCGCAGAGAATGCCGCAGGCTTTGCGTTCGCCGATGAGCACGTCGTTGGGCCATTTGAGCCCCGCTTCCGTGCCGAGCGCGCGCAGGGTCTGAGCCACGGCCAGCCCGGCCACGAGGGGGAGCGTCGCGGCCGTTTCCGGGGGCAAGTTCGGCCGCGCCACCCACGAGAAAAGCAATCCCTGCCCCGGCTCGGAGAACCACGTGCGCCCCAGGCGGCCCCGCCCGGCGGTCTGCCGTTCGGCCACCACCATGGTGCCTTCGGGGGCGCCGGCCTCGGCGCGGCGCAGGGCCTCATCGTTCGTGCTTGTGCAGGATTCAAGGAAGCAGGGAAAGCGCCCAAAGGTCTCCGCCCGCAGACGCGCGCCGAAGAAGCGTTCCTTCAGCCACAGCAGGAGCGGCGCGTCCGCCGCGGCGAACGCATGCCGCCACAGCGCATCGGGCGGGCACCAGTCCGACGCCGTGTGCTCACGGAGCGTCGGCTCGGGCGAACCCTCCTCCGCCACGCAGAGCACGCCGTGCAGGGAGATCGAAAACTCCGGGTAGGCGTGCTCGACCGTCGGCCCATCGGCCAACGGCCGAATGTCCATTCCCAACTCCTCGCGGATTTCGCGCACGGCGGCTTGGGCGGGCGTTTCGCCTGGCTCGATTTTCCCGCCGGGGAACTCCCAGCGATGGGCCGTGGAGGCGAATTTCGACGCACCCCTGCGCACGCAGAGCACGGCCCCTGCGTCGTTCACGATCATGGCGGCTGCAACGTTCAAATGCATGGGGGCATCATCGCCTGCGGGGGGCCGTGGAGCTCTCCTCGTGCCCGCAGGGCGGGCCCTGCCGAGGGGGAACCGCGGCAGGGGCGCGCTCAGTTGAGGAGGGAGTGGATCGGGGCGGGGATGTGGCCGCCGTGGCCGACGAAGGCTTCCTGGCCATCGGGGCAACGGGGGGCGACCACGGTGCCGCCGCCGAAGAGCCCGCCGAAGTCGAAGTAGTCGCCGACCTTGGCGCCCGGCACGGGGATGACGCGCACGCCGGTGGTCTTGCGGGCGGAAACGCCGATGGCGCACTCGTCGAGGATGATGCCGGCGAGGGTGGCGGCGGGCGTGTCGCCGGGGAGCATGATCATGTCGAGGCCCACGGAGCAGACGCTGGTCATGCCTTCGAGCTTCTCAAGGCAGAGGGTGCCATCGGTGAGGGCGAGCTCGAGGGTGTGGTCTTCCATCGGGGGGATGAAGGCGCCGGAGAGGCCGCCGACGGCGGAGGAGGCGAAGGCGCCGCCCTTCTTGACGGCGTCGTTGAGCATCATCACGGCGGCGATGGTGCCGGGGCAACCGATCTTCTTGATGCCCATGGCCTGGTAGATTTCGCCCACGGAGTCGCCGACTTTCGGGGTGGGGGCGAGGGAGAGGTCGAGCACGCCGAAGGGAACGCCGAGTTTCTTGGCGACATGGCGGCCGATGAGCTCGCCGGTGCGGGTGACGCGGTAGGTGGTGTGCTTGATTTCCTCGGCGATCTCGTCGAGCGTCACGTCGGGATCGGCGGCGACCAGCTTTTCGATGGCGCACTTGACGACGCCGGGGCCGGAGACGCCGGCATTGATGACCACGTCGGGCTCGCCGGGGCCGAGGAGGGTGCCGGCCATGAAGGGGTTGTCTTCGGTGATGTTGGCGAAGACCACGAGCTTGGCGCAGCCGAAGCCGTGGATGGCCTCGGTGGCCTTGGAGATCTCGAGCATCTTTTGGGCGACGAGGTTCACGGCGTCCACGTTGATGCCGGCGCGGGTGGTGCCCACGTTGATGGAGGAGCAGACGTGGGAGGTCTCGGCCAAGGCGCGCGGGAGGGACTCAATGAGCGTGCGTTCGCCGGGGGTGATGCCCTTGTGGACGATGGCGGAAAAGCCGCCGAGCAAATCCACGCCCAACTCCGTGGCGGCGCGGTCGAGGGCCTTGCAGAGCTCCACCGCGGTGTCCACGGTGTGCCCCTCGAGCAGCATGGAGGCGGGGGAGATGGAGATGCGCTTGTTGACCACGTTCACGCCGAAGAGGGTGGTGGCCTCGTTGCAGGTGCGCACGAGGTCTTTGGCCACCGTCATGATGCGGTCATAGACGGCGGTGACCATGGCCTTGGGGTCGGGATTGGCGCAACGGCAGAGATTGATGCCCATGGTGCAGGTGCGCACGTCGAGGTTTTCCTCATTGACCATGCGCAGCGTGGCAAGGACGGCCTGATTGTTGAGCATCGCGATTACTCCTGGATGATGGACTTGATGGGGGCGACCTCGCCGGTGGCGCGGAAGATGTCCTCGTGGCAGAGCTGGGCGGAAAAGCCAAGGCTCTCCATCGCCTTCTTGTATTCGGCCTGCGTGGCCTTGAGGTCGGTGCACGGGGCGCGGAAGGTGACATAGGCCAAGTGGGTGACGTGGTTCCCGTCGAAGACGGTCGACCAATCCTCAATGTTGATGTTGTGCGACGCCATGAACCCGGAGATCGCCAGCATCATTCCCGGGCGGTCCTCGCCGGAGGCAATCGCCACATATCGCGGGCCGACCGCGGGGAGCGCCTTGCGCACGCGCTCGGGGCCTTCCATGATGGAGAGCACCGCGCCCTCGGGGAGCACCGCGCGCAACGCATCGTGCAGACGTGTGCCCACGTCTTCGGAGTGTTCGGTGACGAAAATGAGCGAGAAGAAGCCACTCACGATCGTCTGGCGCATGTCGGAAATGTAGCCACGCAGATCCACCACGGTCTGCGCAATGTCGCGCGTGAGGCCGACGCGGTCCGGCGTGATCACGGAAACGAGATAAGTGAACTTGTCCATGGGTGCTCCTTGGAAGGGATGATGCAACAGTATAGCACAGGCCGTGAGCGGAGAGTGAGCGGCATTTGGGCGCATCGCCGTTCCGGGGGGCAAAGCGGCGGCTCTTCCGTGGAGGGTGGGTGACGTTCCAAGCGGCAATGCCAAAACTGTGATAGCATGGACGCATGGTGTTCGCGAGAGCATGTGTATGGAAGTCGTGGAGGGCGGAAGCTCTTTGGGGGCGTCGTATGCCTGAGTGCGACGGGTCGCCCCATCGTTTCTCCCGCTCGGCGGACGTCGAAGTGAGGTAATGGAGGCATGCAATGAAGAGGATTTCACTACTCAATGTGCTGTGGGGTGTTGCCGTCGGTCTCGCGGTGCTAACTCTGAAATCCCGGTTTCTTCCTTGTGCATCGCGACAGGATTGGGAGGCCATTCAGGAGAAGGTGATCGCAAGCTCGGACAACAATCGGAAAGAGAAGTTCTTCTTTGTGTTCAAGCACTACATCTTTTTCGTGACGAAGAAGGACGGGGACGTGGTCGTTCGCGTGTTTCGTATCTTCGGGCTCCCAATGGCGACATTTCGATATGACGCGACGACCCGTGACGCGTGGCGACAACGTGTGACGGTTGGCGATCCGTTCAGTCGGATGTTTCGCTATTTGCCAGAGCCAAAGCCTTGCGGCAATGATGCGCAACCGTGACGAAGGGGGTGTGCGATGCTTAGGACGCTCAAGATCATTCTCATCCTCACGTTGTTGGCACTCTTTTATCATGTCTGTTTCTTTTCCTCTGAGGAGTCCTTTCTTGAGGATGTGGCAGCGGTCGTTTTCACGACGGTCTCCGAGGGAAAGATGGACCCGCCAGCGACCATGCGGGATTGAGTCCATCGCCGACCTCGCACCCCCTCTCTGACACGGACGATGCCGTTTTCGCGGCGTTGTTCGCCCGCCTTGTCGTGGGAACGGCGTCCATGATCTTATGGGGTGGCTATTGGTGTATGCAGGGTGCGGGGAGGGGCGGAAAGAGGGGGATGCCTGCCCGGCACGTGTGCTACGCTTTGGGCGGAGCGTCTTCCGGAAAGGAGTATCGTGCGTATGAAGGGCATGTTCGCGAAGGGATGGGTGATGGCGGCGCTGCTGGTTTGCGCGGCGGCCTTCGGTGCGCCGTCGCCGCAAGAGGCGGCGGTCGAGCGGGTGTTGGTGGTCTTCAAGACGCATTTGGACGTGGGGTTCACGGATCTGAGCTCCAAGGTGACCGAGCGTTATGTGAAGGACTTTATCCCCAAGGCCATGGACACCATCGAGGCGTTGGAGGCCGAAGGCGGTGAGGCTCGGTATGCCTGGACCGTGGGCGCATGGCTCATCGACACATTCCTGAAGTCGGCCCCACCGGAGCAAGCCGCGCGGCTGGAGCGGCACTTGCGCAAGGGGACCATCGCATGGACGGCCGCGCCCTACACCATGCAAAGCGAGGCGCTCACGCGTCCGCTCTTCTCCGCCATGCTTGGGCTTTCCCGGCGGCTGGACAAAACGTACGGCCGCAAGACCATCGCCGCGAAGATGACGGATGTGCCGGGGCACACGCGCGGCATCGTGGCGCCGCTTGCCAAGGCGGGCGTGCGCCTCCTGCACATTGGCGTGAATCCCGCCTCTCCCATCCCGCAGGTGCCTTCGCCTTGCCTTTGGAAGGCTCCCACGGGCGAAAGCGTCATCCTCATGTATCAGCGCGACTACGGCTCCACGGACATCTTGCCCGATGGGAAGACCGCCTTCTCGCTGGCGTTCACGGGCGACAACCACGGCCCCCATTCCGCTGGGCACGTGAAAAACATCTTCGCCGACCTCCACAAGCGCTTCCCGAACGCCAAGGTGGAGGCCTGCTCGCTCAACGAGGTGGCGCAGGCGTTGGAGCCTGTGCGGGCGAACCTTCCCGTGGTGACGTCGGAAATCGGCGACACGTGGATTTACGGGTTCGCCTCCGCCCCGCGCCGCATGGCCCGGTTCCGCGCCGCGCAACGCCTTTTCGCCCGCTGGATGGCCGAAGGCAAGATCGATCCCGCCTCCGACCTTGGCATCGATTTTGCCGTGGCGCTGGGCTTCACCGCCGAGCATACCTGGGGCGTGGACGTGAAGACGCATGTGCAAGCGTGGGACGCTTATGAGCCCGAGCCCTTCGCCAAGGCCCGAACCACGGCGCCCTTCCGGTTCGCCGAGCAATCCTGGGCGGAGGTGGATGCCCGCCTCACCGAGGCGTTGGCCCTGCTCCCCGCCGACCTAAAGGTTGAGGCCGAGGCCACCCTCGCCGAATCCATCCGTGTCGCGGAGCGTCCCGTGCCCACCCAACGCCCGGCGGCGGAGGCTTGGCGCGGGAAGCTCCCCGGCGTTGGGGACGTGAGCCTGTGTTATCAAACCCTCGACGCGGCGGATTACGACCGCTTCTTTGCGCGTTATCTCCGCGCCCGTTACGGCTGGGCTTTGGCGGACTTTGGCAAGCCGGGGTTGGAGCGGACGCAGGCCAAAGGCGCCCTCTTCCCCGCCCATGCCGCCGGGAACCTCACGGAACAGACCCCCACGGGCGAGCGCACCACGTGGGATGCCGCCTTCCCCACCGCCGGGGCGCATGAACGTGCCCTTCTCCCCCGCCGCGTGCAGGTGAGCATGGAGAAGGACGCGAAGAACCCCTGCCGATGCGTGGTGGAGGTGACGCTCTTCGACAAACCCGCCGTGCGCCTGCCCGAGGCCTATTGGGTGCGCTTCAACGTGCCCGGGCTCACGCGCCTCTTCGCCGACAAGATGGGGGAGCGCGTGGATCTGCTGGACGTGGTGCCCGGCGGCGCGCGCCGCCAGCACGGCGTGGGCGATTCCGTGGAATTGCTCACCGAGGCCGGCACCCTCCGCATTCGCCCCGAGCAAGCCTTCCTGCTCAATGTGGGCAAGGAGATGGGGCTTAGCTACGGCACCGAACCGCCCGACCTCTCCGGCGGTGTGCAGTTCTGCTTGCTGAACAACTTTTGGGGCACCAATTTCCGGATGTGGTGCGAGGGGTCGATGACCTTCCGCTTCACGGTGGAGTGGTTCCCCGCCCAACCGTGAGGCGCCCGACCGGCATTCCCCAGCGTGTCGCTTTCGCCGATGCACTGCATCTCACCTCGGGATGCGGTGCATCTCGTCTCGGCGTACGGTATGGCCCAATCCGGGGCCTATGGGGTCTCGGCTTTGCGTTCCGCCCGCGTGCGCTTTGACGGGGTGAGCGAAAGCACGATGAGGCGGTGGATGGCGCGGGAGATGGCGGTGTAACGGGCGGTGCGATCCCAGAGCGGGTCGGTGTCCGAGACGTCGAGCAGGATGAGCACGGGCGCTTCGAGCCCCTTGAACTTGCGGTAGGTGAAATAGCGCAGGCCGGGAAAGTCCGCGAGAATGTCGTCCAGCGCCATGCGGTGAAGGGCGTGGGCCCCCATCAGCACGATGTCGGCGACGGGAATCCCCTCGGTCTCCCGGAGGCGCGTGAGCACGGCGCGCAAACGCGCGCGAATCCCCTGGCGCGTGGCGGCGGAGAGATATTCCGGCTGGTCTCCGGGCGGGGCGGAGGGGAAGGCGGCGGCGTCTTTGGGGGCGTAGGGGAGGAGCGCCTCGAAGACGGCGCGGGTGTTGCGGCAATTGACGGAAAGGACGGCCTCGGGCCAAGGGAAGACCGGCAGGGCCGAGAGATCGCGCTGGAAGACGTTTTGGGCGGGATCGTAGAAGACGATGAACACCGCGTCTTCGGGGACAAGCGCCTTGACGGCCGCCCAAACGGCGGGCGAGAAGTCTTGCCCCTCGTCCACGATGACGGCGTCATAGCGTCTCTCTTGCGCAAGCGCACGCGCGGCGGGCAGGGCATCCCGCGCAAGGTTGTGCCAGAACTCGGGGTCGCCATCGTCCTCGCGGCCCAAGAGCTCGCAGAGAAATTCGTTCACGGCCTGCGCCCGCAGGGTGGGGAGGTGCGCCGTCAGGCGGCGGAGGTGTTCGGCGAGCAGCAGGTTGAAGCAGAGCAGGAGCACGCGCTTCCCTTGGTCGGCCAAGAGGAAGGCGCGCCGAAGGGCCAGGAGCGTTTTGCCCGACCCGGCGCACCCGCGCACCCGCAGGCGGGGAAACTCCGAAAAGGCGTCGAAGGCCAACGCCTGTTCCTGCGTGAGCACGGCGATGCGGGCTTCGGCGAGGGAGCGGCGCTGAAACCAGCCGAGACGGTAGGCCACGTCGGGGGAGAGGATGGTGCGCAGCCGCGCGATGTCGAGCGGCGAGGAGCAGACGCGGTCCATGGCGCCCAACACGCGCAAAAGGGCCGGCGTGGGATTGGGGAGGTCGGAGGCGTAGAGCGTGATGCCGGCGGCCTCGGGCGGTTCGCGCGAGGGGCGTTCCGCGAAGGGGAACCAAAGCGCGTGGGCCACGGGAAAGGGGAGCGGCGCGGTGCGCAGGGCGCGGCAGAGGATGGCAAGGAAGGCGTGACGGTTGCGGGTGGCCTGCTCCGGGGGCCCCATGCGCAGGCGGCGGCCATCCTGAAACCACAGCCCGTCCTTGAAGTCGAGCGTGCCGCCTTTGGTCTCCAGCACCACCAGGCCGTAGCGCGGGTGACAGCAGACGAAGTCGATCTCGCCCTCCGACCCGTCGCCGCTCAGCGGCGCGGAATAGGCCACCGAGTGCCACACCGTCCATTCCGGGCCGAGATTGCGCTCAAGCGCGCGGAAGACGTAACGCTCCGCCTCCGGCCCATGCCCAAAGTAAGGGGGAATCATCTCAGCCACGGCACAGACTCCCTTCGGGAGCCGCGCCGCGGGATTCCCATGGATGTCCGCCCGTCAGACTACTCAAGGCGCAACGTGCCCCGGAAGTCGTTGACGTCGGCGATGCCGTGGTCGTCCAACCACCGCTCCATGCCCTCCAACACCCGAATGGGCGCGAGCGGATCGACGAAGGTGGCGGTGCCCACGGCCACGGCGGTGGCCCCCACGAGAATGAAGTCGAGCGCGTCCTTCGCGGAGAAGATGCCGCCCATCGCCAAAATCGGCACCGTGGCGACCTGCGCGGCCTCCCACACGTGCTTGAGGGCGATGGGGTGGATGCCCGCGCCGGAGAGGCCGCCCACGCGGTTGGCCAAGATGGGGCGGCGGGTCTCGATGTCCACGGCCATGGCGGGGAGCGTGTTGATCAGGGAGATCGCGTCGGCGCCCGCGTCCTGCGCCGCCTGCACGAAGGGGCGCACGTCGGGGACGTTGGGGGCGAGCTTGGGCAGGATCGGCAGCCGGGTCGCGGCGCGGACGCGGCGCACCACGTCCGTGAAGGTGTCCAAGCGGGTGCCGAAGCTTGCGCCGCCCTCCTTCACGTTGGGGCAGGAGACGTTGAGCTCCAGGCCCGACACGCCGGGCACGCCGTCGAGCCGCGCGGCCACTTCGGCGTATTCCTCGGCGGAGGTGCCCCAAATGTTCACGATGGTGGGCACGTTGCGCTCGGCGAGGAAGGGCATGTCGTCACGGACGAACGCCTCCACGCCGGGCCCCTGAAGCCCGATGGCGTTGATCATGCCGCCGGGCACCTCCGTGTGGCGCGGCAGGGGGTTGCCCGGCCACGCGCAGGCCCGGATGCCCTTCACGGTCACGGCGCCGAGCCGTGCGAGGTCGAAGAGCTGTGCGTATTCCTGTCCGTAGCCGAAGGTTCCGGAGGCCACGGTGACGGGATTTTTCATCGCGATCCCGCCGAGGTTCACTGCCATCTGGGCCATAGCGCTTGCTCCTTTCGGCCGTTAGGCCTTCCGTTCCCTTGCGTGGCGGTCGAGAATGCCGTTGACGAAGGCGCCGGCCTCGGCGTTGGAGAAGTGTTTGGCGAGCTCCACCGCTTCGTTGATGGCGACGGGCGCGGGCGTCCCGAGGCGGTCGATCTCATAGAAGCCGAGGCGCAGCACGCAGCGCTCGATCACGCCCAGCCGGTCGAGGCTCCAGTGCTCGCAGTAAGGCGCGATGGAGGCGTCAATCTCCTTGAGGGCGCCGAGGGTGCCGCGCACGAGGTTTTCGGTGAAGGCGCGCAGATCGCTGGAGGCGAGGCGCTCGCCGGGCTCCAACGTGCGGGCGAGGTCGTCCATGTCGTTGTCTTCCTTGCCCTCGGCCTCTTGGCGGCAGCTCCATTGCTGCTCCCAGAAATGGGAGAGGATGAGGTTCACGTCGGCGAAGGGGTTGAGGTCGGCCTGCACGATCATTTGCAGGGCCCATTCGCGGCCGCGGCGGCGTTTGGTGGCGGGTGGTTCCATGGGTGGGGCTCCCTGTGCTTTCAGAGCTGACGGAGGACGTTGACGGCCTCGATGGCGGCCACGACGGTGTCGAAGCCTTTGTTGCCGGCCTTGGAGCCGGAACGCTCGATGGCTTGGTCGAGGTTGTGGGCGCAGACGATGCCGTTGAGCACGGGCACGCCGGTTTCGAGGCCGATTTGCGCGAGGGCGCGGGCCACGGAGGTGTTGATGAGCATGGCGTGGTCGGTCGCGCCGTCGATGACGGCCCCGAGCGCGATCACCGCGTCCACCCGCCCGCTCCGGGCGAGCTTGGCGGCGGCCAGCGGGATCTCATTGGCGCCGGGCACGCGCACGGCCGTGAGGTCGGCCTCCTCCGCGCCGTGGCGGAGGGCGGCGTCGCGGGCGCCTTTGAGCAGCTGCTCGGTGAAGATGGAGTTGAAGCGGCTCACCACGAAGGCGAGGCGCAGGCCCTTGGCGGAAAGTTGTCCGGTGATTTCGTTCATGGTCTTGGGACTCCGGGGAGAGGGGCCGCTCACAGCAGGTGGCCCATCTTTTCTTTTTTGGTTTCGAGATAGTGGGCGTTGAAGGGGCCGGCGTGGGCCACGAGCGGCACGCGCTCGACGATCTCCAGCCCGTGCCCCGCGAGGCCGACCACCTTTTGGGGGTTGTTCGTGAGCAGGCGCAGACGCCGGAGGCCGAGCGCCGCGAGGATCTGCGCGCCGATGCCGTAGTCCCGCAGGTCGGGGGCGAAGCCGAGGCGCACGTTGGCCTCCACCGTGTCGCATCCTTGCTCCTGCAAGCGGTAGGCATGGAGTTTGTTGGCCAAGCCGATGCCGCGGCCCTCTTGGCGCATGTAGAGCAGGCACCCGCGGCCCTCCTCGGCGATCTGACGGAGGGCGCTGTGCAGCTGCCAGCCGCAATCGCACCGCGCACTGCCGAAGACGTCGCCCGTCAAGCATTCGCTGTGGACCCGCACCAACGGCGGCTCGCCGCCCGTGAGATCCCCCATCGTCAGGGCCAAGTGTTCCAAGCCATCGGGTTTCGAGCGGAACATCGTCAGCCGGAAGTGGCCGTAGGCCGTGGGCAGATCCACGCTTTCCACCTGCTCGATCAGCGTCTCGTGGGCCCTGCGGTAGGCAATCAGTTTCTCCACCGAGCAGAGTTTCAGGCCGTGTTGGCGGGCGAAGGGGATCAAGTCGGGCAGGCGCGCCATGGTGCCGTCTTCCTTCGTGATCTCACAGCAGACGCCCGCGGGGGCCATGCCGGCGAGGCGCGCCAAATCCACGGTGGCCTCCGTGTGGCCCGCGCGCACCAGCACGCCGCCTTCGCGCGCCCGCAGGGGGAAGAGGTGGCCGGGGGAGACCCAATCCTTTTCCGTCGCCGCCGGGTCGGCGAGCAAACGCACGGCCGTGGCGCGATCCGCCGCCGAGATGCCGGTGGTCACGCCGGTGTGCGGCGCGCCGTCGATGCTGAGCGTGAAGGCCGTGGCGAAGGCGTCGCCGCGGTTGACGCTCGGCGCCAAACCGATGCCAAGGCGGTCGAGCAATGCGCCATCGCACGGGGCGCAAAGCAGGCCGCGCGCCTCTTTGATGCAAAAGTTGACGGCGTCGGGCGTCACGGCCTCCGCGGCCATGATGAGGTCGCCCTCGTTTTCCCGCCGTGCGTCGTCCACGATGACGACAAACCTTCCCGCGCGGATCTCCGCGAGGCAATCTTCCACTGAATCGAACGGATCTTCGGCCATTGCGCCAAACTCCCGAACTGCCCCATCACCCGGGGCTCCGACCGTTTCCTTTCTTCCGGACTGTGACCGTCGGCCGCGGACGTTCGCCGCGTCAGGGGCACGCCACCCGGCGTCCCCTCGTGGGCTTTAACCACCGGCAGGGATTTCCACCCGACCCCGGAAACGGTGCTTGCGATTATAGCATAATCGGTTGGGTGGCCTTGGGAAGAACCTGCGGACGTTTGCCAAAGCCGGCGGCGGGGGTGTAAACTGTCCGTATTTCTCATTTGCGGAGGCACGGAAGATGCTTTGGTTTCTCGGCGGCATTGCGGCATTGATTGTGGGCTATTTCACTTACGGGCGCTTGATTGAGCGGCTGTTGGGGCCGGACGGCCGCCGCACGCCGGCCTATGCGCAGGGCGACGGGGTGGACTATGTGCCGTTGCCGATGTGGAAGAATCTGCTCATCCAGCTGTTGAACATTGCCGGGGTGGGGCCGGTGATCGGGGTGATCATTGGCATCAAGTTCGGATGGGTGTGCTTTTGGATCATTCCGCTGGGGTGCATCTTCGGCGGGGCGGTGCATGATTGCGTTTCCGGGTTCATGAGCCTGCGGGCGGGCGGCGCCAATCTGCCCGCGCTGACGCGGGGTTCGCTGGGACGCTGGTACACGCAGGTCTATGGCCTGTTCGTGACGGTGCTTCTGTTGCTGGTGGTGGCGGTGTTCATCAACGTGCCGGCGCATTTGGTGCAGGGGCTTGCGCCTGCGGCGGCGCCCGCCGTGCCCGTTTTCTGGGGCGCGGTGGTCGTGATTTTCCTCTACTACATCGCCGCGACGCTCTTCCCGGTGGACCGCATCATCGGGCGCATTTATCCGATCTTCGGCGGGCTCCTGCTATTGGGTTCGCTGGCGATGCTGGGGGCGTTGGTGTGGCAGGGCGTCGCGGAGCCGGCCCTGTTCACGGAGAGTGAGGCCTTCCGGGCGGGGATGTTCCGCGACCAACCCATCATCCCCTGTCTCTTTGTGACGATTGCCTGCGGCATCATTTCGGGCTTCCACGCCACGCAGTCGCCCATCGTCGCGCGCACGATGACGTCCGAGGCGCAGGCGCGGGCCACGTATTACGGCATGATGATTGTCGAGGGCGTCATCGCCATGGTTTGGGCGGGCGCCGGCATGGCGATTTACAACCTCTTCCCCGAGTTGATGTCGCGCCCGGCCACCGACGCGCTTGTGCGCGCCACCCAGCATTTCCTGGGCACGTGGATGGGCAAGGTCACGGTGGTCAGCGTGATCGTGCTGGCCATCACCTCCGGCGACACCGCCCTGCGCAGTCTGCGCCTGACGCTGGCCGAGGCGCTCCGTTTGCCCCAGCGCCGCTTGGGGGCGCGTCTGTTCCTCTGCCTCCCGCTCATCGCCGTGGTCTGCGTGCTGCTGTGGTGGAGCAACCTCAGCGCCGAGAGCTTCGAGTGGCTGTGGAAATACTTTGCGTGGGGCAATCAGATCCTCTCGGCCTCCACGCTGATGGTCTGCACCGTGTGGCTGATGCGCAAAGGCATCGCCCCATGGTTCACGCTGGCGCCCGGGATGTTCATGACCTTTGTGGTCACGAGCTTCATCCTGTGGTCCGACCCCTCCCACGCGGGCTGCCCCTACGGCCTCAATCTCCCCATCCGCGAGGCCTACGCCATCGCCGGCGTCTTCACCTTCCTCTGCGCCGCCATGGTCATCCGCCTCGGCGGGGAGCGCCCCCGCGACGTCGCTTCGTAATCCTTTCACGCTTATGCGCATTCTCCAAATCCTTCCTTCCCTTGACGATGGCGGCGTGGAACGCGGCGTCGTGGATTCCAACCGGCTTTACGTCGCCGCCGGCCACGAAAGCTGGGTGATCTCCGCCGGCGGCCGCCGCGTGGCGGAAATCGAGCGCGATGGCGGGCGCCACCTCACGTTGGACGTCAAGAGCAAGAATCCGCTCACCGCCCCTCTCCGAATGTTGGCGTTGCGCCGGGCGTTGCGCCGTCTCCGCCCCGAGATCATCCACTACCGCAGCCGCGTGCCCGGCTGGCTGACGCTTTGGGCCAACCGCGCCCGGGATCTGCGCCTCCCCACCGTGGCCACCCTGCACGGCCTCAACCACCCCTGCCTCTACAGCAGCGTGATGGTGCGGGCCGACCGCGTCATCTGCGTGTCCACCGCCGGGCGCGACTTCGTGCGGACGCACTATCCGTGGGTCCCCGAGGGACGCCTCAGCGTCATTCCCCGCGGCGTGGATTTGGCGACCTTCGATCCTGCCCGGATCGACCTTGCGTGGATGGGGCGGTTCCGCCGGGAACAGGGCTTGGAGGGGCGCTTCGTCGCCGCCGCCATTGGCCGCGTCTCCTCCCTCAAAGGCGTGGACGTCCTCATCCGTGCCGTGGCCGCGCTTCCCGATTGGCCGGAGCTCACCGCCCTTGTCGTCGGCGGCCCCCAGCGGCGTCAGGAAAATTACTTTGAGGGATTGAAGGCCCTGGCGCGCGACCTCGGCGTGGAGGGGCGCGTCCGCTTCGTGGGCAGTCAGCGGCGCATTCCCGAGATTGCGGCGCTGGCCGACGTGGTCTGCTCCTGCAACGTCCGCAAGCCGGAGAGTTTCGGGCGCACCGTCGCCGAAGCCCTCGCCATGGAAACGCCCGTCATCGCCGCCGCCCATGGCGGCGTCCTCGACATCGTGCGCGATGGGCAGGACGGCTTCTTGGTGCCCCCGGGCGACGTCGCGGCCCTTGCCGACGCCCTTCGCCGTCTCCGCGCCTCCGCCTTTTCCGGCCTGCGGGCCCACATCGCCGAACGTTTCACCGCCGAACGCATGGCCGCCGACACGCTTGCCCTCTATGCCGGGCTTCGCAAGACCGTTTGCGCTGACGCGGGGAATGTGCCATACTAGCGCTGTCTTAAGACAACACCCACCCCTGAGAGGAAGGACAAAAAGATGAAGAAGATGGTTTATGGCGCCGCCGTCGCGCTCACCCTCATGGCCACCGGTTGCACCGGTTCGTTCCAGCTGATGCAGGCGATTCACCGCTGGCACACCAATTTCGAGAACCGTTGGACCGACGAGATCTGCTATCTCGTGGCATGCATCATCCCCATCTACGCCTCCGCCTACACGGTGGACACCATCTTCCTGAACTCCGTCGAGTTCTGGATCGGCGAGAACCCCCTCACCATCCAGACGGCCGACGCCACCATCACCCGTCTTGACGCGAACACCGCCCTTGTGCAGAGCAAGGCTTCCGGCGCCGTCTACACCCTCCGCCGCAACGCCGATGGCACCTTCGCCATGTCCGACGCCGAGGGCAACGCCGTCACCGCCGAGGTGAAGGGCTCCCTGCTGACGATGACCGCCCCCGACGGCTCCGTCCGCACCGCCCTTCTGTGACCCCTTCGGGCCGGGGTGGGCCGTATGGTGCGGTTCGCCCCGCCCGCAGAGCACGAAAGGTATGCGCAACATGAAAAAGGCACTCTTCCTCACCGTGGCGGCCCTCACGCTCGCAGGCGCCACCACCGGGTGCGTCGGCAAGAACAATGCGTTCTGCCTCTTCAATGGCTTGGCCAAGTGGAACCGTTCGGTCAGCGACAATGAGTGGGTCAATGAGCTCATCTTCTTGGGCCTCAACATCATCCCCGTGTACGGCGTCTTCCTCTTCGCCGACGTCCTCGTCTTCAACTCCATCGACTTCTGGACGGACGACAACCCCGTGAAGAACGCCTTTGCCGCCGTCGAAGGCACCGATGGCCAGGGCAATGCCTACGCCATCGTTCCCAATGGCGACGGCACCGCGACCCTCTCCTACAAGGATCAGGTCTGCACCCTCACCCGCCAGGGCGATGCCGTCCGCGTCACCCAAGATGGCGTCTATCTGGGTTCCTTCACCCGCAACGGCTCCCTCGTCACCTTCACCGGCGCCGATGGCAGCGTCCAGTCCGCGCTCCGCTGAGTGCGCCTGCGGCAACGAATGGGCGGCCCCTCCCCGGGGCCGCCTTTTTGTTGGGACTGCCCCATAAAGTTTTTGCTGGACATTCCCGCGGAAGGGGTATATACTGAGGACAAAGAGTGGATGCCTGTTCCGGGTATTGCGCACGTTATGGGTGAACAGTCGTTGGCTTGAAGGGTGTTTGCCTTGGGACGCGCAGAGCGAAAGGTTGGTCGATGATGAGCGCGACATCAAAGGTTTGGTGGATGTTGGGGCCTTGGGGCTTGCCGTGGGTTCGGTGTGGGCCGATCCTTCGGTTTTGCGGAATCCGCCGTCGGAATGCGGGGACGGCCCGGGGCAGACACCGTGCAATCAATGCGATTGTACAAACGCCGGGCCGCAACCGGAGAACGTGGGCGTGGGGTTTCCGGGCGGAAGGGCAAGTTCTCGAGGGCCTGATATGAACGTGAAGACGGGGGCATCGTCTTCCATCGGAGGCATGGGGGCCTCCTCCGCCCCCGGCGGGTCGAGCGTCGAGAATGGGTGTGTGCAGGTGACAATCCCGTTGGGGCGGGCCTCGGTGATGTCGGACAGCCGGGGGATTTCGCTCCGGATTTACACGTCCACGGCGAGCCCGGCGCTCTTCACGCCGGAGGAGCTTCGGGTGGTCATGGGGTATAGCTTCAATGCGTTGGGGTCTGGCCGCACGTCCAAGGGGGTGCCGGCGGCGGTGCTCTTCAATCAGGCGCAGGGGGAGCCGATCCGGTTTGTCTTTGGGGAGGGCGAATCGCTGGGCATTCCGGACCCGGGGGTGCATGTGGAGCTGGATGAGCGGGTGCAGATGGTGGATGCGGAGGGCTGGGCGACGGCGGAGGATCCGGCCTATTACGACCTTTATCCGGGGGATGGCTCGGTGTGGCGGTTCTACGCCACGGATGTCACGGGGCGGCTGGGGGACTTGGTCTCCTACACCGACCCTCGGGGACGGGTCATCACGGCGGCGGAGTTTGGGGTGGAGATCCTTCGCGGAAGCAATGGGCTGTTGCGGCAGGTGGTGACGCCTTCCCGCTTGGCCGACATTGTGATGGAGGGGGAGACGTCGTATACGGTGAAGGTTTATCCGCTGACGGCGTCGCCGGCCTTCGGGGAGGGGGTGTATGTGCCGCCCGCGGGGGTGTCGCCGATCGAGACGTTGACCGTGGCGCGGGGGGAGGATGACCGCCATCTGAACGTGACGGTGCGCAAGGGCACGGGGGATGCGCGGCTCTTCCGCTATGTGTATGTGGGGAACGACTGGACGCTGACGCGCCCCTCCGGGGTGGAGGAGATGAAGGAGATGATGTATGGGGACGATGAGAATGCGATGATCGGCAAGACCGTGAAGGATGCGCAGGGGAGGGTGCTTTCGATGCGGAAGACCTATCTCACGGAGGCGCCGTGGGGCGGCTACATGAAGCATTGGACGGCGGAGGGCATTTGGGAGGTGACGGGGGCGGCGGACGTCGCCCGCACGAACCGTTGGGAATATGTGATGAGCGGCCCGGCCAAGGGCAAGGTCTCCAAGGCCACGGCCTACACCGGGAAGGTGACGACCTTCGCCTATGACGGGCTCGCGCGCGTGATCCGCGAGGCCGAAGGGGATGGCACGGTGGAAGCGCGTGTGACGACGACCTCCTATGCGCCCGTTGCGGAAGGCGATCGCACGTCGCTCCGCGACACGCGCCCGCGGTGCGTGGTCGTCACGGAGCGCGACCCGGAGAGCGGGGAGCAGGTGGAGGTGGTGCGCTCCTATTGGGCGTATTTGCCCACGCAGGAGATCCATGAACGCGCCGCCACGGCGGGGGCGGCTTATGGCGCGGCGGGCGCCCTGCGCACCGTGAAGACGTGGTATGCGCCGGACGATGAAACGCCCTACTGCGCGGGCCGCCTGAAGTCCATCCGTCATGAGGATGGGCGGCTGGAGCTCTATGCCTACGCGCTTGTGGAGGGGGAGATTTGGAAGAAGACGGTGACTTTCCTGCACGAGGAGGCCCCCGAGCCCGTCTCGGGAAAGACCCTGCGCAACAACATCCTCTACGACCGCGTGGGCAATATCATTGAGCGCAACCAGGAAGCCTTCATCGACGGTGTGTGGCACCTCATCGACCGTCTCCTGTATGTGTACGACAGCGAAGGTCACCTCCTCCAAGAGACTGACTTCGCGGGGCGTGTGACGACGATTGTTTGGGGTGGCAACTGTTGCGGCAAGTCCTCCATGACGCTCCCTGACGGCACCCGCTTCACCTACACCTACGACGATGAGGGCCGCCTCATCGCCGAAACCAAGCTTGATCCGATTCCCTGCACCACGCATTTTGAATATGACGCCCTCGGTCGCGCGGTGAAAACATGGAAGGATGGCCTCAATCCCGAAACGGTTGCCTATGATGTCTTTGGCCAAGTCATCTCCCAAACCGACATCCGCGGCGCTATCACACTGACCACCTATGGCCTTGATGGTCGCACCGTCACCACCACCTTCCCGAATGGTGGTACACAGATCCGCAAGACGGACGCCATCGGTCGTCTCCTTGAACTCTCCGGCACCGCTGTCCAGCCGCAGGCGGTCACCTACGGCCCCCTGTGGGAGCGCGTCGCCACGGGAGCGCGTTGGCAGAAGACGGAACAGAATCTCCTCGGCCAGACCCTCCGCCAAACCCGCTCCGGGGCGAATGGTTCCACGCTGGAAACGTCGATGGCCTATGACAGTTATGGGCGCACAAGCCAAATCAGTGAGACGGGTCAGCCCGTGCAATCCTATGCCTATGATGTGATGGGCGAGCAAACCGCCCTCACGCAGACGGTCGGTGAGGTGTGGCGCAAACAGCAGAGCGAAGCGGAGTATCTTTTGCGCGATGGTAACGTGTGGCAGAAACAAACCGCCGTGCAGTCGTGCTCCGATGCGGACATTGCGCCCTTGACGCAAACGGTTTATACCCAGCTCTCCGGTCTCTCGGTTTCCAATACCTTCAACCAAATTATCGTGGACATCCGCGGCAACGAGACCCGCACCTTTGGCAACGACACCCAGCGCACCACACAGGTACCCTCCTGCTCGAACCCGCAGATTGAGCGTTATGCCTTCGGTCAGTTGGTCGAGACGGTGGATACGGCCTGTGTGACCAACCGTTTTGAGTACGATGCGCTCGACCGTCGCGTGGCCGCCATTGATGGCCGCAACAACCGCACCGTTTCTGCCTACGATGCCAAAGGAAACCTCATGTCAGTCACCGATGCCGTCGGCGCCGTCACGGCCTACGGTTACGACGTGATGGGGCAGACCGTCGCCGTCACCAATGCCCTCGGCAATGTCATAACCTACGAGTATGATTTGCGGGGCAACAAGACCTACGAAGGCGGCGCCACCTATCCTGTCCGCTACACCTACGACGTCTTCGGCAACAAGACCTCCATGACGACCTATCGCAACGAGGCCTCCGGTGTGGGCGACACCACCACGTGGACGTACGACGAAGCCTCGGGAGTTCTCCTCGCCAAGACCTACGCCGACGGCAAGGGCCTGACCTACACCTACACGAACAATGGCCAACTCGCCACCCGCACCAACGCCCGCAACATCGTCACAACCTATACTTACGACGCTTGGGGGCAACTCCTCTCGGTGGACTACGCCGACACCACGCCCGACATTGCCTATACCTACGACGCCATGGGCCGCCGAATCTCCGCCACCGATGCCGTCGGCACCACCACCTTCACCTATGATGCCTTCGGCCAACGCACGGTCGAACAAGTAAGCGGTCTCTACGCCAAAACCCTCACCCTTCATTGGGATGCCTTCGGTCGCAATGTGGGCTACTCCGTCGATGGGGAACGCAAGCAGTCCATCACCTATGACTCCGCCACCGGCCGCATCGCCGAGTCCGATGGCTTTGCGTGGGACTACCTCGCGGGTTCCAATCTCAAGTCTAAACTCACCTATCCCAATGAGGCCGTGGTCACATGGAGTTACGAACCCCACCGCGACCTCCTCACCGCCGTCACCAACGCCACCTATTCCACGTACGTCTACACCAATGATCTCCTTGGTCGCCGAACCTCGAAGAACGACGAGCAGTACGGCTACAACGTCCGCAATGAACTGATTTCCGCAGACGAAGTTTCCTATGCCTACGACGACATCGGCAATCGTACCACCGCCGAAGGCAAGACCTACACCGCCAACAACCTCAACCAATACACCGCCATCGATGACTTCGCGCCACAATACGACGCCGATGGAATACATGCGCCCACGAGCATGAGCGAGGTGGGAAATCAGACCCTCATCAAGACCGAGACCGGCATTTGGTCGGTTCTGTACAATGCCGAAAACCGCCCCATCCGTTGGCAATCCGGCGACACCATGATTACGATGGCCTTCGACCGTATGGGCCGACGTGTCGAAATGCGTACGGTGAAGGATGGCGCAGAAACCCTCCAACGCTTCGTCTACGACAACTACCTCTGCATCCAGCAACTTCGTGGCACCGACAACGCCCTCTTCCACTCCTACATTTGGGATCCCACGGAACCCATCGCCACCCGTCCGCTGGTTTTCATCTCTTCAGCGGGTGAAATCGCCTATTATTTCCACGACGGTAACAAAAACGTCTCTGACCTTGTGTGTCTCTCTGGAGCCTTCGTACACTATGATTACACACCTTTTGGTGTTCCCATGGCTTCGAGCCCTTCCGAAAATCCGTATCGTTTCTCTTCGGAATACTTCAATGAGACATTAGGCCTTACATACTATAATTACCGTCATTATCAACCCAACAACGGAAGGTGGTGTAGTAAAGACCCAATAGGGGAATTGGATGGAGTTAATTTATTTTCCTTTGTTTCCAATTCCCCATTTCAATTTGATTGGCTTGGACTGTTAAAAAAACAAATCCCATTTCAAGATGGTGAACGAGATATTGTATTAGGAAAGATTCCGATGTTACCAGGCAGTGGCGTTCGGCATCGAGTCCCGAATAACTATATTGCGGAAGTGGAATATGTAACATGGGGCAAATGTTTATGCAAGAATGGGAAGCGTGTAGTACGAGCGGGCATAAACGTCGTGGCCAGAAGATTTCTTTCTGATAATGGTAATGGCAGAGGATTGGGCATAAGTGCTGGCCCTGTCGGAGTGTCAATTAATGTGGATCAGGTGATAGATGGGAGTGGGTCAGAAATAGAGGTAGTCATAAACGAAGATGGTTCTGTTCTAGGAACTAGTATTCATAAAATTAATATTGTGAAGACGAGTAACGTTATTTTAGGATTCTCTTTCGGAGGCGGTTCAGTTGATAGAAGCATTTCAGAGAAGTCTACGATATTAGCCACTGATGAAATTTCATATACGCATCGTTGTGCCAAGGAGGATTTTAAATGAAAAGACGTACCTATTTTGCCACGATCATCGCCATTAGTTTTTTTATCTACATATGCTATGAGATACGGCAACCTGACGTAATTGCATATATTTCTCTTGATGCGTCGTTTAGTTTTAATTCGGAAAAAGGGTGGATTAGTTACATTCCACCAACAGTTATCGGAAAATTGAGTGAAGGGTTGCACGGTGCTATTATGAGTTTCTCTCCCGTTCTCAACAAGGAAACCATATTAGATATTTTGCAACGCATGAATGAGGCATATACTTCTGATTCTTCGTTTCTTTTTTATCGATATATCCCCAAAAAGAATGCGCCATATATGTCTTTCTTCATCTTTCTCTTTTCAAGAAAGGATGTCGGAAAAATGCTCCAAGTAGGCTTTAATGGATTTTCATTTTCATTTGAAGAGAATGGGAAGGAGAAAGTGTGTGTTGTAGAGCCTAGAGAATATATCAAGATAACTTCAAGGATTACCGTTGTATCATGCGCCGGAGGAGATATTACTACGCTTACATACGCGTCCCCAAGTGAAGTTCTCTCATTATTAGATAAAGGAAACATAATGTCCGATTTTCACAATCTTCACGATCTTCCTCAGTTGGAAGAGTTTAAACTGGGGCATGTTCTTTCTAGAACTATCATTGATGTCCGATAATGCGGTGGATCGTGTCAAAAACATTTCGTAATTGAATATTGCAGTTGCATGATATTAAGGTATTATGAGTTGGCGAACCGAGCAACGAGTTAAACTACAGGGCTATAAAACCCTCACCCTTCATTGGGATGCCTACGGTCGCAATGTGGGCTACTCCGTCGATGGGGAACGCAAGCGGTCCATCACCTATGACTCCGCCACCGGCCGCATCGCCGAATCCGACGGTTTCAAGTGGACGTATTTGCCAGGAACGAACCTCAAGTCTCAATTGACCTATCCGAATGACGCCGTGGTCACATGGACATACGAACCTCACCGCGACCTTCTCACCGCCGTCACCAACGCCACCTATTCCACCTACGTTTACACCAACGACCTTCTCGGCCGCCGCACCTCAAAGAATGACGAGCAGTATGGTTACAACGCCCGCGATGAGCTGATTTCCGCAGACGAAGTTTCCTATGCCTACGACGACATCGGAGTACATGCGCCCACGAGCGTAAGCGAGGTGGGAAACCGCACGACCGCCGAAGGCAAGACCTACACCGCCAACAACCTTAATCAATACACGGCGATTGACGACTTCGCGCCCCAATACGACGACGATGGAATACATGCGCCCACGAGCATGAGCGAGGTGGGAAATCAGACCCTCATCAAGACCGAGACCGGCATTTGGTCGGTTCTGTACAATGCCGAAAATCGCCCCATTCGCTGGCAATCCGGCGATACGGTGATTACCATGTCCTTCGACCGTATGGGCCGACGTGTCGAAATGCGCACGGTGAAGGATGGCGCAGAAACCCTCCAACGCTTCGTCTACGACAACTATCTTTGTATCCAGCAACTCCGTGGCGCCGATAACGCCCTCTTCCACTTCTACATCTGGGATCCCACCGAACCCATCGCCACCCGCCCACTGATCTTCCTTCCCGCCTCCGGTGTGCTCTCCTACTACTTCCACGACGGCAACAAAAACGTCTCCGACCTCGTGGATGCTCACGGAAGCGTTGTTCACTACGCCTACACTCCCTTTGGCACCTCCATTACCTCCGCTCCTTCGGAGAATCCCTATCGCTTCTCTTCCGAAATGTGTGATGATGAATTACGATTATCTTACTATAATTATAGGCATTATAATGCTCTATATGGCAGTTGGGTAACGAGAGATCTAATGGGGGAAGTCGAGTCATTTCGGCTCTATACTTTCTTGGACAATAATCCTTTTGGAATTGATATCCTTGGACTTGCACGAATGCTGACGGGGGCATTAATTGGAAGTGGTTCATCGTGGGGATCAGGCAAAGAAGTAGCACTTGAGGTATGGGATTTGATTGACGAATTGAAGAAAAAAAAAGATTCGAATGGAAGGACGTGTTTCGAGATCGAGATTAGGGATCTCGCGAGGCTTGGAAGTGAAGACGTATACAGAGAAGCACAACGTAATGCCGATAATGTCTTTGTGATCGCTCATGGCGGAATAACGGTTAATGATAATCTTTTCACTGAACGAGACTTTGTTTGGGAGGATCATAAAAAGGAAAAGATCGTTGAAGGATTTGACATATGGCATGACGGAACAGTCACAGATGTCAAAGATTTTGGCTGTGTAAAAGATGAGAACCTATTTGGGTGTTATATGAGTCCGCATGTTCGAAAGAAAACGTCAGGTTCTTGGATAATTGGAAGGCATACAAGTTCCAAGGATACATACGCTAAAATGTACAGAGAGTTTTATAATACCCTCAAAGTGAAGTATGCCAATCGATCGGATTGTCCTTGCCCGATTAAAATTGTGATTTACGAGGGAGAAGAGAGAAGGAAAGATTCTTATTGGAGTACGGACAGAGTTAGGATGAAGTATCCTGAACGATTTTAATTTGACCCACTTCGAATCCCAAAGGAGTCCATTTATGGAAGTTATATTGAGGAAACTTTTGCGTTATGCTGTGATGGGGTTTGTTGCCTTCTTTATTACGAGTTGCTGTACACGAACTGTTCGTCTCTCGCTGTCACAACCAAGACAACAAGTCGAAGAACAGCTAAAACGCATTAAGGAAGCGTCCGCCCCTCCACCGAATGAGGGTTACATCGATTATCAATATACCGTAAAGCTTACTGACTATAAAGAAGATATTTCGAACCTATTGTGCGCGTTGTGGGAGCTTTCTGATGCGAATACATGCAATTATCTCTGCGTTGGGGATAAAAAACTCCGCTTTGATATTTGTCCGAGATATGGAGGATGGGCTTCATGGCGTATGATGATTCTTGTCGATGTTATGAAGGATGGACTCATCTTAAGAGAGATCGGAACATGCCAACAGACCGCGGTATGGAAAAGAAAAATGTCGGCGGAAGAAATAGCGATAGTGCTCGAAGAATATCACGTAGAACAGGTTTTTCTCCAAATTAAGGAGGATGCCAATGGCCTCGAACTATTCTCTCTTTTGCGCGCTATTTGCGATAAGAAAGAGGATATCGAATTGTATTTAACCAACTGGATTGATCTAGATAAATGGATTGATATAGAAGAGATTAACCCCGATGATTTCTGACGCTGATGCTCTACGGCGATATCAGAATACATGTGCCCATGAGCATGAGTGAGATAGGAAATCAAACCCTCATCAAGACCGAAACCGGCATTTGGTCAGTCTCCTACAATGCCGAAAACCGCCCCATCCGTTGGGAATCCGGCGACACCGTGATCACCATGGCCTTCGACCGCATGGGCCGCCGTGTCGAAATGCGCACAGTGAAGGATGGCGAAGAAACCCTCCAACGTTTTGTCTACGACAACTACCTCTGCATCCAGCAACTTCGTGGCACCGACAACGCCCTCTTCCACTCCTACGTGTGGGATCCCACCGAACCCATCGCTACCCGCCCACTCGTCTTCCAGCCAGTTTCCGGAACCCTTTCCTACTATTTCCACGACGGTAACAAAAACGTCTCCGACCTCGTGGATCTTCAAGGAAGCGTTGTCCATTACGATTACACCCCTTGCGGCTCCCCTACCGCCTCCTCGGGGTCTGACAATCCCTATCGCTTTTCCTCTGAAATGCTTGATGAGAAACTTGGACTTTTTTACTATAACTTTAGGCATTATTTGCCAATATTTGGACGTTGGAGCGGACGGGATTGTCTGTTCCCTGAGACGTATTTGTTTTGTTCGAACAATTCGGTTTCGTGCATCGATATTCTTGGGCTAAGAGAGGAAATGCCTCTCGGATCTCCGCCCAAATCCAAAGATGACTGCCCTCCAGCTTTGGTAATTCTTATCGGAGGGTTTGGAGATGAAAATCATGAACGAGTAGGGAAAGATGTGTATGACGTAATAGCCAAACGTTACCCAGACGCAAAGATTGCCTATTACTATTGGCGATTCTGCAAAGAGAACAGTCAACAGATTGCAGAGGAAATAAATTCATATCTAAAAAAATGTAATTGTACTCGACTTGTCATAATAGGACATAGTCTCGGGGGGGCAACGGCAGCTGAAGTGCTTGGTTTTATAAACGAAAATGAGAATCGCGGTTTGGATCTGTTAATCACACTTGATCCAGTTGGGGCGCTTTCGTCCGCCCCATCGCTTAAAGATACGGATGTGTGGATTAATATTTATGTTCCTAAAGGGGTGGGTGACATTGCATCAGGAGTTCCAGGATTAACCACAATTGTTGGCGGAACATTAGGATGGATCTCATTCGAGAAAAATGCTTCTGATTGGGTCGCCTCGATGGGTGGTAAATGGGGGAAAGAATCAGGTGCGACCATCAATCTATCAACGTCCGCGCGGCATGAAAATGCGGAAGGTATGATAACGAATATTTGGAATCATCTTGATGCGCAAATCAAGAACAGGTGAATCGTCCACAATGTAATTGGGAGGGGCGTAGCCCGTCCTCCTGCCCCCCGGAGGGGGCGCCCCCTAGGGGGCGGCGCGGCCCAAAAACAAAAACGTCGTCGGCCTTTCTTGGCACACTATGTGCCGCACACAAAAAAGGAACCGACGACGTGCAACAGTCTATCACTTCTTCTGGCAGGCAACGAACGCAAGAATCGTACATTCGCAAAAACGGAAAAGCCGACGTGGAGGCGTGCATCAGGTGTTGGAACACGTATCGGAAATCCGTTGCCAGGCCCTCTGTCAGGGCGTTCGCACGAGCAATCGGAGAGAAACCCTCAACCGTGAGATACATCCTCAAAAAAGGAACCACCGCCGATCGGTTGACGTGGTATCTTCCCGACCAAAAACGGTGGGAGTACTTCGACCTAAACCCGGGGTTTGCCATGGAAGAGACCCGAAGACGCAACGCCAACAAAGGACCCCGCGGCAAGGTCTCAAACTTCTTTGTTCGAGACTTTGCAAAGGTATATGAAAAAACGAAAAGCGTCACCTACGCATTGAAGGTGCTTCATGAGGCTTCGCCCAACGCGTATCTCCCCAGTCGCAGCACCGTCTATCGCCTGATGGACAAAGGCGAACTTCGGGATGCACACGGCAAACCTCTCAACCACAAGCGTTACAAGAAAAACCAACACAAGCCCGCCTCCACCGATGTCCCTCGCAACCACGCCCCCAAGCACATGATCGACGACCTCCCTCCTGCCGCGCGCCATCACACCGAACCCGGACATTTCCAGATGGACACCGTCCATTCTTCCGGTGGCCGCGGTGGCATCCTCACCCTTGTCGACCCCCACTATGGCAATCCGACAGCACCCCGCCGCTTCTATATGTACGCCCTTCCAACCATTTCTCAAGCCTCCGTGACCTCCGCGCTTCATCGTTTTCGTCGCGACCTTCGCGCCAACGGCCATGAACTTAAGACGATGCTCACCGATAATGGTTCAGAGTTTCTCCATGAAGACATACTTGAAACTCTCCTCCAAGTCCCCATCTACTACTGCCATCCCTACAGTGCTTGGGAGAAAGGCTCCATTGAACGCCACAATCGCCTCCTGCGCCTCTACTGCCCCAAATCCACCAACTTCTCCACATCGTCCACTACCCACACTCCCCAAAAAAGGTCTCCTAACCCATGCGTATTTTACAACTCTTCCCAAACGCTCTGCGCAAATCTATTGACATTCTACAAATCAAGAACAGGAAATGAGAACAATGAGAAGTATAAGTCATGCCATGTTGATTTTGTGTTTATTGTGCGTGGGGTGTATGAATGTTACATATCGTCCAATTCGACTGGACTGTTACACAACTTCTGGGCAAAAAATACCTCCAAAGGATATTTCGGTTTTCGTTTTTACGAGGAGGACGAAAAAGGTTTGGTGGGAATCCGGTGTCCCTCATCGATTGACGTTATTACGGCCAACAAATGAAGGTTTTGTCGACAATATCCCACAGGGCATAAGGGGCGATGGTATTTCCTTGAGTCCAGTCGTTTTGGTATTTGCAAATGGCACTTATCCTGTGAATATTAGTTATGTGACAACCTTCTTAAATGAACGAGATTGCCAAGAGGAATTTTTTTTGGGAGATCCAGATAGTAAACGAGTCAATAATTCGTCTAACACATTCATCCCGGCTCTTAAAGTGACAGTTTGCCTACCAAAGATAAGAGAGGGCATCGCTTGTGAAGAAGCCAGAAGTGTTCTTGGAAATGAATATATATTGGATTCAGACAACAATCCGTTTTTTAAATCTAACGCGTTGGTGCTTCGGAGGTTGAACGAAGTCGACACCTCAAGTCTTCCCAATTCCACCGCTAAGGAGACATGGGAAAAAGTATGTTCCTTGCCAGTATTGGATGGAATTATGCTCCAATATTTAAAAAATCATTTCTCGATTGAAGCCAAGGAAGCGATAAAACTTCTTATCGCTTTGAATCGGGTGATAATTTCTGAAAAGGCGGACCATGCCAAAAAACATTTCGCGGTTGAGGATTGAAGTGGCATGATGTTAGGGCGTGTTTGGGGAGAAACTTTGCGTAGGCATTTGGCGGGAAGACGCCAAAGGGTAGGGGATCGCCACGATGAAATCGCCATTCAAAGCCGTCGTGCGATTGCGCCCCGCGGGCGTTTGCGCTACACTGTGTCCCGAGCGTTGGGGCTTCCCCACGCGACAGCGAAAGGAACACAGCAATGGCACGTTTCACCCTTCCCCGTGATCTTTACTTCGGCCCCGGCGCGATGAAGGAACTCGCCGTCCTCGGCAAAACCCACAAGCGCGCGATGGTCGTCACCGGCGGCTCCTCCATGAAGAAGAGCGGAGCGCTGGATCGCCTTGACAAGATCCTCAAGGACGCCGGACTCAAGGTCAAGCACTTTGAGGGCGTGGAGCCCGATCCCTCCGTCGAAACCGTGATGAAGGGCGCCAAGGCCATGCGCGAATTTGGGCCCGACGTCATCGTCGCCATCGGCGGCGGCTCCCCCATCGACGCCGCCAAGGCCATGTGGGTCTTCTACGAATACCCCGAAAAGACCTTCGACGACATCAAGGAGCCCTTCACCCTGCCGGTGCTCCGCCAGAAGGCCATCTTCGTGGCCATTCCCTCCACCTCCGGCACCGCCACCGAGGTCACCGCCTTCTCCGTGATCACCGACTATTCCACCAAGGTGAAGTATCCGCTCGCCGACTTCGAGATCACCCCCGACATCGCGGTGGTGGATTCCGACCTCGCCGAGACCATGCCCCCCAAACTCACCGCCCACACCGGCCTCGACGCCCTCACCCACGCCATTGAGGCCTACGTCGCCGCCCTGCACAGCGACTTCTCCGACCCGCTCGCCATCAAGGCCATCCAGATGATCGATGACGACCTCATCGCCTCCTACAACGGCGACATGGCCGCCCGCGGGCGGATGCACATCGCCCAGTGCCTCGCCGGCATGGCCTTCTCCAACGCCCTCCTCGGCATCACGCACTCCATCGCCCACAAGATCGGCGCGCAGTTCCACCTCCCCCACGGCCTCTGCAACGCCATCCTCCAGCCCTACGTCATCCAGTTCAACCGCAAGGCCTGCGAAGCGCGCTATGCCGACATCGCCCGCGCCCTCGGCCTTCCCGGCGCCACGGATCGCCAGCTCGTCAACGTGCTCATCGACAAGATCTGCGCCATCAACGACTCCCTCGACATCCCGCCGACCCTCGAAGCCGCCGGCGTCTCCCAGGAAGTCTTCGATCAGCACCTCGACTTCATCGCCAAGAACGCGAAGCTCGACCCCTGCACCGGCGCCAACCCCCGCAAGACCTCGGCCGCCGACCTCAAGCGCATCCTCAAGGCCGCCTACAACGGCACCCCTGCCGCCATCAACTGGTAAGGGACGCGCTCGCCTTCACGGCCACGCCTTCGGCATCCCCACTTCGGGGATGCCGTTTTTGTCCCCTACGGTCTGCCGATTTGGCGTGCAGCGCATCCCGCCTCGGGATACGGAGTCTCTCCCCTCGGGATACGGAGCCTTTCGATGGAGGCCCATTCGCCTTAGGATCGTTCCCGCGGACATAAAGGGGCGATCGCTTGGCAACGTGCCGATGTCGCGGCAAAGGGTCGTTTGTTAAGGTGGCTTTTGACTGTGGATGAGTGAGTCGTCTCTTTGGATCGGCTGCGTTGAGTCGTCGTGCAATTGATTTGCGATGGCAGAAGGGGAAGTATGGTACAATAGCGCCAAATCGGAGCATGGCGGAGGCGTTGACCGAGTGCTCCAAATGTGAGGGTCGCAAAATGAATTTGAGAGTCGTCGTGGCGTTGATTGCCGGAGCCATTGTGGGGCAATTTTCGTTTGCGCGTGAAGTGACGCCGCAAGAGGCCGTTCGTGTGGCAGAGGCGTGGTGCGCACGCAATGGAGCCCTGTCGGGGAAGATTGCCCATGCCGGGGAGCCGGTGGCTGTCGCTTCGGCTTCGGGTGCAACACTTTACTGGAAGGTGCCGATGGAAGAGGCGGGGCTTTTGGTGGTGGCGGGCGACACCCGCCTGCCGCCGGTGATCGCCGCCGTGCCGGAGGCCGAGGGCGCCGACATCCCGGCGGGGCATCCGCTCGTTGACCTGCTACAGGCGGATCTTTCGTCACGCTTGGCGGCGGTGGCGCCCTCGTCCACCGCCCGCAAGGCGGTCTCGGCTGACGTTGAGGAGGCCGCCGCTGAAGCGGAAGCTCGCTGGGACGATCTCTTGGGAGAGCGTGTCCTTCAGACTTTTGCCTTGGAGGCTTCCGGACATCCCGCACGGGTCTATTCCTTCCCGTACGATTGGTGCCAGCGCCGCACAACGCATTGGAACCAAAACAACTGGAACAGTTTTGTCTCGTTGCCTTCCGGTGAGCTCTACGACCGTTACACGCCGAATCATTATCCCGCCGGGTGCGTGGCCGTGGCGGGTGCGGCTGTCTTACACTATTTCCGCGTTGCCCAAGGCCCGACGGGCGTCACCCGCGCGTGCAAGGTGGACGGCGTGACGCGAAACCTGACGACCCTTGGCGGTGCTTACGATTGGTCGCTCCTTCCGCGGAAATGGCTCAAAGGCATTGAACTCAGCGAGGCGGCCAAAGAGCTCATGGGCCGCGTGGTCTACGATGTCGGTGTCTGTGTGAACATGGCATACACCGCCAACGGTTCGGGAGCCGTCACCACCATGTTGGCCGACGTGTTGCGTAATGATTTCGGCTTGAAATCGGCACGGGCGGTCCATAACGTCACTCCCGAACATTATGAGAAACTCATCTACGCGCAGACGCGGTGTGAGGCGCCCGTGGTCCTTAGCCTTTCCGGCAACGGAGGACACGCGGTTTTGGCCGTGGGCTATGGGGAGGACGACGCGGGAGCACCCTACACCCGCATTTTCATGGGGTGGGGTGGGATGGACGACGCATGGTACGCTTTGCCGGCAGTCGGAGGGTACACGACAATCAATTCTGTGGTGACAATGGTTGGCCCTACGGCTGACGTGGTGCCCGTCTATGGATGTGCCACATGGGGCGATGGTTGGGGCGAATCCTGTGTTCCTGGGCGTCTTGGCTCCGTTTCCTTCCGGACGGGCGTCTTTGGAGAATATGGACGGCGGGCAAGTGCCGAATGGCTCCTTGGCGACCGTCAGGTCTCAGTAGGAGGGCTTTCCGCGAATATTCCCATCGGCACAAAGGCGAAAGAACAAACACCCATCGCTGCGGCGACCCTTTGCCCACAATTGCCCGGCCCGATCGACTTCGCGCTCTCCGGGGAGGCGCCCTTCCGAATCCATACCGACGCCGCCGAGGCGCGCGCCGAGGCGTTGCGCACAGGCAAGGCGCTCTTCGTGCTCAGTGGGGCGGATTGGTGTGGCCCCACGTCTTCGGTGAAGGGCCAGCTCCGTGACATGGGAACGGATTTCACAGAGCGTTACGTGCTCTACTATTGCAATATCGACACAGACACTTCCGGGATGGCGGGTGGCAGCCCGCAATACGGAGCCTTTGACCCTAGGGCCTTCGCCCCCAAGAAGGGTTGGTTTGGCAATGCTGCCCTCGCCCAAGACAGGGGTTCTTACACCAATAAGGTGGCGAACGTTGTTGCCGTTGGCCATGCCAAACTCCCTCGAGTCACCATAAGTGAGGTTCGCATTGTTGGTCCGGAGGCTATTCTTTCTCCCACTGTCTATTCCGCAGTGGCCCTTTTCTCCGACGGTGTTGAGGCGGACGTGGGGGAATCGTTGGTGTGGGGCCTCGTGTCTGGAACGGTTGCGGACATTTCCGAAGAAGGGCTTTTGACGCCTAGGGCCACTGGCGACATCACTGTGCAGGTCGCCGGGATTCTTTGGAACCAAAGCGTTCGTGCGAATCAATCCGTCTCAGTGGTCTCGGAAGACGATGTTCGGAGTCTCGCCATCGTGGCCCCGAATGTCGTGGATCTAGAGGATGATCCCGAAACATGCCTGACGTGTACGGCTACGCTGGCGGATGGAAGAACCATCGACATCCTCCCCACGTGGAGTGTCGTCAGCACCTCGGTAAGTTCCAATAATGGGGTCACTTCCGTTGAGGTGGAGGTGGACGCCCTCGGTCGCCTTGTGCCGAAAACCTCCCGCTTCTATGCCGCTACCTTGAGGATCACGGCGGAGGCTTGTGGTAAGACTGCCACCAAGACCCTCACGCTTTACCCGGTCATGCGCCTTTGGCCGGCGAAATGGACGCTTTCGCCGATGGTCGCCTATCCAGGAACTGTCCTACGAGTGAGCAATGTTGCCTTCTATGCAGAGGTTCATGGAAGACCATGGCAGACCGTCACGGATCTTTCTAAGGCAGAGGTTGCCATCTCTGCTGTGGACAATACAGCATGGCGCTATGGTTACCTCTATCCTTTGGCGCGCGATGTGACTCCTGGTGCCCTTGCCTTACGCTTCTTCGCTCGCCGAACGGGTTCAGGCTCCTATACCTATCTCAGTGGCAGTGACAAAACCGTGACGGTGAAACCGCTCGGCGTCACGTTGGGCTCTGACAAAGGCTCCATGCCGTTGGGCTGGATCTCCTCCTACTTCCCCACCGAGAATACCGAGGCCAAACAACGCCTCAAGGCGGAGGAGGATTCCGATGGGGATGGTTTCCTGAACTGGGAGGAATACGTCGCCGGAACCGACCCCACCGATGCCACCAGCGCCCTGCGCATTACCTCCATCATCCCCAAGGAGGGAGACGTGGCCGACATCACGTGGGAGAAGATCCCGGGGCGTGCCTACACCCTTCTTGGGAAGACGTCTCTTTCCGACCCGGAATGGCTCCCCGCCACCGCTGAGAGCCGGTTCTTCCGCGTGGCCGTCGAGATGGAGTAGGCCGTCGCCCTTCAGCGTTACCCTGTCATGTTCAACGACTTGACCGCGGGGCGGGGACGTGGGATAATGGACAGCGTTTTGGAGTATCCTGTGCCAATTTCAATCGAACATCCCGAAAGGAAACACGTTCATGGCCAAAGCTGAAAAGAAGACGGTTCGTTTCGTCGATACCTCCCTGCGCGACGCGCATCAGTCGCTCTGGGCCACCCGGATGCGCACGAAGGACATCCTGGGCATCCTGGAGGCGGTGGATGATGCGGGCTTTTACGCGATCGAGTGCTGGGGCGGGGCGACGTTCGACGTCTGCATGCGCTTCCTGCGCGAAGATCCGTGGGAGCGTCTGCGCCAGATCAAGGCCGTGTGCAAAAAGACGCCGCTCCAGATGTTGTTGCGCGGGCAGAACTGCTTGGGCTACAAGCACTATCCGGACGATGTGCTGGAGCGTTGCGTGGCGAAGATGTGCGAGAACGGGATGGACATCTTCCGTTGCTTTGACGCGCTGAACGACGTCCGCAACCTTGAGGCCGCGATCCGCGCGGTGAAGAAGTATGGCGGGCACGCGCAGGGCACCATTTGCTACACCTTCTCGCCCGTGCACACGGTGGCGAATTACGTGAAGTTCGCCAAGGAGCAGGTGGAGCTGGGCATTGACTCGCTGGCGATCAAGGACATGGCCGGCATTTTGACGCCTTCGGCCGCGCGTGAGCTCATCGCGGGGTTGAAGAAGGCGTTGCCCGATCTGCCCATCGAGGTGCACTCGCACATGACCAGCGGCATGGCCCCGGCCATGTACATGGCGGCCGTGGAGGCGGGCGCGGGCGCGGTGGACTGCGCGGTGGCGACGCTCTCCGGCTTCTCTTCCCAGCCGGCGCATGGCACGATGAAGGCCATCTTTGAGGGCCTTGGCTACGAGACCGGCCTCAAGGCCGAACGCCTCACCGAGATCGACAACTATTTCAAGGCGCTCAAGCCCCAGCGCGCCCTCAAGGCCAACGCCGGCGCCGAGGCCGTGGACGTGCAGGTGTTGCTGCACCACATCCCCGGCGGCATGATTTCCAACACCCGCAGTCAGCTGGCCCAGCAGGGCGCGCTTGACCGCCTCCCTGAGGTGCTGGAGGAGCTCCCGCGCGTGCGCAAGGACATGGGCTATCCGCCGCTCGTCACGCCCACCTCGCAGATCATGGGGGTGCAGGCGGTGCTCAACGTCCTTTCCGGTGAGCGCTACTCGATGGTGTCCAATGAGACCCGCCAGTATGTCGCCGGCTACTATGGCCGTTCGCCCGCACCGGTGGACCCGAAGCTCGAGAAGAAGATCCTCGGCAAGGAGAAGAAGATCACCTGCCGCCCGGCCGACCTGTTGAAGCCCGGCTTGGCTCAGGCCGCCAAGGAGCTGGACCCCAAGCTGGTGCAGAGCGAGGAGGATATCCTTTCTTATTGCATGTTCCCCGCCGTGGCGCTGGATTACTTCCAGTGGCGCGCCAAGCCCGAGGGTGAGCGCGATCCCATCCCCGCCGACACGGAAATGACCGTGGCCAAGGCCGCCGCTGAGGCCAAGAAGGCCGCCGAAGCCCCTGCTCCGGCCCCGCTCAGCGCGGATGATGCGCGCTTCGCCGCCATCGGCCGCCAGTTTGTGGCGCTCTTCGGCTCGCTGGGCGGAAACCTGAAGGTGGACGCCTCAGCGCTTGCCGCCGCCCCGGCCCCCGCCGCGACGGCGGCCCCGACTGCCGCGGAAGCCGCCCCGGCTCCCGCCGCCGCGCCGAAGAAGACGCTCAACGCCACGCTCACCGGCACGTTCTATCGCGCCGATGCCCCCGGCAAGCCGAACATGGTCGAGGAAGGCGCCACCGTCAAGGCCGGCCAGCCCGTGTGCGTGTTGGAGGCCATGAAGCTCTTCAACCCGGTGAAGGCCCCCGAAGACTGCAAGATCGTCCGCTTCCTCGTGAAGGCCGGCGAGAACGTGCAGAAGGGTTCGCCCATCGCCGAGATTGAGTGAGACCACTTGGAGCGTAGCGGGGCATGAGGCGCGTTGTGGCGTCTCATGCCCCGGGACGTCAGTCCCCGCCCGAGGCTTTATCCCTAGGAGTTGCCATGTCCAGAAAGCGGAAACGCCCTGAGCCCGCGCCGCCTGCCGTCAACCGTGAGTGGTTTGATCGGGACTACACGGCCAAGGAAGTCTACCGCCGTTTGTGGGGGTTCGCCCGCCGCTATCGGCGGTTGATTTTTCTGGGGGCGTTCCTCGGAATGGTGACGGGGGGCGCATGGGTGCCGCTCTTCTCGGCGGTTCAGCCCATGCTGAAGTCGATGGAGGTGGAGACGGTCGATACGACTTCCGTCTCCGCGCGGTTGGAGCGTGAGGGACGCCGTTTGGCCGAGACGGCCAAGGCCATCGGCCATGAGGGCGCGGCTTTGGGGCGCGCTCCCGAGACGGCGCCGCTTCGCGCGGGCGAGGTGTCGCGTTTGGGCACGGCGGTGGGGCAGTCCTCGGAGGCGGTGCTGACGGTGGCGAAGGAACTTTCGCCCGAGGCGCAGGCGGCTTCGCGATTGGAACGGCAGAATCAGGCCGAGGCGGCAAAGTATCAGCGCTATCTTGCGCAGGCCGAGCGGTGGCTCGGGAAGGTGGGGATTTCGGGGCCGGCGGCGACGGTGACGGTCTTCGGACTGGTGATGGCGTTGGCGGTGCTGCTGAAGATGGTCACGCAGTATCTGAACCAGTATTACCTCACCAAGGCCGGGATGAAGGTGGTGATGGACGTGCGCAATGCGATGTTCGACCACTTGCAGGCGCAGTCGCTGGCGTTCCATGGGCGTGCCGACGTGGGGCGCTTGATGAGCCGCGCGACGGGTGACCCCGAAACCATCCGAACGCTGATCAGCCAGACGATGAGTGACTTGTGCCGTGCGCCGTTTGAGGTGCTTGGCGCGGTGATTTTCGTGTGTTGGTTCGCGATCCACAACGGCATGATGTCGCTGTTGCTCATTGCGGTTTTCGGGTATCCGCTCTGTATGCTGCCGGTGGTGTGGCTGGGCAAGCGCATCCGGCAGTGGTCCACCCGCCTGCTGGCGCAGAGCGCGGAGATCGGCTCCAATTTCCATGAGAACCTGACGTGCGTGCGCGTGGTCAAGGCCTATCACACGGAGGCGCAGGAGAGCGAGAAGTACCATCTGTACAACCTCAAGGCGCTCAAGATGTGCTTGCGGGCCGTGCGGCTGAGCATTCTGGTGGGGCCGCTCACGGAGACGGTGGCGATTTTGTTGGCGACGCTGTTTGCGGTGTATTGCTTTGCCACGGGGCATGGATTGGCGGAGATCATTCCGTTGGCATTGCCGTTCATCATCCTTTACAAGCCGATGAAGCAGATTGGGCGTTTGCAGACGGCGTTGGAGAATGGCCGTGCGGCGCTCCAGCGTATCTTCTCGTTGCTCGACGTGCACGAGGAGTTGGTTGAGCGGCCCGACGCCCTGCCGATCACGGCGTTCCGGGAGCGTCTTGTCTTTGACCATGTGGACTTCCGTTATGCGGGCAAGGGCGAATTGGTGGTGCGTGATGCTTCCTTCGAGATCCGCCCCGGGCAGATGTACGCCGTGGTGGGCTCCACCGGGAGCGGCAAGAGCACGTTGGCCAATTTGCTCGCGCGCTTCTACGATGTCTCCGGCGGGCGGGTGCTTTTGGATGGGCACGATATCCGCGAGTATCGGATCGCCGATTTGCGGACGGTGATTGGCGCAGTGACGCAGGAGTCGATTCTCTTCAACGACACCGTGGCCGCCAACATCGCCTATGGCACGCCCGGGGCCACGCAGGAGCAGATTGAGGCCGCGGCGCGCCTCGCCAACGCGCATGATTTCATCATGGCCCATCCGGAGGGCTATGCCCGGGTGGTGGGCGAGAAGGGCTTTGTGCTCAGCGGCGGCGAACGCCAGCGCGTGGCCATTGCCAGAGCCATCCTGCGCAATCCGCCCATTCTGATCCTTGACGAAGCGACCAGCGCGCTGGACACCGTCACCGAGCAGCAGGTGCAGGCCGCGATTGACAACCTCATGAAGGAGCGGACCATTTTTGCCATTGCCCATCGGTTGTCCACCGTGCGCAAGGCCGATTGCATCTTGGTGCTTGACCAGGGCGTCATCAAGGAGCGCGGCACGCATGAGGAGCTCTACGCCCTCGGCGGGCTCTATCGGCGCTTGTGTGACATTCAGAATCGCGAGACTTCGGAGAATTGAGTATGCCCCATCGTGCGTTTTCGTTTTCCCTTTTGCTGACGCTGGGCCTTTCGTTGGCGGCCGTGGCGCCGGCGGTGGCCGAGGAGGAGGCGACGTGGCCGTGCCGCCCGGCTTCGGTGGCGTTGCCGCAGGGGTTCGACCCGGAACGGATTTATTTGGCCTCCCGTCCGTCGCTTTTGCCGGATGGAAAGCGCTTCCTTTTCGAGTGGTGCAATGCGATTTGGATTGCGCCCGTGGAAGGTGGGACGGCGAAGGTGCTCCAGCATTCTTTGGGGCGCGATGCTTGGCCGGTGGTTTCGCGGGATGGCAAGCGCTTTGCCTTCCAATCCAACCGCGCGGGCGGGTGGCACACGTTCGTGGCGGACATCGCCGAGGGGGCCGAGGCCCGGCAGATTGGGTTCAACTCCGAGGCGGAGCGGCCCTATGCGTGGTCGGCCGATGATTCGGAGTTGCTTTGCTATGTGTTGCGGGACGACGAGGGATCGGCCTTCGACATGGGGCGCTTGGCGTGGTTGCCGGTGGATCGCCGCGCCGCGGAGCGCCGCCTTTTCGATGCGATGGGGTCTGAGCCTTCGCCTTCGCCGGATGGCCGCTATGTGCTCTTCACGCAGGAGGGGGATGACCTTTACCGCAAGGGCTTCAAGGGGGAGAACGCCTCCCGCGTGTGGTGTTATGACACGCAGGCCAAGACCTTTTCGCTCGCGGTGAAGCATCCCACGGAGAGCCGTTCCCCCACGTGGGCCCCGGATGGGAAGGGGTTTTATTACGTTTCCGGGCAGGATGGCACGCAGAACGTGTGGTGGCACGCCTTCCCGGGGACGGAAGAGCGTCAGCTGACCTTCTTCAAGGGCGACAGTGTCATTCATCCCACGCTCTCGGCGGATGGGCGCACGATGGTGTTCCGCCAAGGATTGTGGTTTTGGGTGTTTGACCCCACGCAGCCGGGGGTCGCGCCGCGTCGGATCGATTTGGTGCCCGAGGATACGGGCCTTGCCCGCGTGGGCACGCGCCGCCGCTTCTACGATTCGCTTTGGAACAACGACACGCCGGGATGCCTCACCGCGACCAGCGGCGGATTGGAATTCGGGTTCACCGTCGGCGGCGACCTTTACGTCATGGACACCGTTCTGCGGGAGCCGAAGCTGGTGTATGGCGATTCCCGGACGCAGGAGCGCGACTGCGTGTTCTCCAAGGATGGGAAGCGTCTTTACGTGTTCTCTGACCGTGGCGACAGCGTGGCGTTGCTCGTGGCGGAGAAGGCGCGTCCGGATCACTTCTGGTGGGAGAACTCGGAATTCGTGGTGCGGCCGCTGTTGGAGGATTCCCTCCGGCGCGAATCGCTTTCCGCCTCTCCGGATGGAAGCCGCTTGGCGTGGGTGGAAACCGGCAGCGTGCTGACGGTGGCGGATGCCGAAGGCAAGGTGATTCGCCGTTTCCCGAAGGTCAAGTCGGTCGGAGGCTACGATTGGTCGCCGGATGGCCGGTGGTTGGTCGCGGCGCTCTCCGATGACTATGGCAACAACGATATCTGGTTGCTTTCGATCGACGACAAGGAGGCCAGACCCTACAACCTCTCCCGCAGCTTCACGTGGGATGGGAATCCTGTTTGGTCGCCGGATGGCCAGTTGATCGCCTGGAATGGCCAGCGCGCGGGGACGGGCTCCAACCTCTTTTATGTGTGGCTTCGGCGCTCCGATGAGGAGGCCCTCAAGGCGCAGGATTACCGCAAGGCCATCGAGCATATGGGCTTGCAGCTGAAAGATCGCCCGGAGACCTCTGAGATTCTTGGGGCGACCGTGAATGCCTCGCCGGACCCCAATCGCCCGGATGCCGACGCCAACGTCCTGAAGGGGGAGCCTCAGGTGGTGGTCGATCTCGACGGCCTCCATGAGCGGGTCCGTGCGGTGCCGATTGCGGAGTTGGGGTCTCCTTTCTTCGCGCCGGATTCGCGCCGCGTGCTCTTCCCCGCGACCATTGGCGGACGCCCCGGGACGTATGAAATCACGCTGCCGGACAATATGAAGCCGAAGTTTCTGAAGCCGCGCTGGGGTTATCCCGTCGGTTGGTTCGGCAAGGACAAGGACCCGAAGAAGGCCGATCGGCTTGTGATGATGACGTCGGAGCGAAAGATCGGCACGTTCGATGAGACGTATGAATTCCGTGTTTACCAGGAGCTTGACATTCGGGATTATCAGGAATTGGGCTTCCTGTTGGCGTGGGGTATCCTCCGCGACAATTACTACGACGCCAATTTCCATGGGGCCGATTGGGAGGCCGTCCGCGCCAAGTATCAGGCGCCGGCGCGGTTTGCGCCCAGCCGCACGGTTTTTGAGCGCATCATCCACTCCCTGAATGGCGAGCTCAACTCCTCCCATCTCGGCTTCTATGGCAATGACAATTCCCGCAGAGAGTGGGAGCGCAGTGCCACGCTTCAGGCTTGGGAGCCCTTGACGTCCCACCTTGGCGTTGTGTTTGACCAGGATTATGCCGGCGAGCGCGGGTGGTTGGTCAAGCGGGTGATTCCCGGCGGGCCCGCCGATTCCGATCAGATTGGCCTTCGTCCCGGGGATTTGGTGCTCTCCATCGATGGCAAGCCTGTCCGCCCCGGGATGGACCCCACGCTGTTGCTCAACGGCCCGCAACCCGGGAAGTTTGTGGTCGAAGTGCGCTCCGGCGACACGACGCGGAAGGTCTATATCGAGGCCATCACCTACGGCAAAGCCCGTGAGCTTGTCCAAAAGGCCATGTATCGCGGCCGCCGCGACTATGTCCATCGGCGTTCCGGCGGGGCTTTCGGGTATATCAACATCGCCAAGATGAACAACGACGAATACTTCCGCTTCGAGCGTGAGATCTTCGCCGAGGGCTTCGACAAGGCGGGCATGGTCATCGACGTCCGCGACAACACCGGCGGCTTCACGGCGGACAAGGTGCTCAACATCTTGGGCGTTCAGCGCCACTCGTGGTCCGTGCCCCGCCACGGCAACCCCGCCTATCTCGCGGGTTACTGGGGGCGCCCGGTCTTTGACAAGCCCATCGTGGTGCTCTGCAATCAGAACACGGTCTCCAACGGTGAGATCTTCTCCCACGCCATCAAGCAGCTTGGCCGCGGGAAGCTCGTCGGCGTTCAGACCAACGGCGGCGTGATCGCCACCAACGATGGCCCTCTGCTTGACCTTGGCACGCTTCGCCGGGCGCACTACGGTTGGTACACCCTCGACGGCACGGACATGGAGTTGCATGGCGCCGTTCCGGATGTGATTGTCGAGAACACCCCGGCCGATGCGGTGGCCGGCCGCGACCCTCAGCTCGATGCCGCCATCGACGTTCTCCGCGCCGAGGTTGAGGCCTATCAAAAGGATTATCGCCCCTTCGCCCCCAACACCTTCAAGTGGAAACACCAACTCTGAGCCCCTCTGTGGGTTCGCCCATCCCTGTTCGTTCGTTTAGATTATGACGCTTACACTTCTCCACGCCAAACTCCACCACCTCCGCGTCACGCAGGCGGATCTTGAATACCTTGGCTCCTTGACGATTGACGAGGATCTCATGGATGCCGTTGGCATCGTCACCTACGAGAAAATCCTGGTGGCCAATCTCGACAATGGGCAGCGCCTTGAGACGTATGCCATCCCCGGGCCTCGCGGTTCCCGCATCGCCTGCCTCAATGGCGCCGCCGCTTACATGGGGAAGGTCGGCGACCGCCTCATCGTCATGGCCTTTGCCCAGGTCGATGCCAAGGAGGCGCCCACCCATCAGCCCAAAGTCGTCCGGCTCGATGCGGACAATCGCATCGTCGCCAAGGCGTACTGATAGGGTTGGTTCAACGAAAAAGGCGGCCCCCACGTGCGGGGGTCGCCCTTGTTTTTGCGTCTGGGTCGTCCCCGTCACAGCCGCTCGGTGGCAAGAACGCCCGAGGGGGTGGAGAAGGTAAGGGTGATGCGCTTGGGGCGTTGCGTGGGGGCCCCGGCGGCCAACGGCAGCGAGAGCGTGGCTTCGGCATAGGGGGCCAATGAAGGCACGGGGCCTTCGGCGAGGAGGCGCCCCTCCGGGGAGATGAGGCGAAGGGTGACCCCCTTCGGGGACGGCGCGAGGCCGAGGTTCTGGACGGTGACGGCATAGGTCATGGTTTTGCCGGTCTTCAATTGCGGGGCCCGTGCCGTCAGGATCGATCGCGGGGCTTTCCACTGAGGATGGCGCGCATAGCCAAACGCCGGGCGTCCATCGGTGCGCTTCCCGAGCAGTTTGGGGGCGAACTCTTCCGGCCCGATGTTTGCCAGGGCCCCATCGAAGGTGAGCACGAGCGTTCCATCGGCTCCCACCTCCGAGGCGAGGACAGGGGCGCCGCCTCCATCGTTGACCTCCGCCGAAGTGCCGAAGCGAAGCGATTTCACATCAAGGTCGCGGGCCGGATTGAGACCGGGCTCCGCCGCGACGCGAAGACGAATGCGAGGAGTCTCGGGCGTCAAGACTTCGGGGGCGAGGATGTCGAGCGTCAGCCCGGATCGAGCGGGATGGCGATATTCTTCGAGCTGTGGATGTCGCCGCCCTTGTCTTCCCACTTGATGTGGTCGATGACGGCAAAGTTCATCTGGATGGCCCGCCCGCGCGCGTCCTGAAAGACTTTGGGGCGTTCGTATTTGTACCATTGTTCAACGTGCCCATTGGGATGCCGGGCAACGCCGGGCAGGTAGGCCTCTCCGGGGTCGACGACCCAGGTGCGCCCATCGCCCGAGCGCAGATGGTAGGCAATGCGTCCGCGCCAATCGTTCACGATGGCATGATATTGCACATCGTCACGCCAAACGACAGGGTCCTCAAAGTTCCCGGGAATGTCGGGATAAATCCGCCGATCGCTGAGTTGGAGATAGGGCGACAATCCCGTCCGGCTGATCCACACACCGCCCCCGCGGCAGACCATCAGGAAAGAGCCATCCTCGCGCCGCGCGAAGGTGAGATTCGAGAGCCCTTCGATGATTGGGCGGTCACGCGCATCGAAGGAAAAGCGCCCCTCCGTCCATGGGCCATTGAGCGAGGATGAAAGGTAATATTTCCCGATGACGTAGATCACATAACGCCCATCCGCCAAGCGAAAGACCTCGGGATTGTGTCCTTTGCCCACGGTGTCCTTTTGCACGAAGGGCCCCACGGGATTGGTGGAAACGGCGTGAATGACAATGGAGTTGGGCCACTCCATGTGTCCCTTCGGGGAGTCCTCCCGCCATGCCGCGACCATCAGGTGGCAAAGGCCATCCTCCCCGCGGAGAACGTTGCCGCCCCAATACGACCACGTGCGGTCCTCAATGCCATTGTCCAAAAAGCGCGGCTTCACGCACGCGTTGCCCCACGTGTCCGAAGAAAGCTTCTGCCCTTGCATCGGCAACAACGTGTCGGCGAAACGCGCCCCGGGCACAAGCCTCTCCCATCCCTTCGGCCGTTCGCGTTGCGTGATTTGCGCATGGGCGGAAGGAAGACAGAACAACGTGGCCAGGAGGATAGGCAAGCCAACAATCAAACGCTGCATGGTGACTCCTTTCCTCACAGTATAAACGGCCCTTGCCTCCGCGTGCCCGGGAACGGCGCCATTTGTGCGCCGCGCATACGCATGTATGCACGGGGAGCGTTCCGCGCCGCTGTCGGGAGATCTGCCGGGGTTCACCCGTTTTGCTATAATTCCACGACAATCAAGGGGCCGGAGTGGCGGAATGGCAGACGCAGCGGACTTAAAATCCGCAGCCGCGAGGCGTAGGGGTTCGACTCCCCTCTCCGGCACCAGAAAAGAGGCTTTCATATGACAGACGACGAGACGCAGCAGACCCATCCCGAAGAGCAGATCCCCGAGGCAACGGTTTCGTGTGAGGGAGCCGACGGGGCGGAGCCTTCCGCTGAGGCCGCCCCCGCCGAGCAGACGCCCGAACCGGCGGCGCCGAATCCGCTCGAGGCGGAGCTTGCCGCGGCGAAGGAGCGTTATCTCCGCCTGTTGGCGGACGTCGACAACATGCGCAAGCGCCAAGCGCGCGAGCTGGAGGAGCGCACGGCGCGCGCCAACGAACGCTTGCTCGGCACCCTCATCCCCGTGTTTGACCAATTCGAGATGGCGCTGGCGGCGGCCAAGGAGGATTCGCCCTTCGTGCAGGGGGTGCGGATGATCGCCGAGGGCTTCCGAAAGGCGCTGGAGCAGTCGGGCGCGGAAGTGCTCGACGCGCCGGAGGGCACCACTTTCGACCCCATGACCCACGAGGCGCTCTCCATGACGCCCCACGCCACCGTGCCCAAGGGGTGCGTGGCGGCGCAGTTCCGGAAGGGCTGGCGGCTGGGCGGCAAGGTGTTGCGCCCGGCGCAAGTGATCGTTTCCTCGGGTGCGCCGGAAACGGCGGAGACCGCGCCGGAGAAGGAGGCGTAAGATGGCGGGAAAGCGCGATTATTACGAGGTGCTTGGCGTCGCCAAGAACGCGAGCGCGGAGGAGATCAAGAAGGCCTACCGCAAGCTCGCCATGAAGTGGCACCCCGACCGCAACCAAGGCAACAAAGAGGCCGAGGAGAAGTTTAAGGAGGCCTCCGAGGCCTACGAAGTCCTCTCCGACGAAAAGAAGCGCCAGCTTTACGATCAGTATGGCCACGACGGCATGAAGGGCGCCTTTGGCGGCGGCGGATTCGACTTCGACCGCGACTTCACCCACGGCGCCGACCTGAACGACATCCTCAACCAGTTCTTCGGCGGCGGCTTTGGCGGCGGTTTTGGTTTCGGCGGCGGGCGTGCCCGCCGTGCCGACCCCACGGCCCCCCGGCGCGGTGAAGACACCGAGCAAGGCATCCGCCTGAGCTTTGAGGATGCCCTCTTCGGCACCGTGGCGAAACTGCGCATCCACGCGGCCGTGGCTTGCCCCGATTGCGGCGGCACCGGCGCCGAGAAGGGTTCCAAGCGTGAGACGTGCAAACACTGCGGCGGCTCCGGCGTGGTCCGCGGGCAGGGCGGCTTCTTCGGGTTCGTGCAGCAGACGTGCCCCGTGTGCGGTGGCACCGGTTCGGTGATCGAAAAGCCCTGCAAGAAGTGCCGCGGCGATGGCTTTGTGGCCTCCGACGAAACGGTGGAAGTGCCCATTCCCGCCGGCGTGGCCGATGGCATGAGCGTGCGCGTGGCCGGCAAGGGCAACGCCGGCGCGAACAATGGCCCCCGCGGCGACCTTTATCTGCGCTGCTCCGTGGAGGAGAGCGACCTGTTCGAGCGCGAAGGGCAGGATCTCATCCTCCGCCTGAGCGTTTCGCCCACGTTGTTGGCCCTCGGCGGCGAAGTCGCCGTGGAGACCCCCAACGGCACGGCCACCCTCAAGATCCGCCCCGGCACCGCCAATGGTTCCGTGCAGCGGCTCCGCGGTCAGGGCGTTCGCGCCATCGGCCGCTACCCCACGGGCGATTTGCACGTGATCCTTGAGGTCGAGACGCCGCAGGCGCTCTCCCGCGAGCAGACCAAGCTCCTGGAACAGCTCCGCGACTCCGAGACCGACAAAACCTTCCCGGCCCGCGCCAAACAGCAGAAGGCCGCCCAGCGTTTCGCGGCCCGCCGCGGGAAAAAGTGATTCCCGCCCGGCGCCTTTCCTTTCAGTCCCCCCCCCCCCCGCAACCCCGGAGCACCCATGGACCTCTCCCCCCTCACCGCCATCTCCCCCATTGATGGGCGTTATGCCGACAAGACCGCGCCCCTGCGCGACGTCTTTTCCGAGTTTGGCCTCATCCAGCGCCGCGTGCGGGTGGAGATTGCCTGGTTGCTCGCCCTTTGCGACGCGCCGGGCCTCCCGGAAACGGGCACCCTCACGCCCGCCCAGCGCGCCGAAATCCAAGCCATCGCCGATGGCTTTTCGCTGGCCGACGCCGAGCGCGTGAAGGCCATCGAGGCCACCACCCGCCACGACGTGAAGGCCGTGGAATACCTCATCCGTGAGCGCCTCCCCAAGGATTGCGCCCACCTGAGCGAGTTCATCCACTTTGCCTGCACCTCCGAGGACATCAACAACATGGCCCACGCGCTCCAGTTGCGCGATGGGTTGGCCGTCCTCCGCGCCGAACGCGACCGCCTCACCGATGCCTTGGCCGCCTTGGCCAACGACACCATCGCCCTGCCCATGCTCGCCCACACCCACGGCCAGCCCGCCAGCCCCACCACGCTGGGCAAGGAACTCGCCGTCTTCGTCCACCGCCTCCGCCGGCAGGCCGCGCGGATCGACGCCACCGAGCTCCCCGCGAAGATGAACGGCGCCGTTGGCAACTACAACGCCCACGTCGCCGCCGCGCCGGATGTGGATTGGCCCGCGCTTTCCCGCCGCGTCATTGAGGGCTTTGGCCTCGTGCAGAATCCCTACACCACCCAAATCGAGAGCCACGACGGCATGGCTGAGCTCTTCGACGCCCTCCAGCGCTGGAACATGGTGCTCCTCGATCTTGACCGCGACGTGTGGATGTACGTTTCCATGCGCTATCTCAAGCAGAAGGTCGTCGCCGGGGAGGTGGGCTCCTCCACCATGCCCCACAAGATCAACCCCATCGACTTTGAGAACTCCGAAGGCAACCTCGGCCTCGCCAACGCGATCCTCGGCCACCTCGCCCGCAAGCTCCCCGTCTCCCGGATGCAGCGCGATTTGACCGACTCCACCGCCATCCGCAACGTCGGCGCCGGCTTTGCCTACACCCTCATCGCGATCCTCTCCACCCTCCGCGGCCTCGGCCGCATGAGCCCCAATGAGGAGGCCCTCGCCGCCGATCTCAACCACGCTTGGGAAGTCCTCGCCGAGCCCATCCAAACGGTGATGCGCCGCTACGGCGTCCCCAACGCCTACGAAAAGCTCAAAGCCCTCACCCGCGGCCATGCCATGACCCGCGAGGCCCTCGCCGACTTCATTGCCACGCTTGAGATCCCCGAGGCTGACAAAGCCCGCCTCACGGCCATGACCCCCGCCGACTACATCGGGCTTGCCGCACAGATGGCCATCGCCCGCTGAGTTTTGCCACCGAAACCAACGTCCGAGCGGTTGGAACCTGAGGAGGCGCAGTGAAGATTGCGAAAGGTTTTGGAGGAAGCCTCGCTTCATTGCTTTTGTTGGCAATGATGGCGGTGGGGTGCGCGGGGGGAAGGGGTGCCGCTTCGGAGTGTGCGCCGAAATTCGATTCCTATGTCTCAACCATTCGGTTGAGGGTCGATAAACCGGATGATGGGGGAGGCGTTGATGAAGTGCAGGTGTCCATCCGCTGGGAGGAATCGGAACAATGGGGGGCGAAAAAGGAAACGCCCGAAGCGGCTGTGAATGGGAGGGAAGGAGAGCCGGAATCGATGGCGGAGGCTTCGGACGCGGGGACACGTTCGGTGGTTTCACTTCCTTATTTTAGGGTCTTGAAGGAGAGCCCGCGCACCGTCACCGCAGGCGCGCCACGTTCGGTGGTTTCACTTCCTTATTTTAGGGTCTTGACTCACGAAAAGGAAAAACCGTTTCGTTTGACGGTTGCGCGGCCTTTGGAGGATCCATCAAGTGAGTCTATCTCCTATCTCAAGGGGCGGGATGTCCATAAAGAGGAGAATTACTCCGGGCTCTCGGTGACGGGCAACATCGTTTCGGCGACGGAGACGGAAATCCATTTGAGTGGGACGCTCGTTTGCCTTGGAGGGCGTGAACGTTCCCGTGTGTGGCCGTTCGACGTGATTGTCCCTTACGGAAAAGATGTCAAAATCTGGGAACATCGCGTTTCTTCACCGTGTCCTCGGTGAAGGCGTGGAAATCGGGTTGGGATAGATGTCCTGGAGGAAATGCCAAAGGTACTTTGATTTCCCTTTTCCCCTGAGAGGGCGTTGCCTTTCGTTTTGCGTGGGGAGCGGAACTTTTGTTATGCTAGGGTCGGTTTTACGGAGCCACAGCCTAAGATGAAGGAACTTCAGGCCGGCGATTTTGCGGAGGCCCTGCGCGCGTCCTTGCGCCCGGGGAAGGTGCCTTATTATCTCTTTTATTCAAGCCTTTGGGACGCTTACGTGACGGACCCGGCGCTGATGGTGGTGCCGTTTGACGACCACGTGGTGCATCGCGGGGATGGCGTCTTTGAGACGATGAAGTGCTTGGATGGCGCGGTGTACAATCTCGATGCGCACCTTCAGCGGCTCCAGCGGAGCGCGTATCAGATTGGCCTCACGTTTCGCCGGGGGCCGGAGGCGGTGCGGGCGAAGGTGTTGGAGGCGTTGGAGCGCGCGGGGCAGCCGGAGTGTTCGGTGCGGGTGGTGTTGAGCCGTGGGCCCGGCGGCATGGGGGTGGCGCCGTCGGAGAGTTCGGGGACGGCGCTTTATGTGATGGTTTATGGCGCGGGCAGGCCGTTCATGGAGCGGAAGCCGGAGGGGGCGACGCTGCGCAAGAGTCAGGTGCCGGCCAAGCCGCCGTGTTTCGCCACGGCGAAGACGTGCAATTATGTCCCCAATGTGTTGATGCGGGCGGAGGCCGATGTGTGGCACGTGGATTTCATGGTGGGGGTGGATGGTCACGGGCATGTGACGGAGGGGGCCACGGAGAATGTCGGGATTGTCTCCAAAAGCGGGCGCTTGGTGTTTCCGCCGCTGGATGCGGTGTTGGCGGGCACCACGATGTTGCGCGTTTCCGAATTGGCGCAGGGGTTGGAGGCGGATGGGCGCTTGAAGGGTGTGGTGTTCCGTCCCATCCGTGAGGAAGAGCTTTACGAGGCGCATGAGATTCTCGTGGTGGGCACCACGCTGAATGTGGCCTCGGTGGTGGAATACAACGGGCGGCGCGTGGGCGACGGCCGGCCCGGGCCCATTGGCCGCGCGCTCGACGCGCTCGTCGCCCGCGATACGCTCGAAAACGCCGCCTTGCGCGTGCGTTATCTCTGATTTTGGCAAAGGATCCTTCCGATATGAACACCTACGACACCATGCTCCAAAAGGCCGTTGTCCTCAATTCGCTGAAGAGCGAGGATATTTTCGGGGCCATCGCCGAGATGACCGACGCGCTTGTGGCCGCCGGGGCGTTGCCCGAGGCCGCGCGCGATGAGGCCAAGCAGGCCATCGTCCGCCGCGAGATGTCGGCTTCCACCGTGATGACCGATGAGATCGCCCTTCCCCATGGCCGCACCGACGTGGTGGCGGAGCTGACGTGCTGCATCGGCGTGAGCCGCGACGGTTTCGCGGCCGATGCGCCCGACGGCCAGCCCACGCACGTGGTGATCCTTTTGCTTGTGCCGCCCTCGGCGGGTGCGGGCTACACCGCGTTTTTGGCGACCGTCTGCCGCACGCTCATGGATGCCGAGAAGCGTGCGGCCATCATTGCCGCGACTGACCGCGAGGGTGTGCTCGCGGTGCTCCGCGGCTGATCCCGGAGACCTCCGGAAGGGCCCCGCGAAGGGGCCTCCCCGGCGGCCCGCCCGTGTGCCGCCCAGCGTTTTCACGTCAACCCCCCAGCCTTATGTTCAAACCTGTATCCAACCGTCCCGATTTCTCCAAGAACGAAGAATCCGTGCTCGCCCTCTGGGCCGAGGAAGGCACCTTTGCCAAGAGCTTGGCGCAGCGCAAGGATGCGCCCGTCTTCCGCTTCTATGACGGGCCCCCCTTCGCCACCGGTCTCCCGCACTATGGCCACCTGCTGGCCGGCACGATCAAGGACATCGTGCCGCGTTATCAGACCATGCGTGGGCATTACGTGGAGCGGCGTTTCGGCTGGGATTGCCACGGTCTGCCCATTGAGGCTTTGGCGCAGGACGCGCTGGGGGTGAGCGGCGCCTACGAAATCCGCAAGCATGGCGTGGACGCCTTCAATGAGCAGTGCCGCTCCATGGTGTTGCGTTACGTTTCGCAATGGCGCGAGACCGTCACGCGCATGGGACGCTGGGTCGATTTCGACAACGACTACAAGACGATGCAGCCTGCCTTCATGGAGAGCGTGTGGTGGGCCTTCAAGCAGTTGTGGGATCAGGGGCGCATCTACAAGAGCCACCGCATCATGCCCTATTCGTGGAAGCTCTCCACGCCGCTTTCCAACTTCGAGGCGGGCAACAACTACAAGGATGTGCAGGACCCCGCGGTGACCGTCCGTTGCCGCGTCACCGAGGGCGCGCACCCCGCGTGGGGCGATGAGGCTTACCTCCTCGTTTGGACGACGACCCCGTGGACGCTCCTTTCCAACCTCGCCATCTGCGCCGGCCCGGAGATTGACTATGTGGCTGTGCGCGACAAGGCCGACGGCGCCGTCTATATCCTCGCGGAGGCCCGCCTCTCCGCCGTCTTCCGGAAGGCCGAGAGCTGCGAGGTGCTCGAACGCTTCAAGGGCACGGCCCTCCAGGGCGTGCGCTACGAGCCCATCTTCCCGCAGTACAAGGACGCGCCGAACGCCTTTGTGGTGCTCACCGACGCTTATGTGACGACCACCGACGGCACCGGCTTGGTGCACAACGCGCCTGCCTATGGTGAGGACGACTTCCGCGTCTGCTCCGCGGCGGGGATTGAGCTGGTGGACCCGCTCGACGAAGCCTGCGCCTTCATCGCCCCGGCGCCTGAGGCTTGGCGCGGGCGCTTCTGCAAGGATTGCGACAAGGACATCATCCGCGAGCTCAAGGCCGCCGGGAAGTTGGTTCACCAATCCACCATCGTTCACTCCTATCCCTTCTGCGACCGCACCGACTCCCCGCTCATCTACCGTGCCATCGACGCGTGGTATGTGCGCGTGGAGGATCTGCACGACCGCCTGACCGCCAACAACGCCACCGTGCATTGGCAGCCTGCGGCCGTCGGCGCCAACCGTTTCGGCAACTGGCTGCGCGACGCGAAGGATTGGAACATCTCCCGCAACCGCTTCTGGGGTTCCTGCCTCCCGGTGTGGGTGAACGAAGACGATCCCGACGACATGATCTGCGTGGGCTCCGTGGCCGAGCTGGAGGCGCTCTCCGGGCAGAAGATCACCGATCTGCACAAGCATTTCATCGACAAGGTGCTCATCGTCCGCGATGGCCACACCTATCGCCGCACGCCCGAGGTGTTGGACTGCTGGTTCGAATCCGGCTCCATGCCCTATGCCCAGCAGCACTATCCCTTCTCGGGCAAGGCGTTGGAGGGCTTCTTCCCCGCCGACTTCATTGCCGAGGGGCTTGACCAAACGCGCGGTTGGTTCTACACGCTCTTGGTGCTCGGAACGCTCCTCTTCGGCAAGGCCCCTTACAAGAACGTCGTCGTCAATGGCCTCGTCCTTGCCGAGGACGGCAAGAAGATGTCCAAGCGCCTGAAGAACTATCCCGACCCCAACGAGATCATCCAGAAGTACGGCGCCGACGCCCTCCGCCTCTACCTCATCAATTCCCCCGTCGTCCGCGCGGAGAACCTCCGCTTCTCCGAAAATGGCGTGCGGCAGATTCTGCGCGACCTCCTCATCCCGTGGTGGAACGCCTACAGCTTCTTCGTCACCTACGCGAATGCCGATGGGTTCGACGAGCCCGAGGTGGCCCGCCCCGACTCCACGAACGTCCTCGACCGTTGGATCGTCTCCTCCATGGAGACGCTCATCGCCGACGTCACCTCCGCACTCGACACCTACGATCTCCAGCGTGCCGTCCGGCCCTTCGTTGCGTTCGTCGATGATCTCACCAATTGGTACATCCGCCGCTCCCGCCGCCGTTTCTGGAAGAGCGAGGACGACACCGACAAGCGCCGCGCCTACCGCACGCTCCGCTACGTCCTCGTTCAGCTTTCCAAGGTCGCCGCGCCCTTCTGCCCCTTCGTTTCCGAGCAGATCTACCGCAACCTTCGCGGCGCGTCCGATCCCGAGAGCGTGCACCTCTGCGATTTCCCCGTCGCCGAAGCCGCTGCCCGCGACCTTCGTTTGGAGGAGGATATGGCCCTCGTCCAGCGCGTGGTCAGCTTGGGCCGTCAGCTCCGCACCGACGAGGACCTCAAGGTGCGCCAGCCCCTCGCCCGCCTCCGTGTGGCTTCGGCCGATGCCGCGCTTCGCACCGCGCTCGCCGGCTATGCCGACATCGTGCGCGAGGAGCTCAACGTCAAGGACGTTGCGTTCGATGAGGATGAAACCGCCTTTGCCACCCTTTCCCTCAAGGCAGACTTCAAGGCCCTTGGCCCCCGCTTCGGCGCCAAGATGAAGGCCGCCGCCGCCGCCATCGCCGCCCTTGGGCAGGAACAGGCCGCCGCCCTCGCCCGCGGTGAGACGGTCTCCCTCTCCATCCAAGGGGAGGAGGCGACCCTCGGCCCCGGCGACGTGGTGATCCGCCGCGAACCCCGCGAAGGGCTCGTCGTCGCCGCCGAGGGCGATGTGGTCGTTGCGCTTGAGACGGCGCTCACCCCGGCCCTCGTGGCTGAGGGGCTCATGCGTGAATTCGTCTCCAAGGTCCAGGCCTTGCGCAAGGAGGCGGACTTGGAGGTGACCCAGCGCATCGATATCGCCGTCCAGGCCGACGACGAGGTCTCCGCCGCGCTGGAGGCGTGGCAGGACACCATCCTTGAAGAGACCCAGGCCGACGCGCTTGTCTTCGGCGAGGTGCCCGCGGACCCCATCGACCTCAACGGACACGAAATCGCCCTTGCGATTGACGCCCACTGAGTCCCGCACGGACGTATCGGCCCACGCCGGTTCCCATCACGGCCATGGCACCGACAGCGGTGTCATGGCTTGTTTTTTTTTGGGGGGGGGTGCCGCTCGGGCATAAGTTCGGTATACTGTCGCGCCAAAAGGAGGGACGGAGCGAATGGAAGGACACACAAACCGTGGAAAACTGTCGGGGCTTTTGCCCGTTGCCGTGTTGTTGCTGTTGTTCCTGGGCGTGGGGATTCCCTTTCGCGAGGCGGTGGCGTTGCCGCCGATTGTGCCCTTTGTGCTGGCGCTGTGTGTGGCGTTCCTCCAAAATCCGCGCCGTCCCTTCGCCGAGAAGCTTGAAAGCGTCGCCCATGGCATGGGCGAGCGCAACGTCATGATCATGTGCTTGGTCTTCCTGCTGGCCGGGGCGTTCTCCGGGGCCGTGACGGCGGCGGGCGGCGTGGAGAGCACGGTGAATGCCGGACTGTCGGTTTTGCCGCCGCGCGTGGCGGTGGCGGGACTCTTCGCGGTCGGGGCCTTCGTCTCCACGGCGATGGGCACCTCGGTGGGGACGATTGCGGCGTTGGTGCCGATTGCCGTGGGGGTGGCGCAAAAGGCGGGCTTCCCCGGGGCGCTCTGCGTGGGGGCGGTGGTCTGCGGGGCGATGTTCGGCGACAATCTCTCCATGATTTCCGACACCACCATCGCCGCGACGCGGACGCAGGGGTGCGGAATGCGCGACAAGTTCCGTGAGAATATCCGCCTCGTCTTGCCGGCCGCGGTGCTCTCCCTCGGACTCTTCGCGCTCTTTGCCGGCGGCGAGGGCACCACGCTCCCGGAGGAGCTCCCGTGGCATTTTCTGCGGCTGTTGCCCTATCTTGCGGTGCTCACGGCGGCGCTGGCGGGCGTGAACGTCTTTTTGGTGCTGACGTTGGGGACGGCGCTCTCCTTGGTGGTGGGCGTGGGCACCGGAGCCTTGGCGCCGCACGCCGCCTTTGAGGCGGTGGGCAACGGCATCGCCGGGATGTACGATATCACGGCGATCTCGCTGGTGGTGGCCGGGGTGCTGAGATTGGTGCGGGACAATGGCGGGTTGGACTGGCTCTTGGGCCATGTGTCGCGGCGTGTCCGCGGGCCCAAAGGCGCCCAGCTGGGCATCGCCGCCCTAGGCTCCGCGATGGACGTGGCCACCGCCAACAACACCGTGGCCATTGTGGTGGCCGGGCCCGTGGCACGCGAAGTCGCCGCGACGCATGGCGTCTCATCGGCCCGCGCGGCGGCGGTGCTGGACATCTTCACGTCGGTGTGGCAGGGGATTCTGCCCTATGGCGCGCAGCTGCTCTATGCCGCCGGCGGCGCCACCGCGCAGGGCATGACGCTGGCCCCCACGGAGGTGTTGCCGTGGCTCTTCTATCCGTTCCTGATGGGGGTGACGGTGCCGGTGCTGATTCTCTTGGAGCGGCGGCGCTCTTAGGAATATCGGCGGATGGAAACGATGACCGCGGCGTTCTCACGGGAAAACCGCCGCAACTTCCTCGGCGAGAGCGTGTATCCATCGCTATCGGCTGAGGTGCGGAGCGTGATGTGTTCTATCCATTCCAAGATGGGCTTCCGTAGACCGCACACCGATTTCGCGCGCGGTGTCGCCCGATAGCGCACCTCTTGAAGCATCCTTCCCTCCCTTTGTCCACAGCGCTCATCTCCCCAGCCCGTAAAGGACACCGTGAGGCTCAAATGCTTGCGGGCAAGGAAGTGCAAGAGGGCGTTCGGAAGCATCCAATGCGAACGATCCTTCTCCGGATAAAGCGAGAGCCAAACATGGTGTCGCCACGTGGGTTTGGCCAAGCGGATCAAGGTCTCCACGTCGGAAAGCCACCCTTCAAGCGAGGCGACATCCGCACACTCACAGCACAGGAAGGGGCGTTTCCCGTCGCGCGTTTCCCCGAAGGTGACATGGTGATTGCGCAACACCCTCTTTTGCAGCCCAACGACGTGCTCCGGGAAATCCACTTCCAAATAACACAACTCAGTGGTGGATTCTGATGTCGTCACTTGTGACCTCCCTTGTCCGCCTCCGCCATCCACTCCGTCAGATGGCCGTCAATGGCGAGCCAAGCATCGGGTTCATCACTTTTCGGTTGGAGCGGAAAGGGCAGATCGACTGCGGCAGGGGCTTTAAAGCCGTCTTCAAACACAAAGAACCCTATTTGGCGTTTGACCCTAAAATAGTGCCATGCGTCGTCACTTCCGCAATAATAAGTGCCTCGTAACAAATCGTTGCGCAATGCGAAGAGCTGTGCGCACAACGCCGCCTCATCCGGGCACGTCTGATAGGTCGTCTGCGCACATCCAAAAGCCAGCGATAGGCCCCAAAGCGTCCCCGCAACCATGCCGATTCCCACACGTCTTTTCATCGGTGCCTCAAGCGATTGCCTATTGCAAAGAGAGGGAAGAGCAACAGGGGCTCATAGAGCGGCTGGCCTTCGAGAGACCCCACAACGCAGATGTAGGCAGACGCCGAAAACCCGATCAGTAGGAGCCCCCAGCGCAACATCATTGTTTTTCCTCCACGGTTTTGGACGTGTGCGGAAGGGAACGGAGCCACGCATTTGTCATCTCGACCTTATGATGCGTCTCTTTGACCAAGAGGGACGAAAACACGAGCAGAAGTGTCAGGAACAAGACAATCACAAGGGGGATTTTGGCGAGCTTGGGCAGGCAGAACCCCAACGCGAGAGACCCGAGAAGATAGGGGAAGCACTCCGTATGGACGAGGCCAAACACCGTCAAAAGAAGGAGCGCGATTAGGACATAGAGGATGGAAAGCGATTTCATTTCTGCCCCTTCACTTCATCGGAGCCTTTTCCTTCGTGTAATCTGACACGTTTCCCCACACGTTTCAATCTTGTCTCCAAATGGTTGTGCTGTGATAGGGCAACGAGGGTTGGGGGACAAGGTGATACCATTGTCGCTTGGCGACGTATCGTAGGAATCGGGTCACTTCCAAAAGGCACTCACAAGTCGTCGTCTGATTGCACGCAAACAGTTGGGCGTAGATGTCGAGGATACACTTCATGGAGAGATGAAGGAGCCCATACGCCTCCAAGCGCTTTTGGTTTTGCACCGTCCAAGCCAACAAATTGTCCAACAAATCCGCGTTGATTTCCTCTTGGGGAGGCCGCGCCAACGAAAGGGAAAAGCGTTCCAAGGCAAACGGATAATAATAGAGGCACTCCTCAAATGTCCCGGCGGGCATGACACTCTGAAAAATGATTTGGAGGTCTGTCGAGGACAACTCCTCCACTGCCTTTGCCACGGTTTCCTCTCGCCAACGGCAATCCACAGGGGCCTGAAAATCCTCATCGGGATCGGAAAGGCTTAGCGGACGGGAGACCTTGGCCGCCACGCGCTCATGCAACACCTTGAAATTGTCGGTCATACGTTGTTTCCCTCAATACGCAAAGACGGGCCTACGCTTAGGCATCTTCTCTCCCATTCGGCATCGCCTCACGCTTCATTCCTGTCGTTCCTTGCAATGTCGCAGGAGCATCTGTCCCCTTGACGCCCAAGGGTTCGCCTTCGCCTCTTCCCATGCCAATCTCCGTCACTGGGAACAGTTTAACATATTTCATGAGGCCGACGGCGGCGGGGCGCAGGGTGCGTGAAAACGAGAGGCTCCGTATCGTTCATTGGGATACGGAGCCTCGCGGGTCGAGATACGGAGGGTCTTGGGGCGTTAGGCGTCGCGCCGCCAAATGGCAAGGCGGGTTTTGCCATAGGCGCGGTCGCGCAAGAGGGTGAAGCCGGGCAGGGGCTCCGGGTCGGTGCGGTGGTCGAACTCCGCCACAAGGAAGCCTCCCGGCTCCGGCAATCCATGGGCCACGAGCGCTTTGGCCAGTTCCCCGAAGCCATTTTCCTTGGCCCAAAGGTAGGGCGGATCGGCAAAGACGATCGTCGCCGAAGGCAGGGCAAGGGGGAGCGGACGGCGGGGCGTTTCGGGGGCGTCGGCGGCGACGCCGAGGAGCCGCAGGGTGTCGGCGTTGCGGGCATGGTGGGCCTCCACGCCGAAGGCCGCGAGGTTGCGCAGGAGGGTGGTGAAGACGGTGCGGTCGCGCTCCAGGAAGGTGGCTTCGCGGGCGCCGCGGCTCAGGGCCTCCAAGCCCACGGCCCCGGAGCCGGCGAAGAGGTCAAGGAACGTGGCCCCGGGGAGGACGGGTTGAAGGAGGCCGAAGAGGGCTTCGCGCACGCGGTCTTGCGTGGGGCGCACGGCGTCGGATTTGGGCATGAGCAGGGTTCGCCCGCGCCATTGTCCGCCGGTGATTCTCATGGTTGATCCTCCTGCGGTTCGGGGATGAGCGGAGAGGGAAGGGGTGGGGTGAGGGTGGTTTCGGAGCCGTCGGCCCGGCGGAGCTTCACTTGGCGGAGGGTCTCCGGGGGGAAGCGCTCGGCCTGGTTGGTGTAACGCAGGGTGGGCGGCAACGAGATGGTGCGCACGCCCTGAGCGTTGAGGAAGGCGAAGGGGTCCAGCGCCGTGACCGTGAAAACGCGCCCTTGCAGCTCGAACGAAGAGGGGATGATCCACTCGGTGACCCCGAAGACGGGGCGGGTGACGATGGCGCGGCATTTGGCGTAGTTGAGGCGGAAACGGGTGTCCCCCACCGCGATGCCGAGCACCAAGTCGGGGTCGTATTCCTCGTAACGGTCGGAGATCTCCACGCGGTTGCGCCGCTGGGTGGCGGCCCGGACGGAGACCGCGGCGGGCAAGACGCCTGCCGCGTCGGCGCACAGATAGGCCACCAAGAGCCCGCCGAATCCGCCCAGCAAGGCCCGACAGAAGGCGCGGTCGCGCCGTTCGTGCTCGGCATAGGGGTTTTCGCGCGGGTCACGGCTCATCGGGTCAGCTCCCGCGCCTTGCGGATGGCGGCTTCCATGCTGGCGGCGGAGGCCACGCCCTGCCACGCAAGCCCAAAGGCCGTGCCGTGGTCGGGGCTTGTGCGGACGAAGGGGAGGCCGAGGGTGACGTTGACGCCTTGGTCGAAGGCCGCCAGCTTGAAGGGGATGAGCCCTTGGTCGTGATACATCGCCACGAAGGCATCAAACCTTCCTGCGCCGTTGGCGGGGATCAACGCGGTGTCCGGCACCAGCGGCCCCTCGATGTCGGCCCATGCCGCGGCCTCTTGGAGCGCGGGGCGGATGACGCGGGCTTCCTCGTCGCCAAAGGCGCCCTCTTCCCCGGCGTGCGGATTGAGCGCCAACACGCCGATTTTCGGGCGGCGGCCCACCAAACGCCCCACCGCGTGCGCCGTATCCCTCAGCACCCGCAGGAGACGCTCGCGGGTGATCAGGGCCGGCACGTCGCGCAGGGCGCAATGGATCGTCACGAGCGACACCGTCAGCCCCGGCGCGAAGAAGGCCATGGTCGCCTCCTCCCGTCCGCAGAGGCGCGCGAGGAGCTCCGTGTGGCCCGGCACGTCGGTGTGCCCGGCCAAGTGGAGCGCGGCTTTGCTGAAGGGCGCCGTCACGAGGCCGCGCACGTGGCCCGCCAAGGCGTCGCGCCCGGCCGCCGTCACGCTGTCGTAGGCCAGCGCCCCCGTCGCCGCTTGGTTCACGCCGGGGCGGATGGCCTCCGGGGCGCACGTCAAGGGCAGGTCGTGCCACTCGATGTTGTCCGGCAGGGGGACGCGCGCGACGGCGCACGCCCGCTCAAAGAGCGCACGGTGGGTGTAGACGCGGAAACTTTCTTCGGGGAAGGCGGCCATGGCCCGGGCCGCGATTTCGGGCCCGATGCCGGCACAATCCCCCCCGGTGACGGCCAAGGGCTTGCTCATGCCGCCATTATAACACGTTGGCCTCGGAGGGAGGATGTCGCCGCGCAGGGGTCACACGCCGTATTTGGCCGCAAAGGCCGAGAGGATATGGCGCAGGGGCGGCGGGAGGAAGGCGGCCACCTGTGGGGCCAGGGCCTCGTCGGGGCCGTAGTAGGCCTCGGCCACGGCGCAGGCGATGCAGGCCTGTGTGTCGGCGTCGCCGCCAAGGGCGATGGCTTGGCGCAGACAGTCGTCGAAGCTCTCCGTCCCCAGAAAGACGCCAAGGGCGAGCGGGACGGAACGGAAGGTCGCGTCGAACCCCTGCCGCGCCGCCTCGTCGCGGAGGGCGGGGAGGTCGTCGGAGAGGGCGTAGCCGAAGCGCTCTTCGAGGGCCTCGCGGATCTCCGCCTTGTCCTGTCCTTTGCGGGCGAGGAAGACGGCGAGGGCGACGGCTTGCGCCGAGGCGATGCCGTCGGGGTGGTCGTGCGAACAGGCGGCCGAAGCCTCCGCCTCGCGCAACACGTCCTCCACGGTGTTGAAGGCCCAGCCCACGGGCGCCACCCGCATGGCCGCGCCGTTGCCGAAGCTGCCATAGGGGGAGGGATCGCCCTTTTGGAGCCACTGGCGCAGGAAGCGCCCGCCGTAGCCGACGTTGGGGTAGGCGCGCGCCAGCTCAAAGAGCGTGTCGCGGTAAGGGCGCCGCTCCAGAATGGCTTTTGCGACGGCAAGCGTCAGCACGGTGTCGTCCGTGAAGTCCCGGTTGGGGTGGGCGAGGTCGATGGCTTCGGGGTCGCGCTCCGGGTGGAACTCGTAGGGCGCGCCGCAGATATCGCCCCAAAGGGGGCCGAGGAGACAGAGTTTCATGTTTCGGAGTATAGCCCAATCCCTTCCGCCGGCGCAAGGGGCATGACGGCGGTCAGGGGGACGTGCGGCGGGGCTTCCATCCGAAGAGACGCCGGAGGAGGGGGCGGCGCTCCGGCACGGGGGCGGGGGTGGCGTAGCGTTCGGCAAGGGCCCGCTGGGAGCTGAAGGGCGGGGTGCCATCGGGCGCGGGGAGGGCATAGGTGCCATCGGCGGACATTCGGCGGCCCTTGGCGGTGTCGGCGCGGAGGATGTCAATCATCCCGAGCAAATCGGCGCGGCAATCGGCGTCGAGGATGGGCACGTAGACCTCGACCCGTCGGGTGAGGTTGCGGTTGAGGAAATCCCCGGAGCCGATGAAAAGGCGTTCGCGGCCCTTGGCGCCGAAGCAGAGCAGGCGGGTGTGCTCGAGATGGTCGCCGACCACGGAGACCACGCGGATGCGGTCGGTCTTCCCCGGCACGCCGGGTCGCAGACAGCAGATGCCGCGGACGAAGAGCTCAAGGGTGACGCCGGCGCAGGAGGCCTCGATGAGTTTCTCGATGAGCGGCATGGAGTTGAGGCCATTGACCTTGAGGAAGGCGTAGGCGGGGCGTCCCGCGCGGGCCTCGGCGATCTCTTCGTCGAGCTGGGCCAAGACGCGGGTCAGGAAGGCGTGCGGGGCCACCCACAGCAGGTCGGTCTCGCAGTGGGAATCGCCGAGGCAGAGGTGGCGGAAGAGGCGCTGGGCGTCGCGGCCGATGGCGGGATTGGCCGTGAGGTAGGAGAGGTCGGTGTAGAGGGCGGCGGTCTTTTCGTTGTAGTTGCCGGTGCCGATCTGCGTGATGGTCTTGGGGGCGCCGTTGTGGCCCGCGTAGAGGATGAGGCAGACCTTGGCGTGGACTTTGTCTTCGGGGAGGCCGTAAATGACGGTGCACCCGGCCTCCTGCAACATCTCGGAATAGTTGATGTTGCTCTCCTCGTCGAAACGGGCGCGGAGTTCCAGCACGCACAGCACGTCCTTTCCGTTCTCGGCGGCGCGGGCGAGGGCTTGGGCGATACGCGAATTGGCGGCGAGGCGGTAGAGCGTGATGCGGATGGCGGTCACCTGCGGGTCGTCGGCGGCCTGTTCGAGCAGTCGGACAAAGGGCGTGATGGACTCGAAGGGAAGGTGCAGCAGGCGATCGCGCTCACGGATGCGGGCGGTGATGTCGCCCTGGGCCCATGCGGGCTGGGCGGGACGGTGCGGGGAGGGGGAGAGATTCCGGGCCACCTCCGGCGGCAGGGCTTTGGCCAGGCCGAACGCAAAGGCGGGATCGAGCGGGAGCGCCTGCGCCACGGGGGCCACGCCGGCAGGGCACCCCAAACGGTCGGCGACGAGCTCGGCGAGGCGGGGGCTGGCCGCGGGGGAGAATTGCACCCGCACGGGCGCCAAGCGTTTGCGGCGGCGGACGAAGTCCCGCATGGCGCCGCGGAAGTCGCCCTCGCTCTCGTGTTCCTCCACGGTGAGGTCGGCGTTTCGGGTGACGCGGCAGACCACGCTTTCGGCGAGGGTGCGGCGGCCGTAGAGGCGGGGGGCGAAGAAGCGCACCACGTCGGCGGTGTGGAGCATCCAATGGCCCTCGGCGTCGGAAAAGACGCGGAAGCGGGGCAACCGCCCCAAGGGGATGACGCCCAGCGCCTTGTGGCCGAAGTCCGAAAGCACCGCGCTCTCGCGGTCGCGCAGGAAGGGGAAGGGGTGGTGCGCGTCGATCACCAGCGGCGACAGGAGCGGTTTGAGCTCTTCCTTGAAGAAGCGGGCCATGGTGGCGGCGCGGGCCCCCTCCAACGTCTCGGGCCGCGGGAAGGTGACCTCCGCGGCGGCGAAGGCCTCCCGCAGACTCTCGGCGGCTCGTTCGGTGGCTTCCATGAGGCGGGCGACTTCGGCGGCCACGGCGGCGAGCTGGCGGTCGGGCGTCCAGCCGGTCTTGTCGTCGATGGGCGGACGGGGAAGGGCCGCCGCGTCGAGAAGCGACCCCACGCGGACGCGGTAGAACTCGTCGAGATTGTTGAGGAAGATCCCCAAAAAGGTCAGCCGGTCAAGCGGCGGACGCTCCGGGAGCGTGGCTTCCTCCAGCACGCGGCCATTGAAGGCCAGCCAGCTGAGTTCGCGGTTCAGGGTGCAACCGAAGGCAGAAGATACGTCCATAAGAATCCTTCCCTGACGCCCACGGGCGAGACGTCGATGGTGTCGCGCCCTACGTGGCGTGCGATGGCCTCCATGGCGGCAATGCCGGGCAGAAGCGTGGACATGCGTCCGGGGATGACGCGACGGAGGAGATCAACGGTGCGGGCCTCGTTGCGCCGGGCGTCGCGCAACAGTCGGTGGAGGGCCTCGCAAGAGACGCCGGCCCCGGCGTCGTCGCCCGAGAGGGCGCGCAACACTTTGGCGGCGGCGCGGGCGGTGCCGCCCATGGCGTAGAGCGTGGGCGGGGCGATGCCGGAGAGGCCGGGCAGACGGTCTTCCAGCGCGTTGCGCACGAAGCGGCGGATGGTTTTGGCCTCCTCGCGGCTTGGGAAGAGCCCCTCGCGCACAAAGTGGGTGCCGAGCGAGAGGCACCCGAAGGGGAGCGAGGCGCCCTCTTGGAGGCCCTCTTCGCCGAAGCGGAAAACTTGGCAACTGCCGCCGCCGAGGTCGAAGGCCACCCCTTCGCGCACGCCGCTGCGGCGCAGACCCTCGCAGTCGCAGGCCATTTCTTCCTCCTCGGAGAGGGGGCGGATCTCCAATCCGGTGCGCCGCCGCACGGCGGAGAGCACGGCCGCGCGGTTGGTGACGCCCCGCAGGGAGGCCGTGGAGAAGGCGGTGACGGAGGCGCATTGGCAGAGCGCGCAGAAGCGCCGCATGTGCGCCAGCGTTTCGCAGAGTCGGGTGATGCCTTCGGCGCTCAGGCGGCCGTCGCGCACGTAGGCCAGCAGGCCGGTGTAGTCGCGCTCGCTGTAAAGTTTGCGCACGCGCCCGCCGTACCGCCCGTAGACGACGGTGCGGATGGTGTTTGAGCCCACGTCGATGAGGGCGAGTTTCTCTTTGGTTTCCGTTCCCATACGTCCGCCAAGATAGCGCGCGGATGTTCGCGGAAGGTCAGCCTTGTGTCAGTTTTTGGTTAGCGCGAGAGCCAACGGCGGAGCGGCAGGTCGATGAAGCGGAAGGTCACCCACGCGAAGATCACGGCCACCCCCACCGCAAGGAGCGCGAAGGGCCAAGCCTGTGCGAGGGTGTGGCGGCCCGTGTTGGCCACGAAGGCGGTATAGCTGTAAATGATGGGGAAATGCGTGATGTAAAGCGGATACGAGAGATCGCCCAAGAAGGTGCAGACCCGGGAGCCGACAGCCCCCTCGGTGTGGCATCCGGAGCCCAGCCAAACGATGAGCGGGAAGGCGATCAGCAGGCAGAAGGCCTCATAGAGGCCATTCACCCACAGGGCCTGTTCGCCCCCCAACCGCGGCACCGAGAACAGCACGACCAACGCCGCCGCCAGCGCCGGGAAGGGAACCCGCAACGGACACGGCCGGAGCGTGCGCGACATCAGCAGGCCCAAGCAGAAGGGGAGGAAGAGCCGAAGGGAAGCCACCGCCGCATGGTTGGGTGCAAACGTCCACCCCCGGATAACGTCGCCTTGGGGCCCAAAGAGGAGCCAGCCCACCATGGTGAAGGCAAGCAGTCCCGTCAGCGCCCCCAGCACGCGCGTGGGCAATCGGCGGATCACAAGGACGTAGGCCAAATTGCCGATGTATTCATAGAAGAGCGACCAAGAGACGGCGTTGAGGGGGAACATCTCGTTCCATCCCCGGATGTCCCACCCCGTGGTGACCGGGAGGAGCAAGCATCCCATCAGCGCGATGACGGCCCATTGCCACACCGGCGTGTCGGGGATGCCGCCCCAGCCCACGGCCGGCGCCACGTGGAACCAGAAGAGCGCCGCCCCCAAGAGGCCGCCGATCACCACCATCGGTTGGAGGCGGATGAGGCGCCGGCGCAGGAAGGCCCCCACGGAGAGACTGTCTTTGCGGCTGTCGTAGGCATAGCCGATGACAAATCCCGAGAGCAGGAAGAAGAAATCCACGGCCAAGTAGGTGTGGTTGAGCAACGTGTCGCGGGAGGTGCCTCCGCCCAAGGCCATGTGCGTTTCCATGATGTGGAAGAGAACCACCATCACGGCCGCCACGCCGCGCAGGGCATCGAGGGAGAGATAATGGGGCTTTGTGGGAAGGGACTGTGTGCTCATGGCCCCATTATAGGCGAAACCTCGCCGCATCGGGGGCGTTTTCGGTGTTTCTCCGCCGGTGCGTTCCCGCGTAGGCAGACCGGGAGATGATAACTCAGCGTAAGAGGGCGGAGTTCGTCCCCCTTAAGCCTTTCCCTCAAGACGCTCTGCATCTCGGAACGGCACACAGGCTCCGTCCCTTATCAAGAAGGAGGAGGGAGAACATCACAACAAGGCAAGCACTCTAAAAAAGTACTTGACAAATAGGGGGGAGGGGGAGGTGAGGCTATTATAGCCGTGCTCTAAGAAATAGGTTTCTTTTGGCACGTATGGGCGACGTAAATGAAACGCCTTAAGGGAATCGTTGCAAGCCCGAGAGTATGAAGGAAGAGGTAATCTCATGTTTTGCACTAACTGTGGCAATGAGCTGAATGACAAGGCTACGATCTGCACGAAATGCGGACTTCCTGTCGGCGTTGAGAAAAAGTTTTGCGCAGCTTGTGGCACCGAAATCAAGAATGAACGTCAGGCAATTTGCTTGAATTGCGGTGTCCCCTTGACGAATCAGGCCGTGCGCAAGGCTCCCACTGCGCCTGCGATAAAAAGTGGTCTGCAGGGTGGGGTGCGCAGTCGGACGGTGTTCATCCTCCTTGGTATTTTCCTTGGCGCCTACGGTGTACACAATTTTTATGCCGGCTACAAATCGAAGGCTTTTGTGCAATTGGGCGTTGGAATCTTCGGCCTCATCACTTCTTTCTTTCTGATCGGAGGGGTCATACTGTTGGGGCTCACGGGATGGGCGATTTACGAAATCGTCACGACAACCGTCGATGCGGATGGCAATCCATTTGCCTAAGCCCATAAGACGTCACGAATAACTTGCGAGCGTGCCCCTCCTGCGGGAGGGGTTCGGCTTGCATGGGGGCGGCGGCAGGGTGTATCATACGGCTTTCCTTGCTGTTACGAAAGGATTTGTCATGGAATTGCTCAAGCAGATTTGCGCCAAGGCCAAAGGGTCCGGGCGGACGGTGGTGTTGCCCGAGGGGCAGGATCCGCGCGTCATCAAGGCCGCCAACCTCGCCGTGCAGGAAAACGTCGCCAAAATCGTTGTGCTCGGCACGCCCGAGGAGATCGTCTTCTCCGAGAATGCCGCCGGCATGAAGTTGGCCCCCGAGGTTCAGACCATCGATTACACGAAGGGCCCCTTGCTCGAAGAGCTCACCACGGCCTTTTATGAGAAGCGCAAGGCCAAGGGCATGACGCCCGAGGCGGCGCGTCAGACCCTGCTCGACAAGCGCATTTACTTCGGCGCCATGATGCTTGCCACCGGCAAGGCCGATGGCCTTGTGGCGGGCTCGATCGCGTCCACCGGCGACATGCTTCGGGCGGCGTTCCAGTGCGTGGGCACGGCCCCCGGCATCAAGTTGGCGTCGTCGACCTTCCTGATGGGATTGCGTGAGCCGACGGCCGCGGGCGACGAGGTGCTGTGCTTCGCCGACTGCGCGGTGAATCCTTGCCCCACCGCCGAACAGATGGTGGACATCGCGTTGGCGACGGCCCGCACCTTCCGTTCGCTCGTGGGCAAGCAGCCGAAGGTCGCCTTCCTCTCCTTCTCCTCCAAGGGGTCGGCCAAGCATGAGCTGGTGGACAAGGTGGCCGAGGCCGCGCGCCTCACCAAGGCGAAGTTTGAGGAACTGGGGCTCGACGCGGTGGTGGATGGCGAAATCCAGGCCGACGCCGCCATCGTTCCGGCCGTGGCCCTCCAGAAGAACCCCGGCGGCACCATCAAGGGCGACGCCAACGTGCTCATCTTCCCCGACCTTCAGGCCGGCAACATCTGCTACAAGCTGGTGCAGCGTCTCGGTGGCGCCACCGCCCTGGGCCCTGTGGTGCAGGGTGTCGCCAAGCCCATCAACGATCTCTCCCGCGGGTGCTCCGCCGAGGACATCTTCGGCAATATCTGCATCACTGTGGGCCAGACGCTCTGATGATTGACACGCGCCATGCGCTCATCGCCCTGAACCGCGTGCCGCGCATCGGGGCCGCGAAGGCTCGCTCGTTGGAGCGGGCCTTCGGCTCTTTTGCCGACGCCGCCGAGGCCGGGGCAGGGGAGATTGCCCGGCGTTGCAAGGAACTTGGGCCGGCGCTCGCGACGGAGGTCGCCGCCGCGTTGGCCGAGCCTTCCGCCGCATATGAGGAGGAGTCCGCCGCGGAGGCGCGGGCCGTGCGTATCCTCACGTGGGCCGACGATGCCTATCCGGAGCGCCTGCGCGCCGCCCCTTCGCCGCCGCTTTGCCTGTACTGCGCGGGAGACGTTGCCTTGCTGTCGCAAACACAGGTGGCCATCATCGGCACGCGCCGTGCTTCCATCTACGGCACCGAGCAGGCGCAACGTTTTGCCCTGCGCCTGGCCTCCGCAGGCATTCATGTGCTCAGCGGCTTGGCGGAGGGCATTGATTCCGCCGCGCACGAGGGTGCCCTGATGGCGGGGAAGGAGGCGCCGGGGCGCACCATCGCCGTGATTGGGGCCGCACTCGATTGCGTCTATCCCGCCAGCCGCAAACCGTTGGCGCGCGACATTGTCCGGGCGGGCGGCTTGGTGGTGAGCGAATATCCCTTCGGGCGGCATGCCGACGCGAAGACCTTCCCACAGCGCAATCGCATCGTCGCCGCGCTCAGCAAGGGTGTGTTCGTGGCGGAGTCGCCCGCCCGCAGTGGCACGCTGATCACCGTGGACTTTGCGCGGGAATTGGGCCGAGCCATCTATGCGTTGCCCGGCCGCGCCGATTGGCCCGGCTTCGCCGGCAACCATGCCTTGCTCCGCGCGGGGGATGCGCGGTTGGTGATTTCGCCGGAGCAGATCCTTGAGGATTTCGACAGCTTGGAACTTGTCGGAGCCGAACCGGAAAACGTTGGGGGTCCCGTGGGCCTCACGGCCGAAGAGCGGAAACTTTGGGAGGCCGCCGGAACGGAGGGCGCATCGCTTGATGATCTCTGTGCGCGCACGGGCCTCCCGCTCCCGCAGGTGCTCGATCTCACGATGGGGCTCCAGATGCGCCGCAAACTTCGTCCGCTCCCCGGCGGCTTGCTCCGCCAAAACTGAACGCGCTCGCGGATTGCTCAGAGCCCGAGGGTGCGGTTGCGGAAGGTTTTTCGCGCGGCGTTGGGGGTGCCGGTGAAGGGGGCGAAGGGCTTCCCTTGGAGTGTGGAGGTGGGGTTTTCGATGAGGTAGGTTTTCCCCGCCTCGGTCTCGAAGATGATGCGTCCTTGCGGGTCTGCCTTTTTCGGCGTGCCGTTGACGTTTACGGAGGGCGTTTTCCATGGGTTGGCGAGGGTCACGGCGCCGCCGTGTTGGCTCTTGATGGCGACGTATCGCACCGCGCCTTCACGATGTTCGGCGCTTACGAGGAAGTCGCCTTGCGCAAGGAGGGTGAAGGCTCCCGAAAAGGTTTTGCGGGAGGGAACCGCGGGGAAGACGCGGAGCACGCCGTCATAGCTCTGCAAGAACATTT
>CASDPK010000020.1 GCA_949282555.1 uncultured Lentisphaeraceae bacterium | reverse complement strand
CGCCGACAGTTTTCGCCGCATGATTATGCGTGCCGCCTTGGACCCCGCCTACCTCGAAATCCTCTTGAATCTTCAGCAAAATTAGATGCGTTTGCCCTGATAATCGTCAAGATTACGCAGAGGATCTACGTCGGATGTGTTATATTGTTTATGCTGGAGTTTACGGTAAAGCACACAATTGGGGCTAAGTATGGGCGCATTTGTACTTTTTTTATGTTTGTTCTCGGTATCCTTTCATGTATAGAAGGAATTGTTGGCCTTTTTGTATGTCCAGAGTGGTGGAAGCGTAGGATGATTTTTATATTGGCATTGCTCATAACCCTTTTGATCCTTTTTGTGATTAATACTACGGTTCAAGATTTATAACGAGTTACACTCTATTGTGCAACTTGCTGTGTAAATTTCGGATTTTGTGTGTTTACGTTTTGCTCGAGATGTGGTATCATAACGAAATCTTTTGACGTATTGTGCACTTTGGTGCATGAATGCTGTCTACAGAGAGCGATGACACGTCAGGTGGTCGCTTCATGCCTTATCGAAAGGAGGTGAGCAAAGAATGATCCAGGTCCGTCTGAAAAAGGGCGAATCCGTGGAGCGCGGTCTCAAGCGCCTGAAAAAGATCCTTGACAAGGAGGGTCTGCTCAAGCAGCTTCGCAATACCCGTTACTACGAGAAGCCTTGCGAAAAGGCTCGTCGCAAATCCGCGCGTGCTCGCATCCGCGCGAAGTCCCGAACCGCGATGGCTCAGTTCTAAGCTTTTCGCTTGTTGACTAGGCAGACCTCACCTTAGGGTGGGGTCTGTTTGTTTGGCAGGTGTGGTCTGGGTGGCAAGGCTAGGAGGGTAAGTGTGCGGGAACAAAGTCCATGCGCGATGTGTTTGCATCATATGGCCGAATCGCTATTCGTCAAATAGAAAAGACACCGAAGGGGTGAGAGGGGTGGGAAGGTGTTCGTCATTTACTGGACACTGAAGGGTGGAGGGCGTGGGGCGAGGTGAGGTGTTGGGTGGGGTTTCTGAGATTATGGTATAATCAAAAGACTGACTGAAAGGATTTTCCAGGACATGGACGACGAGACTCAGGTGACTCCGGCGAAGGATACGCGTTTGGCTTCGATCAATGTCGAAGAGGAGATGAAGAACTCCTATATCGACTATTCGATGAGCGTGATTGTGGCGCGTGCGTTGCCGGATGCGCGCGATGGCTTCAAGCCTGTGCATCGGCGGGTGTTGTATTCGATGCATGAAACGAAGAACTTTTACAATGCCCCTTACAAGAAGTCCGCGCGCATCGTCGGTGATGTGATGGGTAAGTACCATCCGCATGGGGATAGCTCGATTTATGACACCCTCGTGCGCATGGCGCAGTGGTTCAGTCTGCGTGTGCCGCTGGTGGATGGGCATGGCAACTTCGGCACGATTGACGGGGACAGTGCCGCCGCCATGCGTTACACCGAGAGCCGTATGTCGAAGGTGGCCAATGAGATGTTGGCCGACATTGACAAGGACACGGTGGACTTTGTCCCGAACTATGACGGCACCGAACGTGAGCCGCGTGTGTTGCCCTCCAAGTTGCCGAACTTGTTGCTGAATGGTTCGCAGGGAATCGCCGTGGGCATGGCGACCAACATCCCGCCGCACAATCTGCGTGAATTGTGCGATGGGCTCATCCACTTTGTGGATCACCCGAATGCGACGGTCGATGAGTTGATGGCTTTCGTGAAGGGGCCGGATTTCCCGACGGGGGCGACGATTTGCGGTCTTTCGGGGATTGAGGCGATGTACAAGCTCGGCCGCGGTTCGATCACGGTGCGGGGCGAGGCCGAGATTTTGCAGGAGGGGAAGCGGGAGGTCATCCTCATCACGTCCATCCCGTACATGGTGAACAAGGCTTCGATGGTCGCCAAAATGGCCGAGCTGGTGAAGGATGGCATCATCGAAGGGGTGGCGGATATCCGCGATGAGACGAGCTTGAAGGATGGCATCCGTGTGGTGGTGGAGCTCAAGCAGAACGCGAAGCCTGCCGCCGTGATCCTCAATCAGCTCTACAAACATTCCGATTTGCAGACGACGTTTGGGGCAAACATGATTGCCCTTGATCATGGGCGGCCGCGCCGCATGACCTTGCGCGATTTCTTCCAGTGTTATGTGGATCACCGCTTTGAGGTGCATACGCGCCGGGCGCGTTTTGAGCTGGCCAAGGCGCAGGATCGGCTGCATATCGTCGAAGGGCTTTTGATCGCCCAGGATCATCTCGATGAGGTGATCCATATCATCCGCGATTCCAAGACGAACGACGAGGCCAAGGCGCGCCTGTGTGAGCGGTTCGGTTTTTCCGACGCGCAGGTGACGGCGATCCTTGAGATGCGTCTGCGCCAGCTCACCGGCTTGGAACGCGACAAGCTCCTGAATGAACAGGCGGAGCTGCGTGCGCGGATCGCTGAACTTCAGGCGATTTTGGAGGAGCCCGCCAAGGTCTTTGCCCTCATCAAGGCGGACTTGGAGGAATTGAAGGCCGCGTATACCAAGGAAGGCGACCGTCTCACGCGCATTGTTCCCATGAAGGGCGAGGTGAACATGGAAGACCTCGTTGCCGACGAGCCGTGCGTCATCACGCTTTCCCATCGTGGATATGTGAAGCGGACCGCGCTCGACGCCTATGCGGCGCAACGGCGCGGCGGACGCGGCAAGCGTGGGGTGACCATCAAGGATGAGGACTTCATCGAGCGCGTTTATGTGCCGCTCGCCCATGACACGTTGCTGTTCTTCACCGACACCGGCCGCGTTTATGCCGAGCGTGCCTTCGAGATTCCCGAGACGGGTCGCACCACTGCGGGCACCCCGGTAATCAATATCCTTGAGGGCTTGCAGAAGGAAGAGCGCATCGTCGAAATCCTGCCTATCCGCGGGTTTGACGAGGATCGTGACATCACGTTTGTGCTTGAGGATGGCACCATCAAGCGTACCGCCTTGGAGGCCTTCCGAAACATCAACCGCCGCGGAATCATTGCCATTGGCATTGAATCCGGCAACGCCCTTGTGAAGGTGGCGCTTACGAAGCCCGGCGACAAGGTGTTGATGGCCTCTCGTGAGGGATTGGTCAATGCCTTCCTCATTGACGAGGTGCGTCGGGTGGGACGCTCGGCCATGGGCGTCTGTGGTATGCGGTTCAAGGTCGCGGGCGACCGCGTCTGCGGATTTGCCGTTGAGGAAGAGGGGGCGGACTTGCTCTTCGTCACCGAAAATGGTCGCGGCAAACGTAGTCCTTTCTCCGATTTCCGCGTGACTCATCGTGGCTCGATGGGCGTGACGGGCAATCCTCGCGGCAATGAGAAGAATGGCAAGCTCATCGGCATTGCCACCGTCAAGGGAGATGAGACCCTAGTCCTGCTCTCCACGGCGGGGTTGATGATTCGTACCCGTGTGGCCGAGGTGCCTACCCATGGGCGCACGGCGGCCGGCGTGAATTTTGTCCGCCTCGATGAAGGGGTCACGCTTGCCACCTTCTCGCTCGCACCTGCGGAGGAAGAGGAAGCCGAGCCCGTTGCTGGAACGGATACGGAAGGTGCCTCCTCCGATGAGGTACCGTCTTTTTCCAGTGAGGGCGAGACTCCGGAAGCTTGAGGCTTACACGGAAGGCGCGTGGCATTCCGGGACTGTGGCCCCGGAATGCCTTTGAGAATGCACGAGACGTATGATTTGGGTCACCGGGGACAAGCATGGTGATTTTTCCGAGGTGGACGCGTTTTGCCGTATGTGGCAGACGGAGCCTTCGGACGTGTTGGTCATCCTCGGGGATGCCGGCATCAATTACTATCAGGATGCCCGCGCCACGGCGTTGAAGCAGCATCTTGCCCAGTTGCCCATCACATTCTTCTGCATCCATGGCAACCATGAAGCCCGTCCGGAGACACTCCCGGGCTATGCCTTGTCTGAGCGGTTTGACGGGCAGGTTTATGTGGACGCGCGTTATCCCAATCAGCTTTTCCCTGTAGACGGCGCCCTTTACACCCTTGGTTCTCAGCGCGTGTTGGTGGCGGGCGGCGCTTACTCGGTGGATAAGTACTATCGCTTGTTGCGCCATTGGGCGTGGTTTGAGGACGAACAGCCTTCGGAGGCCATTAAGTCTCGGACGGAAGCTGCGCTGGAGCGTGCGGGGTGGCAGGTGGACGCCGTCTTCTCCCACACGTGTCCGTTCAGCCGGATACCGAGGGAAAAACATCCTCCGGTGGGCGTTGCCTCCGGCGAGCCGGATCTTTCCACCGAGGAGTGGTTGGAACGTCTTCGGCGTCGCTTGGACTATGGGCGTTGGTATGCCGGGCACTTCCATGTGGATCTCACGCTCGCCGACATCACATTTCTTTATCACGATTTTGTTGTATTCGATGCTTAACCTGAAAGGAGCACCATGGCCGGAGAATATGTCTTCAATTTGCAGAACGTCACGAAGCATCACGAGAAGAAGGTGATCTTGGATGATGTGAACTTGGCGTTCTTCCACGGGGCACATATCGGCGTCATTGGTGCGAATGGCGCGGGAAAGTCGTCTCTGTTGCGCATTTTGGCAGGCCTTGACAAGGACTACATGGGCACGTGTCAGGTCGCGAAGAACACCAAAGTGGGTTATCTTCCCCAGGAGCCGGAGCTTGATCCGGAGAAGACCGTGCAGGAGTGCGTGATGGAGGGGGTGGCCGAAGCCAAGGCCATGCTCGACCGTTATGAGGATCTGTGTTGCCGACTGGATGAGCCGGGGGCCGAAGAAGAGATGGCACGCCTTCAAGAGATCATCGACGCCAACGATCTTTGGAACTTGGAGCATCAGGTGGAATTGGCGATGGAGGCGCTTCGGTGCCCCGATCCGGAGGTCAAAGCGGGGGTGCTCTCCGGTGGCGAAAAGCGGCGCGTGGCCATGTGCCGCCTGTTGATTTCCAATCCCGATGTGCTCCTGCTGGACGAGCCGACCAACCACCTTGATGCCGATTCCGTGGGGTGGATTGAGGTGTTTCTCAAGCGTTTTAAGGGAACCCTCATCGTGGTCACCCACGATCGCTACTTCCTCAACAATGTGACCGAGTGGATCCTCGAGATGGATGCCGGCCACACCTATCCTTACAAGGGCAACTATGAGCAGTGGCTGGAGCAGAAGCAGGCAATGATGGCGGCTCAGGCCAAACAGGCGGAAAGCCGCAAGCGGATGATCCAGCAGGAATTGGAGTGGATCCACACGAATCCTTCCGGGCGCCGCGCCAAGGGTAAGGCCCGCCTTGCCCGCTACGAGCAGCTCATCGCCCAGCAGGTCGATACCCGTGAGGAAGAGCTGAAGATTCAGATTCCGCCGGGGCCTCGCCTGGGCAACCTCGTGGTGCAGGCGAAGGATTTGACCATGGCCTTTGGCGACAAGGTGCTCTTTGAGAACGTCAACTTTGACCTCCCCCGCGGTGGAATCGTGGGCGTCATCGGCGCCAATGGCGCGGGCAAAACCACACTTTTCCGGCTGATCACGGGCCAATTGAAGCCCACGTCTGGCGAACTGCGCATTGGTGAGACGGTGGTGCTCAGTTATGTGGATCAGTCTCGCGAGGCGCTCGACCCCAACCACACCGTCTACGAGGAAATCACCGGTGGCGGCGACTATGTGAACCTTGCGGGCAAAGGCATGATGAATGGCCGCGCGTATTGCTCACGCTTCAACCTCCGGGGAACGGATCAGCAAAAGAAGGTTGGCGTCCTTTCCGGCGGTGAGCGCAACCGTGTCCATTTGGCCAAACTTCTTCGTTCCGGCGGCAATCTTCTCCTTCTTGACGAACCCACCAACGATCTTGACGTTGCCACGCTTCGCTCGTTGGAAGAGGGCATTCAGGATTTCGGCGGCTGTGCCGTGGTGGTCAGCCACGACCGCTGGTTCCTCGATCGCATTGCCACGCATATTTTGGCGTTTGAGGGGGATTCCAAGGTTCGCTGGTTTGAGGGATCGTATTCCGATTACCACGAAATGCGCCGCAAAGAACTGGGTGATGATGCGGATCGTCCCACGCGAATCAAGTTCCGCCCAGTGCATCATTGATCCTTCGCGGAATCGCGACATGGCTTTGGACAAAACGACGCTTGAAGCATGCCTTGAACCCGGAGAACAGATTCGGTGGATGGGGCCATTGGCCCCTCCGCCGTGGATGTGGGGCCTCTATCGGCTGTGGCTCCTTATTCCGGCCGTGATGGCGATTCAATGTTTGTACGCATGGGTGACGGAGCCAATCCCCATGCGCCTTTGGTGGGTTCCGGCTGGTTGCTGTGTGTTGCTTGCTCTTTTTGCGTGGCTTCCTGGGTGGAGCTTTCGATGTCTGAGTCGGCGAGGGCGTGTGATCATTACCGATCGCCGCTTTTTTATTGGGGGACTTTCCCCTTTGAGCTTCTCGTGGCGAGCCGGAGAGATTCATGAGTTGCAGAAACGCATGCAACGCGATGGCAATGTGACCTTCATCCTTCGGGGAGTGGTACGGATGTTTCTTTTTTCCGTCCCTTCCTCTGAGGCTTCCCGAGTGGAAGTTGCCTGTCGTGCGCTACTCTCACCACCCCTAAACGGTCTATGAACCACTGGCGGGCGCGTCACGCCTTTCGAATGTTTCCGATCTTTCCCTAGAGCGTGATGATTTCGACGCTTCAATGGGGCGTCTTTGGAAATGTTCCGCACCATGCAGTGCGATGTAGTGCATCTCACGATGGACTACGGAGTGTCTGAAGTGAATGTGGTGAGTGGCCTCAGAACTTGCCTTGCTTGTACACCGATTGAAGGGAAAGAGGAATGATATGTGATATTTGACGAAGATGTCACATCTGTGCGAAACCCGATATTTCTTGGGATGAGCTTCCCGTCTTCATTCCCAACACCAATCGTTCTGGAGTAGTATGGGATTTATTTCACACATTGCATTAATGATGAATAGACGGTCGCGGAGATGTGCGCAATTGCTTCTGAGGCTTGCATTCGTTACCGTCGAAATCTTTGACGAATACAGCCAGTGTGTAATAGAACCCGTTGGGGAGGCGGATGTAAGCGACATCGTTGTGGGCCGCAAGGACTCCATTTTCATTGGTATAACCGGACCCTGTTTTATGGGCGATGATGAGGCCCTTGTCTTTAGGCAGTGGAGCGGTGATTCTGTCGGTCCCTGTTTTGCATGCTTTCAGAGTGTTTACAATGAAGCATTGCTTTTCGGGACTGAGCAAATCTTCGGTGAACAGGCGGTTCATTAGCATTGCTGCGCCAAGCGGCGACGTATAATTGGAATAAGCCTTGGTGTGGTCGGCAGACATTTCCTCTTCCGTATAGGCTATCTGAAAGCATGCGCGGGGGATGAGCGTGGCAATGAACGAGTCGGGTTGGTTGATGGAGACTAACTTCTTGAACATAAAATTACTTGCATTATTGTCACTTTGAGTGAGTGTGTAGCGTAGCAAGTCTTCAATTTTCAATGCGATGATTGGCTCGTGATGTTCTTTCAGCATGGGGCTCCACGTTTTGGGATCAAGTTCTGCCCTATTAAGTGTTACCGTGGTGTCAAGGGGAAGCCCTTTGCGGTCAAGTTCATGGCAAACTGCCAAAGCTTGATGGACTTTGAAGACACTCATCATGGGATAGACGTTTTTGTTGTTGACGGTAATGATTGTCCCGCCATTGACAATCACGGCGACACCGATTTCCCCAGGGTAGGAAGATGCAATATCTGTGAGAGTATTGGAGAGAGCGTCAAAGGATACGATGCCTGTTTTGTTGCTTTTTGGTGATGTTGTACAAAAGATGATGGCGGCTAGTATGATGGCGCAACTCAGAAAAACCCAAATGGTTATGGCTCGGAGGTGATGTCTGAAGGCGTCAAGGATTTTCTCTGAGGCGATGGACAGAAGGTTCATATCGTTTTAGTTTGAACGTGAAGATTCAAAGAGATGGAGAGATGGGAAAGCCGTTGAAGAACGCAGGACTTTTCTTGTTAGGTACGTCAGGGGGAGCAATGAAACTTCCCTCCGAACATCATCTAGCTCGATTGATTATGGGTTTATGGGAAGGAAATCGAAGGCTTCATCTATTGGGAACATCCCCACCTGCGGTGTATCTGCAGTCATGGGAAAGCACACGCGGACACAACGGTTTTCGAAAGACTCCGTCAAAAGACGAGGAACTTGGCGATAAAGTAATTGATCAAAATCTCAAGCAGGGTGACGGCGAGGTTGAAGATTTCGGGCCACCAGCCGTATTCTTGTTTCACGCGTTCGCGATCCGTGAGATCCCAGCGCAACCAACGGTCGATGATGAGCCACAGAAGCCACACCGTGAGGGCCGCGGTGAGCACGCGTGTGGAGTAGAATTTCCAAGCGGATTCCCAAAGGCCGCTTTCGGTTCCCCGAAACGCGAGCCACCGCATCATGACAAAAGCGGTGGTGGCGGCTCCAATCCATGAAAGGATTTTGGACCACACATTCCCCAAGCCCCACTTCCGGAAGCATAGCGAATATCCCACTTGGCTGACGGCGGTGGAGCACAGTCCGGCCAAGAGATACCAAAAGAGCTCCCAGAAGAGAGCGGGGTCGATAAACCGTGCAATGATCTCAGACAAGGTTCAGCGGCCCGTCCTTGAGGAGTTCACGGCAGAGCTGCCAGCATTCGTACTGCATGCGCGGCACATGGAAGCAACCTTTGTAGAGGTTGCCCTTGAGGTCGGAGCAGACGCGCCCATCGCGGGCGAGATAGCCGTACCATTCGCCGCACTCACGGTCGGGGAAGTGCGCGTAGGTCCAGTCGTGCGCCAACGTGTGCATCTTGGCATACTTTTCGGCCCCGGTGAGCTGATAGGCCAACAGCGTGGCGATGCAGACTTCGTTGTGGGGCCACCAGAATTTCATGTCCTGCCAATATTCGCTGACAGGGTGGTTGAAGACGTCGCGGTAATACAAGATGCCGCCGTATTCCTTGTCCCAACCACGCTCCCAAGACCAATCGAGCATGTCCAAGCCGATGCGGATATAGTCCGTGCGGCCACGGCGTTTGCCTTCGTTCATGATGAACCATGCGCCCTCAATGGCGTGGCCGGGGTTGAGCGTGCGTGCGTCGATGTGATCAATGATGGCTCCGTCGGGGGCGACGGTTTCCATCACGCACCGAATCTCGGGCTTCAGATGATACTTGACGATGTCGGCGATGGCTTGGTCGATGCGGGCATTCGCCTCTTCATAACCAATACTCTCGCGCAGACGCTGGCAGGTGACGATGTTGATCATGGGGTGGCCCAAACCGCGTGTGGGGCGCACGTCCGTGAACTTCGGGGGGAAATCCACATGGTCACCGTAAATCTTGTAGGTCTTGCGGGCCAAGTCGGCGTATTCCTCGGAGCCGGTGAGGCGGGCATACTCACCGTAAGCAATGCTGGCGAAGCTTTCGGAGAAGGCATAGCGCCGTTTCCGGATGGGGTCGCCGCGCCGGGTCATGTGGAAAAACATCCGCCCGTCACGGTCGTAGCAGTATTTCCGCAAGAACTCCAGTGTCCCCTTGGCCGCGCTGACCCATTCCGGACGGCGCTCCACGTGGTTGCAGAGGAAGCCAAGCGTCCACGCGAAGCGCCCCTGCTGCCAAACGCCTTTGTCATCGTCAATGCGGTTGCCCCGGCGATCGACGCCGGTCATGATGCCGCCGTATTCTTTGTCCAGTCCGTGCTCCATCCAGAAGGGCACGACATCGCACAACAAGCCGTCATGATAGACGGTTTCCAACGTTTGCAATCTCTCAGTGCTGAGCATGATGCTCTCCTCCCTCCTTACCGTTTGCATCGTTGCCCGTGCCGGGGATTGATCGTCCGGCACGGGGCAACGGGGAATCACTCCGCCAAAATGGCGGCCACGGTGTCGGCACAGTCCTTGCGCTGTTCGGGCGTGAGGTTCGTCAGCGGGGGGCGGACGGTTGGCATATCCAATCCATGGATTGCCATCATGGCTTTGCCGCCCACGACACCGCCATACTTCACGAGCAGGTCGACGATCCGGCAAACCTTTGCCATGCCCTTGTCGATGGCGGCTTGGTCGGCGTGCTTGTAGGCTTCCCAGATGCCGTAGTAGAGAGGGGCGGCGTAATTGTAGGTGGAGCCGATCGCGGATTTCGCGCCGCAGGCAAGCGCCCCGGCAAACCATTCATCGATGCCCCAAGTGATGTCGTACTTCCCTCCGCAGGCGCGCAGGCACCGCTGGAACATATAGAGGTCGGGATAATTGAACTTGATGCCCGCCAACTGAGGGATACGGCCATCGGCCTTGATCAGGAACTGCTCCATGTCGAACGTCACGCCGCTCATGCCCGTGTGGTAGTAGTAGAAGGGCAGATCCGGGGCCGCCACCAACACGGCGTTGATGTAGTCGATCAGTGCGTCGATGCTTGCGGGCTTGAAAAAGTTGGGGGGGACGATACTTGTGGCATCCAAGCCAATCTCTTGCGCATAGGCGGCCAATTCACGGGCGTCCGCAACGGAGAGCGCACCCACATGACAAATAAGGAAAAGCTTTCCTTTGGCCGCATCGGCCCACGCTTTCATCACGCTCTTGCGTTCTGCCACTGAGCAGCAGATTCCTTCGCCGGTGGTGCCGCAAATGTAAGCGCCGATAACTTTCTGGCGCAACAGCGTTTCTACTTGCTTGGGGATGAGATCAAGATTAACGCTTCCATCGGCGTTGAACGGAGTGTGGGGTGCGGCAATGAGGCCTTCAAGCTTTTTCATGTCGGTGCTCCTTTTTGGTGTTTCGACAGATGCACTTATTATGGAACAAACTGACCGGAGGTGCAAGACGCCACTGCAAAAGGGAAGACTCATGAGGAGGTGGTCGCAGTGTTGGAAGTGGACTTTAGGGGTAGGACGCGGTTTTTTGGGGGATTCCATAGGTCCACTCAAAAGTGGAACCGTCTTGACAGGACTTTTTCACCCTTTTGTTGTTTCGGCCTGTGTCGAGGTTTGTGGTATACTTCATGACGTTACATTCAGTTTGAGGAATCCAGCGTCATGGCAGAGAAAAAGACCGTATCGACTCCCGCCGCCGATAAGTTGAGTGCAGTGCTTAACCAAATTCGGAAGGAATTCGGCACCACCGCAATTATGAAGATGGGCGACGTGGAGGTGCAGGATGTCCCGGTCATTTCCACCGGCGCATTTTCGCTTGATTTGGCGCTGGGGGTGGGGGGCGTGCCTCGGGGACGCATCATTGAGATCTTCGGCAATGAATCGTCGGGCAAGACCACGTTGTCTCTGCATATTGCCGCCAATGCGCAGCGCCAAGGCGGCATTGTGGCGTTCATTGATGCCGAGCATGCCTTGGATATTGCGTATGCGCGCCGCATTGGTGTGGATGTGGACAACCTTCTGCTTTCGCAGCCCAATTCTGGGGAAGAGGCCTTGCAGATCACGGAGCAGTTGGTGCGCTCCGGTGCGGTGGATGTGGTGATCGTGGATTCGGTGGCGGCGCTTGTCCCGCAGAGCGAATTGGATGGCGATATCGGTGATTCGCATATGGGGGCGCAAGCGCGCTTGATGTCGCAGGCCATGCGGAAACTCACAGGATTGCTCGCCACAACGAAGACGCTTTGCATCTTCACCAACCAGATTCGTATGAAGATCGGCGTGATGTTTGGCTCTCCGGAGACGACGACCGGTGGCAATGCGCTCAAATTTTACTCGTCGGTGCGCATGAAGATTGCGCGCATTGCGACGATCAAGGACCCGACGGGCAAGGCCATCGGCAACCGTACGCGCGTGAACGTGGTCAAGAACAAAGTCGCGCCGCCGTTCACTGAAGCGGAGTTTGACATTCTGTATGCCCGTGGCATTTCGTGGGAGGGCTCCGTCCTTGATGCGGCCATCGCCGCCGGTGTCGTTGCGAAGCGCGGTAGCTGGCTCAGTTTCGAAAGTGAGCAGATTGGCCAGGGTGCGGCCGCGGCCACGGAGTTTTTGCGCTCGAATCCCGATATGCTTGAGAAGATCCGGGCCAAGGTGCTTGAACATCGTGAGGTCTTTGCCCCAGGAAACATGAACCGTGCCTCCGCGACAGAGGAGACGTCCGAGGCTTCTGCTACGGAGTGAGTCATTCCGAGTCGCACGGCTTTGGAGCCTCTCTGGTGAAACCGGAGAGGCTTTTCTTTGGCGCAATTAGCGGGCCTATGGGGCAGGGCGCGAAGAGGCCTGCATACGGGAGAATGCAGGCACGGGTCTACAATCGGGAGGTTTTCATTTCCGTCGCGCTTATGCTAGACTGACTCAGTAATTGGTTCTAGAGAACACCCGTTTCTGAGGACACTTGAATGAAACACTTGACGATGTTGGCCTGTCTCTTGGCGACGCTCTCGTTTGCGCAAGCGGAGGCGTTGTTGCCCGAAACCATGTGCATGACTCCGACGAAGGACGCGTTGATCGTTGGAGAACGGGGTGGATGCAAGGTCTCGCTCCGTGATTTTACGGGGAAGGAAGTGCGGAGCATCGCTTCTACGAAGAAGGTGGGCGGGTTCCTTGGTCTCTTCGCCGATACGGTGTCTTTGCCCGTCACGGGTGTGACTGCCGCTCCGGATGGAACGATCTTTTACACAGCCGAGGATGGAAATGAGGGGCGCCTTTGCCGTGAAGACGGTGCCTATGTGATCACGGGCAACCGCCCGATGACGCCGATTGTTTCGCCGGATGGCAAGTACGTGTACGTTTGCAATCGTTTCGACGCAAATGTGCAGAAGTATGACGCCAAGACGTTGGAATTGTTGAAAACGGCCAAGGCTGTGCGCGAAGCCAACGGTTGTGCCCTCGGCAAGGATGGCAAGTTGCTGTTCGTTATCAATATGCTTCCGGATGATGCCGCTGAGCCTGTGAAGTATGTTGCCTCCCGTGTGACCGTCATCAATGCTGAGACCTTTGAGGTCCTCGACAACATTCATCTCCCCGATGGTTCCACCGGCGTGCGTGCGGTCACGGCCTCTCCGGATGGGGCCTTCATTTATCTGACCCATACGCAGGCGCGCTATCAGCTTCCGACCACGCAATTGGAGCGTGGGTGGATGAACACGGCGGCGCTGTCTGTGTTTGATGGTGTGACAGGAAAATACGTCAATACCGTTCTCTTGGATGATGTTGATCTCGGTGCGGCCAATCCCTGGGGCGTGTCCGTCACGCCGGATGGGAAGCGGATCGTCGTGACGCATGCCGGTACGCGCGAGGTGAGCGTCATCGATCGGGCGGCGTTGCACGAGCGCCTTGCCAAGGCTGCCGCGGGGGAGAAGGTCACAGAGGTTACCTCTTCGGCGGCGGAGGTGCATAACGACCTTTCCTTCCTGTCCGGCATCCGCCGCCGTTTTGTCTTTGAGGCCGATGGCCCCCGTGGGATCGTTGCGACGGATACGAAGGCCTATGCGGTCTGCTATTTCGCGGATGCCTTGGTGGAGATCCCGTTTACGGAACGGATCGTCAAGCCCGAGGTGCGTCCGTTGAACGGGGTCGCATTGCTTGATCTCTCAAAGGATTCTGCTCTCCGTGGTGAGATGCTCTTCAATGACGGCACCAAGTGCTTCCAACAGTGGCAGAGCTGTGCCAGTTGCCACCCTGATGGTGTCGTCGATGGGTTCAACTGGGATTTGCTCAATGATGGCATCGGGAACCCCAAGCAGACCAAGAGCCTCTATCTCTCGGGCGTCACGCCGCCGACCATGATCACGGGCATCCGCAAGGACATGATGCACTGCAACCGCGCCGGTTTCCACCACATTCAGTTCACGAATGTTTCGGAGGAGGATGCCAAGTGCATCGACGCGTATGTGCTTTCGATGCGGCCCCAGGTCTCTCCCTATGCCCGCCCGGAAAATGCCGAGGCCATTGCCCGTGGCAAGCGTATCTTTGAAGACCCCAACAAGGCGAATTGTGCCGGATGCCACAAGACGGATCGCTACTTCACCGCTGCCAATGATCCGAATGATGGCACGAAGTCGCCGCTGTATGATCTTGGCCTTGGGACGCGCGACATGATGGGGCGGAAGTTTGATGTGCCCACGCTCAACGAGTGCTGGCGCACGGCTCCCTATCTTTATGATGGCCGCGCCCGTACGATGCGGGAGGTGCTTACCACTTGGAACCCTGCCGATCAGCACGGCACCACGCAGGGGCTTTCGGAACAAGAGCTAAACGATCTTGAGCTCTATATTCTCTCGCTTTGATCGGAGCTGTGACTATGTTGAGTCATCTCAAAGGATCTCTTTGGCCAACCCTCGAGACGCCGTTTCGTGGCGTAGAGGTCGCGCGTTGCGGATGGGGAGCCCCCGAGGCGCTTCGGGGCCTTCCCCCGGATGATGTCCCCGGGATTTGGCTTTGCAATTCCGAGACGGGCGGACTTCCCGCGGTGGTGCAACGTTTCTTCCTGCAGAAGGGCGAGGTGCGCTCCGTGAGCTGGGAGGGGCGGACGGTTGGTGCCTGTTATGAAGACGCTTATGCGGAATACGTCCTCTTGATGGGAGTCGTTCCGAGTGATTTGGGCGCCGATCGGGTGACGCAAACGGCATCAGCCTTCGCCAATCTTGAAGGAGCGCTGGAGTCGGTCGGGTTTTCGTTCCATGATGTGGTGCGCACGTGGTTTTATCTCGACCACCTCTTAGAGTGGTATGACGATTTCAATCGAGGGCGCGACGCATTTTTTGAGAGTCGCGGGGTCTTTGGTGGGTTTGTGCCCGCCAGCACCGGGATTGGGTGTGCCAACGTTCTCGGGGCAGCGCTGATGGCGGGGGCCATCGCGATGCGTCCGAAACCGGGGGCGCAGGCCTCGCGTGCGATGTTGGAATCGCCGCTTCAGTGTTCAGCTCTCGATTATCGTAGTAGTTTCAGCCGCGCGGCTGAGATTACCACCCCGGAAGGGCGATTGGTCTTTGTGTCGGGCACTGCCAGCATTGAGCCTGGGGGTGCTACGGCGCACGTCGGGGACCCTGTCAAGCAGATTGACTTGACGATGAAGGTTGTCTCTGCCATTTTGGATACACGTCGGATGGATTTCCGTGATGTGACGCGCGCCATCGCGTACATCAAGCGCCCTGAGGATCGTCCGCTGTGGCAGGCATGGCTCTCGGCGCATGGCCTCCCTCCTGATTTCGCGCAGGAGGTGATTGCCGATGTGTGCCGTGATGACCTTTTGTTTGAGATTGAGTTGGATGCTGTGACGCGCTTCTGATTGCGGCAGAGAACTTAGGAAACGGAAGAGCGGCGAACGTTGGTTCGCCGCTCTTTGTTGTTTCGATTGTGCTTCGAATCTGGAATAATTATTGATAATCGTTTAGAAAATCGCGGGAGATGGCCGCCGCCCAAAGACGATGACCTTCCTTATTGGGATGGAGAAGATCCGGAAGAAGGGCTTTGTTGAGCGTGTCATTGTCTGGGAGAAGGTAATACGAAGTGATGTCACGCAGGTAGATGTGCTCTTCGTCGGCCAGTTCAGGGAGGCGTGCATTCACGGCATTGTTGAGCTGACGCAAGGGGTCTTTGCCGTTGAGACCGCGTGGAAAGATCGCAAGTAGCGTGATTTTGGCGTCGGGACAGGCTTGCCGGAGATTTCTCACAATGGCCTTGATGCCGTTGAAGGTGTTTTCCGGGGCTTCGCGATGTCCTCCAGCGTTGTTTGTCCCAATCATGAGCATGATGCGCTTGGGTGCCACGGTTTTCCAGTCAATGCGGGCGATGCGCCAAAGCACTTCTTGGGTTTTGTCTCCGCTGAAACCGAGATTGAGGACATCACCGAAATATTGCTTTTGGAGGTCGGGTGCGATGCGATCCCAGTTGTGCGTGATGGAGTCCCCGATAAAGACGGTATCGTGTTGGGTGGAGGCCTCTTTTTCCTTTTCTGCGAGACGTGCTTTCCACCATCCTTGATCAAGCCGTGAAGCGGGAGTTGTCGCCCGGCTTTCCGGAATGGGGGTGGGGGCGCTGGCACAGCCCAACAAGAGGAGAAAAGCGGCCATGGCCAAGGGAGAGAGAAGACGCATACAATTTCCTTTCAGGTTCATTTATTGCACCAGACCATCCAGTGCGATCCACGAACCAATCTCATTATAGTGCCTTGAGGTGTTTGAAGATCGAGCGGGGGCGTATTCAAACGTGGGTGTATACATGGGAATGCACCTACGGATATGTCTGTGTTCATCATGGGCGGGGCTGGTGTTTGTGGTCTGTCGCGTGGAGGATTCGCCTGCGATGTTGTGCGGTTCGCGCTGTAAAGGCAACGTGGATTGTGAACAGAAGCGTGTTATGTTGTGTTATACTATCGCGCGTTTGTTACCGAAAGCGAGAAATTATGCATCCTTATCGCACGCACACTTGCAACGCGCTCCGCGCCTCCGATGCCGGGCAGACGGCCCGTCTTTCCGGTTGGGTTTTCCGTAAGCGTGATCATGGAGGAATTCTCTTCATCGATCTCCGCGACCATTATGGTCTCACGCAGGTTGTTGTCCATCCGAGCCGCGCCTTCTTTGGTGACGTGGAGAAAGTCAAGCTTGAGAGCGTGGTCACCTTCACCGGAAAGGTGGTGCTCCGCGAGCCCTCCACCGTCAATCCGGAGCTTCCGACGGGTGAGGTGGAGTTGGTGGCGGATGAGTGCCTGATCGAATCCGCGGCCGAAACCACGCCGATCTATATCCCGGACGAAACGGATCCTGCGGAGGATATGCGTTTGACGTATCGCTATCTCGATCTTCGCCGCGAGCGCGTCCATAAAAACATTGTCCTCCGTTCCAAACTGATCAGCTTCCTTCGCAAGCAGATGGAGGCGCACGGATTCAGTGAGTATCAGACGCCGATTCTCACCTGCTCCAGTCCGGAAGGTGCGCGCGACTATCTCGTTCCTTCGCGCGTCCATCATGGCAAGTTCTACGCGCTCCCTCAGGCGCCTCAGCTCTTCAAGCAATTGCTGATGGTGGCCGGCTTCGATCGTTATTTCCAGATTGCGCCTTGCTTCCGCGACGAGGATTCGCGCGCGGATCGCTCCCCGGGTGAGTTCTATCAGCTGGATATTGAGATGAGCTACGCCACGCAGGAGGACGTTTTCGCCGTGGTGGAGGACGTGCTCAGCAAGGCTTTTGCGGAGTTTTCTCCCAAAGATTGGAAGATCGACCAAGCCCCGTGGCGCCGGATTCCTTACCGTGAGGCTATGCTGACCTATGGCTCCGATAAGCCCGATCTGCGCAACCCGCTGAAGATCATCGACGTGACCGAGCTCTTCGGAAAGTCCGGATTTGGGGCTTTCGCCAAGGCCGTCGCCGGAGGCGCCATTGTGCGTGCGCTTCCTGTTCCGGGCATCAAAGACCGTCCTCGCAGTTTCTTTGACAAGTTGGAGCCTTGGGCGAAGCAGGAGCTTGGCGCGAAGGGACTGGCTTACCTTGTCTGGGACACCGAAAAGATCAAGGGCCCCATCGCAAAGTTCCTCACGCCCGAGGAATTGGACGCGTTGGCCAAGGCCGGCAATCTCAAAGACGGCGATGCCATCTTCTTCATCTGCGACACGCCGGAAAAGACGCCGATCATGATGGGTGCTTTGCGCAAGAAGATGGGTCAAGACCTCGGCCTGATTGAGCAGAATGCTTATCGCTTCTGCTGGATCACCGATTTCCCCTTCTTCGAGAAGGACCCCGAAACCGGTGCCACCATCTTCTCGCACAACCCCTTCTCCATGCCGCAAGGGGGAATGGAGGCTCTGACCACCCAAAATCCTTTGGACATTTTGGCCTATCAGTACGACGTGGTCTGCAACGGAATTGAGCTTTCCTCCGGAGCCGTTCGCAACCATCGCCCTGACATCATGTACAAGGCGTTTGAGATGGCCGGTTATGGCCCCGAGGTCGTTGAACAGAAGTTCGGGTGCTTGCTCAATGCCTTCAAGTTCGGCGCACCCCCCCACGCCGGTGTGGCTCCCGGAGTCGACCGCATGGTGATGCTGCTGGCCGGGGAAGAAAACATCCGCGAGGTCATCGCCTTCCCCATGAACCAGAAGGCCGAGGATCTTATGATGCACGCCCCCGCAGAGGTCACCGAAAAGCAACTCCGCGAACTCCACATCACCGTTCGTCCGCACGGCGGTCAGCCGAAAGCGTAAGCATTCCTGAGCGGAACACGAAAGAGAGCCCCAGCAAAAGGGGCTCTCTTTTTTTTGACGTATGACCATTGGGAGAGGGAAGGGGGAAACACGGAGATGCTCTGTATGGCACAAGGCGGTCTAGTACATCTCGTGGGGAGATACGGAGCGTCGTGTTTTTGTGTGCTTCCCTTTCTCGGGAGGATGAGAAAGACGAAACGTTTTTAGCATTTCCGCCATGAATATCCGTACTCGACAACCAGTTTTGGTATGTGGTAGCATGGGAATATGGCGTTTGCGAGAGCATGTGTATGGACATTCGTGGAGGGGGCTGTCCCTGACCACATATTCCGTCTATGGCTCCTAGGGCTTCATATAAACCGCGATTTAATTGAGGAGAATTGAGATGACGAAGATCCCCTTTTACTGTTTCCTCATTGTGATTGTAATGCTTACGGGATGTGCGCACAAGAAAGTGAACGTTGCTTCCTCAAGACGTTATGCTCCAGAAAACTGTCATTCGGAACGATGGTACTCAGAACAAAAGGCACACGAGATGTATAAAACCTATCTTCAGTGTTTCGGAGAAATAGAGCAGGCTTCTGATTCCACGACATTAAACAACGATGCGTTGTTTTTATCGAAATGGAGATTAACCCGTGGGATGTACGATGAGACATGTGTGCAAGACATTCTTCTTCTTGCAAAACATGAATGTTATGATTTCCTACAGTTGGAGTGGTGGCGGTCCGAGTCATCAGAGGAACGCTTGTGTATTTTAATGTGTTTCTATCATCGTCTTAAACCGGCGCTTTCAAATTTCCCTAGGTTTCGATCTTATTCGCAACGGTTCGATGAGAAGGAGTGCGATTCTCGATTAAAGGAAATCGAATTCGTTGAAAAACGATGGCCCCACCGTCTTAATGAAGGGTGAGGGTCGTGGATGGTTAGTGTAAAGCTTTCGTGAATTGTGTCGAAGATCTGATTCTCGCTTTGGTTGGATGAAAGGTGTCATATGAGTCGTGCATCAAAGAACCTAATCAGACGGGGAACCATCATCGTTGCAATTCTATTTATGGGGGGCGGAATGTTGGTGTGCGTTCCAACGGAGATGACTTATTTTCGCAATACGGGATTTGTCGAGGAGCGACTTCGTCACGAGTTGTCGATCAACCAAGTGGAATTTGTGGCAGGCAAATTCCGCCGGGAGTCTGTGATTGTATACCGTGTTCTGAAGTCAGAGCCTCCGATGGGCAAATTTCGCCAAGTCATTTCGGAGGCGCAAAGGAGAGATTGTGCGAAGAGTGTTTCAGAGATTATGGCTTCTTTCGGAATCGATGCTAAGGTATCGGCGAACGACGATTTCTTTGAGTTTTACGGAAGCGATTATTCTGTAATCTTATTGAGGGCAGAATCAAACACCTACTTGATCTATCTCGGGGCACAATAGACGTGTTTAGAAAGATTACATGAGGCAAGATGTAACTTATTGGTAAACGAGGGTCATTCATCAGTGTTTCACGATGGACTCTTGGTGAAAAATGTGCAACCGACGAAGCGTCAAATCTGGGGTAGAAGACGTGCGGATGGGGGTGGGAATGTGGTACACTAAGACCATTTCCCAGTCAAGGAGTTTTCATGGATTGCGAAGGGCTTGCGAAGCAGTGGCTGAGTGCGGCGTTCGAGGCCGTTGTGCCAGGGTGTGGCGGCGGTAAGGTCGTTCCGTCAAAGGACAGCCGTTTTGGTGATTGGCAGTGCAATGACGCGATGGGAATTGCCAAGCGTGCGGGGCGGAATCCCCGCGAGGTGGCGCAGGCCGTGATTTCGGCTTTGCCGTTGCCGGATGTCCTTGAGAAGGCGGAGGTCGCCGGGCCCGGATTCATCAATCTGACGCTCTCGCGCACGGCGTTGGCGGCGGGTGTGACGGCCCTGGCCACGGATGGCTGTTTGGGGGTGCCGCAGGTGGGTGCGGGGGAGAAGGTCGTGATTGACTATTCCTCGCCGAATGTGGCCAAACCGATGCATATCGGGCATATTCGCTCCACGGTTATTGGGAATGCCATCGATCGGATTCTCCGTGCGTTGGGGTATGAGGTCATTGCCGACAATCATTTGGGAGACTGGGGGACGCAGTTTGGCATCCTAATCATGGGTTATCGCCATTTCCTGAGTGATGAGGAGCGGGCCAACCTCACGGTGGAGCTTCTGGAGAAGGTCTACGTGCGCAGTTACAATGCCACGAAGGAAGATCCGGCGTGGTTGGATCGTTGCCGTGAGGAATTGGTGCGCTTGCAGGCGGGGGATGCGGAGAATCTTGCGGTTTGGAAGCGCTTTATTGAGATTTCGCTCAAGGAGTTTGGGCGGATTTATGATCGCTTGGATGTCCATTTCGATCTTTACCGCGGGGAAAGTTTCTATCAGCCGCTGTTGGGGCCCACGGTGGAGCTCCTGAAGGAGAAGGGCTTGGCCACCCAGAGCGAAGGCGCTTGGATTGTGGACATGAAGGACGAGGGGCTGGAAGTCGCCATCGTCCGCAAGCGTGACGGCGGGTTCAACTATACGACAACGGATATCGCCACGGTGCGCAGCCGTGTGGAGGCGTTTTCGCCGGCTCGGATCATTTACGTGACGGATGAACGCCAGCAATTGCATTTCCGCCAGTTCTTCGCCATTTGCGATAAGCTTGGCCTCTGCGGGAAGACGAGGCTCCAGCACGTTTGGTTTGGCCTTATGCGCTTGCCGGATGCGACGTTCTCCACGCGCCAGGGCAATGTGATCAAGTTGGAGACCTTGCTGGATGAGGCGGCCGCGCGGGCTCGGACAATCGTTGATGAGAGCCATCCTGATTGGCCGGAGGCTGAGCGGGCGGCCCTTGCCGAGGCCATCGGTATCGGCGCCATCAAATATGCGGATCTTTCGCATGATCCCGCCACGATGATCATCTTTACGTGGGACAAGGCCCTTGCGCTTGACGGCAACAGTGGCCCGTATCTCCAATACGCCAATGCCCGTTTGAATTCGTTGCTCGACAAATATCGGGAGACGGTCGGAGCGGAGCCTTCCGAGCAGACGCTTTCTTTGGGCTCCGATGCGGAAAAGGCGTTGGCCCTGCATTTGTTGCAGTATCCCAATGCCGTTCAGCGCGCGGGCGAGCTTTGCAAGCCGAGTGTGTTGGCGGATTATCTCTATCAGCTCAGCCAGCTGTATAGCAGTTTCTACCAGAGTTCGCCGGTGCTTAAGGCCGAACCTGCCGTGCGCGACAGTCGCATTCGCCTCTGCGATGCGGTCTCGAAGGTGTTGCGTGGCGGTTTGACGTTGCTGGGCATCCCAACCCCCGAAAGGATCTGAGGCATGGATATGGCCCTCCTCGCGTCGATGGCCACAGGCCCCATCAAGGCGTTCGTCGATTCCGACTTCTGCGGGCAGCTCATTGTGCTTATCCAGATTGGGATGAGTGTGGTGTCGTGGGCGGTGATGGCGGGGCGGTGGTTTCACTTGCGTGATCTCACGACGCGTTCCGCACGGTTCGTGGATGACTTTGTTCGTCAGAATGACCCCCTCGCGCTTTATTACAATCGCTACGCGTTCACGGACACTCCGATGGAGAATGTCTATTTGAAGACCTGTGAACGCTTGGCCGAGTTGATCCCCGAGCAGCAGCGTGTGCTTTTGCGGACAGATCCGGAGGCGCCGCTTCGTTTGGGCGCCGCACGCATGGAGCTGGTCGAGACGACCTGCGCCCACACGACGGATGAGGAGACGGTTCAGCTGGGCAAGGGAATGACGGCCCTCGCGGTGATCACCAGTTCTGCGCCGTTGCTGGGCCTTTTCGGAACCGTTTGGGGGGTGATGCTGGCCTTCCAGGCCATGGCGGCCAGCGGAAGCGCGAACATCGCCGAACTTGCGCCGGGCATTTCCTCCGCGTTGCTGACCACGGTGGTGGGATTGGTCGTGGCCATCCCCTCGACCATCGCGTATAACATCCTTCAGGCGAAGATTGAGGCTTACACCGTTCAACTTGAAGGCTTTGGCGAGGAGTTGATGGGCAAACTTGCGCTCAATTATCGCAAGGCGGAGGGATAAGGGCGATGCTGAGGCGTAGGCTCAATCGCTCACGGGCGCGTGCGAGACGGAAGGTCAACGGCGAGATCAACATGACGCCGATTTTGGACATGACCTTCCTTCTGCTGATTGCCTTTATCATCACGTTCCCCGCGCTTCAGAGCGGTGTCACGGTGAAGTTGCCGACGGCGAGCGGGGATCCTTTGCCGAACATGGAGCCGCTTTCCATCACCATTCGTGCGGATGGGCGCCTTTTCCTCGGGAGTGAGGCGTTGGATGACGAGACGCTGGAGGCGCGGGTTCGTGAGGCGGTGGCGAAGGATGCGCAGGTGGCGGCACACATCCGTGGCGATGAGACGCAAAGCTACGGTCGCATCATGGACGTTATCAAGATCCTTCGTCGTGCGCGTCTAACCAAGTTTTCGTTGGTCACTGAGAGTGAGTGAGCCCGCCTATGCCTCGTAGACAGGAACCTCTTCCTTCCCGCCTTGCTGATGTTCCCGCGCTTCCTGGAGCGGTGGTGACGCGTCGGCGCGTGCTGGGGGCGTGCCTTTTGGTGCTTTCTGTGGTGTTGTTCCTCGCGCTGGTCACGTATGATTGGCGTGACATTTCATGGCTTTGCAATCCACCCTCCCCGCCCGAGGGACTCCCGGCGAACCGGATTGGGAAATTGGGCGCGTGGCTCACGTTTTTCGGATACGGTTTCGCGGGGTTGGCTTATCGTTATTTCGCGCTCCCGCTTCTTGTGCTTTTGTCCGCTTTCCTTTTGCATGGGCGCGTCCGCAGGTTCCGCTTGCGTGTGGTGTGGATGCTTCTGCTTTACGTTTGCCTTGCCTGTCTGTTTCAGACTTATGGCAATGATGATGGGTCTGGGATTCCGCTGTTGGCGGATCTGAACCTGTTGCCAAATGCGGGCGGCGCCGTGGGGCAATGGCTGGTCACGGAGTTGTTGCGCCCGCTTCTTGGAACCCTGGGCATCCAATTGTTGCTATGGCCGCTGGCGTTATTCTTCCTTGCGCTTGTGGTGGGTGTGCGGAATTGTGTGTTGTTGGCGGTTCGCCTTGCGGCGATGCGTGACCCTGTGCCGGAGGTCTCGAGCGGAATTGAGGATGTGAGGGATGCCCTTCGTCGTGCCGCGGCAACCCCGAAGGCCGAGCCGAAGGTGCCGGGTGAAGGCTTCTTCGCCAGGATGTTTCGGCGGCGCGAAGCCGTGGCAACAGAGACTGAGGATGTGCGTGATTTGCTCCGTGGGCGCGCTCGAGAGAAGGCTCAGCCCACGACGGAAGCGCCTGTGAGCGAGGGAGCATGGATTCCCCAGAAGCCATCGGCAGACGAACCACTTTTTGCTCAGGCCGCGGAGAGCGAGCCGTTTGCGCTTTCGTCCGATGATGCCTCGGTGTTGAAACCTGTCTCTCCCTTGAAGGCTGCGACGGCCCCTGTGCCGGCGGGCAATGATAACGACGTTCAAGGGGAACCCGCATTCGAGAATTATGGCCTTCCCTCCACGGACTTGCTGGATCCGATCCCGCCGCGCAAGGGTGAAGCCGATGATGTGCAAAGTGCGGTCTTGGCGATTGAGAGCGTCTTTCAACAGTTCGGGATTGCGGCTCATGTGGTGGGACAGGTGCGTGGTCCTGTGCTCACGCAGTTTGAGATCAAGCCTGAGCCGGGCGTGAAGGTCGAGAAGTTCAAGGCCTATGAACGTAACCTCCTGATGGCGTTGCGTGCGGAGAGTATCCGCATTCAAGCGCCCATCCCCGGACGCGATGTGGTGGGCATTGAGGTGCCCAATACGGTGCGCCAATCGGTCACGCTGAGAGAGGTTTTGGAGGGTGACGTGTGGCGGGAGGCCGAGCGTCGGATGGCCCTTCCTCTGGCTCTCGGAAAGTTGGCGACCGGCGGGGATTTGGTGGTGGACTTGGCGGAAATGCCTCACTTGCTGGTGGCCGGTGGAACGGGGTCCGGAAAGTCCGTCGCCGTAAACGATATGCTCGTGGGCCTGTTGATGTGCCGCCGCCCGGAGCAGTTGCGGTTGCTGATGGTGGATCCCAAGCGGGTGGAGTTCACGGCGTATGACGATCTCCCGCACTTGCTCAATCCGGTGGTGGTGGAGCCAAAGAAGGTGCTCTTCTCGCTTCGTTGGGCTGTGGTGGAGATGAATCGCCGCTACAAATTGCTTCAGCGATACGGCGTGCGCAACATCGCCGACCTTAACCGCCGCGTGGATGCGCCCGTCCAACATCGTGAGAATCCTACCTCGAAGTTGCCGTACATTGTGATTGTCATTGACGAGTTGGCGGAATTGATGCTCACGGTCAAGGCGGACATTGAGCCTCCGATCACCTCGCTTACCCAAAAGGCGCGCGCGGCAGGCATTCACCTCATCATCGCAACGCAGCGCCCGACGACCGATATTGTCACCGGAACGATCAAGGCCAACATTCCCGGGCGTATCGCGTTGCGTGTGGCGCAGTCGAACGATTCACGAACAATCCTTGATGAAACTGGGGCGGAAAACCTAATCGGCAAGGGTGACATGCTCTTGGCGCGAGGCGGAAAGGCGACGGTTCGGTCACAGGCGGCGTGGGTGAGCGATGGCGAAATTGGGCGTGTCTGCGACTTTATCAAGGTGCAGGCTGGCCCGGCTTTTGACAATGTCCTCGCCGGAAGCATGGAGCGGATACAAGAGGAGAAGCCGGCGGATGATGTGTCTTCGCTCATCTCTGAGTTTGTTCCTGAACCCACGAGGGCGGAGGCCGATGTTGATCTTGGCCCGGAGGAGGACAAGAGCGACGAGGGTTACTATCAGCGGGCGCTTGAATACATCCGTCAGACAGGGAGGTTCTCCACTTCGGCTCTTCAGCGTCGGCTTAAGATCGGTTACAACAAGGCAGGGCGTATCACCGATATGCTCGAAGAGCGTGGCATCATCGGAGCCGGAGGGAAGGCGGGCGGTTCGCGTGAGATTTTGGTCGATCTCAACGCGATGGCCCGAGAGCAGTTGACGGGTACCGATGGAGAAGATGCCGCGCCTGATACGCGCACAAACGCCGCAGTTTCGTCTCCAATGGGTGATGGCGTGGACGAGGGGGAGACAATGCGAGCCCCAACGGGTGCTCCGTCGGATGACGATTTTGACTTGGGAGACTTTGATCCCGCATCGCTTGATCTTCCTGACATTATCCATCCCAAGGAGAGTGGACGGTGACGGATTCGCTTTTCGGAGGTTCTCATGGCATTTGGTGAAACGTTAAGACAGAAGCGTATAGAGCACGGCTGGACGAAAGAATACGTCGCCGAGCGTACGCACATGATGGTGCGAACCATTGATGCCCTTGAGACCGAGACACTCAAGAAAATCCCCGCCCCGATCTACGGGCGTGGTTTTATCAAGCAGTATTGCCAACTTTTGGGTATTGATCCTCAACCGCTGGTGGATGATTATATGCAGGCGGTGTCCGGTAACAGCCGTCCCTCTTCGGTGACGCGCCCGGCCGTGCATGATTTCCCCGAGCGTCCGCCGGAACCGATTCACACCGGGGCGCGTCGGACGCTTCCGCCAAAGCCGCAAGCCACGCCAGTCGGTTCCGCCTCCGTTTCTCATCATAAGCTGGTGGAGCCTGCAGAGGCTTCATTCACGGCGGTACCTAAGCCGGAGGAATTCCCTTCTCCCGTGCGAGAGCCGGAGCCGCTTGTCCTTGATGGCGGTGAGATGGCTACGCCTCCTGCCACCAAAGAGCCTGAACCTTCGCCCTTGAGTGGGCGTGCGGCGTTGGCGGATCGGTTCGCACCATCGCCGAAGCGCCACCGGGAGGTGACGCCCGTTGCGGCGCAACGCCCCTCTCCCCGCGTTTCGGGTCCGATTTTCGGGCCGCAATATCCGGTTCCGGATCCGCCGAATCCTCACGTGCGCTCGTTGCTAGAGGCGTTTATGGGGATTGGACGCATGATTCACTCCGTCATTCGTCAGGCAACTCGGCCAAAGGTTCGGCGTATGGGAGGGCGCACGGAGTCGTTCCTGACACGTCGGACGCTGATGCAGGCGTTGTTCGTGTTTCTTGCGTTGCTGGGGATAACGCTGCTGGTTTTTGCCTTCCGCTACGTATTCGTGGCTTCAGCCGGCGCGGAAAGCGAGATCTCGCCAACGGAGGCCTCTACCGTTCAGCGGTTTGAACCTCGGCCGGTTGCCCCGCCACCGGAACCTTATTTCAAGTAAGTGAACCCGTGATGACATCAAGGAGGCGTCATTCCCAGAATGATGCCTCCTTTGTTGCTTTGGCGGGGATGGATTACCTTGACTCTTCCGCTGTCTTCAAAACGAGTGCAGCGACGTCGCGGGTTGCATCGGGGTGGGGGAGGTCTGCCAATGCTTCGCGCATGATTGTCCGCTGGAGCGGATCGGAGTAGATTTGCCGAATGGCCTCGGCGAGCTGGAAGGGGGTCGTCGTCAGCTGGTCAATGCAAAGCGCACCGCCGCATTTGACAAGCGTTTCCGCATTCCGCCGCTGATGGTCATCTTTGGCCATGGGAAGGGGAATCAGGATGGACGGCACGGCGCAGGCTGCCAATTCGAAACAGGTTGCCGCTCCGGCTCTGGCGATGACGAGGTCTGCTTGCCCGTAGGCGGCGCCCATATCTTCAACGAAGGGAACCACCTCCACTTGCTGGGGTGTCTGCGAATAGAGCTCCCGGAGTGTCTCCACATCGGCCTTCCCGCACTGATGGAGAATGTGGACATGGCGATCGCTCACGGCAAGCGATGCCAAGACGGGCGCCACGAGCAAGTTCATGCCATGGGCACCCTGACTGCCGCCGGTGACGAAGACGTTAAACGTTCCCTCCGGCTTCTGCATATGACGTGCCCGCTCCAGAGCGGATAGGACGCTCTGCCGCAGGGGGAGGCCCGTGTATACCGTGTGCGCCCACGGCAATTGCGCGGAAGTCTCTTCGAAACTGGTGGCGATGGCCGTGATGTGGAAGTGCTTGGAGAGAACCCGCACGGCCTGTCCCGCAAGACTGTTGGCCTCATGCAGTACCACAGGAATCCCAAGGCTTCGGGCCGCGAGCACAGGAGGAACACAGGTATAACCTCCCGTCGCGAAGAGAACGTCCGGACGTTGTTCCTTAAGAAAGGCGCGGCAACGCAAAAAGGCGAACGCATTCCGGGGATCTTGGATGCGCCGGGCCCCGGATTTCAGCAACGGGCCTTCCCAAGCTTTTTCCGCGGGACGCTCGGCGGCACGTGTTCCGGAAAGAATGAGCGAGAGCGTATGTCCGCCTGCACGCAGGAGATCTGCCACTGCCAACGCTGGATGAATGTGGCCACCGGTGCCACCGCAGGCTATTGCAATCGTCTTCTTCATTTCACTATCTTACCAAAAGCCGTAAGCATCGAACAGGAGTACATGCAACCCAAGGAGCAGATTGGTGACACAATGTGCAAGGATGGAAGCCCGCAGACTCCCTGTTCGCATTGCCAAAGCCCCATAAACCAGACCTGCCATCAGTCCCATGACATATCGATCGTGCTCAAAGGCGAAGACCAGGGCAGTCGCCCAAAAGGCACTTTTGGAAACGGCCGCGAGGGGGAGCCCATGCCAATCGCGTTGCGTGAGCCAACGCATCAGAAACCCGCGGAAAAAGAATTCCTCGATGGGGGCGATGACAAAGGCTGAACCAAGCAGTTTGATGATTGCGAGGGAGGGGCTGGCATTCCAAGCGTAGCACCAAGAAGCGCTGTAGTCGGGGAGGGAGCCCGGCATCATGACGAGCCAGCGGCGATAGAACGTCGTGACCTCCGGCCATGGTGTCGATTCCGGCAACGCCCACAACACATAGACCGCAAATCCGAAGAGAAGTCCGGCGGCGCAATCGCCTCGTACCTTTTCCAGCGGGACAAAACGCCAAGGCCTTAGCAACACGACCAAGACCGCACACAAAACCGTTTTGACCGCATAGACATAGGCGGGGAAGTCGAATCCATGCGGGAACAGCAAAAGCGCTATGCCTGCCAACCATAGGAAGAAGGGCCAAGTCAATGCGGCGGTGGGGAGGAGACTGGGAGGAATGGGGAACATGAGGCAGACCTTTTGTTGCGGCATAAAAGGGAACGATCTCACGGAATGAGCGTGACACGTTTCTGCTTTCCATTCACGAGCAGACGCATTTTGCGGAGTGTGTCCACCCCCAACAATGGGGTTTCGTCGCCTAAGACGAGAGGATGTACGCGGACACGGACTTTACCCAAATAAAGCGCTCCATCTTTCCCCTTGCGATAGGTATTGTTTTCGGTGGCATTGATGTCTGTGGCGGAAAAGGTTTTGCCATCTTCGGTGTCCTCTTTGGGCCACAACGTTTCCGGGAAAACGGAGAACGAAGCACCGGAATCCATCAACAGGGGAAACGTTGCCCCTTCCGGTGATGTCTTGGCGATCAGCACCACATGATTGTCGTTGGTCGGGAGCACCGGGAGTGGGATGCCCTTGGGGGACGTTGAACCTTTTGCATACCAAGTGACGTCCCCCTTGCCGATTTCCAGCAAGAAAGGGGCATAAGCCATGGCGTTCATGCCAAGAATGCCGTCTACGTGTTCACCAATGGCCTCCGAAAGATGGTTCATTGGAAGCGCCATGCCTCGGAAGTCGCTCAACGTCGTGTTCCCAAGCGTGAGCGTGTCAATCTGGAAACACTCCGGGGAGGAGGCAACGTTGGTTTCTCCCTCAAGTTGGACAGGTGCCAACGCTTTGTTGGGGAACGTCCGTTCAATAAAGCCCCGATCAAAGGTCGTGTGCGTTGCGCCGGTGTCGAAAAGCAGGGTACAAGGAACCCCTTCAAGGGCGGCTTGAATCAGCAACAGACCACTCTCCGGGCGTTGCCTCAACGGCACACGATTGGTAGTCTCGGAGGCCGTTATGGTCGGCGTATAAAGCGCTTCGACCTCCTTCACGGATGGTGGGCGTGTGATGCATCCAAGGACGCCGCCTATCGCAACCATCAGCAACGGAATGCACCATCTCCTCGGGAACCCGACAGTTTTTCTTCGCATGTACATCGTAAGCCCTCCTTTGGGTTTGCCACACGTCAATTCCCACGAAGATGCAGGAACGTCATCGCCAAAATGCGGAAATCGAACGCGGTGGAGCGACGCGCAACATAGTCCAAGTCGTAACGGATCTTCTCGGCGCGGTCAATCGCGTTGCGTCCATGAACTTGCGCCCATCCGGTGATGCCGGGGCGGACATCGTGGCGATGCATTTCTTCGGGCGTGTATTCGGTGAGATAGGCCATGAGCAGGGGCCTGGGCCCCACGAGTGCCATCTCCCCACGCAAGACGTTGAACAATTCCGGAAGCTCGTCCAAAGAGGTCGCCCGGAGGAATCTCCCCACGCGCGTGATCCGGGCCTCGTCCGGTTCACTCCCGGGGCGCATCGTCCGGAACTTGACCAAGGTGAACGGCTTTCCTCCAAGGCCGGGCCGAACCTGGCGGAAAAAGATTGGACGATCCCAACAGAGACAGAGCGCAACGATACCAATCAGTACCCCCCAAAGCGGAGCCGTTCCGATCACCAAGAGCAATTCCAACCAACGCGGCATCTCAAGCCTCCGGATGGGCCGCGAGGATCTTCCGCGTGGCGGTGGTCAGCGGGAGCGCGGAAGTTTCCGCACACCAAACGTAGTTCTCCGGCAACGACGGCAGTTCCTTGGGCGCAGAGGCCTGATAGACGGAGCGGGAGAGGCGAAAGTGTGAGAAAGTTTGATGGTAGATGCCCAGACGGCGGCTACATTCGGCGGCAAAGGGAAGGCGGTCACGCATGGGCAACTCCCAGAACCCCGCCAAGAGCCGCTCCCCCTCATGGCGGGAGAGCAAGAGCCGCCCCTGTGCATCGCGCACGATCACAACCGTGTCTTTGCGCTCAGGAAGCGCCTTTTTGGCAGCGACCACGGGAAACGCTTCCTGTGTGCCGTCGATCGCGGCTTGACACTCTGTACGCAAAGGACAGAGCAAGCAGGCGGGGCGATGCGGTGTGCAAACCAAAGCCCCGAGTTCCATCATGGCTTGATTGAAATCGGAGGGCGAACCGGACGCGGTGATATGAGGGGTCAGCCATTCGGCCAACGCGCGGCGCGGAGCCTCTTTCTTGAAGTCATCCCCTAAGGCATTCCGTCGGGCGAAGACACGCGCCACGTTCCCGTCGACCACCGGCACGGGCTCTCCAAAACAGATACTGGCGATGGCGGCCGCCGTGTACGGCCCAATTCCCGGGAGGCGGTGCAGGGCTTCGGCCGTTTGGGGAAGTCGCCCGCCGTGTGCTTCGACCAGCTGACGAGCGGCCTTGCGCAGATTGCGCGCACGTGTGTAGTAGCCCAATCCTTCCCACGCCTTCAGCAATGGCTCATCCTCGGTCGCGGCCAACGCCGCAACCGTGGGAAACGTCTCAAGAAATCGCGTGAAATAGGGGCGAACCGTGTCCACCTGCGTCTGCTGGAGCATGATTTCACTGACCCAGACGGCATAAGGATCGGGATGGCCACGCCACGGCATGGTCCGCTTGTTCGCGGCATACCATTCCAAAAGGCGGGCCACCCACGGCTCGGGTTCCATATTCAGAGCCAACGGACTTTTGCGTCGTCGTAGCGTGTGCGCGGCGCGGGGGCTTCGGCGGGATGTCCCACCGCGATGGCCGCCACGGGAAGCACCCCTTCGGGAAGGGCAAATCGGCGTGTGACCCCCTCAATGCGGTCTGCATTTGGGTGAATCCCCAGCCAAACGGCTCCGAGTCCCTGCGCGTGAAGCCCCAGCAAAAGGTTCTCAATGGCCGCCGAGACATCTTGGAGCAGGTAGGAGAGTTCCTTCCTGTGGGCGGCGGCGAGTTCCCCGCAGACAATCAATCCCGCAGGTGCATCGTGGAGCATTTTCCCATAGGGGAGGAGCTCCGCCAAGGCATCCAAATCCTCGCGCCGAGTGAGCACGAGGAAGCGCCATGGATCGCAATGCATGGCGCTCGGAGCGGCCATTGCGGCCTCAAGCGCCGCCTTGAGCTGGGTGCGTGTCACGGGCTCGGCGGCATATTTCCGGATGCTGCGGCGGGCAAGGATATCCTGAATGTCCATGATCGCCCCTTCAGCGCATCTGAGAGAGGAAACGGATGTCGTTCTCGTAGAGGAAGCGGATGTCAGGGATGCCGTATTTGATCATCGCGATGCGCTCCACGCCCATGCCGAAAGCGTAACCGTAGACCTTTTCCGGGTCGTAGCCCACGTGTTCGTAGACGCGGGGATCGACCATCCCGGCGCCCGCGATCTCAATCCATCCGGAGTTCTTGCACACGCGGCATCCTTTGCCCTTGCAGACGTGGCAGGTGAAATCGACTTCCACGCTAGGCTCCGTGAAGGGGAAGAAGTGCGGACGGAAACGGACGCCAATGCCTGGCCCCATCATCTCACGGGCGAAGTAGCCCAACGTGCTCTTGAGGTCGGCCAAGGAAACCGGGCGCGTGTCCACGTACAGGCCTTCAATTTGGTGGAAATTGGCGGAGTGGGTGGCATCGGTGGTGTCGCGGCGATAGCAACGGCCGGGATTGACGATGCGCACGGGCGGCTGATTTTCCAGCATCGTCCGAATCTGAACGGGACTCGTCTGCGTGCGCAACAACGTTTCCGCGTCAAACCAAAACGTGTCGCTTGCATCCATCGAAGGATGATGCGGCGCCGTGTTCAGTGCGGTGAAATTGTTGAACTTGGTCTCGATGTCCGGGCCATCGGCCACCGTGAATCCGAGCCGATGGAAGATTTCCGCGGCCTCTTCGATCACGCGGCTCACGGGATGGATGACGCCCTCCGCCCGCCAACGGCCGGGAAGGGTCACGTCGAAACCCGCCACGGGAGCGGCATTGGCCTGAGCGGCCTCCGCTTTGGCCGCAAGGGCTTTTTCCAAAGCCGCACGCCATTCTCCCAACGCCTTCCCGAACGCCGGGCGGTCGGCGGGCGGCACCTCCTTCATCTGCTTCACCAGCGCGGGAATGAGGCCATTTCGGCCCAAGTAACGAATACGCACCGCGTCGGACGCTTCCTGGGTCGTGGCCGCTTCGAGGGCGGCGAGCGAGGAGGCGTGTTCCTGTTGAAGTTCCTGCAACGTCATCATGGGGAGGTCCTTTGTTGAATCGCTCTCTATTCTAGCACAAGTAATGAAGGTCGTTAAGCGTGGGGGCGGTACGCGTGCGGGCTGGCGAGAGGGTTTCGAGGCACAGTGGGGGCGTGGTCGAAATCCCCTGCATCTCATGGTGAGGCACGGAGCATCTCATGTGAGGGCAGGCAGGGGCGCACAAATGTACGCAACGTGGGTCCCGGGAAGAAGGGGACAAAAAGGGCGGCCCCGGGTATGGGGCCGCCGATGGGAAGATCTCCTGGTCGCTTAGACGTTGGAGACGCCCGTCTGGGAGAAGATGTACTTGTAGTAATCCTTGTTGCGCAGTTTGCCGGCGGCGTCTTCGTCGCAGATCACGATGCAATCATTGTGATACTGCAACGCGGAGCAGGGGCACATGGCGGTGATGGGACCTTCCACGAGGCCCGCGATGGCATCTTGCTTGCCCTTGCCGAAGGCGAGGAGGACGACCCGCTTGGCGTCCATGATGGAGCCAATGCCCATGGTGACGGCCTGGGTGGGCACCTCTTCGATGCGTCCGTTGAAGAACAGGCGGGCGTTGTCGTTGATGGTCTGCTGGGTGAGCACTTGGGAGTGCGTGCGGCAGGAGAGGGAGCACCCGGGCTCATTGAAGGCGATGTGGCCATCGGAGCCGATGCCGAGGAGCTGGATGTCGATGCCGCCGGCGGCCTGAATGGCGTCTTCGTAGGCCTTGCAGGATTTGGCGATATCCTTGGCGAGCCCGTCGGGCACGTGGGTCTTGGCCTGGTCGATGTCGATATGGTCGAAGAGCTGGGTCTTCATGAAGTAGTGGTAGCTCTGGTCGTGCTCAGGGGCGAGGCCGAGATACTCATCGAGGTTGAAGCTCTGGCAGTCCTTGAAGGAGACGGTTCCGGCTTTGCAGGCTTCGGCGAGGAGCTTGTACATCTTCACAGGCGTGGAGCCCGTGGCGAGGCCGAGGACGGTCTTGGGGTTCTGCCGCACCTGATCGATGAAGATGCTGGCGGCGAGCTTGCTTCCCTCTTCGGGATTCTGGACGATTGCGACTTTCATGTGTCGATCCTTTCTGATGATGGGATGGAAATCAGGAACGGCCTGAGGCCTTTGCACAACGTTGGACAACGGCGTGCATTTCTTCACGGAGATCTTCGATGCACTTGACCAAACGGAATTGGGTGCGGCAACGATCCACGTTTTGCTTTGGATAGTGGGTTTTGAAGTAGGTGTCGCCTTGGAGGTAATCGGTGAGGAAGCGAACGCCCACCATGAAGGGCAGGAGCCAGGCGGAGAAAACGAGTTCTTGCACTTCGGCAGGAACAAGGAAGTGGGCGGTGTCAAGATAACCGGAGACCGCGGCTTCGAACATTCGGATGTCAAAGTGGACGCTGTCGGTGTCCGGCTCCGATTCATCGGCGGTGTTGCAAGTGGTCCGGCACAGGTCGCCGAAGTCGTAGAGCGCGAGCCCCGGCATGACGGTGTCCAAATCCACAACGGCCACGCAACGCTTGCTCTCGGGGTCGAAGAGCGCATTGTTGATTTTGGTGTCGTTGTGGGTGATCCGTTCGGGGATTTGCCCGCGTAGGTAACGGTTGAGCAGATGGGCCACGAGGTGGCGCCGAGAGCGCACGAAATCGATCTCCGCCGCGACTTCTTGGGCGCGTCCCCGGATGTCGAGGTAGGCCGCCTCTTCCAAGGTGGCGTAGCGCATGGGGGTGTGGTGGAAGTAGGGGATGGTTTCGTGCAGGCGGGGGAGGGGGAGATCCGCCATCATGTTTTGGAACTGGGCGAATCCTCGGGCGGCTTCGTACACCACATCCGGATCGCGGACGTTGTCGTAGCTGATCACTCCGTCGATGAAGTCGTACATCCGCCACCATTTGCCGTCGAACGTCCGCACGCAGTTGCGCCGTTCTTTCGTTCGCACCAGTCCGAGAGACCGCACGCCCGGAAAGGCTTTGGCCTTTGTGCTCAGGTGGGCGAGCGTTCGCTCGATGTTGTCCATCACCTGTTGAGGCTTGCGGAAAACGGCATGATTGATGCGTTGCAACGTGTATTGATGTTGCGTGCCGTCGGCCTCTTCGGTGAGGATGCGAAAGGTGTCGTTGATGTGTCCGCTGCCGTAGGGCGTGGCCTTGGTTGGATGTCCCTTTATGGCAAAGGAACTCAGAATCTCCTCGATTGTGTGATCGTCCATGTCATCCCTCTGTTTGATTTCTCCAATCCTACTTACCTACACAAGAAAACGCACCCGCGGGGATGCCTTCCCGGCGGGTGCGCATAGGCGTGTCATTCCGCGAGGGCGGCCTTGACGATGGCTTCCATCTGTTCGGCCTGCTCTTCCATGCTCTGGACCATCTTCAGCTGCGTGCGCGTGCGATCCACGTTGTGGCCGGGGCGCTTGATGTGGAAGTAGGTGTCGCCGGAGAGATAGTCGGTGAGGAAGCGGATGCCGATGGTCATCGTGATGAGGCGCGCGGAGAACGCGAGCTCTTCCTTTTCGGCCTGCACGAGGAACTTCGCGCCGCGGCAGTAGCCCTTTGCGATGGCCTCGAACATATCCATGCGCGAATAGACCTTGGAAAGATCCTGCTCGTCTTCGGCGGCGTTGGCGGTCGCGGTGCGGCACATATCGCCGAAGTCATACAGCGCCAAGCCGGGCATGACGGTGTCCAAGTCGATGACGCAGATGCCCTTGCCGGTCTCGTCGTCGAGCATGACGTTGTTGAGCTTGGTGTCGTTGTGGGTGACGCGTTCGGGGATTTCACCCTTCGCGCTGCGCTCCAGAAGACGGCCGAAGGTGTCGGCGCGGGCTTCCACGAAGGCGATTTCCGCCTTCACGTCCTTGGCGCGGTTGAAGGCATCCTTCTGGATGGCGGCCTGGAGGGCCTCGTAACGCTTCACCGTGTTGTGGAAGTGCGGGATGGTCTCGTGCAGACGCGGCTGCGTGAGGTCTGCCACCATGTTTTGGAAGTCGGCGAAGGCTTCGCCCACGAGCTCCGCCTGATGGGCGCTCTGGATTTGGTCGTAGGTCTTGGCGCCTTCCACGAAGACGTACATACGCCACCAGTTCCCCGCCACATCGTGGTGGACGGGTTCGCCATCCCGCGTGAGGATGAGGGTGAGCGTGTGGCGGGAAATGTCCTTCACGCCCTGTGCGCGGAGCTTGTCGGCGATGTGGCGCGTCACGCGCAGGATGTTCTGCTGCACATTCGCGGGCTGGGTAAAGACATGATGGTTGATGCGCTGGAGCAGGTAATGCATCTGCGCGCCGCCCACGGAGTACGTCACCTGGTAGGTATCATTGATGTGGCCGCTCCCGTAGGGGCAACCGCTCACAAAATCGCCATAAACCTGAAACGCGGAGGAAATGTCCTTCAATTCCTGCTGCGTAGCCTTGCCAAGCTCTGCCATAACAAACTGCCTTTCGATTGAGTGTGAGGTGTAACTATGATTCCACTTTATCATACTCCCTCAAAAAAGCAAACCTTTGGCCGGTGGCGCGGCGGATTTGAGGCGCACTTCTCCGGCAAAACAAGCGGTGTGCGGTGAAGCGTGCTAAAATACCTCCACATGAGGACGGATCATGCGATAGCCCATCAGGTCGGCGATCGAATTGGTGAGTATGAGCTCACGGGACGCTTGGGCATTGGCGCAACGGCGGAGGTTTGGTGTGCCCGGCACCTGCCGACGGGGCGCAGGGATGCGTTGAAGTTGTTGCGGACGGAAGATGCCGAAGTCCGACAACGGTTTGTGGCCGAAATACGGCTCTTGGCTTCGATTCGGCATCCTGGGGTGGTGCGGTTGTTTGCCCATGGCACCGCGGAGGATGGGCAGCCGTGGCTGGCCATGGAGTTTCTCGAGCCATTGCCGGAGGTCGCGACGGAATCGGAGGTGCGACGGTGGGCATTGCAACTTTGCGACGCGGCGGAGGAGTTGCACCGTCATGGGGTGTTGCACCGTGACATCAAGCGTTCAAACGTGATGCTCCGTGGCCACCATGCGGTGCTTGTGGATTTTGGCATCGCCAAACCATTGTCGACGAGTGTCGCGCAGGCGTTGATGACGTTGCCGCATCCCACGCTCATTGGAGAGCCGCATGGGGTGGGGACGCCGGGCCGTTCCGCGCCGGAACAGTTTGAGGGGGCCGCGTTGTCCGCCGCGGCCGATGTTTATGCCATCGGGATGTTGGTGCGCGATCTTTTGCCGGAGTGGCAACGGTTCCCGTTGTGGCGGCGAGTGATGGCGAAGGTGTTGGTGGCCGATCCTGCGTTGCGCTGTCCCACGCCTCGGGCGCTTGGGAAGTTGATCGGGCGGGCCTCGTGGTCGCCATGGCTGATGGGGGCGGTGCGTTGGCTTTTGCCGTGGGTCGTGGCGGGGGCGGTTTTCGCCTATGGGCCAGTGATGAACTGGTTGCGTGTGCGAGGGTGGGTGTTCCAACGTTCGCTCGTGGTGGCTCAGGAGGAAACGGCGCTTGCGCCGCGCACGGTGTATTCGGCTTGGGCATTGCGAGAGGAGATTACCGAGATGGCCTTGCCCGACAATCCGGGGGGCGTGGTGTGGTGCGGCCGCTTCGATTTCAAGCGCAGTGACACCTACCAGCGCTTGATTCTGTGGAGCCCGACTCCGGGCCGTAAGACGGTGATTGGCCATTTCCGCGTGGGCACGGCGTTTGAGCACGAGGTGGTGTTGGTTGGCGACATCGACTTTATCTGCACGGACGTCTATGGGTTCATCCGTTATCCTTCGCCCACCCACAGTGAGCGTTTGGGGAAACCCTTTTCCGAGACGTGGCTGGAGCGTTCCCGTCCATACACCTCCCGAGAGCCGGTGACGATTCGGCACGTGGCGACGTTGTCGGAGGCGCGCGCCTTGCCCCCGCCGAAGCGTCCAACGGTGTCCCAGCGGCCATACACCTGTGGGATCTTACGCCTCAAGGGGCAGGATACGTTGGATCAGGACACGTATTACCCTGCGGTGACCATGCGCGCCGCGAAATGCGAAGTCCGCCTCCCGCAGAATCGCACAGGCGTGGTGTGGTTGAACGTTTCGGACGATCCGTCAAAGCCGTTTGTCGAGGGGGGATGCCTCGTTTTGGTCAATCCCGGCCCCAAACCGCTCACAGTGGTGGGTGCCTTCCGTTTCGCCTCTCGGCCCATGCGGCTCATCCTTGTGGGCGACATCCGCCTGCACGATGTGGATGCCGAGGGGGCCGTTTCCCCCACGTCGGAGCGGTTGGCGTGTCCCTTCGATGACGCTTGGATCGATGCGCGTTCGAAGCGAAGACCCCCTGCCTACGTTCTTGAACGTTCAGCCGAGGTGCCGGAATGAGAGTGGTTGATATCCCCACGAGTGCCGTTCTCCTGGAACGTTTGCGCCACGGGGCGGACGCGGACGCTTGGACGGAGTTTGCCTTGCGCTATCGGGTACCGCTGTTGGAGTTCGCCGAGGCCCGTGGCTGGCATCATGTCGACATTGAGGGCGCCGTGCAGGAAACCTTGAGAACCGTCGCCATCGCTCTGCCGCGCGGTGATTATCATCCCGAGAAAGGCCGGTTCCGCGACTGGCTTTTGGGGATTCTCCGCAATCGCCTCAAAACGGCCCTTCGCACGGAGGTCAATCGTTCCCGCCGCGAATATACGTATCTCCGCGACAGGCTTCCGGAATGCGTCGTGCCGGAAACCGATGCCGCACTTTGGCGAAAGGTCTGCCTGCGCCAAGCTCTCCGCATGGTGTTGGAGGCTCCCGCGGTGGCTGGGCGCACGCGCGCCGTCTTTGTTGACTACGTGCTGCACGGCCGCCCCGCCGAAGAGGTCGCCGACGCCTATGGCCTCACTCCCAATGCCGTCTATCAAATCCGCAATCGCCTTATCGCCCGTCTTCGGAAGTGCGTTGCCACCTTGCGCTGAGGGCGTTCCGTCAGTCCTTGAAAAGGTAGAGGATGTTTGTCAGGACGTCGAACCCGCCAAAGGCCATCGCAACGAAGACCCACGTCAGCGGAGAGCGTCGCAGGGGGCGCCCATAGAGAAGCGGAACCGCTCCCACTGTGAGAAAAATACCACCGGCGAGGAGCCGGAGATGCCAAGGGTTGAGGTCGTCAATGTGTGGGATGGGAAGGCCACAGAAGTGCAACGTCACGGAGAGGAGAAGGTACCCAAAGAAAAATAGGAAGGGGGCAATGGGGGCAAACGCCAAGGCATATACCATCCGGAAAAAGAGGCCGAAGCGTGGCCGCCGAAGCAGACGATGGTAACGCCACGCCAAGAGCACGACCTCCGCAAGCAGGATGCAGGCAAGCAAGGTAAACGCGAGGATGTTCCAAGACTCCGGGAGCCCGTCGAGCAGCCAAGCGAACCCAAAGAATGCCATGCTGATGGGCAACGGATCCCCCGGCAAATCCTCGCAATGACAATCCGGATACGGATCGGTCAACTCCGTAACCCCCGCCCACACGCTCAACACCACGAGTGCCAACATCCCCCAATCCACCAAATAGCCGCCCCACCGCAGGCATCCCCGCCCGAACCGCGCCCATGGATTCCCTGCGGACGGCGAAGCCGCCACAATGTCCTCGTTCTGCGCCATCACCTCGGATGCCTCACTAGTGTCCGGGGAAAGTTTTAGAGGAATTGGAAGGTGAGTTGGGAGGCTGGGGGATGGAGAGGAGGAGGACGGGAAGGAGAATCGTTTCCAAAGAGTGCCTCAAAGAGTGAAACCGCGTGAAAAAGACGGTTTCGCAGGTGCTG
>CASDPK010000019.1 GCA_949282555.1 uncultured Lentisphaeraceae bacterium | reverse complement strand
TGCGCCCCTCCTCCTGTTTCGCTTTGCCCAAAGCCCGTCCATCTTTCCTCTTCCTTCGTTTCGGTCCTACAAGTGCGCAACACCATTGTGGACGATTCAGTGCGGTGCCCGGCGGGATTCCGCTGGGAACCGCCGGCATGGATGTGCTAATCTATCCGCAAGCAGTCGGCGGCATGAATGGGCCGCCCGGAAAGGACAAGCAGATGCGAATACTTCCCTTGATGTTGGCCGCCGCGGCCACGTTCCCCTTGTGCGCCGTCACTCCGCCGGAGCGCTTCGAGACCTACACGCCGAAAGGCGAGATGTATCGCGAGGGGTGGATCGACTTCAACAAGAACGGCCGGAAGGACGTCTACGAAGACCCCTCCGCTTCCATTGAGGCCCGCGTGGAGGATTTGTTGGCGCAGATGACGCTGGAGGAAAAGACCTGCCAGATGGTCACGCTCTACGGTTACCGCCGCGTCCTCGCCGACGATCTCCCCAATCCGGGCTGGAAAAAGAAGTTGTGGAAGGATGGCATCGGCGCCATCGATGAGCATCTCAACGGCTTCATCCAATGGGGGCTCAAGCCGAGCGACAATCCCAACGTGTGGCCCGCGAGCCGCCACGCCTGGGCCATCAACGAGGTGCAGCGGTTCTTCGTGGAGGAGACGCGCCTCGGCATTCCGGCGGACATGACCAATGAGGGCATCCGCGGGGTGGAGGCTTACCGCGCGACCTGCTTCCCCACCCAGCTGGGCCTTGGCCACACGTGGGATCGCGCCCTTGTCCGTGAGGTGGGGCGCATCACGGGTCGGGAGGCCCGCGCCCTTGGCTACACCAACGTCTACGCCCCCATCCTCGACGTGGGCCGCGATCAGCGCTGGGGCCGCTACGAGGAGGTCTATGGCGAATCGCCCTTCCTTGTGTCGGAGCTCGGCATTGAGATGGCCAAGGGGATGCAGGAAAAGGGACAGGTGGCCGCCACCGCCAAGCACTATCTCGCCTACAGCAACAACAAGGGCGCGCGCGAGGCCATGGCGCGCGTCGACCCGCAGATGCCGCCGCGCGAGTTGGAGGAGTTGCACGCCGTGCCCTTCGCCCGCGTGATCCGTGAGGCCGGCTTGCTGGGTGTGATGAGCACTTACGCCGACTATGACGGTGAGCCGCTGGAGTCTTCGCGCTATTGGCTCATGGATCGCCTGCGCGGCGATTTCGGGTTTCGTGGCTATGTGGTGTCCGACTCCGACGCCGTGGAGTATCTCCACGGAAAGCACCGGACCTCGGAGAACATGAAGGAATCCGTCCACCAGTCCGTTTTGGCGGGGCTCAACGTGCGTTGCAATTTCAGCGCCCCCGACAATTACGTCAAGCCTCTGCGCGAGCTTGTGCGGGAGGGCGCGTTGCCCATGTCCGTGATTGACGCGCGGGTGCGCGATGTGTTGCGCGTGAAGTTCCTCGTCGGCCTCTTCGACGATCCGTACATCCGCGACCTTGCCGCCGCGGATCGCATCGTCGAGGCGCCGGAGCACGTGGCCGTGTCCCTCCGTGCCGCCCGGGAATCCTTGGTGTTGCTGAAGAACGACAAGGCCGCCCTGCCGCTCGACCTTGGCAAGCTTCGGACGATCGCCGTTTGCGGGCCCAACGCCGCCGAGACCAATCACGTGCTCACCCACTATGGCCCCCTCGCCGTGCCCGTCGTGACGGTGCTGGATGGCATCCGCGCCCATGCCAAGGGCAAGGCGGAGGTGCTTTACGCCAAGGGGTGCGACGTGGTGGATCGCCACTTCCCCGACTCCGAGATCATCGATTATCCCATGGAGGCGGCGGAGCAGGCCGCCATCGACGAAGCCGTCGCCAACGCCCGCAAGGCCGACGTCGTCATCGCCGTGATGGGCGGCAATGCGCGCACCTGCGGCGAGAACAAGAGCCGCACGTCCTTGGAGCTGCCCGGCCGCCAGAACGATTTGCTCAAGGCCCTCCACGCCACCGGCAAGCCCGTCATCCTGGTGTTGATCAACGGCCGCCCGCTTTCGGTGAACTGGGCCGCCCGCAACCTTCCCGCCATCCTTGAGGCGTGGTATCCCGGCGCCCAGGGCGGCACGGCGGTGGCGGAGGCGCTCTTCGGCGATTACAATCCCGGCGGCCGCCTCACCGTCACCTTCCCCAAGAGCGTGGGGCAGATCCCCTACAACTTCCCCTCCAAGCCCGGCGCCAACGCCAATGGGAATGTCCGCGTGAACGGCGCCCTGTGGGGCTTCGGCCACGGATTGAGCTACACGACCTTTTCCTATGGCCCCCTGAAGGTCACCCCCGAGGCCGTGCCCAACGGCGAAAGCGTCACCGCCACGGTCAGCGTCACCAACACCGGCAAGCGCGCCGGCGATGAGGTGGTTCAGCTCTATCTTCGCGACAATGTGTCCTCCGTCACGACCTACGATTGGCGCCTCGTCGGCTTCGAGCGCATCCACTTGAAGCCCGGCGAGTCCCGCACGGTCTCCTTCACGATCCCGCGTGATCGCATGAGCCTCATTGACACCGCGTGGCGCCGCACCGTCGAGCCGGGCGCCTTCACCCTCCGCGTCGGCCCGCCGCACGGCAAGGCGCTCCGGCAGGCCACCTTTGAGGTGCGCGGCGAAGACCCCGCCCCCGTGGCCATCCCCCGCCCCGCTCCCGCCAACGGCCTCCCTGCCCATTCCACCCGCCGCACGCAGGCCGCCACCGCCGCCAAGGACGCGGCCCATCCCGCGCTGGACGGCAATCCCGCCACGCTTTGGAAGGCCGCCAAGGGCGACATGCTCACCTTGCCGGTGGATGCCGAGAATCCGCCCAAGGCGCTTCGCATTGAGGCCGAGGGCGCCTTCAAGGCAACGCTTCAGCTCTCCTTCGGCGGCGGGCAGTTCCTTGACCGCGGCAACGTGGGAACGGATGCGGCAGGGGCCCAAACGCTCGAAGTTCCCCTTGAGGCCAAGGACGCCAGCCATGTCCGCCTCCTCATCACTTCGCCGACCGCGACCCTTCGCTCGGTCTCTCTGAAATAACTCGGGAGAGGCGTGACAAAAAACGCGCCCGGGGACGGAAAGCCGCTCCCGGGCGTTTGCTTTGAGGGGTGGGGCGTCAGAGTGCCTGACGGAGGGTTTCGGCCCATGCGGCAAGGCGCTCGGGGGTGCGTTCCGGTTCGTTGGTGTCGTCAAGCGGCAGGCCAACGAACCGTCCGTCGCGATCGGCCATGGAGGCGCTGTGGCCATAGCCTTCGGAGGGGACTTGGCCCACCAACGTCGCGCCGCGCTCAAGGGCCTTGTCCGCCAAAATGCCGATGGCGTTGACGAAAGTGTCCGAGAAGCCGACTTGGTCGCCGGTGCCGAAGACGGCCACCTTCCGGCCCGTCAGATCCAGCGCGTCGAGGCGGCCGATGGCGTCGGCCCAATCGTCCTGAAGTTCGCCGTAGCCCCACGTGGAGCTTCCAAGGATCAGGAGATCGGCGTCGAAGTCGGCGTCCGTGGCGGCCGAGATGGGCAAGGCCTTGGCATTCAGTGCCGCGGCCAAGGTTTGGGCGGCCTGTTCCGTGGCGCCGGTGGTGCTGCCGTAGAGAATGGTGACGGTTGCCATGTGTCAGACTCCTTCCGCGAGCAGGGTTTCGGTGAAGGCGCCGATCCGGCGGAACCGCTCGCTCGTTCCCCGGAAGGCGCTGCAGACATCGGCGGCCAAAAGTTCCGCCGTTCGATAAAGCCGCATGAGCCGGCGTGAAGCCTGCCCGTCGCCCGACACGCGCCACCGGTCGCCCGGTTCGCGGACGGCGTGGGCGTTGTTCAGAAAGCCGGCCACGTCACGTGCCGGATAACCGATGAAGACGCCCACTTCATGGGCCGGAGCCTTCCGCCACCGCTCCGACAAGAAGGTCAAAGCCGCCTCTGTCCCGGTGAGTTCGGGATAGCCCAGGCCGTGCAGAAGGTTTCGGACTTCGGGATGTGCGAGGGTTTCGGCAAGTTTTGCGGGATGATAAAAGAGGGTCAGCACGGCATCCGGCGCCGTCTCCAGCAGGCGATAGGGGAGGCCGAGGTGGGAGAGCGCCGAGCGGATGGCCGGTCCGCCGGGGCGGCGGCAGTGCCCGCATAGGGGAACACGGAGCAACTCGCCGGGTTTCAGACCGCATCGGACGGCCGCCGTCTTGACGGTCAGATAGCTCAAGGTGTCTTCTTTGTGTCGGCTACAGATGAGGCTCCAATCCTCGCCCATGGTTCGGCTCCTTTCCGCGTTTGGGGATGGGTGTCGATGTCGGCGAAATGATAGCACGGTCTAACAATTGAGGGCAAGAGAAAATTAGCTTGCTTTAATTATTGACCGTTCATCGCTCGGGCTGAAGGAGGGCATCCCTATCGGGGGAAAAGGCCGCGGCCTCGCGCAAAGAGAGGCGTCCGCCGCGGACGAGCTCCCGGAGGGAAGCGTTCATGGTCATCATCCCGTATTCGCTGCCGGTCTCGATGAGCGAGAACAATTGGCGCTCCTTGTGGTCGCGGATCATGGCTCGGGTGGCTTTGGTGGAGACCATGATTTCCGCACAGAGGGAGCGGCCGGAGCCATCGGACCATGGGACGAGCTGTTGGGTGATGACGACCTTCAGGTTGGCCGCGAGGCGTTCACGCACCTGCCCTTGCTCCATGGCCTCAAAGGCGCTGACGATGCGTGAGATCGTTTCCACGGCGCCCGAGGTGTGCAGCGTGGCGAAGGTGAGGTGGCCGGTCTCGGCCAAGGTGAGGGCCGCATCCATGCTTTCGCGGTCACGCATCTCGCCGAGGAGGACGATGTCGGGGTCTTCGCGCAGGGCGGCGCGGAGGGCCTCATGGAAACCGTGCGTGTCGTGCCCGACTTCGCGCTGGGACACGAGGCAGGCCTCGTTCTCGTGGACATATTCGATGGGGTCCTCCACGGTGAGGATGTGCTCATGGCGGGTTTGGTTGATGCGATGGAGGATGCTGGCCAACGTGGTTGTCTTGCCGGAGCCGGTGGCCCCGGTCACCAACACGAGCCCCCGGCGCATCTCCGTGATGCCCTCAAGGAAGGGGAGGGGAAGCCCCAATTCGGCGAAGGACAGGAAGCGCTCGGGCAGGAGCCGGATGGCCCAAGCGATGCGCTCGCGCTTTCGGAAGACGTTGATGCGGATGCGTCGGCCGCCGAGCACCGTGGCCGCGCCGTCAAACTCGCGCTCCGCAAGGAAACGCTCCAAGTTGCCTCGGCCGATGAGCCGGGCGGTGAGCTCGGCGAAGGGAAGGCCCCGCAGAGCCTCTGGGGGCGTGACTTCGCGCAGGAACCCATGCACACGCAGACGCGGCACATCGCCTTCGCACCAGTGCAGATCGGAGGCGTTGGCCTCCGCCATCAGCAGAAAGAGCGGTTCCAGCAGAGCGTCGGCCACGGTTATGCCTCCTTTCGGCGAGGTTGCGGGGCGAGGGCCTCAAGCGCGAGGTCACAGGCCTCCGCGCCCTTGCGGTTGCCTTGGGCCAAATAGAGATCGCGGGCTTGCGCAAAGGCCTTTTGGGCGCGGTCGGGCAGACCCTGGGCCAAGGCGCATTTCCCGAGATTGAAGGCCGCGGCCGGTCGCCAGGGGGCTTGGGCGGATGCCGAATGGCGCAGGGCTCGCTCCAGTGCCTCGGCGGCGGGTTCCGGCTGTCCCAAGCGGAGCCAAAGCTCCCCCGCCAATGCACAGCTGTGTGCGTCCGTCGCCGTCTCCACGGTGCGCGGCAGGGGCAACAGCACGGCAAGCGCGCCGGGGAGATTGCCTTCGGCCCGGAGCGCCTGCGCCGCGCCAAGCGAGGCACGGCGACGGAGCGTCGGATCGTCCGCCTCGCGCAGGGCCATGAAGCCCACCAGGGCCTCACGTGTTTGCCTCGCCCGGAGTTTGGCGTGGGCCGTGGCCAATGCGGCCTCTCCGGAAGGCGGCGCCGGCGGGGAAAGCGTTTTGGGAGCGCCGCCACACCCTGTGAGGAGGGCGAGGGCCACACACGTGAGCGCGAGGGGCCTCATTTCCCCTCCACGGGCGTTTCGGCCGGGTCGAGCGTGGCGTTGATCCGGTCAAGTTGGCGTTGCTCGGCGGGGTTCATTCGTTTCAGCGCATGGTCTGAGGTCTCCGCCTCGTCTTTGAGGCCGGAGAGGAAGGTGTGGCTCATGCGTTCGGCGTCGTTGGGGGAGAGAATGACGTAGGGGCGCACGAGGACGATCAGTTCCTCCACCGTCCGCGAACGGTTTTTGCGCTCAAAGAGAAGGGGCCCCACCCATGGGATATCCGCCAGCCATGGGACGCGGGCCAGCGTTTCCGAATCGCGGTGGCTCACCAATCCCCCAAGCGCCAGCATTTCGCCGGATTTCGCCACGACGGTGGAAACGATGGATTGCTTCACCACGTCCGTGGTCTGATACTCGATGCGTTGGGAGGTGGGGCCGTAACTCATGCTTTTGGGGCTCCCCTCCTCTGCGTTCTCCTGCAGGAGGCGCAGGGTCACGGAGCCATCGGCGTGGATCTTCGGGGTGATGACGAGGGTGGTGCCGATGTCGGTGCGCTCGATGTCGGCGGAGGTGGAGGTGGTGGGGGTGGCGGTCTCGGTCCCGGCGAAGGTGGTGGAGGTCTCGACGCTCAGGATGATCGAGGTTTCCTTGCCAACGAAGATGCGGGAGGCTTCGTAGTCGGAGACCATGAGGTTGGGGGTCGCGAGGCGGCGCACCTTCCCGTTCTCGTCGAGCATTTTGAGGCGGAGGCTCAGATGGTCGCTGAGATATTGCACGGCGGCCGCGTTGGGGTCGAAGGCGCCGAGCGCGTCCATGGCGGAGGTCAGTCCGCCGGTGGGGCCGTTGTCGTAACCGCCGACGAATCCCCCCGAAATGGGATTGCCGCGCTGGGTGTTGAAGAGGAGGTCGAGCTGGCGGTCTTTCTCGTCGGTGACGTCGAGTGCGAGCACCTTCACCTCCAAAAGCACTTGGGGTTTGGGGCGGTCGAGCTCGGCGATGACGGAGCGGACTTGCTGGAGGGTGGCACGGTCGGAGGAGCGCAACAACAGCGTGTTGGTGTCGCGCGCCACGGCCACAAAGACCACGCTGGGGCTGGCGGCTTTCGGGGCGCCGTCGGGGCCTTCGGTGACGATGGCGGCGTTGTCGCGGTTGAGGCGGTCCATGTCGCGGTAGTAGTCTTTTACGTTGTCCAAGCCGGTGAGGTTGCTGTTGCGGCGTGAACGGCTCCGGGAGGAACCGCCCCCGGAGGCGGCGTTGTCCTCCACCATCGTGGCGCGGTCGGAGAGCTGATCCATGCGGTCGAGGGCGCGGTCGATGTCGCCGGCGGGGTCGCCGTCCTCCTCCTCCGGAGGGTTGTAGACGACCATGTCGTTGAAAACCTGCTCCAAACTGGCGGCGATGTCTTCGGCGCGGGGATAGACCACCGTCACGACCTCCACAAACTTGTGGCCATCGCGGGTGGCATTGCCAACATATTCCTCCAGCGTTTCCACGTAGACAACGCCGCTCTCGGGGTCTTCCCGGAACCATAGGCCGTGGGCCCGGCACAGGGCCTTGAGCGCACCCATGCAGTCGATGTCGCGCAGATAGGCGCGGATGGGCACGCGCTTGGCCCCTTCGGTCACAACGATATGCCGTCCCCATGCCTCGGCGAGAATCCACATGGCATATTCCGCCGAAGCGTCGCGCACCATCAGCGAAGACAGGCGCGGGGCAGCCTCGTTGGAGGCGGCGGTGAGCGGGAGCGTAAGCGAACACAGAAGGAAAAGCGGGAGCAGTCGTTTCATCTTGGGGTCTCGTTTCACCATCTCAGGATCAAGGTCTCATCGGGGCGGTTCTTGGCGTGGTAGACCTCCAAGTAGGTGGGGGCGATGGTCTTCACGTAAAGGTAGAAGGTGTATCGGTCATCGGCGGGGGAGGGCTTTCGCGCCGTGCCGCGCCGAGGGTTCGTGTCGCGGAGCACCCGCACTTGGTCGCCTTCGTGGACGAGGGTGGGGTCCTCGCTCTCGCTCATGCGGATGAGGGCGGCGGGCTTCGCGTCGTCGCGTTCCGGGATGACGATGGCCAGGATTCGGAAGTCTGCGGGAAGATCGCCCAACGCGGTGCGCACCAATCCCGTGCCGGGCATGTCGGGGTCTCCCGCCTCGGCCGTGCGGGGCACAAAGGGGTCAATCAGTCCCGTTTCGGGGGAGCCGTCGGCGTTGCGCAGCGGTTGCGGTGGGTCCGACAGGGGGAGGGCCGCCTTTAGGGGAAACGCCCCCAAAAGGGTGAGGTTGAGGAAAAGCATGGGGAACAGTCGCTTCATTGGGTCTCCTTGTCGTTCACGATGCGGCGGCATTCATGGCGGCCATGCCCATGAAGAAGGCAATATAGACATAGGCCACCATGCCGCCGATGACGATGACCAATGCCGGCTCCACCAGTTTCCCCAGCAGGTCCAACCGTCGGGCGAGGGCTTGCGCGTAGTGGTCGCCCGCGTAGCGCAGGCCGTCCACCATGTTGCCGGAGCTTTCGCCCACACGTGCCAGCGCCCGTGTGAGCGGGGAGAGCCAGGACAGTGCGGTGGCGCCGAGACTTTCGGAGAGGGCTTTGCCGCTCAGCACGCCCTCGCGGGTGAGCTCCATCTGCCGGAGGTAGAAGGCGTTGGTCAGCGTGCCTCGGATGAGCGCCAAGGATTCCGTCACGGAGATGCCGCTGTCCAAGAGCAGCGACAGCGTGTGGTTGAACAGGGCGTTGCCGGCGAAACGGCCCACCTTCCCAAACAACGGCATGGACAACAGCAGACGGTCAATGCCCACGCCGAGCCCCGGCACACGCCGCATCACCGCCACCGCCATCGCCGCCAGCGCCGGCCCAAGCATCAGCCAATAGCCATGGAGTCGCACCCAGTCGCTGACGTCGAGCAAGGAGCGCGTGATGGGCGGCAAACGCGAGGCGTCCCCCATCACCGAGACGATTTTCGGAATGGCCACCGTGCTGACGTAGTAACCCACGCCCATGCCCATCAGCACCACCACCGTGGGATAGGCCATCGCACGGAGCACGTCGCTCCGCAGTTTGCGGCGCCGCTCCATCAGGCCCACACAGTAGTCGAACATCTGCGGCAAGGCGCCGTTGGCCTCGCCGACGCCAATAAGCCCAAGATAGAGCTCCCCCATCCACGGCATGGCCGCCCGCAGGGCTTTGGTGAGCGCCGCGCCGCCGCGCACGGCCTGCGAGGCTTCGAAAAAGGCTTGCGCCAAATATCCCTTGGAGAGGCCGGCCACGGTTTCCAAAGCCTCCGCCACGGCCACGTCGCCGCGCAGCAGCACCGTCATCTGCATGAACGCTTGCTCCACGGAGGCCATCCCGACGAACCAGGGCGTGAGCGCCCGTTCGATCGCTGTGCGCCTGCGTGGCCCCCGGCCGGAGGTTCGCAGGGGGCGGATCTCCATCGGCAGAATGCCCTGTTCCCGGAGCCACGCCCGGAGTTCCTCCCGGCTCTCCGCCTCTCGGGCGCCGGACACCTTCCGCCCGCCGGCGATGCCTGTGTATCGGAACCTTGCGCTCATGTCATCAGCAGGTCGCCATCGATCACGTCGGCGACCTCCTCCAGCGTCGTTTCCCCTGCGAGCACTCGGCGGAGACCGTCGCCGCGCAGGGTCCATTCGGGGGCGCGGGCGTTCAGAAGCCGCTCCAACGCCTCGCCTTTCCGCCCATCCGCGAGGGCGGCGCGCACGGCGTCGTCCACGGGAAGCATCTCATAGACGGCCGTCCGCCCGGCGTAGCCGGTCATTCCGCAGTAGGCGCATCCCTTGGCCCTTGGGAGGTTGGGGGGCGCGGCGGGGTCCCACCCGCAGGCCCGGCACTCATCTTCGGTGGCCGGTTCCCACCGCATGCAGGCCGGGCAGGGGCGGCGCACCAAACGTTGGGCCATCGCCAAGCGCAACGTGGCGGCCACGAGATAGGGCGGCACGCCGAGGTCAGTCAAACGGGTGAGGATGGCGGGGGCGCTGTTGGTGTGCAGGGTCGTCAAGACCAAGTGGCCGGTGAGCGCGGAGCGGAGGGCCGTGGTGGCCGTCTCGCCGTCGCGGACTTCGCCGATCATCACCACGTCGGGGTCGTGCCGGAGGACGCTCCGCAGGGCACGGGCGAAACTGACGCGCTCCTGGCGGCTGTCCACCTTGATTTGGGTGACGCCGTCGATGGGCTTCTCCACCGGGTCTTCGATGCTGACCAAGTGGAGCGCGTCCGAGGCCGCCAAGGCGCGGAGCGCGGCGTAAAGGGTGGTGGTTTTCCCGCTGCCGGTGGGGCCGGAGATGATGATGACGCCGTTGGGCGCGTGCAACGCCCGGCGGAAGAGGCGATCCTGCCCCGGGCTCATGCCGAGATGCTCCAGCCGTTCGAGTTGCGGCGCGGTGAGGGTCTGGCTGAGAATCCGCAGGGTGACGTGCTCGCCATAGAGCGTGGGGACGGTGGCCACGCGCAGCGCCACGCTTCGGCCGTCCAGCTCCGTGTCGATGTTGCCATCCTGCGGGGCACGTTTCTCGGCGATGTCGAGCTTCGCCAACACCTTGATGTAGGAGACGAATTCGGCGGCGGCCTCGGGCGGCTCGCGGCGGTCGGCCTCCAGGTGCCCGTCGATGCGCAGGCGGATGCGTGCGCCGGTGGCGTCGGGGGAGACGTGGATGTCCGAGGCGTTGCGCGCGAGGGCCCGGCGCAACAGATAGGTGAAGAGCTCCTCCGGCCGGTCCAGGGTGCCGTTGAGCAGGGCATCAGGATAGTGCGTCCGCAACGCCGCCGGGAACGTTTCGGGGTCGCGCGGTTCCACCAGCCGGACGGCATGCCCCGGCGTGAGCCGTTCCAGTCGGTCAAGCAGCCCAGGGTCCGTCCGATCGGCGACGCAGACCGTCAGGGCGCCATCCTCCCCGAGGGTCAGCGGCAACGCGCCCAACCCTCGCGCGGCCCGTGCGGGGAGCAGGTCGAGCGCCGCCTGTGGCGGGCGCACCTTGTCCACATCCACCGTTGTTGCGTTGGCGTTCATCGCGTGTTGATTTGGAGGGTGAAGGTCATGCGCATGGGGCCTCCCGTCTTGTCGGGTGCCTTGGCGACGGAGAAACCGCACAGGTGGTGGGCGGGCTTTCGGAAGGATTCTTCCACCAGGAAGCGGAACATGTCGCGGAAGTCCCCCTCCACGGCGTAGGCCACGGATTCGGTTTTGAAGGGCGGTTTGGCGGAGGCTCGCGGCGCGACGGCCGGGGCCTGCGGTTTTGCCGTCGCTTGGGCGGTTTTCGCGCGGCGGGCTTCGGCGGCTTTGAGTTGGGCGATCTTCCGTTCGGCGTCCCGCAGAAAGTCCGCCCGCATCGCGGGATCGATCGCGGCGGCCATCTGCCGAACCTGCCGTTCGTACGCCGCGGCGGAAGGGGGGAGCGTGGCCTTTTGGGCGGTTCTCGGCTCCCCGCGGCGCACCGGGGCCTCGACGGCGACGCTCACCGCGCTGTCCACGATGCGCAGATGGTGCCGGGTCAGCGTTTGGTCAAGGGCGTGCTTGGTTTCCAGCACGGCGGCGTTGCCCGTGGGGATGGGGGCGAACCCGGCGGCGGCCACCTCGGCCTTCAGCGCCTTCAGGCGTTCGTTCAGGGCGTCCGTCTGCCGATCCAACGTTTCCGCCTGGCTGGGGTCCAACATCCGCAGATCCTCCAAATGGCGGGCTTGCCGCGTCCATTCGGGGGCGTGTTCGGTTGCCAGATGGCGGGCTTCGCTTCGCCACAGCGCGGCGGAGATGGCCCCGCTGACGGCCAGCGCCGCCCCGAGCCAATGCCAACTGTTCGTCGCGGAGAGGAAGGTCGCGTTCATCGTTTCTCCCCAAGATAGGTGGAATCGAGGACATAGACGAAGCGCGACAGGGGCAGCCCCTCGGCGTCGTTCCCGGCGGAGACGGAGGTCTCCGCCACGCGCAGCCCCACCTCCGCCGCGAAGGCCAGCAACGCGGCCTCCATCCGGACGCCGTCCTCACGGTCCGCGAACGTTCCCCGGGCCGTCACCCGCCCATCGCGCTCTTCCAACGATTCCAGCAACACCGAGGCCCCCGCATGGCGGCAGAAGAAATAGGCCGCGTGGATGAAGGCCGCCAGCGGGCGCCGCCGTTCGGCCAGGGTGCGTTGGAGATTCTCTTCGGCGGACAACGCGCGCTGGGCGGCCTCTTTCCGCGCACGGGCGGTCTGAATCGCCTTTTCAAGCGGCAGATAACGGGTGGCTTCGCGCTGATAACGGCGGGTGGCCGCGGAGAGGCGGAGGTCTTCCGCCCATCCATAGAGAAAGGGCAACGCCAGCAACACGGCGCAGGGGGCCACGATCCAACCATTCGAGAAGCGCTTCCGCGGTTCGTGCGGATTCTCCAGCGGCACGGCTTCCCCCGCACGGTTGGGACGCACCCCCGCCACAAGGTGCGCGGCCTCGGCAAGCAAGGGGGCGGACGGCAGGCTTTGCGCGGCCGCGAACCCTTCACTCAGGCTCAGCCGTTCGGTCAGCGTCCGACCCATCGCGTCTTCCCCCAGCGCGACGACGCGCAGGGGCGTTTCGGGATGGAGGCTTCGTGCCGCGCCTCGGGAGAAGCGGGTCAGCCAACCGGCGATGTCGTCGGCCGCGTGGCGAAGCCCGCCCGTCGCGGGCGTGGGCTCTCCCGGCGGTGGCGGGACGACGAGCATCTGCCCTTGCCCCACCAAAACCAACGATTGCCCCGTGGGGGAACGCCGCCGCCATGCGGCCAAGCAGGCGAGCTCCAGTGCCGCCACCCCGCCAAAGCGGAGCCCCGCGGCCTCCGTTCGCCTCCAGAGGGCCTCCACGGCGTCGCGCTCGAAGGCTCCCATCAGCACGGCGGAGGAGGCCCCAGCCCCGCCGGCGATCTCCGTGCAAAGGAGTGTCTCGGGGTCTGCGCCCGAGCGATCGGCCATTTCCTGCGCGAGCAGGGCGTGACGTTCGGAGCGGCGCAGACGCGGCGGGAAGGCGATTTCCGCCCGGCGAAGGTCGCAGGAGAGCAGGAAGCGGACGCTTCGGTGGGTTTGGGCGAGGGCGGCGAGGAGGGCTTCCGGGGGTTCGTTGGGGGCGCCGGGAAGGCATTGCCCCGGGTCGCCGGGAAGGCTCCAGCGGACGCCATCGTGGATCAGCACCGCGGGAACGCGGGAAAGGGTGCGCTTGGCCATGGGTCAGGGACTCGCAGGATAGGCGGTGAGCGGGTGCAAGGTGAGCGAAAGGGCGTTGTTCCCCGGCCGGAGGAGCAGTTCCCGCGGCGGCGCTGCCCGTGCGCCGGCGTCGGTCTCGGCGCAGACATAGACGGCGCGGAGGCCGTGGGTGAGGCCCTCCGTGGCCGTCAGGGCCTCGGCGTTCGCGGCGTCATAATACCGGCAGGCCAAGGTCAGCGAGGGATCGCCGGCATTCGGCACCGTGAGCAGGGGCTGATAGATGAAGACGTGCAGACGTGTGACGGCCGCGCCGTCGGAGACATTCACGTTCACCGTGAGCGACGTGGAGGAGAGATTGAGGGGAAAGGTGCGGTCGCGATCCTGCCACGCCACGTGGGCGCCACCGGCAACCGTGTCCACTCGGCGGTCACGGCCCCGGCTCACCAGCGCCGTCAGGGCGCCCGAGGCGGCGTCGGTCTGTACCTCCCATGGCCCGCCGAACCCATCGCGCAGCACGGGCATGGCGGCGGCGTCGGCCGTCTCCGAGGCGAGCGCCGCCCCCTCGCAGTAGGGGCCGCGCCACCCCGCCCCCAGGGAAATCCCGCCGAAACGGGCGGTGAATCCGCCGAAGGCGGCGAGTGCGGTCGCAGGGTAGGTCGGGACGGTGTCGGCGGCGGGAAGTGTCGGCGGCAGGTCGGCGGACAACAGCGAAAATCCGGGAACGCTTGGGAGGTCGGTGGTGACGATGGGATTGCCTTCGCCGTCCGTGCCGGGCGCGTTTCGGACAAAGGCATTGCCGAAGAGGAGGCAGAGCTCCTCCGCGGTGTTCGGGGCGCGGCCGAGGTCGGAGACGAGGCTCAGCCCATCGGCGCGCCGCAGGGCCTCGGCCATGGCTTCGGCGTCGCGGGCGGTGCGTTCGGCGCGGGCACGTTCGCGGAGGGCGGAGGCTTGCGTGCCGATGGCCACGGCAAGCCCCGCCATGATGGCCAGCACGACCAACAGCTCCACCAGCGTCATGCCGCGTTGCGGAGGGTGGTTCATCTTATCGCCTCCAGTCGTCGAGATTGAGCAGTTCCACGATGAAGAGTCCGTGGGCGGCGTCATAGGCCGTTTTGAGGGTGCCGGTGGTGAGATCCAGCGGATAGCCGTACCATGCGTTGCCCGAGGCCGTCTCGCCCATCCGGCGGTTGCCCGTCAGCAGGCCCAGCCCCGTGCGCGTGTCGCCGCTGTTCTCAATCGCGAAGGCCTCCCACTTCTCCGGTTGCTCCGCGCAGACGAGAAAGAGGCGTCGGTAGACCGGTTCGGCGGGGTCGCCCGCATCGTTGCAGTGTTCGTAGTAGACCACGCGGTAGAGGCCTCCGTAGCGTGTGCGCGGTTGCGGCAGCACGACGTTGGACGACTCGCCGTGGAAATCCTCCGTCCGCGCTTCCGCCGAGACCGTCGTCACGTAGGGGCCCTGCCAGCCTTCGCCCGTCACGGGGTCGAAGTCGTCAAAGACGATGAAACGATCCGCCTCGAAACGGTCGCCTGCGGCGTCGGTCGCGGAGGGTTGCAGGAGCGGCCACAGGCCGAAGCGCTCGTAGCTTTCCAGCATCCCATAGAGGCGATTGTCGCCTTCCACCGCGCCCGAGACCGTGTCCACCGCGTATGGGCCGCTACGGAAGGTCTCTGGGAGGGTCGCGCCTTCGGGGGTGGAGAGCCCGCGCAGCAGGCGGGGCAGGTTGTCGTCGTGAAAGCGGCCGAAGGCGTCGCGGAGGTTGCCCATTTCCCGAAGGGTCACTTGGCGGCGGGCACGGGCCAGCATGTCGTGCCCGTAGGTGACGGCCACGCCTGCGCCGACCACCGCGACGATGGCGATGACCAGCAACAGTTCAATCAGCGTGAAGCCGGCGCGGAGCGTGCTTCCGGACATGGGAGATCCTTTTCGGCAGGGGAAGGGGAATATCCCGGCGGGGCGGGGAGAGAACCGCCCCGCCGGGAGCGTTTTGCTTTGTTCAGTCTTTGATGCGCTCCTCGTCGTCGATGTACTTGTCGCGCAGCGCGGCGACGGAGTAGCCCTGAGGCGTGAGGACGTCGGCCACGGAGGGAAGCACCGTCGAGCCGGTCATGGAGTCATACGTCTCCAGCGGCACGCGGATGAGCACGAGGTAACGGTTGTAGTAGGCCTTGCTCTGGCCGTTGCGCTTTCCGTAGGCGGGGGCGTCCACGCGGATGGATTTGCTGCTGTAGATGGAGGCGAAGCGGCCCAAGCCCATGGCCACGAGGTAGCATTTCTTCCCGGCGGCGATTTCCGAGCTGACGTCCTTGGTGGGGTCGGCCACGTCGGCGGCGGTGAGGCCGCAGTTCGTGATGATCTCCTCGGACATGTTCATCGGCATGGGAATGCCGCCCTGGTTGGCACCACTGCCGGCCCAGATGAAGGCCAGTTTGTCGGTGACGGGTGCGGCGACCAGCGCCTCGGCTTCGGTTTTGGCGGCCACATAGTCGGAATAAGAGGCGTAGTTCACCCCATCCGCCGCGACGTAGCCGTCGGCCGGCCAGTCGGTGTCAGTGTAAGAACATTCGTCGTCCACCAACTTTTGCGCGGTCTCCATTTGGGAATCGCCCCCCTCGGTGAGGGTGAAGAGCGTCTTGGAGGTGTCCACTTCGCCGGTGGTCATGGTCTCTTCCCCGCCGCCCATCATCGGCGGCAACGTGACGGTCATCTCGCCGTTCGACCATGTGGAATCGTTGGCGTTGCCATTGACGTTCTCATCGCCGAGGAGGTGGCGGTAGACGTGGGTGATCCCGGCGGAGGAGAGGTTGCTGAGCACGACTTCCGGGGCCGTCTCGACGGAGAGCGTGTAGCCCAGCGGGCCGTTCACGCCCATGGAGGCGTCGCCGGCGGGTTCGTCGCTGTCCATCAGCGCAGGCATGGTGGAATAGAGTTTCCCGTCGGTGGCGACGAGGGAGTCGAGCCCGTCGGGGAGTTTTCCGTCGTTGATGGCGCTCCAGTGCGCGATGGTCTTCTTGAGGATCGAGCAATCCGAGATTTCCATCGCGGTCTGCGCCTTTTCGTCGAGATTGCGGTAGGTGACGGCGACGCCGGCGCCGATGACGGCGATGATGGCGACGACGACGAGGAGTTCGATGAGGGTGAACCCTGCGTTGCGGTTGGTGTGTTTCATGGTGTCATTCCTTGTGTCATGGGTGTCGGCGGCCCACCCGCCCTTGGGTTCGCCGCGTCTGCGGCGGGGGTTGTTCACGAAGGGCGTTCCCTTTCCCTTAAAGGGCAACGCACGGTCTCGCAGGAGGACTGCGGGGAACCGTTCAGGAAATCCACGACGAAGCGGTATTCCTTCCCCGCCCGAAGGATGAACTCCTTCTGCCGGCGGGTGAGGATGCGCATGTCGAGCTCCAAATGGCCGAAGCCGTCATGGAGGAGAAAGTCGTCAATCAGCGCACAGAGCCGGGCCTTGAGACGCCGGGCCTCGGGGTCGGCAAGGATGCGTTCGGCGGCTTTGGTCGCTGCGTCGGACATGGCGTGGGAGATCAGCGGGAGAGCTTGGCGAAGGCGTCGCGGGCGGCCACGGCGGCGGCCTCAAGGTCGGCGGCGTTGGGGTGCTTGGCGGCCTCGGCCCAGCGCGCCTCGGCCTCCGGGGTGGGGGAGTGCGGGCCGCCGACGGGTTGCTTGCGCATCCATTCGATGAGCTTGGGGTCGATGGCGCCCTGGCACCAAAAGGCGCCCACCTGTTCGGTGCCTTCGCCATAGGCGGCGGGGGCCTTCTCGGCGCACGTCTTGGCGTGCGGGGAGGCGGGATTTGCGCCAAGGGTGAAGAAGGTGAAGACCTTTTTGCCGACGATTCGCTTCATGTACGCGGCGGCTTCGGCGTTGGGGCCGCCCTTGTCCACCCAAAAGCCCATGGCGATGAAATCGTAGGCGGCGGGGTCGGGGGCCTCCTTGGCGGAAAGGCACGCGGTGCCTTCGGGGAGGGCCTTTTGGATGGCTTCGGCGACTTTTTGGGTGTTGCCGGTGAGGGTGGAGTAGACGACGAGCGTTTTCATGGGGTTTCGTTCCTTTCGATGCGGAGTTGGCACTGGGCCACCAGTTCCAACAGTTCAAGGTCGTGGGTGATGAGCAGGGCCGCGCCGCCGTCGAGGGCGAACTGCGCCAGCTGCGCGGCGATGACGCGCATGTTGCGGCCGTCGAGCCCGCTGGTGGGCTCGTCCAGGATCAGCAGCGCGGGGCGCTTCATCAGCGCGCAGGCGACGACGAGGCGCTGCTTCTCGCCGCCGGAGAGGGATTGCGGGTGGCGCCCGGCCAAATGCGCCAGGCCGAAAACGCCCAGCAGGCGGTCGGCCTCGGCCTCGCGGTCGGCGCGGGGCACCGCGCGCGGCGCGGAGAAGAGCAGTTCCTCGCGGACGGTGCGCATGAAGAGCTGGATATCCATCTGCTGCATGACGAAGGCGGCGTGCGCGCGGACGTCGCGGCGGCGGAGGGCGCGCCCCTCGTGGAGGATCTCGCCGGCCTGGGGCTTGGCCAGGCCGCAGAGAATCCGCGCAAGGGTCGTCTTGCCCGCGCCGTTGGCGCCGACGACGGCCGTGACCGCGCCGCGCGGGAGGCGCGCGGAGAAGTCGCGGAAAATGACGCGGCCCTTTTTGGAATGGCGGAAGCCGAGGCCGCGGATCTCGACGGCGGGCGCGCCGAAGGTGTCGGCGGGCGGCAGGTCGGGGCGGGAGACGCTCACGCGGCGCAGCCCCCAGCGGGCGACGTCGGGGTGGGCGGCCAGGAGGTCGAGCGGGTCCTCGCCGCCGGGCATCCGCTCGGCGGCGAAGACGGCGCGGCCGCGCTCAAGCACGAGGAGGCGGTCGAGGACGCCGCGGAGCCAGTAGAGCCGGTGGTCGACGATGACGAGCGTCACGCCATGGCGTTTGAGGCGGAGGACGAGCCGGGCGAGCGCCTCGGTGGCCTCGGGGGAGAGGTTGGCCGTCGGCTCGTCCATCACCACCAGGTCGGCCTCGGCGGCGAGGATGGACGCGAGGGTGGTCTTTTGCTTCTCGCCGGAGGAGAGGGTGAAGACGGAGCGGCGGGCCAGGTCGGTGAGGTCGAGGACGCGCAGGGCGCCATCCGCCCGGCGGCGGATTTCCTCGCGCGGGCGGCATTGCCATTCGAGCGTGAGGGCGACCTCCTCCTCCACGGTGGTGGCGAAGAACTGTTCGTCGGGGTTCTGGAGGACGGTCCCGACGCGCTTGGCCAGCGCCTCCATCGGCACGGGGAGGCGTTCGCCGGCGACGTCGAGGCGGCCGGTGAGCTCGCCTTTGTAATGGTTGGGGATGAGGCCGTTGAGCAGGCGCAGGAGGGTCGATTTGCCGCAGCCGCTCGCGCCGGTCACGAGCAGGGCCTCGCCCCGCCGCAGACGGAAGGAGACGCCCTCCAGCGCGGGGGCCTCGGCGAAGGGATAGCGGTAGGCCACGTCCTCGGCCCGGATCATCCACTCACTCATGGGCGGCCTCCTCCGTTTGGACGGCGCGGGGGCCGTAGGGCGTGGCGGGGATGAGGGCCTGCCAGGCGCAAATGGCGGCGAGGGAACAGGCCGCGACGGCAAGGGCCGCGAAGTCGGCCCTCCCGAAGCGCAGGGCCAGCAGCTGCGTGGGACGCCGGGCGTAGCCCACGCGCTTCATCTCGGCGGCCACGGAGAGGTGGTCGGCCATGCGGAGCGTGCGGACGGTCAGCGGCACCACCGTCAGCCGCACCGCCTGGACGGGGTGGAGGAGCGCCGCGCCGAAACTGAGGGAGAAGCCGCGCATCCGAACCGCGTCGCGCAGCTGGTGGATGACGTCGACGAACTCCGGCACGAAGCGGCAGAAGACCATCAGCGGCACCAACGCCACGCGTGGCAGACGCAGGCTCTTCATCGCCCCCACGAAGCGCTGCACCGAGAAATCCAGGCCGATGGCAAGCAGGACGTTGAGCGCCGGGATCATGCGCAGGAAAGGAGTGTGGAAGTTGCCCAGCATCGCGGGCTTGAGCATCGCCACTGAGCGTTCCCACGCCGTGCCGGCCACCAGCCACTCGCCGATCCTGAAGGAGACGACGATCACGCCCACCGTGAAGGCCATCATCGCGCAGACGGCCAGGTAGGAGACCACGATGACCTTGTAGCGCCCCGAGGTGAGCACGTAGAGCAGCGTCGCCGCGCCGAGCGCCAGCAGCGGCCCCGTGCCGCTCAGGTAGATCGACACGCCCGAGACGGCCAGCGAGATCAGCAGCCGCGTGCGGATGTCCAGCGCCTCAGAGCTCACGGATAATGCCCGCATGACGGAGCTCCCTCACGAATTTGGCCCCGCAGGGCAGCCCCACCAGGAGGCACCCCAGGTAGCCGAAAGCCACGATCGCCGCGCCCACGCCGACCATGCCGACGTTCTCGCGCGCCATCAGGAACGACATCGCCAGCCCCAGCACCCGCCCAAAGGCGTCGTAGACCGCCACCCCCAGCAACACCGCCCACACCTTGCGATACCCCCCGCACAGCGCAATCAGCGCGTCCGCGGCGAGCGCGCCCAGCAGGTAGAGCGGCAGGGTGCCGACCATGATGCCGCCGGTCATCAGGAAGGAGATCGCCTGCGCCACGAGCGTGTAGAGGGCCAACGTCCCGAAGGTGCGCACCCGCGCCAGCATCACCACGAGGAGCGCGGTGGAGACGCCATTCTTCAGCAACAGCGTCACGGGGTTCATGCCGCCGCCCAAGAGCGCCACGAGCAGCGAGGCCGCCTTGCCCAGCGCGGTGAAAAGCCCCACCACGATGAGCGATTCGGTGTCCCAGTAAAAGCCCGCGCGGCGCGGCGTCCCCTGTGCGGGGGCGGCGGGGAGGCGGTTCTGCGGGGCGGCCGTCATGCCTGCGGCCCCTTTCGTCCGCGCAAGGTCTGGGCGGCGGCCTTCATCGCCTCAAGGGCTCCGGGCTGGGAGGCAAAGAGAACGCCCGAGAGCAGGGAGGAGAGGCGGGTCTGATAGTATTCGCCCATGCGGGTGAGGCGATAGCTCCCGCCGGGCGTGCGGGACCAGACGCCGGCCTTCTCCCAGTTCTCCAGCAACGGGGAGAGGTCGGTATCCGGAAAGTCTGCGGGATTCAGGAATCCGCGTTCCATTTGGTCGGTGAGGCGGGCGCGCGCACGATGGTGGGGCGGCTTGCGGAGGGCGGAGGCGATGGGTTTCCTGCCGTCGTCCACCGCCGCCGACCATGCCTCCAGGTCGCCGGTCTGCATGAACGACCAGTCCCCCACAAAGCCGCCCGCGCCGCACCCGAAGGGGACGATGTCCGCGCCTGTCTTGGCCCAATGGTTGTAACGGTTGCGCTCCAGCGCGTTGCGGCCCCAGTGGGTGCAGGAGAGTTGCCGCCAGCCCTGGGCGGCGAGCCAATCGCAGGCTTCCGCGTGGCGGGCGATCCGCTCTTCTTCGCTCCACTTGCCTTCGCGCTCCATCCGCTGGGCGAGGGGAAGCCCGGGGAAGAGCTTGAGCGCATAGAGATCCACCCCGTCGAGGGCCGAGGCGTGGACGGTGTGGACGTTGCGCGTCATCCAATCCTCTTGCGTCTGCCCGGGCAATCCGTAAATCAGATCCGCCACCAGCGCGATCCGTTCCCCGCACATCGCCTTGATGTCGCTCAGGCGCCCCAGCAACTCCTCGCGGGTGTTGCGGCGTCCCAGACTGCGGCGGAGGTCGGTCTCGAAACTCTGGATGCCGAAGGAAAAGCGCGTCACGCCGGAGTCCAAGCAGGCCCGCACCCGTGCGTCGTCGAAGGCGTAAATCCGCCCTTCGACCGTGAACTCCACGTCCGGCGCGAGGGTGAAGCGTTCATGAATGCACCCGATGACGCGCCGCAACTGGTCTGCCGAGAGTGCCGTCGGCGTGCCTCCGCCGAAGTAGACCACGTCCACCGGTTTGCGGGTGAAGACGCCGCGGTCGGCCTCCCGCGCCAGCTCTTGCAACAGCCGCCGCGTGTAGGCTTCCAAGGCCGCGTCGTCCGTTCGGTGCGCGTAGAATCCGCAGAAGGCGCAACGGCTCACGCAAAAGGGGATATGGACGTAGAGGATGAGGGGTTGCCCTTCCGTGGGGCGCCGCTCCTCCCATACCCGCGCTGTCTCGGCGGGCGGCAACGGCCCGGAGAGCGTCGCCAGCATGTCGCCATGGGGGGCGCTCTTCGTGGAGAGCGTTTTCAGCAGTGCCATGCGGTCGGTCGGCAACAGGAAGGGCTTCATCCAAAGTCTCCGCGGGTTCGGTGATGGCCGGGCTCCCGGCCCTGCCTTGACCTCTTGCCCGGGGGCGAATCCGTGAAGGCCTCGGAAGAGGGAAGAAAACGACGCATATATTAGTACTGCCTAACCACTTTGTCAATAGTCTTTTTCGGGTGAAATCCTGTTTGCTTGAAAAAGGCTCTATTCTAGGCTTTCAGTCTTTGCCTTCTATGCTGTCTTTGTGGAGATATTGTTAGGTTATGCTATGTCTATTCACTTTTTGGGGCTGGTCGCGGCGTGGGGTGGCCGTTGTCGAAGTCCCACTCGTGAGGGAGCCTGAAGGCTCAATGATGGGCTTGGCCGGCGACTTGGAGGAGCGCACGATAACGTCCGCCGAGGGCCATCAGCGCTTCGTGGGTGCCTTGCTCGACGATGCGTCCCTGCTCCAGGTAGCAGATGTGTGTGGCGTGGCGGATGGTGGTGAGGCGGTGGGCGATGATGAGGGTGGTGCGGCCTTTGGAGAGCCGTCCGAGCGCCGCTTGGACGGCGGCTTCGGCGAAGGTGTCCAGCGCGCTGGTGGCCTCGTCAAGGATAAGGATGGGCGGGTTTTTGAGGAAGAGCCGGGCGATGGCGATGCGTTGGGCCTGGCCGCCGGAGAGGCGGAGCCCGTGTTCGCCCACGGGGGCCTCCAGACCTTCGGGGAGGGAGCGCACGAAGGCGTCGAGATCGGCCTGCGCGAGGGCCGCGTGGAGGGCGTCGTCGGAGGCGGAGGGGTTGCCGAGAAGGAGGTTGTCGCGGATGGTCCCATCGAAGAGGAACGGCCGTTGCGCCACGATGCCGATGGCCTCGCGGAGGGCGCGTTTGGGGATGGTGGCGGTGTCTCGCCCGTCGAGGAGGATTTGGCCTTCGGTCGGTTCATAGAAGCGCGGGATCAGGGCCGCAAGGGTGCTTTTGCCGGCGCCGCTGGGGCCGACGATCGCGCAGATGCTCCCCGCGGGGAGGTTGAGCTCGGGAAGGTTCAACACGTCGCGATCGGTGCCGGGGTAGCGGAAACGAAGCCCTCGGAAGGCGAGGGCGCCGCGGAGGTTGGCTGGCGGGGGTTCCCCCGCGGCGCCGTCGGTTTCGGGCGGCTGGGAGACGAACTCATGGAAGCGCCGATAGCCGACGAGCCCTTGCTGGAAGAGATCCAAAAAGCCGACAATGCGAAGGATGGGAGCCGTCACATACCGGGAATACATGAAGAAGGCGAAGACTTGCGGGAGGGTGGCCGCGTCGCGCACGACCATCCATGCGCCGAGGGCGATGTACATCAGCGAATAGCCTTCCAGCAGGAGTTGCGTGCCGGAAAAGAGGGGTGCGTAGAGCGCGGAGACCCGCTCAAAGGAACGGCGGAAGCGGCCGTTCGCGCGCCGGAAGGCCCTGCGGGCGCGACCTTCCCCCGTGAAGCTCTTGATCTCCCGAATGCCTTGGACGGCGTTCTCCACGTGCGCGGCGAACATCGCCGCTTCGTGCCGGTTTTCGCGCCAGGCGCGGTGGATGCGCCGTTGGAAGCTTCCCGCGAAGAAGAGGATGAAGGGGATGGGCAGGAGGGTGAGGGCGGCCATCGACGGATTCACCCAAAACATCACCGCGAAGGCCCCCGTCAGCGTCAACCCGATCTCCAGCAGGGCCTCCGGGAGCAGGTGGGCGGTGGAGCCCACGAGGCGCAGGTCGGAGGTGATGCGGCTGAGCACTTCGCCGGTCTTGGTGCGGTCGAAAAAGGCGAAGGGGAGCCGTTGCAGATGGTCGAAAAAGGTTCTGCGCAGGGTCGCCTCAATCCGGAATCCGAGCCGTTGCCCGCAGAGTGTCCCGCCCCATTCCAAGGCGGCCGCCGCCAGCGCCAACGCCGCAAAGGCCATGGCCGCCCATAAGGTCGCCCGGAGATTGCCTTCCGGCAGATAGATTTGGAAGACCCGCAACGCCACCGCGGGGATGGCCAGCCGTGCCGCCGCGCGCAACACCACGGTGGACAAGTCGAGCGTCAGAAGGCGGCGTTGGGAACGGTAAAGGCCGCACAGGGTGCGGAATGCGGGGAGAAGCGTGGAACGGAGGCTCATGAAACGGCCCTCTTTGCGGCGGAAACCCAAATGCCCGCAAACCCCTTCCGAAGGGTTTGCGGAGGTCGTCACGCTGGAGGAGCCGACACGAACGTCTTTGCCATGCAGTGTACCATGGGAACCTTCGCCCCGCAACCGGGGAATGCCGCCGCGGTTTCTTTTGGGATGCACTATGCCTCACCTCGCGATACGGAGTCTTCCGAGGTGAGAGGCTCCGTATCGCGGAATGCGCCGGGGGCGGGCGTGCGGAGGGGCGTTTGGACGCCCGCGGCGGTGCCTATTGGATGAAGCGACGCATGGAAGCGTGAATTCGCAGAAAGGGTTACGGTTTGGCGGATGCGCCTTTTCGCCGCAGTTCCCGAAAAGGGGAAGGGGCGGCCATAAGATGCGTTATGCCTCAGAGAGGGGTGGGTTTATGAAATATGGTCGATGCTCCCGATGTTGGTTGCCGATCATGCGAGTGTTTTTGTGTCGCGGGGAGAGGGCGCTGGGTGGCAGGGTGTCCGCGGTTGTGTTGGGAGGGGGCGTCGCGGATAGTCACACAGGTCGGTGGCGATGTCGGTTTGCCTTGCGGTGGCGTCTTGTGAGAGAATCAAGTCCTCACGAGAGAGAAAGGGTCGCCATGGGTATGCAGAGCGGATGGAGAGCAAGGTGCGTTTGGGGCTTTTCCTTGACGATGAAGCTGCTGATGTGTTGCGGGGGTTTGTCCTGTTTCCCCGCGGGCGGTCAGGCGGCCGAGATGCGGGAGACCTTGAACTTCAATCAAGGCTGGGGCTTTTATCGGGGGGACCTCGTGGGAGCCGAAAAGGTCTCTTTTGACGACGGCGGGTTTGTGGGCGTCACCATCCCCCATGTCATGCGTTTGGAGAAAAAGCACAACAACACCGCCAACGGCGTGTACAAGGGGGTGGGTTGGTATCGCAGATACTTCACGTTGGATGCTTCCTTCCGGGGAAAGAAACTTCAGCTGAAGTTTGAGGGCGTGATGACGGACAGCGACATCTACCTCAATGGGGAGAAGCTCCACACGCGAAACGGCGGATACATCGGCTTCACCCTCGACATCACCGACAAGGTGCTGTGGGATCGCGAGAACGTGCTGGCCCTGCGGGTGTCCAACGCGGACAACCCCGACACGCCGCCCGGCAAACCGGATGCCAACTTGGACTTTCACTATTATGGCGGCATTTATCGGGACGTGGCCCTGGAGGTCAGCGCGAAGACCTTTGTCACCGACGTGCTGGCCGCCAACGAGGTGGCCGGGGGCGGCGTGTTCATCACCTATCCCCGCGTCACCCGAGAGCGGGCGAGTGTGCATGTGAAGACCCATGTGCGAAACGACCATTCGGAGCCCAAAACGGTGCATGCACGGCAGTTGTTGAGGGACGCCGACGGCAAGGTGGTGGCGGAGGGCAGCTCCGCGCCGAAGACGATCCCTCCGGGGCAAGGGGTTCACTTTGGGCAGGAGCTGACGGTGGAGAACCCTCGCCTGTGGGGCGTGGACGATCCGTACCTCCACCAACTGGTGACCCAAGTGTATGAGGGTGGGGTGCTGGTGGACGAAGTGGAAAACCGTGTCGGCATCCGCACCATCGCCTACAAGCCCGACGGCTTCTATCTCAACGGGGAGCGCATCCATCTGCGGGGCGCCAATCGCCACCAGTCCTTCCAGAATGTGGGTGACGCCGCCCCCAATTCCATGCAATATTGGGACGCGGCGATCATGAAGCAGAACGGCTTCAATGCCGTGCGTGCCACCCACTATCCCCAAGACCCCGCCTTCTTGGATGCCTGCGACGAGCTGGGCCTCTTGGTGATCGAGTGCCAGCCGGGGTGGCAGAACTTCACCGCCTCCCAAGCCTTTTACGACAACACCCTCCGGGACACCCGGGAGATGATCCGCCGGGATCGGAATCGGCCCTCGGTGATTTTGTGGGAGACCTCGCTCAATGAGACGGGTTATCCCAAACGGTGGGCGATGGAGGCCACCCAAGCGGCCCATGCGGAATATCCCGGCGATCAGCTTTTCACCGCCGCCGACTATGGCTATCACGGGCCCTTGTATGACGTGTGCTACAAGGTGCAGGACACGCGATGGAAGGACGACCCGGCAGAGTGGGTGGACTACGATCCCCAAAAGCCCTTTCTCACACGCGAATGGGGAGACTTTGAGGGCAGCAGCAAGGCCACCCGAAAAGACGGCGAGGCGGCCATGAACACCCAGGTGATGACCCGCCAGCGTTATCTCAATGGCGATGGATACTCCGACTGGGGCGGCCTGGAGGCCTCGGACCGTACCGCCGGTTGCTTTTTGTGGAGCTGGAACGACTACACCCGAGGCTCCACCACCGTCACATCGGGCAGTGGCACGGTGGATATCGACCGTTACGAGAAGAATGGTTACCACTGGTTCCGCTCCATGCGGCCGGCGGACAATCCGCTGTACGGGCCGATGGTCTACATCTCCACCGCCTACACCGCGCGTTCCTGCCTCACCGTCCCTGTGTACAGCAACTGCGACAGCGTGCGGCTGTATCAAAACGGCGTGCTGGTGGACGAGATCACCCGAAAAGAGGCGGGTGCCGCCATCCCGAACATCATGCGGAAGGGCGGAAGCCCCATCTTTCTGTTTGGGCTGTCCCAGTTTGAGGCGGGCACCTTGAAGGCCGAGGGCGTGGTGGACGGCGCGGTGGTGGCGCGGCATGAGGTCTCGACCCCGGGTCAGGCCGTGGCGTTGGAGCTGGAGGTGCGGGAGCATGGCGTGGCTCCGGTGGCCGACGGCTCCGACCTCATCCCGGTGCACATCAAGGCCGTGGACGCCAAAGGTACCGTGGTGCCTGATTTTGGCGGCATCGTCCACGTCTCCGTCGCCGGCAACGGCAAGCTGGTGGGCGAGGGCATCCCCCGCCTCAAGGTGGAGGATCAACGGTTGGAAAACGGCATCGGCTTTGCCTTTGTTCGGACTTCGGAGGCGGCAGGAGCGATCACCATCACCGCCACCGCGGATGGGATGGCGCCCGGCGTGAAAACCGTCACCACCCAGGCGAGCCCCGACACCTTTGTCCCGGAAGGAGCCGATCGGGGCTGGGCGGACAGTGAGGCCGTGTTGGAAGAGCTTGTGCCGGAGAATATCGCCATGGGCAAGACTGTGCGGGCCTCGAGCGAGCAGAGCGAAAACGGCAATGATGCGTTGGATCTCGTGGATGACGACGCGGGCACCCGGTGGTGCGCCTCCGGAGGTGAACTCCCCCAGTGGGTGGAAATTGACCTCGGGAGGGTCAGCGCATTGTCAGGGTTCCAAATGCTGTGGGAAAGGGGGGCCTCTGTGTATCAGTATCGCATCGACGTCTCCAACGATGGGCGACACTGGGGCACTGTGGTGGATATGACCAAGAACACCGCCGCCAACACGTTCATTGAGAATCGGAGCGCAAAGGCAACGGGCCGCTTCGTCCGCCTCACCGTCACCGGCATCAGTGATGGCTGGGCCTCGCTTTGTGAGTTGCGGGTCTTTCCCGATCGGGATGCCGGGCCGGTGAACCCCGGCGAGGAGATTCCCGACGATATGATCGAGAAGTTTGTGGCCTCGGAGGGTTCCGTGGAGGGCCGCGGCCCCGAGTTGGTGCGGGACGGCGAGACCAACATCGGCACCGGTTGGCTCAGCCCCAGCCCCAAGACCTTCCCACAGACTCTCGAGATGGTTTTCACCCGTCCCCAGACGCTGTTGGGCAGTGCGATTTGGTGGGAGAAGGACAGCACCAAGATTACCTATGACCTCCAAGTCCGCAAGGTTGGCGGGGAGTGGGAAACGGTCATGGAAGATCTCGCGGAAACCTGGCATGACGAGGAGCCGGAGACCTTCCCCGCCATTCAGGAGAATGTGATGGCCCTACGGGTGGTGATCAAGGGGAAAATGCCTGCCGAGGCCGATTTGGGCATGGCGGAATGGAAGGTGTTTGGTTATCCTTCCGCTCCCGAGGGAAAGTAACGGCACAGATTTTTGCGCTCTCGCGAGGAGAATGCGCGCCGCTCTTGACCTCTGATGGTTTTGAAGAGGCGCGCATTCTACGCCTCGCGGTGTCTTTGACTTCCCGATTGCAATCGGCGATGACGCGATACCCATTGTTAGGCGATGCTGTGTATATGACGCCTTGCGTTCATTGTTATTCATTGCAAAGAAAGGAGATATTTTTATATTGACAGGGGGGGGGGTGCGGGGTGGTATAGTATCCGCATTCAATGGGAAGGGGGTTTATGTCGTATGGCGTGGTCTTGCCTGCGATACCCTTCCCGACAGGAGAGACACGGCGAAATGTCGTGTGAAAGAGAGCAAGCGAGGAACGACAATGAAGACGTTGTTGGCATGTGTGGCGACGATTTGCGCCGCGTTTTCGGCTCAGGCATGGACGGCAACCATTGCAAACTACACGCGTCCGCCAGAGGCGACATCCGTATCGGCCTACGTCATCAATCTGAATCTCAGTCAGTTGTTGCCCGAAGGTGAGAAGCATATCAATGAGCGCGTTGAGTATCTGAACAAAGAATTTGCGAAGGAGCGTGCATGGAGTGAGGAAAGCGTCAGAGAGGTCATTTCAGAGCTTTCAACGGTTAATGTGTCGGATCAAGAGGGGCAACTTGCAGGATTCACGCACGACTTCAATGGGACAGTGAATGATTGTTGGGTGAACTCTTCCACGGGTGATCGCTTTTTGATGCTTATTGTGGAATATTATGCGGATGGAACGTATCGTTATGGTTTGACGGACACGAAATACCACTGGACGGAATGGAGTGATTTTGACGACTTCACGTCTCCTGAGATGTCCGATCCGGTGTTGCTTCCCGAGCCGACGGCGTTGGCATTGCTGGCCTTGGGGGTGGCAGGCGTGGCCCTTCGGCGCAGAGTGGCGGCCTGAGGAAAGGCAAAGCGCACGGCTTGTCTCCATGAAGTAGGGGCGGCATGGCGTTTCTTTGGGTCTCGGAACCGGGTGAAGAGCCCGCGGATGCCCGTCTGCGATGGTGGGCGACGTGGGCGTTTGCGGCGAACACCGCCCTTTGGTTGGGCGGTGGTTTTGCCGTGCTTGCCGCGGGCGCCGGGCAGACGGTGTTGCCGGGTGGCTCGGCGGAGGACACGCTGGCCCTGCTGGTGCCGTGGTTGCGGCCCGAACGGGCCTATCCGATCTTGCGGGGATTGACGGGATGGCTGACCGCTCCGTGGGAGGCGAATCTGCTGGGGGCGGCGTTGATCGCCGGAGCGGCGGCGCTCCTTTTCCGGTGCGTCACATCGGTCTTCTTCGCGTTGAATGTGGGGTCTGCGGGGCCCCGCCCGGCGTTGCGGTGGGCGTTCGCCGCGGGCAACGTGGTGGCGGCGCTGTTCTTGCTGCGGGGGGAGGCTTTGTCCGCGGGGGCCTTCTTCCTGCGCGAATCGTGGGATGTCCTCTTGTTGCTGGCGGCGGTGAGCGCATTGATACGGGGCGCGATTGCGGGCAAGGGGTGGCGCGGCGCGCTGTGGGGGATGGCGTTTGGGGGGCTGCTTGGGGCGATGTGCGCGGAGTCGCCGATGCTGTCGGTGGCGGCGATGCCGCTGGCGGTGCTGAAATCGGTGGCGGATCGTCAGCGGACGGGTGAATGTTTCCGCGCGTTGCCGCCGTTTTGCCTGGCCTTCGCGGTGGGGGCGGGTGGCGTCTTCTTGCTTTCGTGCGGAGGGTGGCCGGAGCGTCTGGGTGCCGCAGGGGTGGCGCTTTGGACGTCGGCGGCGGAATCGCTGGGGGCGTTGCGCGGGTGGCTTCCGGCGCGGTGGCTGATGGTGGGTGCGCTTCATTTGGCGGCGCCGGCGTTGATGGCGGTGGTGGGAACGATGATGCTGTGCGATCGCCGTGGCGGAAAGATGGTGGTGGTGGCCGCGGCGCTGGGGGTTTGCTTGGTGGGGGAGGCGTTGTGGGCGCCGGCCATACTGTGGGCTCAGGCTCCGGCAGGACGTCCTGCGCCTTTGCCGTTGGGGGTGTTGGCGGCGGTGGGGCAGGGGGTGTTGCTGTGCGGATTGGCCGCATGGGCCTTGCGTCCTCGGGCGGAATCGTTGTGCGGGGATGGCATTTATCGGCTGACGGCGTGCGCGGGGGTGGCGCTGGGCGGAGTGTTGGCGGCGGCCCGGCTGTGGGGATGCGGCGAAGAACTTGTGCGGCGGTGGCGGCTGGATGAAACGTTGGGCTGGGATTGGGCGGCGGCGGTTTTGGATGAGGCGAAGGGTGCGAACCTTGTGGAGGGGACGCCTTGGCTCGCGCCGTGTTTGCTGATGGAGCCTTCCGCGCCTTTGATTCTGAATCCGCAGTGGGCACGGACGGCGCGGGGACGGGAAATCCTACTTGAGGGACTTTCACGGGTGCCGGAACTGACGGGGAGCGACCCGGGAAGACTTCGGCGGATGGCGGAGCTTCCGTGGCCCTTCTTCATTGAGGATTTGCTGGCGCAAGCGCCGGCGTTGCGGCAGACGATGCGTTTTTGCGGAGAGACCGACCCCCTGATTCGGGCGCGCCTTTTCCCTGTGGTTGGGGGGCTGACGTTCGCGGCACGCACGGAGACGGAAGCGCCGCCGGACCCTCATCTCGCGTTGAAACGCCAGCGGGCGTTGTGGAAGACGTTTGGCCCGCGGGTGGCGGAAGTGTCCGGTCGCTTGGCGCCGCGGCTGGATCGTACCTTCCGCAGTGTGGCCCGTCGTCATCTGTCGCGGATGGCCAATATGCTGGGCGCGGCATTGGAGGACGCGGGGTGTTTGGAGGAGGCGTTTGGCGTCTATCGTCAGGCTTTGGCGTTTGACGGGGAGAACGTGCCGGCGTTGCTCAATGCCTACGATTTGGCGCGTTGTGGGAAGAGCGGCGATTCCGTGGGCGCGGAGAAGATCACGCGGTCATTCCAAACGTTTGTCCGCGAGGTCTCGCAAGGGCGCCGCTCTCGGGGAACGTGGGAACGGCTGTTGGCGCTTTACGGGCCCCTGCGGAATGACGAGCTCTTGGCTTTGCTTCCGGGCGATCCTCTGGATGGGAGGTTTGCGGAATCCCTTCATGCGTTGCTGTCGCGGGCGGGGCCATCGCCATCCGTGCGGGTGTGGTTGGTGCGGGCGGAGTGGCACCGCCGACGCGGTGAATGGAAACAGACCGAAGCCTGTTTCCGCGAGGTGTTGCGCCGTGATCCGACGTCTCTGCCCGCTCTGCACGGATTGGCAAGGCTTTTGTTGGCACGGGGAAAGCCGCAGGAGGCCCTCCGCCTTTTGGAAGGCGTGGAGGGGCACTCGGGGGCCGAGCGTTTGTTGGTGGCGCGCGCCGCCTGTCTGGTGGATCTTGGACGGTGGGAGGCGGCACGCACGGCAACCGAGGCCGCGTTGCGCGCGTTCCCCAACGAGCCCGCGGCGCTGACGCTTCAGGCCACGGCGGACATCCACTTGGGCGACCGCGCACGGGTGGAAGCCGTGACGCTTCGGAAGCTGGAGGGTTCCGCCTACCATCGTGCCGTGGTGTTGGGAGCGTTGGCCGAGGCTCCGGGGCCGAAACGCGACCCGGCGCTTGCCGCCCGGCATCTTCGCGCCGCATGGGTGGAACGCCCCACGGAGACCGCTTTGCTTGCCCGTGCGCTTCTGCTGGCCGTGGAGGCCGGAGCGTGGGCGACGGCCGAAACCGATGCACTTTTTCTGCTCCGCCGCGACGCCTCCGAGCCCGCAGCCCTCCTCACCTTGGGTCTCATTCGCGTGCGCGAGGGGGCCGATGCGGCGGCGGCAGATTATTTTGGGCGGCTGATGGCCGCAGGCGGGGACATCCATCCGATAGCCTTTGTGGCGCAGAGCGGATGTTTGCGGCGGTTGGGTCGCCTTCCGGAGTCCGTCGAAATGGCGCGCCGTGCCGTTGCGGCCGATCCTCAGGCGTTGCCGGCGGCGGTGGCGCTGACCATGGCCTTGGCCTGTGCGAATCGGGAGGAATGCACGGAAGCCCTCATGCGCGTGCGGAAGCTTGATCCCAAAGGGCGTGTGCCGCAGACGGTCTTTGCGGAAGGGTGGGTGGCCCTTTACCGTCGGGATGCGGAGGCCTGCCGGGCCGCCCGGGAGCGATTGGCCCGTGAGGCGCCCATCTTTGCCGAAGATCCGGAGTCGCAGCGGGATGCCATGGCGCTAGACCAGGCTCTGTCGGCGTTTCTTCCCTAGTTTCTGTCGCCTTGTCGCCTGCATTCTGGAGAATGCAGAACCTCCCCGGCGGATGGAACGTGGTGGACGGGGCGCGGGGAAAGCCGTATACTGTCCACAGCCGGTTTCACTAGGAGGATTTCGCCATGAAACAGTTCCCGTTCTCTTTCCGTTTCTTGCTTGCGGCGTGCGTGGGCATGGCGGCGTTCTTCGGTTTCGCGGGGACGACGCCGGCTTCGCTTCGCGCGATGTTGCGGGATCTCTCCGAAACCTATGGGGCGGCGTTCCCGGAAGGGAAGGCCTTGTTGGCGAAGGCCGAGGCGTTGAAGGACAACGCGCCGCCGGAGGCGGTGGAGGCTTTGGCGTCGGAGGCCGCGAAGGCCCATCCGCTCTTGCGGGGGAAGCGGCTGGCATTCGTGGCGCGCCATCAGTATGCGCCCGACCACCACAACACGCACACGATGTTCCCTTCGGCCGAGGGGGAAATCAACAGTGGGCGCTACCGGGGCGGCGGCGCCATCCGCACGTTTGACCTCGCGACGGGGGAGGTCACGACGTTGGAGGAGGATGCCGACGGCGTCTACCGCGATTTGGAGGTGTCCTACGATGGCTCCACGTTGCTTTACGCCTATCGCCCGGACCCCAAGGGCAATTCCTCCATCTACGTGCGCCCGCTTGCCGGAGGCCCGCCGCGGCGTTTGACCTGGATGGCGACGGCGGACGACATGGACCCCACGGAGCTGCCCGATGGCCGCATCGTCTTTGCCTCCACGCGCGACCCCAAATACGTGATGTGCAACCGCCACATCTCCGCCAATCTCTACCGCATGAACCCCGACGGTTCGGGGATCGTGAAGATCGCCAACAGCACGCTCTTCGAGCGGCCCACGGACGTGTTGCCCGATGGCCGAGTGCTCTATGACCGCTGGGAATACAACGATCGCGACTTCGGTTCGGCGCAAGGGCTTTGGACCGTCGCCCCCGACGGCACCCGCCCCGCCACCTATTACGGGAACAACTCCCCCGTGGGGGCGGCGGTGGATGGGCGCGCGGTGCCCGGGTCGCCCCTCGTGGCCATGACGCTCACCTCCACGCATGATCGCCCGTGGGGTGCGCTTGCGCTGATGGATCGCTCCAAGGGCGTGGATGGCCGCGCCCCCATTGTCCGCACTTGGCCGGAGGAGATGAAGGCGCGGATTCGGGAGCCCGGAACGCCCAATGACATCGACGCCTACACCCGCATGCGCCTGAAATACGAAGACCCCCGGCCGCTCTCCGAGAAATATCTGCTCGCCAGCCGCCAGCTTGCCGGCAAAGGCGAGAAGACGGGGCTTTTCCTGCTCGATGTCTTTGGCAATGAGACGTTGCTCTATGAGGAAAAAGGCCCGTTGGGCGCCTTCGACGCCACCGTCCTCGCCCCGCGCGCGAAGCCGGCCACGCTCGTTGAGGCGCGCGACTATGCCGACCGTCCCGGTTCCTTCCTCGTGCAGGATGTCTACATCGGCACCCACATGGCCGGCGTCCGCCGCGGCGAGGCCAAGACGCTCCGCATCGTGGAATCCTGCCCCAAGCGCTACATCTCCCAGAAGGAGCAGTGGGCTGGCGAAGGCCAGCAGAATCCCGGCGTGAACTGGCATTCCTTCGAGGTCAAGCGGGTGTTGGGCGAGGTGCCCATCCATCCCGACGGTTCGGCGTGGTTCGAGGTGCCGCAGGATGCCTTCGTCTACTTTCAGGTGCTCGACGCGGAGGGCCGCATGATCCAGTCCATGCGGTCGGGCACGCAGGTGCAGAGCGGCGAGGCCGCCAGTTGCGTGGGCTGCCACGAAAACCGCACGGCTGCGCCGCCTCCGCCCTCCGCCCCCGCCATGGCCCTGAGCCAAGGGAAACCCGCGAAGCCGCTGAAACGCACGATGGATTTTGCCGCACGGACGGACCGCTTGGAGGCCGATGCCGCGCGTCCCACCTTCAACTTCATCACCGATGTCCAGCCCATCTTCACCGCCCGGTGCGTCTCCTGCCACGGCTACGAGGCCCCCGCCGGCGGCCTCACGCTGGTGCCCGACAAGAACACGGTGTTCAATGCCGCCTACGTCGATCTGTGGCGAACCCGCGGCCGCAAGGGCGTCCGCCATGGGAACCTGCTGGGGGCCATCGGCGGCGGGCAGACGGAGTTTTCGCCGGCCAAAGGTTGGGGTTCCTTCGCCAGCCCGCTGATCCGGAAGCTCACGCAGGACGACGCCCACCGCGATCTGCTCACGCCCGCCGAAGTGCGCCGCGTGATGGAGTGGGTGGATCTCAATGCGCCCTATTATGGCGACTACGCCACCAATTACGGACAGAATCCCGGCGGGCGTTCGCCGCTTTCTTGGCAGGAACACGCCGCCCTTGGCATCGGCTGGCATTTGGGGCATACGGGCCGTGAGCCTGCGCCCATCTACTTCGACAACCCCGAGAAGAGCCCCGGCCTCCGCAAACTGCCCGCAGAGAAGCGCGAGGCGGCCATCGCCCTCATTCGGAAGGGGCTTGAGCGCCTCCGCGCGAATCCGGACATTGACTGGCGCGGCCTCTCCGCCGTCCCCGGGAACCCTGCGCTCTCCGTCGCCCCGTGGAAGCCCTGCCCGCTCGATGCGTGGCGTCTGCGGAAGACGGAGCTCCGCGCGGCCATTGAGGCCGAGAACCGCAAGGCGTTGCGTGAAGGCCGCACACGCACCGACCGCGACAACGCCGCCGATTGGGAGCCCGGCTTCCCCGGTTGGCCGAAGTGAGTCCTTGAGGCCGACAAAAAGGGGCGGCGGGTCATCGGCCCGCCGCCCTCTTCTTTGCGGGAACACCCGTGGCTCAGAAGAAGCCGCGCTTCGGCTCGGCCTCACGCTTGAGAATGGTGCCCTTGGCGGCATCGATCACGTAGTCATATTCCATGCCATCGGCCCGGAACTCCACTTCGTAGACCCAAACGCCATCCTCGCTGTCGCGCTCCACTTTGACGCGGCGGGGCGTCTCCTTCGTCTTGGCGTCGGCCAACGCCACGGCCTTGGCGCGTTCGGCGCCGATATCCCCCGCCTGTGCGGTCTGTGCGGGAAGCGTGGGGAGGGCCTCGCGTTCGGCTTTGAGGATGCGCCCATCCTCGACCGCGACCTCATAATTGTAGGCCGACGCGCCATCGTGGAAGCGGACGTCGTAGATCAAGCGGCCATCCTCCTTGTCGGGGGCGACGTAGAGGGCGCGGGGGCCGACGGTTTTCACGCCGGCATGCTCCATGGCGGCCTTCGCGGCGGCGGCATCGTCGATTGCGGCGGCGGCAAGGGTTGCCAACAGGGCGGCGCAGAGGGTCAGTGCGTGTCTCATCGTTCGTCAGTCCTTTCCGTTCCTTCGGGGAACGGGGCCAGTATAACACACAACGTCATGGTGTCGGGCGTCAGAAGTCGCAGAGTTCGTGGGTGCGGAGGGAGAAGTAGGAGGGGGAGATGTCGGGACGGCCCACGATGACGTGGTCAAGCACCGGGATGCCGAGCACACGCCCCGCGGCGATGAGCGCACGGGTGGTCTCCACGTCCTGCGTGCTGGGGGAGACGTCGCCGCTGGGGTGATTGTGCACAAGGATGAGGCCGTGCGCATCGAACATCACCGCTTTGCGGAAGAGCGTCTGCGGGTCGATGAGCGTCTGCGCGCCAAGCCCCAGCGTCAGCAAGTCGGGCTCCGGGCGCAGGGGCACGCGGCGGCGGTCAAGGAAGATCGCCCAAAAGCCCTCCCGCGCCAAGCGGGTGCTTTCCGCGAACATCAGTTCGGCCACCTGCCCCGCGCGGAGCAGGGGCTTGCGCAGGGCCTGCGCGGAGGGCCGGAAGACGCGCGCCCCCACCTCCAGCGCGGCTTGGAGCGTCGCCAACTTGTCGGGGCCGATGCCGCGCAGGGTCGGCTCCTGCCGAACGAAGGCGGCGAGGGCGGCGGCATCGTAGGTGCGCAGACCCGCCAAACCGCCGAGGGCCGTGGCCAAGCGAAGGGCCAATTCGTGGACGTTGCACCCCGTCACCCCCGTGCGCAGGAGAATGGCGAGGAGTTCGGCATCGGAGAGCGCCGCCGGGCCGAGGCGGAGCAGACGTTCCCGGGGGCGTTCGCCCTCCGGGAGATCCTTGATCTTGCGCATGGCATCCATGCGGGCAGTATAGCACAGGGGCGGAGGTTTAGCGCAGGCCCCACGCGGCCTCGACGCGCTCGGCCAAACGGGGAAGGTCGTCGGCCTCGGTCACGGGAATCCAGCGGATGTCGAATTGGTGCCGGAGATAGGTTTCCTGCCGCCGGGCGAGCTGACGGGTGCGGATGACGGTGCGCTCTTTGGCCTCCGCCTCGGTGAGTTCCCCATCGAGCACGGCCAGGGCCTCGGCATAGCCGATGGCCTGCGCGGCGGTGCGCGACCACACGGGGAAGCGTGCGCGGAGCGCGGCCGTCTCCTCCAAGAGGCCATCGCGATACATGGCTTCCACCCGCCGCGCGATGCGGGCGTGCAGGGCGGAGCGCTCCCACGTGAGGGCCAAGAGCGGCGGTTTCGCCCGTGCGCCCCAGCTCTTGGGAAGTTCGCCGCCAAGCTCCAAAATCTCAAGGGCGCGGACCAGCCGCCGCGGGTTCGCCCAGTCGGCCTCCGGCAGGGTCGCGCCGCGCGCGATGAGGCGTTGGCGGAGGGTGTCCGCCCCAAGCGCCTCCAACCGGGCCCGCACGTCGGGGTCGCCGGGGGGCGTCGGCTCAAGCCCGCGCAGGAGGGCGGAGAAGTAAAGCCCCGTGCCGCCCGTGACGAAGAGCGGCGTTTGGGTGGTTCGCGGGACGGTGCCCAGCCATGCGGCGGCGGAGAAGGTTTCGGCGGGCGTGACGCAGTCGAGCCCGAAGTAGGGGACGCGGGCGCGTTCGGCGGCGGTGGGCTTGGCCGTGCCGATGTCCATGCCTTGGTAGACGAGCATGGCGTCGGCGGAGAGGATGGCCGCGCCGTGCCGTTCGGCAAGCCATTGGACCACGGCGCTCTTGCCGGTGGCCGTGGCCCCGGCGAGGCAACGGAAGGCGGGCGGCGGCTCGTGCGCGGAAGGGGTCATTGGCCTCAGCGCTTCCGTTCCCATTGGAGCAGGATCAGCAGGCCAACGGCAATGCAGATGGCGCTGTCGGCAATGTTGAAGCAAGGGAAGTGCCAGGAACCCCAGTGGACGTGGATGAAATCGACCACATACCCAAGGCGCACGCGGTCGATGACATTCCCCACGATGCCCGCCAGCAAGAGCCCCACCGCCGGAAGGAAGCGCGGGTGCGGCCCAAAGAGCTTCCGCCAAAAAAGGCAGATCGCCAGCGCGGCCACGATGCCAAAGGCGGCCAGCACGTAGTGGGCGCCCTGAAACATCCCCCACGCCGCGCCTTGGTTGCGGACGTAGGTGAAGGAGAGGAAGGGCAACAGCGGCAGACTCTCGCCGAGGGCGAAGGCACGCTCCGTCCAAACCTTGGTGGCTTGGTCGAGCGCCAGCGCCACGATGGCGAGCGGGAGGGCAATCAGGAGGGCGCGGCGCATCAGCGAACCTTGATGAAGAGCAGGAAGAGAATCGGCAGGAGCAGGGCCTGCAACAGCAGGAAGCGCACCACCACCTGTTGGCCCGACCACCCCAGCGTCTTGCGGCAGTGGTCATGCAGCGGGAAGGTGAAGGTGAAGAAGAGCCGCTGGAGCGGGGTGGGGCGTTCGCCCGGGAGCGGCCGCGCCACGGGGTGCCCGGCCAGCCGGAGCAGACGCAGCCCGGCGAGCTTCACAAGGCCCAAGCCGCCATTGATCAGGAGCATGGGCGCCACCACGAAGATGACGCACAGATTGCCCGTGGCGAGCGCGGCCACGCCGATGACCATGCCGAACATCCGCGACCCCGCGTCACCCATCAGCAGGCTCGACGGGTAGCAGTTGTACCACAGGTAGGCGCCCATCCCGCCGATGAAGATGCTCACGAGCACCGCCCATTTCGCCGCCGAATTGCTGTGCGGGATGAGCAGGTAATCCGCCACCGTGCTGTGGCCCACCACCACGTAGAGCAGGCCCGCCAACGCCGTGAGCGAGAGCAGCGTGAGCAACCCCGCCAACCCGTCGATGCCGTCGGAGCAATTGGTCGTGTTGATCGCCCCGAAGAGGAGCGCCCCCGCCACCGGCACATAGAGCCACACGGGCATCAGCGTTTCGGCGCGGATGAAGGGCCACCACGTGGGCATGGCGTGGCCGCGGCAGAGCAGGAAGGCCGCCAACAGCGCGATTCCCGCATCGAAGAGGCCCTTGCGCAGGCCGCCCCACGGGATGTCCGCGCGGTCATCCAGCCACCCCGAGAGCATGCAGAGGTAAACGCAGAGCACCACGCCCAAATCCCACAGCGATTCCCACGCATAGATTGGGAAGAAGAGCGCCAACGCCGGGAGCATGAGCAACGCCATGGGGAAACCCGCCCCCGTCGGCTTCCCGGCCGAGGCCGCGCCGCCCGTCACCGCCACCGTTTTGCCGTCGGCCGCCGTCACCGCCTTGCCGCGATCCGTCGGCAGGCGCCGCGCCAACCTCGGCAAAAACCACCACACCAGCGCCGCCGCCAGCAAGGCGCCGCCGCCCATCATCACCACGTGGGATTTCAGAAGCCGAAACGGCCCCCAAAACTCCCGGAGAAGGTCGCTGAGAAAGTAAAACATAATGCCCAAAGTATACCAAAGCCCCACCCTCCTTTTCGGGATGCTCTGCATCTCAAGGCGCGAGGCTCCGTATCCCGCGCCGGGATACGGAGCCTCCCCGGTTCGCACGATTTGCCCTGTTTCGCCAAAGGCCTTGAGGGAGTGGAAGGGGCATGTTATCCTCGAATCAATGTGGAGAGCGGGGGAGTCCCGGCTCTCGGGATGGATATCGTGAAAGGGAAAAGGGCATGAAACGGATTCATAGGATGCTTGTGGCGATGTGCGCAACCGTTCTTTGGGTGGGCGTTTGCGCGGCGGCCCCATGGGCCATGTGGACGGATTTTACCGGGGCGGACGCGGCAGAAGGTCTTGCGCCGCAGGTCTCTTCCACGCAAAACGACATCGATGGCGGCGCTTGGCGCTTCAAATTGGCCGGCGAGGCCAGCGTCAATGGGGGGGGGGGGACCCTCTTTACCGGCACCACCGCCGCCCCCCGCATTGACTTCGGGAGGAATCTCGACCTAGGGTACAACGGCAACCCCTTCACGGTGGTGATGGTCGTGCGCAACGTCGGCACCGCCACGGGGAAACCTCTGTGTTGTGTGGGGAGCACCATCGGGACCGCGCTTGACACCATCGACAAAACAGCCGGCACCGCCACTGTCAAGGGCATTTGGAATAACGCCATTTGGAGCAACAACAACAATGTGGCCCGCTCGGTCGACACATTGGCTGGGGCAGGCGTGACCGTCCTTGCGACCAGCTATACCAGCAGCGGCGTTGTGGTCAAAACAGTGACTGCCTCTGAGGTGACGACGCTGGGCACGTGGGGAGGGTTGCAGAGCAGTGCGTTTAACGCCCAGCGCGTCTTCTTCGGGAACACCAACAACGGAACCTCCGGGGGCCTGAACTTCGAGCTTTTGGCCGTGGCGATTTACCGTGGAGCGCCGACCGACGCGGAGCTGACTTGGTTCGCGGATGACGATGCGGTCTACACGTGGCAAGGCACTTCCGGGTTCTTCCACAATGGGCCGTGGAAGACGACCCCGCGCTATGCCTTTGCCGAAGACGGCGGGAGCAGCATCACGTGGCAAGTCTTCGCCAGTAATCAAACCTCCTACGTCGCGCCCGGACGGATTTTGCGCTTTGCCGCGCCTGAAGCGCCTGGAGATGGTGTTTTTGTGGGCGCACTGGATGCCCAATTCGCGCCCTTTGACTTGGGTGGCCTCGTTGTGGAGCCCGGCGCCAAGGGATATTCGTTTGCATCGTTAACAGACAGCACGCGCACGCTGGGGCTGGGGGATCGCTCCTCGTCCCCTCGGGCAACGGCGTTTGTCTTCCATGAGGACTTCACGGTCAATCGGGTCTCCACGGCAAACCCGGACACGACCACCTTCTATGGGCCGGTGTCGGTGGTGATCGACGAGGGGAAGACCTTTACGATTCAAGAAGAGGCGGCGGTGGCGAGCGGCGCCACGGTCACCATTTCCGGCGGCGGCACGTTGGCTCTGGGCAAGACGCTAACGATGGCAGGCACCCTGACCGTGGAGGATGGAACGCTCTCCATCCCCAATCTCGACCTGCGGAAGGTTCCCGTGACCTTCGGCGAAAACGGCTCGCTCTTGGTGAGCGGGACGCTGACGCTGGACGGGACAACGCCCATACGGCTCTCCGCCTTGCCGCAAACCATTGATCTCTCGGCGATTTGCTCCGCGCCGAACGCCGCGTATGCTTCCCTCATCACCTTCACCGAGGGGGTGACCCCCGATTGGGGGAACGTGACCCTCTCGTGGGGCGACCTAGGCAAACAGCCCGACTTCGTCACCGTGACCACGGATGAGACGGGCCTCTCCGTGACGGTGAACCGGACGGAGGACAACTTCATCGTGATGCCGATGGGCGACTCCATCACCGAGGGTCTGGGGAGCACGGCGAGCTACCGCAAGGCCTTGGCCGAGCGGATGATGGCCGCCGGCATGAGCCCGCGCTTCGTCGGCGCGCGCATCCTCAACAGCGACACCATCGCCAACGAGGATTGCCGCAACCATTTGGGCATGAGCAGCCACCGCGTGCAGACGGTCGGTGGCCGCGGCGGTTACCTGCAGGGCGCGCCGAACTGGTTGGAGCAGGCGGGCTACCCGGACGCCGTCACGCTGATGATCGGCACGAATGACTGGATCAACGAGAACCAAGGGACGGAGGCCGTCACCGCCGGCGCGGCCACCGTCTTCGAGCGCTGGAAGGCGCTCGTGAAGACCATGGTCGCGATGCGGCCGAACACGTGGTTCATCGTTTCCCCCATCACGCCGCCCCGAAGCGACCGAACGAACATGACGACTTATGTGGCCACCTACAATGCGCACATCAAGAGTCTCTTCACGACGGCGGAATCCACCCTCACGGTCAACGGCGAGTCGGTGAACTGCGTGCTGGGCACGCTGAACGAGGCGGGCAAGGCCGTCTTCGGCGAGAATGCCAAGGTGATGATGGCCAGTATGTACGATGCGCTTCCCGCAGAGAACAACGCCGCCTACTTCCTGGACGACATCCACCCCAATCAGGCGGGCTATGACCGCATGGCGGCGGTGTGGCTGGAGGCCATCAAGACCCTGCGCGGCGATCAAGGCGGCCTCAAGGACGCCGAGGCCATCGTGGATGCCTACCAGACGGCCGGCGCGATGGACAAGGTGACGGTGGTCTTCAACCGCCAGCAAAAGGGAACGGACGGCGTCACGGTCACGGCGAGCGGCACGGCGGCGGAGGTCTCCGAGCGCACGCTCTCCGCCGATGGCCGCCGCGTGACGCTGACGCTCTCAGAGCCGTTGACGGATGGCGCGGAGGTGACGGTGGGCAAGGCTGGGCAGATGCGCACATTCACGGCCAAGGCGACGACGGCCGAAAGCCGCGTTGGGCAGGAGGCGACGGAAGGTTATGTGAAGGTCAAGACGCTTGCGGTGCCATTGAAGGGCGGGTGGCATACGGAGGAAGAGGCCAAAGCCGCCTTCACGGTGACGGACGAGGCCGCAAGCGTCAGGGCGTTCGATCGCTTGGGCTACTATGTGACCTTGGCTCGTCCGGATGGCGCGCTGCGGCACCTGTGGGTTTCCATGGATGCACCGGGTGCCCTGCTCACGATGGATGCTTTGGGGCTGCCCACCACCAGCCTGCGCGTCAAGGTCTCGAATCTCCGCGTGGCGTCGAATGTCCCTGGAATTGACAATGTGACGGAGGACGGCGTGGAGGGGTTGTTGCAATTCACCCCCAACGACATCACAACCGGTGCCGCCGATGCCGCCCATCCTGCCTCCCTTGGGAACATTTACGATTGGAACACGGCATATGGCGCCACCGCCTATGGCTACGGCGCGATGCAGATTTTCCGCCTTTACGAAGAAGGCGTAGGGCGTGCCGACAGCGGGATGCCGGCTTCGACGCTCTTCTCGTATAGCCGCTGGGCGTCGGAATCCGAGGGTGACGATGAGATCACGCTGGGGGATCTCGCCAACCATCAAGGGTACAGCACGGGGACTCAAACAGCATCGTTGACGAGTATCTTCACGTCTGCGTTTCCCACGCTCAGTACCGCCGCTTACAGCGTGAGAACGATTGAGATTTGGGTTCGCCCAGCCTCCACATTGACGTGGGCAGGTGCCACCTCCGGCACTTGGAACAAGTCCGATGCCTCCGCTTGGAAGAACGTTGCGACTCCCTTTGTCGATGGGGACACGGTCGCCTTCGGAGAGCTTTCAGAGGGTGCCACGGAAGCGACGGTGACCGTGGGCGAAACGGTCGCTCCGCTGGGTCTGATCGTATCGAAGAACGCCTTCACCTTCACGGGTGAGACGATCACCACCGGGGCTCTCACGGTGGCGAAAGGGGCCTCGGCCATCTTCAGCGGAAGGTTGGAGGCCGGTACGGCCACCGTGGATGGTACCCTCTCCATTGCGCAGGGCGCCATCGATGCCGCCCCCACCGGCGCCGGCACGCTGGTCAAGACCGGCACCGATGCCCTCACGCTGGATATAACAGACGCCTCCTCTGTGCTCCCCTCCTACGTGGTGCAGACTGGTGAAATGACGTTGACCAAAACAAATTCTAGCAACGGCGCCAATTTCAATGGGACACCCTCTTTCACCGTCGCTTCCGGCGCACACCTTGTCTTGGACGCCAATGATTTGGTTGGATGGTCGCATGCGAACACCGTGACGATCGCGGAGGTTGCCGGTGTGCTGGAGAAGACGCGGGATGCCAACGAGACCCTCTCCGGGCGCATCCTCCTGAGGAACGGCGGCGAACTGCGCAACTCCGCGGCGGGGAACTTCCTCCTCCTGCACAACAGCGCCATCGTGGAGGTGGAAGCTGGTGCGAACGCTTCCATCACGGGAAACGCCATCCGAATCAACAATGGCACTCCGGAGTTTCTGGCAGGCGAAGGCGCTCATCTCTCTGTTTCGGCGCCCCTCACCATCCCAAGTAACATCACGTTGAAAAAGACGGGAAAGGGAACGGTTACGCTTTCGTCCAATGTCTCAGGTGCCGGGAACGGCTGGGGAACCTTGGAGGTGACGGAAGGTACGCTCAACGTGGGCGATCTTCGCTTTGATGCCACGCTGAGGGTGGGCGCCTCGGCGACGCTTGAGCTCGCGGGTTCTCTCGACAAGGGTGGACTCCCTGTGACGATCGAGGGAACGCTCGCAGGAAGTGGTGTGCTGTCTGGGGCAAACGGAAATGCCACGATCGCCGTGACGTCTACGGCGAAGCTTATGGCTCCGGCAAAGGGTGAGACGCTCACACTTTCCCCAGGGAGTGCGCAGTCCGTTTCGATTGCCGCGGGTGCGACCGTCATTGTTGGCGAAGGGACGCTTTGC
>CASDPK010000018.1 GCA_949282555.1 uncultured Lentisphaeraceae bacterium | reverse complement strand
CCCCGAGCCACCCCCCACCCTTGAATCCGCGGCGGAAGAGCGGACGATGGTGCCCACGCCCGAGACGGCGGCCATTCCCTCCCTCGTTCCCCCTCCCGACATCACCACCGAGATGGCGGCCGCGCTTCCGGAGTCCGAACCGGAGCCGCTTCCCGCCGCCCCCGTGCGGCAGCCCCCGGAGCCGACGGAAGCCGATTTGTCGGCCGAAAGCCCGCGCCAGAGCCGTTGGGAAAACCGGAAAAACCGTTGGGAGCGGAAACGTGGGCGGGGCGGGAATGGCCCCCAAGAAAACGCCGCCGCGTCGGTGCCCGCCTACGAGCCGTTGCCGCCGGACGCCCCGCCCTTGCGTCTGCTGGAGCTGGAAGGGAAGACCTTTGAGGAATTGGTGGCGATGTTGCCGCCCGAGCGCGCGGAGGACGCCATCAACCTGCGCCGTCACGAGGTGATGATGGAGCTCATCCGGGTGTATCTGCGCCGGAAGGGCACGGTCATCGCCACGGGCACGGTGGAGGCCATCGGCGAGGGTTACGGCTTCCTGCGCTCCGCGGCGAACAACTACCTCCAATGCCCGGAGGACATTTATGTGAGCCAGCAGCAGATCCGCCGCCACGGCCTGCGCACGGGCGATGTGGTGGAGGGGCCGGTGCGCGAACCGCGCGACCGTGACAAATTCTTCGCGCTGGCAAGCGTCTCTTTGGTCAATGGCCTCCCTGTGGAGCAGGCCAAGCGCATTGCCCACTTCGAATACCTCACGCCGATCTTCCCGGATCGGCGCATCCTGCTGGAGACCAACAAGGCCGAGCTGGCCACGCGCGTGATCGACCTGTTCGCGCCCGTGGGCTTCGGCCAGCGCGGGCTCATCGTGGCGCCGCCGCGCACGGGCAAAACGGTGCTTCTGCAGAAGATCGCCAACGCCATCAGCGCGAATTATCCGGAGGTGGAGCTCATGGTGCTGCTCATCGACGAGCGCCCCGAAGAGGTCACCGACATGCAGCGCAACACGAAGGCGCAGGTCTTCTCCTCCACCTTCGACGAGGAGCCCCAGCGCCACTGCGCCGTCTCCGAAATGGTCATTGAGGTGGCCAAGCGCAAGGTGGAGAGCGGCAAGGACGTGGTGATCCTGCTCGACTCCATCACCCGTTTGGCGCGTGCCTACAACACCGCCGCCCCGCATTCCGGCAAGATCCTCTCCGGCGGCCTCGACGCCAATGCCATGCACAAGCCCAAACGTTTCTTTGGCGCGGCGCGCAACATTGAGCACGGCGGTTCGCTCACCATCTTGGCCACCGCGCTCATTGAGACCGGCAGCAAGATGGACGATGTGATCTTCGAAGAGTTCAAGGGCACCGGCAACATGGAGCTCCGCCTCGACCGCGCCCTCTCCGACCGCCGCATCTATCCGGCCATCAACATCGAGCAGTCCGGCACGCGCAAGGAAGATCTGCTCCTGCATCCCGACGAGCTCTCCCGCATCTGGGCCATGCGCAAGGTGCTCACGCCCGTGGGCCCCAGCGAAGCCATGGACGTGGTGCTCAAGCGGATGCGCCTCACCGGCTCCAACGCAGAGTTCCTGATGAGCATCAAGGAGAACTGACGGCACGTGCGGGGCCTCGCGCCCCGCACCCCGTTTCATGCCTTCCCAACAACCTTACCGGATGGGTTATCATGCCAGAAAACCGACAGAACAAGCCCGGGCGCGTCTATCACCGCTCGGCGAAACCCCGCAAAAGCGCCGCCCGGGCCTTCGGCGAAAGCGCCGATTGGTCCGACCATGAGGGATGTGAGGCGCTTTACACCAATCGCCCGCTCCAGCTGTTGCGCTGCCTGCGCCCCGGACAGTGGGCCAAGAACCTGATCCTGCTTGCCGCGCCCTTCTTTGCCTTCTTCGACCGGGGGCAGATGATCGATGTCGGCGGCGTGAAGGCGCCCTTTGAGGCCCTCGTGCGCCAGCATCCGCTCTGCGTGGCCGAAATGCTGGGGCTTGGGATCGTCGCCTTCATCCTGATTTCCGCGGCGGGTTATGTGGTGAACGACCTCGCCGATCGGCGTGCCGACGCCGCCCATCCGCTCAAGAAAGGGCGCCCCATCGCGGCGCGTCAGGTCTCCGTGGGGGCGGCCTCGGTGTTGCTCGTGCTGTGCCTCTTCGGCGGCCTTGCCCTCGCCGGATGGATGGGCCACCTCACGGGCCGCTGGGGGTTCCCGGCGCTCGTGCTCGCCTACGCGGCGCTCCAGCCCCTTTACACCTTCCTTGCGCGACGCTTGGAAGGGGTTGGCCCCATGGTCGTGGCGGCGGGATTCGTGCTTCGTGCGGCGGCAGGCGCGGCCTTGGCGGCCGTCCGTCTCTCGCCGTGGCTGTTGCTCTGCGTCTTCCTCGTGGCCCTATTTGTGGCCCTCTGCAAGCGGCGCAGCGCGCACTTCCTCAAGAACCTTCCGCCCCCCTCGGCCGCCGATTCGCGCATTCTTGACTTGGAGATCGGTCTCGTGGCCTCCGCCACCATCGCGTGTTACGCGCTTTACACCCTCGCCACCGAAACGATCGCCAACTTTGGGACGGACCGCTTGGTCTATACCGTTCCGCTCGTGATGCTCGGAATCTTCCGCCATCTCCGGCTCACGTATGGGGAGCGCAAGGGGGGAGCGCCCGAGCACGTCTTCACCCGCGACCCGGGGATGTTGGCCATCTTGGCGCTGTGGGTCATCGCCTGCGGTGCGTTGCTGACCTTCCGCTGATTCCACGCCCTTCACGCGAACTTGAGCCGCTCGGGACGCCCTCCCGGGCGGCTCAATGTTTGGTTGCGGGAATCAAAGAAAAGGCCTTCCCCTTGCGAGGGAAGGCCTTGCGAATCCAATCGCCGCGCTTACTGTTGCGCGGAAGAGGGCGCCGAAGCCTCCTCAGCCGCGAGCGGGGCAAGCAGAGGCTCCGCCTGGGATTCCTGTTGTTTCCCGAAGAGCGTCTGAGCGGTCTCGGACGTTTCCGGGCCATCCCACCCGCCACAGAGGGCCTTGTACAGGGCCACCTGATTCTGGGCGATGGTGCCTTCGCTGATCACGCGGGATTCATCGAGCGCCTGAAGCTGACGCTGGGCATCGAGCACGTCAAAGAAATCGCCCGTGCCGCCGGTGTAGGCGTTGTACGCGATCTCATAGGCCGTTTGGGCCGCCTGAACGCCACGCCGGAGTTGCCCCAAGCGCTCCTGTTCCTGCACATAGCCCGAGAGCGCCGTGCGGATGTCACCGAGGGCGGTGAGGACCGTGTTCTCGTAATCGGCGAGGGCGGCTTTCTGCTCCTCGGTCTTGATTTCGATGTTGGCCATGATCTGCCCACCGCGGAAAATCGGCAGGGTGATACCGGGGCCGAAGTTGTAGAAGTGGCTGTCCCAATCGAAGAGATCGCCGAACTTCAAGGAGTCCAAGCCGATGGTTCCGGAGATCGTGACGGTCGGATACCGCTCAGCCTCTGCGCTTCCGAGCGTGTCCACGGAGGCCTTGAGCAGGCGCTCGGCGGCAATCACGTCAGGCCGGCGGCGGATGGCATCGGCCGGGATGCCCCCTTGGAGCAGGATGGCGTCGGCCTGAGGAATCCCGGAAGGACGCAACCCTTTGGGCTTTGCGGAATCCTCGGAAGGCGCATCGGTCCGGGGAGGCGTCACGACTTCAGGCGGCAGGGTGCCGGGCGTGACACCGCAGAGGATGGCAATGGCATTCTCTGCGGAGACGATTTGGGCCTTGAGGCTGGGAATCGAGGCGGCGGTGTTGCGGAGGTCATATTCCGCCTGGTACTTCTGGAGGCCGGACGTGAGGCCGCCGCGTTCGCGGTCCGCCAAGAGGTCATAGTTGTCCTGCTGGATGCGGAGATTGTCCTCGGCCACCATGAGGCGTCCCTGAAGCGTGCGCAGCTCAAGATAGGCCGTGGCCAGCTCGGAGGAAACGGAGACCCACATCGCCTTGAGGTCCGCCTCGGAAGCCTGTGCCTGCGCCTCGGCGGCATCGGTCAAGAACTGTTGCCGCCCAAAGAAGTCAATCTCCCACGAAGCGGAGCCGGCGAGATTGTAGTCGGTGTAGCGGCGACGCCCGGAAAGGCCGTTTTCGGAGGTCCGCTGGCGGTCAAGGCCTGCGCCCAAATCCACGCTGGGCCACAACGCGCCGCGCTGGTAACGCCAAGCGGCCTTGGCGGCGGCAAGATTGGCCCGCGCCGCGGAGAGGGTGCGGTTGGCCTCATACGCCTTGGCGATCAAACGCGTGAGCGCATCGTCGCCGAAATGGCCCCACCAGTCGTCAACCCTGGCAGAGGGGGTGGCCGCGACCGCAGGCAGGGCGTCCGGGCGCATATCCTCCGTCACGGAAGCCTTGGCGAGCACATCATCCACGGGGCGCTCTTCATAGCGCGGCCCAAGGGCCGTACACCCCACAAGCGCCAACAACGCGCCGAGAGCAAGGGTGGAGCTCTTCATTTGGTCTCCTCCTTCTGATGGGATTTGCCGACGAGGGCGTAGGAACTTTCGCGCATCTTCTCGAAGAGCGAGTAGAGCGCAGGGATCATGAGCAGGCCGGCGGTGGTCGCGGCGATCATGCCGTAATAGACCGTCACACCGATGTGGTTGCGGCTGGCGGCGCCGGCGCCCGTGGCGTACACCATCGGGATCACGCCCAGCACGAAGGTCAACGCCGTCATGAGCACGGCGCGGAGACGTTCGCTCGCGCCTTCACCGGCGGCATCCACAATCCCGAGGCCCTGTTCACGACGCTGAGCGGCGAACTCGACAATGAGAATGGCGCTCTTGGCCGCCAGGGCGACCAACAGCAACAGACCCACTTGCGCGTAGATCGAGAGCGAGAGCCCGCGGTGAATGATGCCGAGGAAAGCGCCCACGCAACCCACCGAGATGGAGGTCATCACGGGGAGCGGAAGCGTCCAGCTCTCATACTGCGCCACGAGGAAGAGGTAACCGAAGAGGAACGCCGCGGCCACGAGGATGCCGGTCTGCCCCTCCACGGAGGCTTCCTGATACGAAAGGTCCGTCCATGCGAAGCTGAAATCCCGAGACAGGGTCTGCTGTGCCACGCGGGTGACGGCCGCCATCGCCTCACCGGACGAGAAGCCCGGAGCCGCTTCGGCATTGATCTTCGCCGCGGGGAACAGGTTGAAGCGGGAATAGTTGCGGGTTCCGCCCGTCGTAGAGGAGGAGACCATCGCGGAAACCGGTACCATCTGCCCTTCGGAACTCCTGACATAGAGCCGACCAATATCATCCGGCGTCGCACGGCCCGCCCAGTCAGACTGGACGACGACTTGGTTGACCTGCGTGCCAAGGTTGATGTCGTTCACATAGTAGGAGCCAAGATAGCTCTGCAACGTGGAATACAACGTGCTCACCGGAACCTTGTAGGCCTCAGCCTTCGTGCGATCCACCTTGAGGTCGATCTGCGGCGTTCCGGCCGTGTAGGGGGAGAAGGGATTGGAAATCTCCACCGCCTCATTGAGCGATCCCAAGAAGGCTCTCAGGTTGCGTTCAATGACCTCAGGATCCGTGGACGAGAGCGACTGGAAGAAGAAGCCCATGCCACCGGTTGCTCCAAGGCCCTGAATCGCGGGCGGCACCATCGCCACGAGTTTGCCTTCATGGAAGCGGGAGGCAATCTCCATGATCTTGCGCTGAATGGCCGCGGCGGACTGCGAAGCGTCCGGACGCTCATTCCAATGCTTTAGCGAGACAATGATCATGCCGGTGCTTTCCGCATTGCCCGAGAGCATTGCCCAGCCAACCACCGCCATCGTGCTCTTCACGCCGGGGATGGCGCGAATCTCCTCCTCCACGCGCTTGAGGAAGCGGTCAGTGACGGCACGGTTGGTGCCTTCGCGCAACGCCACATCCACGAAGACCACGCCCTGATCTTCCTGCGGGATGAAGGCGGTAGGCGTGCGCTGATAGCTCACCGCAACGGCCGCGCAGGCGATCAACAGGCACATCAGCGTAAGGAGGCGGCGGGCCGCGAGGAACTTCGCAATGGTGGCGTAACGGCGGCGCAACCAATCAAGCCCCATATTGAACCACGTGAACGGGTCCCACATCTTGGTATGCGCTTTGGGCACACCCAGAATCGTCGCGCAAATGGCCGGGGAAAGCGTCAGCGCGTTCACCGTGGAGAAGACGATTGCCATGGACATCGTGACCGCGAACTGCGAGTAGATGCGGCCCGTGATGCCGCCCACGAAGCCCACCGGCACGAAGATGGCCAGCAACACCAACGTGGTGGCGATGAGTGCGCCGGTGATCTCGCTCATCGATAGCAACGTCGCGGTCTTCCGATCCAACCCATTCTTGTCCATATGGTGCTGGACACGTTCCACCACGCAGATGGCGTCGTCCACCACAGAGCCGATCGCCAGCACCAACGCGAAGAGCGAGATGGTATTGATGGTGAACCCAAAGAGTTTCAACGCGGCAAACGTACACAGCAACGACACCGGGATGGCGCACAACGGCACCAACGTAGCGCGAACGTCCTGCAAGAAGACGTAGCAAACGATCAACACCAGCACGAACGTCTCGATGAGCGTGGAAACGATTTCCTGAATCGACACGCGGACGAACTCGGTGGAGTCGTAAGCAACGGTGTAAGTGAGGTCTCCGGGGAAGGTCGGGCGCAGACGCTCAAGCTCCTTGCGCACGGCGTCCATCGCCTCAATGGCGTTGGTGCCAGGCGTCTGCTCAACGCTCATGGAGACGGCTTCTTTACCGTTGAAGTAACTCGTGTTGTTATAGTTCTGCTCACCCAGTTGGACCCGAGCGATGTCACGGATGCGCACCAAGCCGCCCTCATCGTCGGAACGCACAACGATGTCCTCGAACTCGCGCACAGTGCTCAAACGGCCTTCCGACACAATCGTGAAGCGGTCGCGGACATTCACATCAAGCACGGGAGAGGCACCCACGGAGCCAAGGGCCGCCTGGAGGTTCTGCGATTCAATCGCTTCCGCCACATCCGAAGCCGTCAACCCCTGCGCCGCCAAGCGCTCAGGATCCAGCCAAATGCGCATGGACAGCTTCGCGCCATGGACATCGGAACCACCGACGCCGTGGACACGCAAGAGGGCGTCACGCACCGTGGAGTAGAGGTAGTCGGAGATCTCCAGCTTGCTCAGTTCACCGCTCGGCGACTGGAAGGAGATGAAGCCGAGCGTGGAATCGGAGCGGGATTCCACCGTCACGCCCTGCTTCGTCACTTCGGACGGCAACTTGGACTCCGCCTGTGCCACGCGGTTCTGCACGCGCACAAGGGCCATGTCACGATCCGAACCCACCGCGAACGTGATGGTCAGCGAATAACGTCCCGTGTCCGTACAGGAGGAAGACATGTAGAGCATGTCTTCCACGCCGTTGATCTCAGACTCAATGGGGATGGCCACCGTATTGGCCAAATCCACGGCGTTGGCACCGGGATACGAACAACTCACGCGCACCGTCGGGGGCGTCACCTCCGGGTACTGCGTGATGGGCAAGCCCTTGATGGCCACCACACCCACCACCGACATCACGATGGCGATAACGATGGCCAAACGCGGGCGCTTGACGAAGATGCGCGAGAAAATCGACTTGTTCGGGAGGTCGGCAACCATCTGCCGGACGACCTCCCGCTCATTGGCCTCGAGTTCCTCGAGGCTCATTGAATGGCTATTGTCTGCCATGGCTTGAATCCTTCCTATGGCTTAGCGAACGGCAACCGCCGCCTTCGGGACATCCTTCGTCTCGGCCGTCGCCGGAGGGACACTGGGATTGACGATGCGGAGCTTCGCGCCCTCGGAAACGTTCACCACGCCATCCACCACGACCTCGTCGCCCTCCTTGAGGCCGTCAATGACCTCCACCACATTTTCGAGGCGGGCGCCAAGGCGAACCGCACGGCGGGCGGCCTTGCCGTTCTCGTTGATGTAAACATAGTCGCCGGTGGCGTTCGCCAACACGGCATTCGCCGGCACGGTGAGCGCCCGCTTGGGCTGGGCCTCGCTGAGCAGAACCGTGACGTACGCATTCGGGATCAACAGCTGCTTGGGGTTGCCGAAGCTGTAACGGACAGGGATCGAAGCCGTCGCGGCGTTCATCTCGTTGCTGACGAAGTCGGCCTTGCCCACCTCCGAGTAGAGCGTGCCATCGGCCAAACGGATCTGCGCGCGGATCGCCTTGTCCGGCTGGCCGCCCTTCTCGACAAGCGCCTGTCCGCGCAGGAAGTCCTTGTCGGGGAGCGAGAAGACCACACGCACGGGGTCCGTCTGAACGATGCGGGCGAGCGTCCCCATCGAGGGCGCCACATAGTCACCCTTCTTGAGGAGGCTCTGACCGATGCGCCCGCTGATGGGGGCGGTGATGCGGGTGTAGCCCAAATTGATCTCCGCGCTGGCGAGATCGGCCTCGCTCTGAGCGATCGCGGCCCGGGCCTCGAGCATGTTCGCATAGGCCTGATCGACCTCGGCCTCCGTCACGGAGCGCTTGTCCACCTTGCTGATGCGGGCGTAGTAGCGGTCGGCGTTCTCGCTGGCGGCCTTGGCCTTGGCGAGCGTGGCCTTGGCCTGCTCCACCCTGGCCTGATACACGCGCGGATCGATAAGGTAAAGCAAGTCGCCCTCCTTTACCATCGCACCTTCCTTGAAAGCCACCTCAGCGATGGTGCCCTCAATCTGCGCGCGCAGATCCACGTCCTGGATGGGCTCCACGTGCCCCATGAAGCTCTGCGGGGAGGTGATCTCCTTCATCGTGGCCTTTGCGGTTTCCACGGTCACGGGGCGCTCACGCATGGCGGCGGCCTGCGCCTGCGCTTCTTCGGCTTGGCGCTTGTCGGCCTGCGAACGAGCGTAAAGCACATTCCCGAACCACCCCAGCCCGAAGGCCACAATCACGCTCAACAGCAAGCCAATGGTCTCTGCCACGGCACTGCGGGGCTTCTGCCCTTGGGTCTCAACGGTCGTCTCTTGCATGGTCATTTACTCCTGAGTCCTTGAAGAACGAAATCCAATCCTGCGGCAATCGTCGCCGACACATCCAAATCGCGCTTGTGCAACCACGCCTCGCGGTGAATGCCAAAGAACGTGGAGAACAGCAGCGACGCAATCTGGCAATCCGAAAGCGGGGAGGCGAACACCCCCTCCGCCCGCAAGCGCGCCAAGCACACCTCCAGGCGGTCAAAGGGGCTCGAGATCGCCGTCCGGTCCAAACGTTTGCTGAGCCCTTCCTTCAGCGCCTCGCTCCACTCCACCCGGCTCATCACAAAGAGCATGAACCGCCGTTGCTCCGCATCCGAGGCCAACAGCTGCGCCCAATCAAGGAAGGCCCGCCGGATATCCTCCAGCGTTTTGGCTTGTTCCACCCCTTCCAAGGGGTTATACGCCTCGTGCACCTGCACGATCAGCTCCGCCAAAAGCTCTTCCTTGCTCTTGAAATGCCAAAAGACGGCACCCTTCGTGAGATGGATGCGCGAGGCGATGTCGTTGAAGGTCGTCAGCGCGTAACCCCGCGTCGAAAAACAATCCAATGCCACGCGCAGAATGGCTCTGCGCGTCTCCATCGCCTCTTCTTTCGATCGTCTCATAATGGTCCCTCTTCGGGTCGGAAATGGCGGGGATTATACAAACCTTGAAGAAAGTATGCAAGAGGGAAAACCATCCTTTCCGTCACTTTCCCCCAAAGTGTGCACAACCGTGCACACCCCCCATCCGCACACCGAAACATGCGGCCCGAAAGGGCTTTTCGGGGAATCGGCACCTGTCATGTCCTGCTGCCAATGGACGCGGCGCGACACGCCCTATTGCAATCCCGCCCCGGCTGTGCTCTACTACAAAACGTCCGAAGCGCCGGGAGACACCCCGCGCCCACCGAACGACACCCGAACAGGAGCCACCCATGCGATGCCGTTTGATTCCCCTCCTTCTCTGCGGATTCATGTTGCAGGCCGTCACGGCAGATGCCAAAGCGCCCCTGCCCACCTTTAAGGTCAGCCGCGATGCCTTCAGCACCTACGGCGCCTTCATGTCGCTCTACTCCACGGTGGACAGGGCAGGCAACGAGCGGTTGTTTGTGAGCGATTTGGCCTCCGACCAATGGTGGGGGCTGAAAGATGCCGTGCGGGTGGAACCGCTGTGGGAAGGAAAGCCCCTTGCCGTCCGCTACGTAGGCACCCCGGCGGAACTCACCGGCCGCACGGAACGGGGCGAGGTGGGCGCGGCCTTTGAGTCGCCAAAGTTGCTGCACCTCCGCACGAAAGACCAAAATCTTCGGCTGACGCCCTGCCACAAAGGGGAGGCCTTCACGGTCGCCGAAGGCGCTTGTGGACGGTGGGTGCTTGAAAAGCGCCGAATGGCCGTTGCCCTGCGCAAGGGAACTGCGGAGCTGAAAGACGGCGCACTGACCTTCTCGGGCGATGCCACAGGGGAAGTGGAGGTCATCCTCGAGCATTACGAGCGGCAACCCTCCTTCGACGCGCGCAAATCCTATGCCGAAAGCGTTGAGGGGAGCGAAGCCTCCTATCGTGCCTTTTTGGACGGGACGCCCAAGGTCGCGCCAAAGTACGAACCGGGACGCCAACTCGCGGCCTATATCAATTGGTCGTGCGTCTATGAACCGCGGGGGCTTTTCAAGCGGCGGGTGTTGGCGGTGTCAAAGCGCACGATGACGCACATCTGGAGCTGGGATCACTGCTTCAGCGCCATGTCGCTGGCCTACGGCCTCCCGGATTTGGCCTGGGACCAATTCGTCTTCCCCTACGACCATCAGAATCCCGAAACCGGAGCCCTGCCCGACGTGATGAGCGCGTATTGCGGGTACATTTGGGCATACACAAAGCCCCCGGTGCATGGCTGGACCCTCGCAAAAATGCGCAAGCACATGCAGCTCAGCCGCGCCCAGCTGGAATATGCCTATGACCATATCGGCAAGCAGATGCTGTCGTGGCTGAACACCCGCGATTCCGACCGCAACGGCTTGGCCGAATATTCCCACGGCAACGATTCGGGCTGGGACAACACCACCCTCTTCGATGGCATCCTGCCCGTGGAAAGCCCCGACCTCGCCGCCTACCTCGTCCTCGGCATGGAGGAAATGGCCAAGCTGGCCCAAGAGCTCGGCAAGCCGCAAGAGGCGGAGCAGTGGACGGCGCGAAGCAAAGCCATGCTCAAAGCCTTGCTCGACAATCTGTGGGACGGCGAGCGCTTCTTCGCCCGCCAAGTGAAGACCGGCGCACAGAACAAGCGCAGCCAAAGCCTGATGCGCTTCATTCCGCTGATTCTCGGCGAACGCCTGCCCCAAGACATCCGAGACCGCCTCATCCCTCAGCTCAAACGCGAAGGCGAGTGGCTCGTGGTCTGCGGCGTGGCCTCGGAAAACGCCAAAAGCCCCCTCTACCAAGCGGATGGCTATTGGCGCGGGCCCGTGTGGGCGCCCAGCACCATGATCATTGTGGACGCGCTCGACGCCTGCGGCGAAAAAGCCCTCGCCAAGGAAATCGCCCGGCGCTTCTGCGACAATTGCCTGACCTCCGGATTCGCCGAAAACTTCGAGGCCACCACCGGCCGCCCCCTCCGTGACCCCACCCTCACGTGGACCTCCGGCACCTTCCTCGTCTTGGCGCACGATTATCTGACGGAGGGCGCGGAAGACTGACCCTCCCCTCGCCCAAGCGACCCACCGCACACGCCGTGCCCCCCATCGGGACACGGCGTGTCTCATCTTGAGATGCTCTGTACGTCCACCCGAGATACGGAGTCTCCCGGAATGACTGCCAGCGTGCCACATGGCATAGTGGCACAAAGTGTGCCACACGGCTGGCACACCTTCCCGGCAAAACGCCCGTTTTCGCCCCTTTGAGACAATTGGCACGGCGCTTGCAAAGGATGGCGTAACCCTGCGGTGACCCCGCAACGAAAGGAAAACACTTATGAGCAAGATTCTTGGTATTGACTTGGGCACGACGAATTCGTGCATGGCCGTGATGGAAGGCGGCGAGGCCCGCGTGCTGGAAAACGCCGAGGGTCAGCGCACCACCCCTTCGATCGTGGCGTTCACGCAGAGCGGTGAGCGTTTGGTGGGATTGCCCGCCAAGCGTCAGGCCGTGATGAACCCGAAGGGCACCATCTACTCGGTGAAGCGTTTCATGGGGCGCAAGTTCGATGAAATGCAGAAGGAAATCGCAATGGTGCCCTATGAGGTGGTGCGCGCGGCCAATGGCGACGCGGCCATCAAGGTGGGCGACAAGACCTTCTCCCCGCCGGAAATCTCCGCAATGATCCTCGCCAAGCTGAAGGCCGACGCCGAAATGCGCTTGGGCGAGCCCGTGACGCAGGCCATCATCACCGTGCCGGCCTACTTCAACGACTCCCAGCGTCAGGCCACCAAGGACGCCGGCAAGATCGCCGGGCTGGAAGTGCTCCGCATCATCAACGAGCCCACCGCCGCCTCCCTGGCCTATGGGCTGGACAAGAAGAAAGACGAGAAGATCGCCGTCTACGACTTCGGCGGCGGCACCTTCGATATCTCCGTGCTCGACATCGGCGATGGCGTCTTTGAGGTGAAGGCCACCAACGGCGACACCCAGCTGGGCGGCGACGACGTGGACCAGGCCGTGATGACGTGGCTCTTCGAGGAGTTCAAGAACCAGACCGGCATCGACCTCTCCAAGGACACGCAGGCCATCCAGCGCATCAAGGAAGCCGCCGAAAAGGCGAAGATTGAGCTCTCCAGCGCGCAGACCAGCGACATCAACCTGCCCTTCATCACGATGGACGCCACCGGGCCCAAGCACCTGAACGTGCAGCTCTCCCGCGCCAAACTCGAGCAGTTGGCCGATCCGTTGGTGGAACGCACCGTCGCCCCGTGCCGCAAGTGCATGGAAGACGCCGACATCTCCTCCTCCGTGGACGAAGTGGTGCTCGTGGGCGGACAGACCCGTATGCCCCGCCTGCAGGAAAAGGCCAGGGAAATCTTCGGCAAGGAGCCCCACAAGGGCGTCAATCCCGATGAAGTGGTCGCCATGGGCGCCGCCATCCAGGGCGGCATCCTGAAGGGCGACGTGAAAGACGTGCTCCTGCTCGACGTCACCCCCCTCACCCTCTCCATCGAGACCCTCGGCGGCGTGGCCACCCCGCTCATCGACCGCAACACCACCATCCCCTGCAAGAAGTCCGAGGTCTTCTCCACCGCCGTGGACAACCAGCCCGGCGTCGAGATCAAGATCTATCAGGGCGAGCGCAAGATGGCCGCGGACAACAAGTTGCTGGGCCGCTTCAACCTCGAAGGCATCCCGCCGGCCCCGCGCGGCGTGCCGCAGATCGAAGTGACCTTCGACATCGACCCCAACGGCATCCTCAACGTCACCGCCAAGGACAAAGGCACCGGCAAGGAGCAGAAGATCACCATCACCGCTTCCTCCGGCCTCTCCAAGGAGGAGATCGAGAAGATGCGCCAGGACGCCGAGCGCTACGCCAAGGAAGACGAAGAGCGCAAGGCCGCCGTCGAGACCCGCAACCAGGCCGAGCAGATGGCCTACCAGGCCGAAAAGATGCTCAAGGACAACGGCGACAAGGTCCCCGCCGACGCCAAGACCAAGGTTGAGGCCGCCGTGAACGAGCTCAAGGAAGCCCTCAAGGGCACCGACACCGCCGCCATCAAGGCCAAGCAGGATGCCCTCATGCAGGTGCTCCAGACCGTCGGCGCGGCGATGTACCAGCAGCCCGGCGCGGGCGCGGCGCCCGATGGCGCGGCCGCCGGAGCCCAGCAGGGCACCGCGCAGGAAGGGCAGAAGAAGGGCGGAGACGACGTCGTCGACGCCGACTTCAAGATGAACTGATGCGCCGTGGGGAAGCGGGCCGCCATCGCGGCGGCCCCTCCCCGTACTCTCCCCACTTTTGATTGTTTCATACGATTTCGACACGTTTAAGAAAGGAAAACAACCATGTCCAACCCCAACATCCGCCCCCTCGGTGACCGCGTGCTCGTCCAGCCCAAGGAAGAGAAGGAAGTCACCCGCGGTGGCATCATCATCCCTGACACCGCCAAGGAAAAACCGATGGAAGGCACCGTCATCGCCGTGGGCACCAAGCGCGACAAAGACGGCAAGGAAGTGCCCTTCGACGTCAAGCCCGGCGACACCGTCCTCCTGCCCAAGTATGGCGGCACCGAAATCAAGCTCGGCGACGTCACCTACCAGATCGTCCGTTCCGACGACCTCCTCGGCATCCTCGGCTAATCCCGTTTTTACCCCTTTAAGAAAGGAATTTCACCATGTCTGCTAAGCAAATGAAGTACGAAGGCGACGCCCGCCAGGCCATCCTCAACGGCGTGGGCAAGCTCGCCAAGGCCGTTGCCACCACCCTCGGCCCCTCCGGCCGCAACGTCATCATCGACAAGAAGTTCGGTTCGCCCCAGATCACCAAGGACGGCGTCACCGTCGCCAAGGAAATCGAGCTCCCTGACCCCTTCGAGAACATGGGCGCCCAGATGGTCCGTGAAGTCGCCTCCAAGACCAACGACGTCGCCGGCGACGGCACCACCACCGCCACCATCCTCGGCGAGGCCATCTACCGCGAAGGCCTGAAGAACGTCACCGCCGGCGCCAACCCGCAGGCCGTCAAGCGCGGCATCGACAAGGCCGCCGCCGCCGCCGTTGAGGCCATCGCGAAGATCTCCAAGAAGGTCTCCACCTCCGACGAAGTCGCCCAGGTCGCCACCATCTCCGCCAACGGCGACACCGAGATTGGCGCCATCATCGCCGATGCCATGGACAAGGTCGGCAAGGACGGCACCATCACCGTCGAAGACGGCAAGACCACCGAGATGACCTCCGACGTCGTCGAGGGCATGCAGTTCGACAAGGGCTACCTCAGCCCCTACTTCGTGACGGCCGCCGAGAGCATGGAATGCGTGCTCGACAACCCCTACATTCTCATCTACGAGAAGAAGATCTCCAACCTCAACGACATGCTGCCCCTGCTCCAGGGCGTGGCCAAGAGCGGCCGCCCGCTCCTCATCATCGCTGAGGACGTGGAAGGCGAAGCGCTCGCCACCCTCGTGGTGAACAAGCTCCGCGGCACCCTCCAGATCTGCGCCGTCAAGGCCCCCGGCTTCGGCGACCGCCGCAAAGAGATGCTCAAGGATATCGCCATCCTCACCGGCGGCCAGGTCATCTCCGAAGACCTCGGCATCAAGCTGGAGTCCGTCACCCTCGAGCAGCTCGGCAAGGCCAAGCGCGTCACCGTCGACAAGGAAAACACCACCATCGTCGAAGGCGCCGGCAAGACCTCCGATATCCAGGGCCGCGTCGCCGAGATCAAGCACCAGATCGACACCACCACCTCCGACTATGACCGCGAGAAACTCCAGGAGCGCCTGGCCAAGCTCGCCGGCGGTGTGGCCGTCATCAAGGTCGGCGCGCAGACCGAAGCCGCGATGAAGGAGAAGAAGGACCGCGTCGACGACGCCCTCCACGCCACCCGTGCGGCCGTTGAGGAAGGCATCGTTCCCGGCGGCGGCGTCGCCCTCATCCGTTGCCAGAAGGCCGTCGAAGCCTGCGCCGCCACGCTCACCGGCGACGAGAAGATCGGCGCCGAGATCCTCGGCCGCGCCATGGAAGCGCCCCTCCGCCAGCTCGTGCAGAACGCCGGCCTTGAGGCCGCGCTCATCGTCGAGAAGGTCAAGGGCGAGAAGGGCAACATCGGCTACAACGTGGCCACCGGCGAATTCGTCGACCTCGTGAAGGCCGGCGTCCTCGACCCCGCCAAGGTCACCCGCTCGGCCCTGCAGAACGCCGCCTCCATCGCGGGCCTCCTGCTCACCACCGAGTGCATGGTCACCGAAATTCCTGAGCCCAAGGCTCCCGCTCCGGCGATGCCCGACGGTGGCATGGGCGGCATGATGTAAGCCATCCATTCGCAAAGAGTGCAAAACGTCGGCGATCCGAAAGGGTCGCCGACGTTTTTGTCATTCCCTATGCGTTGCGCGAACAAAGGGGGACGAGCCCCGCACGTTCGCAAGTCTCCAAAAGCGATCCTCCCCTTATGCCTCTGGAAGATCAAGCCCGGGGATGCGGACCGCGCGGACGCGACGGAGCAAGGTCTCAAACCCGTTCCGATTGCCCCGGGCGAAATCGATGGCACGAAGCTGGGCGATGGCCTTCCGCAGCCACGAGAGGCCGCCCTCGGTGTAAACGTTCGGACGATTGACGACCCGATAGATCAGCTTCATGTACTGCTCTGCGGCCTCATCCCGGCGGTTCTGACGCTCCAGAATGCGCCCAATCTTGTAGTGGTACATCAACGCCGTGTCCGGGTCATCGCCCAAGCGGGTGAGCGCCTCGCGGTAAGCCTCCAATGCCAAAGCATAACGCCCCGGATCATCCGTCGCGGTGACGGAAAGGCAGTCTCCCTTCCGGCCATAGGCCTCACCCAGCCACGGCGCGTCCGGATAAGTCCGAATCAGCATATCCAACAAATCGCGGGCCTCCCCATGCCGCGCCAATTCCATCAGCGCCTCACACTGGAGGAAGCGCGCATCGGCCAGATTCTTGGCTTGCGGGAACTCCTTGGCCAATCGGCCCACGCATTCGACGGCGGCCGCGTAATCTTGGTCCTGATAGGCCGCACGGGCCGCCAGCAACAAGGCCTGCGGCACGCGCGGGTCCTTGGGCCAGCGCGTCGCAAAATCCCCGAAGCCCGTGGCGGCGGCCGCGTAGTCGCCCCGATTGAAATCGCTCTTCGCCAACCAAAGCACAATGTCCGGAATCCGCTGGGAATCCGGCCAAGCCGTCACGTAAGCCTGCGCCAATTCGCGGGCCTGTTCATCCTCGCCCAAACCATAAAGGCAGAGTACGAGGAAGAAACGCGCCTCGGCGGCGACGGCAGGATCGGAGGAATCCCGCACGGCGGCGAAATCGTCCCGCGCTTTGCCCAACTCTCCAAGGCCATGATAGGCGCGCCCACGCTCCAGCCGCAACGCATCGCGGCGGGCCGGATCGGTCATGCGGCTCAGGAAGCGGGCATATTCCGCCACGGCCTCCTGCCGACGGTTCCCCTGCACCAGGAGCGCCCCCAACCGCATCACGGCGACGAAGACATCCTCCTCCGAGGCCGCGGGATCGTCGCGGACCTCCGCATAGCGGCGACACGCCTCCTCGGTTTCCCCCGCGGCCTCACAGCACCGCGCCAACCGTAGCAAAATACCGGGCGAAGGCGCATCGCGCAGAAGCCCACGATACAGCGTCACGGCTCGGGAGAAGCGTTTCGCGGCGACGGCGGCCTCGGCGGCCTCAAGCGTCAGCTCCGTGCGTTGGGCGGCGTCGGGCGACAGTTCGGCGGCCTCGGAGAGCGCCGCCAGCGCCTCATCCGACCGCCCCGCCTGCAACAGCATCCGCGCCCGCCCCTGACGTACGCGCACACGAAGCTCCGGAACGTCATAGCTCTCCAGCCAGCGGTCATAGGCCTCCAACGCTGTCTCCGTCTTCCCCAACTCGGCCGAACGTTCGGCCACGCGAAGTTGCAAGGCCGGGGCCTCCGGAGAGGAAGGGTTCAGGCGAACCGCATCCGACAGAAGGGAAAGACCCTCGTCGGCGGTCTCCGGGGCCTCGCACAACAACTCCCCGAGCGCCGCCAACGCCTCCCGCCGGACGTTCTCCTCCCGGGCGGTGCCCACGGCGCGGCGCGCATAGGCAATCTTCGCTTTGGCGTCGTCGGCCAATTCCGCCGCGGCCAACGCCAACCGCGCCTCAACGGCCGAGGAAAGCCCCTCCAGCGCCAACAAACGATCCAGCACCGCCACCGCGTCCGAACGCCCGGCGCCGGCGGCGGCAAAAGCCTTCGGCAATGCCAGCGCACACGCAAGGAACGGCCCCCCGCGGTCGGCCTGACGCGCGGCCCGGAGCAACGCCGCCCGCGATTGCGTGTTCGGGAAACGCTCCACCCACGCCAGCGCATTCTCGGCGCGGACGCGGGCATCGGCCCCCTTGGCCTCGTTCACGGCGGCGAAACGTTCGGCGGCGGAGACCTCCTTGCCCAGTTCAAGGTCGGCCCGCAACGCCATGCGCAGTGCGGCGATGCCCCAAGCATCGTCGGGGGCGATGCGCGCGGCGGTGTAATCCAAGAGCGTCTTGGCATAATCGCGGCGGCCATTGCTGATGGCCAACCCGAAGACCAACCGGCGCTCCGCCGGCAACTCGGGACAATCCGCAATCAAGCGGAGGGCCTCTTCCCATTGCGCCTTGGCCAACGCCGCGCGGATGAGGATCTCCTGCGCCTTGGCCCGCTCTTCCGGCGAAATGCCAAACCGCGCCAACACCGAACGGGCCGTGCGCTCGGCCAGCGTCACGTTCCCATCGTCCATCGCCATGCCGGCCACAGGGATGAGCTCCTCCCCCTTCGCGGGCGCCTCACCCCTCGCGGGCACGGCGACCAAGAGCAGAAACAGGAGCGGCAACGCCGCCGTTTTGCAGGAGCCCCCCGATGGTTCACGCCGCCTCACCCGGCCAAACAGCAACCACACCGCCAAGCACAAGGCGAAGGTCGCGCAAGGCCCCCCGAAGACCACCTCGCCAAAGCGCAGATACAAGGACGCAAAGGGACGCTCCGTCAGCGGCAGACGCGTGGGGATCGTCTCGACCGAACCTGCGCGCCCCACCGCATCAATGAACGTGTTGTCGCCGCCGTTGGAGGAGCGCACCATCGGCACGCCCGTCTCGACGCACCGCAAAATGGCCTGACGCGCGTGTTGGGCGGATTCGGGGGAGGGCGTATACCACGCGTCGTTGCTCATGTTCACCAGCAGCCGCGCCCCATCGAGCACCGATTCACGCGCCACATCGGCCACCGTGTCCTCGAAGCAAATCAGCGGCCCCACGGTCAGCCCCGAAGGCAACCGCACCACGGTCACCTCCTCGCCCGGCACATTGCTGAGGCCGGTGGGCGCGAAGCGCTGGAGCCACGGGAAGGTCTTGTCGAAGGGGATGTACTCGCCAAAGGGAACCAAATGGCGCTTGCCATAGACCTGCCGCGTGTCGAGGCCACGCTCGGTGAAGAGCATCGCCGCGTTGTACCATCCCTTCTCCGCCTCCTCATAGAGGCCGCCCACCAAGAGCGGCGTCCGGGCACGCTTGGCCAGCTGGCGCAACTCCGCCTGCCCCTCCGGGTCGTAGGGAAAAACGAAGCCCGCGGTGGCACTCTCGGGCCACAGCCACAGATCCGCCCGGAAGAAGGGCACGAGGTCGGCCGTCGCTTCCGCTTGCTTCCACAAAGGCTGGGGAGCCTCACCGGAAAAGACGCACGGGATCTCGGTGCGCTGGGCCACCACCACCGCCTCGCCGGACTTCGGCGTCAGCACATAGGCTCGGACACGCCACGACCCCCACAGGAAAACGCCCAAAAGCACCGCCAAGGGGAGCAAACTCTCCGCCGCCAGCAACAACCGCCCCATGCGCGATTCCGGCAACGTATGCGTGGCGGCCCACCAACACCGCTCCAGCAGCGTCGCCACGGCGCCATTGACCGCCACCACAAGGGCCCCCACCAACGCCGCCCCGCCGACGGCCGCAGGCTGGAGCAACGCCGGGATATCCGAACACGCCAACCCCAGCGGATTCCACGCAAAGCCCGTGAACACATTGGAGCGCAGGGTCTCCATGCCCGCCCACAAGGCAGGCTCCAGCGCCAGCGCCAGCAAAATGCGCCACCCCTGCCCGCGCACCGGCTCCTCGCCCGGCGGCAGAAGACACCCGCGCAGGCCCGCGCCCAACGCCGCAAAGCCGCCCACAAAAAGCGCCAAGACCGCCGAAAGCCCCAACCACCCCGGCACCACCAGCGGCCACGGCCCGCCATTGTCCGTGAGCTTCAACATCCACGCCAACTGAATCGCCCACGACACCATCCCCGTGAGGCACCCCAGCCACCACGCCCGCCGCACGCCCACGCGGCGCATCAGCAGCAACAACGGCACAAGGGCAAACCAAACATTCCCGCTTTGGCGGAACGGCTCCCAAAGCGTCCCCAGCAGGGCGGCGGACAGCAGGGCGGCGGCGATTTGGAAAAGCGTCTTCTTCATAGGGCCCTCCTCAGCTCAGATGAAAGACACGGCGTGCGAAAAAGGGATACGGTACATCCGAAGGCGAGGCACGGAGCATCCCGCCCCGAGATACGGAGCCTCCCGCGGAGGCCCCTACGGCCCCCCGAACCCACGCGCCCCGTCCGCGTTCCGTTCATGGGGCGGCCTCCGGCGCAGGGTCTCCCCCGCACAGATGAAAGGGACAGGGAATGCGGCGCGGCCGCTCCTCCCGCGGCGCGGCCTTGACCGCACCGGGACGAAGCGCCACCGTCAGCTCGGTGTGCTGTTGCCCGAAGGCCGGCACCACGGCCAACGTCTCCGGAAACGTCCGCCGCCATTGCGCCAGCAACGCCGCACGGGTCGGCTCCGCCTTCGGCGTGAGCGCGGGGAACTCAAGCGCAAAGGTATAGCCCGACCACGCCGCCACCGCCGGCAAGGGGTCCGGCAGCACCGCCTCTTCCGGCAACGGCATAAACGGCCCCATCTCGTAACCCGCGGGCACATCGGCCCCGGCCTCAACAGCCAAATAGGTATCCTGCGTGAGCAGCACATTGGGCAAGGCATGGCGGGCGATGGCCGTGCGCACCAGCGCGGCGGCCCGGCGCAGACGGAAAAGGTCGGGCTCCTCCTTCAGGCGCATCCAAAAGCGATCCTGCCCCAAGCTCACCCACCCCTCAACCATGGGCGAGCCCACCAGCGTCACGGCCACGGCGGCCAACGCCAGCCCCTTGGCCAACGCCACCCGAAGTGAATCGAAGGGCAGCGCGTTGAATCCGGCGGCCAGCGCCATCGACAGCAGGAAAACGGTCGGCACCTGATAATCATCATAGGGCACCGGCGCGGCAAGATGCGCCACGCCCAGCGCACCCGCGCACCACAGCCACAAACCGATGACGGGCGCCCCCTCCCCGGGCGATTTCAACGACGGCTTCCCCGTCTGCCACAGCAACCACAGGAGCGCCCCCACCGCCATGAGCAACGGATTCATCCGCGCCACTCGGGCCAAGCACCCGGGGACGCCCCAAAAGCCCATCTCCGCGCGGGCGGCGTGGAACCGTTGCGCCGCCCAAAAGGCCTCGGGCCACAACAGCACATCCGGCCCCAACGCCGCCACCAGCCCCAACGCGCCGCCAAGGCCAAACCACAGCCATGCCCACCGTCCGGCCCAATCGCGCCGCCACAGCAACCATAGCCCCGTCACGGGCAACAAAAGCCCCATCGAAAGGCGCACCCCCGGCAGAAGCCCGAAGACCGCCCCTGCCAACGCGGCCCCCCACCACGGGAGCCCTTCGCGTGGGCGTGCCCCCGCAAGCAAACGGCACCCCGCCGCAATCCCCAGCACGCACAAGGCATACGCCTTGGGCACCGCCGTGAACGCGACGTACCACGCATTGAGGCCAAGAAACGCCCACAGCAACAGACGGGCCACCCAAACATCCGCCTCCCGGCGGCAACAGCGCACCACCGCCCCGGAGGCCAAACAGAGCGCCGTGAACGACAGCACCGCGGAAAACACGCGCCCGCCCAGCACGCCCCACGGCGACCAAAACCAGCCGAAAAGCGCGTAGAAGGCCGGCATCACCTGCCCTTGCGTGAAGAAGAAATCGGCGTGGGGGAGTCTGCCGCGCATGACCTGCCGCGCGGCGTAAAGGTACCACCCCTCGTCCTGATTCAGCCCAGCCAGCACCACGGCGGCCACAAAGGCCGCCAACGCCGCAACCATCACCGCGAGGCACCAGCGGCGCAACACAGGAACCGTGGTCTCACGATCACGGGGCATCCCGGGTGCCTCCCCTCAGATACGCGGCGAAGCGCCCCCACCGGAAACACGCCACCCGCCACAAATAGGTCGGCACGTCCGGAAGCACGTCGGCGGCCATCCGAAGCGTGGCGGCGGCCGTAAAGGGCTTGCGGGGGTGCCCGGCATAAAAGTGCGTGGCGGGATGACGGATGCGGGCAGGATCGTGCGGCCAAAACCACAGATGTTCGCCCAGATAGAAGCGCGGCTCTCCGGCGGCGCGGAGGTCACGCATTTCGGCCGGCGTCTGCCAATCGATGTTCCGCACGCCGCATTCGGGCAGGAGGGTGCGATAGTAGTTGTCGAAGACGTGCGGGGCGGGAATGTCGGGCGGGAGGGTCTCCCACGCCGCCAAACAGCGTCCGTCCTCACGGTAACGGTCATGCAGGGAGAGCACGTAGACTCGGGGATGCGTCTCCGCGCGCATGGCCTCCACAAGGGAGAGCGCGTAGGCGCTCATCCCGAGCGCGAGCAACAGTTTCCCCAAGGCAAAGACGTAGGTGCTGGTGGCCATGATGGCCGTGACCACGATCCCCAGCGTCCGCCCGATCCACGGCGACCGGGGCACATTCACCGTCATTGCGTTGAAGGCCACCAGCACGGGGAACATCCAAAGCTGGGGCACATACCGCACATAGCCCACCGTCTTGGTCGGTTGCAGGAAGCTCGTCAGCAACAATGCAGCCAGAAGCCACGGCGTTGAACAGCGCCGCGTGAAGCAGAGAATCACCAGCGTCAGACACATCACGATGCGGAAGCCCGTGCCAAGCCCGCTGACCTGATCCAAGTGGAAGACCGGGCGGAAGGGCTTTTTGTCCAGCTTCCATTCGTAATACCGATGGGCCAGCCACTTGGAGAAATACGCATTCATCACGCGCCCCATGTAGCCCATCGCCGCCGCGTCATCGTTCAGCAAATCGAAATCCGCCGTCATCGCCGGCAACGGCTCATCCTTCGAGAAGCTGTGCTCCGGATAGAACGGGCCGCCGTGGTTGGCCCAGTTGGTGAGATATGGCGAGAAGCCCACCATCAACGCGAGGGAGAAGCCAACGCCGCACGCCGCCACCCATTTCCAAAACGTGCGGGGGCCGCGGCCTTCCGCCCGGCGGAAGGCTCCCCACAACAACGGCACCGTGAAGACCGCCGCCGAAAGCACCAAGCTCACCAACCCCGTGAACTTGAGGTTGCACCCCAGCACGGGCGCGATGGCCAGCGTGCCCAGCCACGCCGTGCGGCCGGTCTTGCGGTAGGCGCACGCCGCCAACAGAAAAATCATCAGGAGCGCATACAACGAACCGTCCTGCGCGTTGCAGAACGCACTCGCCACCACGCCCGGCGCGAGCATCGTCAGCGAGGCGAAGAAGAGCCGCTTCCAACGCTCCGCGCCAAAGAGCAACGGGGTGACCCGCCACGCCAGCCCCCCCAGCGCGGCGCCCGTGAGCAAAATCAGGGTGTCGCCCGATTCGAGATTGCCCGTCAATGCGGCCGTCACCGCGCTCCACACCCACCCCGCGCGAGGCAGATAGGCGACGTGATAGGCGTTGAACGTCGAAGGATCGGCCCCCGTCGCGGCGAGCAACGTCTCCCGCGTGGCATCGAAGACGGGGTTCCACCCCTCCAGGAGAAATCGCGCCGCCGCCACGTGATAGGCCTGCGCATCCCACCACGAGAACAAGACAAAGCTTTGATCCAACGCAAGGATCGCCGCCACCGAGACCGCAAACCATCCCACGCGCCGGAGCCCCGTGCGCAACGTGCCGCCGCCAATCAGCGCCAGCGCCGCCGCCACGCAGAAGCCCACCACGCCATACCAGCCGGTGACCCCCACCCCAAGCAGGAATCCCACCGAGGCCAAGAGCACCGTCACCGTCGGGAAAGCCAAGAGCACCGTGGGCAGGGGAAACATCTCCCGCCGCATCACGCCCCTCCAAAAGGGCTCATCCTCGGGAATGACGTCTTTCCGCACCCCACGCGGAGGCATGGGGGCGGAAGGTCTGCGTTTTTTGGAACGGCGGCTCATCTCGGAACGAAAAAGGCCGCCCGGTCGTCGCGCGACGGGGCGGCCGCTGCGAAAAGCCTTACTGCGCCAGCTCAGGGAAGAGCGTGCTCTTCACGCCAAGCGCCTTCTTCTCGGCATCGAAGAAGTCCATCGCCGCCTGGCGCTTGCGCTGCTCGGTGAGCGATTCGCGGAGCGTCGCGGCCTCAAGCTTCGCCGGAACGGGCTTGAGCAGGGGCAGGAGCGTGACGGTGGCGGGCGTGGCCTCGGTCTTCACGAGAATGTGGGAGGCGGTCACCTTGCCGGCCGCGTCGTCGCGCTTCGTCACCTTGATGATGTGATAGCCGAAGTTGGTCTTGACCAACGGGCCCACTTCGCCCACCTTCTGCTCAAAGGCGGCCTTCTCGAACTCGGGCACCATCTGGCCCTTGCCGAACTCGCCCAGGTCGCCACCCTTGGCGCCGCTGGGGCAATCGGAGTTTTCCTTGGCCAGCTGGGCGAAGTCCTCACCCTTCAGGATGCGCTCGCGGATGGCCTCAAGCTTGGCCTTGGCGCCGGCCTCATCGGCCTCCTTGGCGGGGGTGCGCTTCACGACCTTGACGATCATCTTCGCGCCGGGGACGTCAATCACGCCGGTGATCTCACCGTCCTTGGCCGAGGCGATGGCCTCTTGGGCGGCCTTGTCGGGGAACATCATGGGGATCTGCGCGGAGGGGATCGGCATCGGGTTCTTCACCATGGAATTGGCCTTCACCAAATCCTCAAACACGGCCGTCTTCTCGGCAAGCTGCTTGGCATAGCCGGCCATCTCGTCGGACACCAGCTTGATTTCGGCGGCGTTCTTCTCCACGGCGGCCTTGACTTCCTCGTCGGTCACCTTCACGTTCGGGAAGACCTTGGCCTCAAGAAGCGCCAGCTCCAGCCACTGCTTCTCCAGCAGTTCCTTGGCCTTGGCCTCGCCGAGGGGGAAGGTCTTGACGAGTTCGTCGATCTTCTTGCCCTGCTTCTCTTCAAGTTCCTTGGTCTGCTCCGCGCGGAAGGCGTCGGTCACCGTCACGCCGGCCTTCTTCGCCGCCTGACCGATCACGCTGTCCACGATGAACGCCTGCACCTGATTGCGGCGGAACTCCTGCTTCGCCTGCGGCAACTGCTCGGAGGGGATCGGGTTCCCCGACACCTTTGCGTAGCCGGCGATCATCTCGTCCACCTGCTTGTTCAGCTCGGCCCAAGTGAGCTTCGCATCGCCCACGGAGGCAATGACGTCCGTGTCTTTTGGGGGAGGCGGAAGGCTCACCACCTCGCTCTCGACGCTGGCGGGCTTTGCGGGCTGCTCGGCGGCGGCGGGCTGCTCGGCGGCGGCGGGCTGCTCAGCGGCGGCGGGCTGCTGTTCGGCCTTGTCGCACCCAACGGTCACTGCCACCATTGCGGCGGCGGCCATGGCCGGGCCCAAAAAGATTCTCTTCTGCATGTTTCTGTTGCTCCTTGTGTGTTGACGAAACGCCCACTACGATACCAAAACCGTGCGCCTGTGGGAACCGCCGATATGCACAAACCCAAGGGCGGCATTCACGCCGCGTTCTCCTTATTGCAAGAAGTGAATGGAGTTTGATACAGTATCGCGACTTTATCCACGTTGGAGTTATTCGCAAAGGAGTCATTATGGCACGCAGCATTCCCCTCGCCAAGGTGCGCAACATCGGCATCATGGCCCACATCGACGCCGGCAAGACGACGACGTCCGAGCGCATTCTTTTCTACTCCGGCAAGAGCCACAAGATCGGCGAGGTGCACGAAGGCGCCGCCACGATGGACTGGATGGTCCAGGAGCAGGAGCGCGGCATCACCATCACCTCCGCCGCCACCGCAGTGATGTGGGATGACCACATGATTTCCCTGATCGACACCCCCGGACACGTGGACTTCACCGCTGAGGTGGAGCGTTCGTTGCGCGTGCTTGACGGCGCGGTGGCCGTGTTCTGCGCGGTGGGTGGCGTGCAGCCGCAGTCCGAGCAGGTGTGGCGTCAGTCCGAAAAGTACAAAGTGCCGAAGCTCATCTTCGTGAACAAGATGGACCGCGTGGGCGCCAACTTCTTCTCCGTGATGGACCAGGTGCGCGACCAGCTCAATGCCCGCCCCGTGCCGATGGTCTGCCCCTACGGCGCCGGCGACACCTTCGAGGGCGTGGTGGACTTGCTCGAAGAGCGCCTCGTCACCTACGATAAGGCCTCCAACGGCCTGAAGCAGATCTACTCCGAGATCCCCGCCGAGCTCAAGGAAAAGTGCGAGGAGATGCGCCACGAGATGATCGAGGCCGCCGCCGAGCAGGACGAAGAACTCATGAACAAGTACTTCGAGGAAGGGACGCTCTCCAAGGAGGAAATCGTCAAGGGCCTGCGCAAGGGCTGCATCAGCCGCGCCATCATGCCGGCCTTCTGCGGCACCGCCTTCAAGAACAAGGGTGTGCAGATCCTCCTCGATGGCGTCGTCGCCTACCTGCCCAGCCCGCTGGACATCCCGCCGGTGACCGATGAGGCCGATCCTTCCATCGTGCGCCATGCCGACGACAAGGAGCCCCTCTCCGCCCTCGCCTTCAAGATCATGTCCGACAAGAACATGGGCAAGATCATCTTCACCCGCGTCTACTCGGGCGTGTTGAAGGCCGGTGAGGAAATCCTCGACTCCTCCATCAACAAGAAGGCGCGCATCTCCCGCCTCTTCCGCATGCACGCCAACCGCCAGGAGAAGCTGGAAGAGGCCTACGCCGGCGACATCGTCGCCGTCATCGGCCTGCCCAACACCCGCACCGGCGACACCCTCTGCGATCCCGAGCACCCCATCCACTTGGAATCCATCGACTTCCCCGCGCCGGTGATCTCCATCGCCGTGAAACCCGTCTCCCGCGGCGACAACGAGAAGCTCGGCAACGCCCTGCACACCCTCGCCCAGGAAGACCCCACCTTCACCGTGGCCTTCGACCAGGAAACCTCCGAGACCATCATCTCCGGCATGGGTGAGCTCCACCTCGAAATCATCGTTGACCGCCTGAAGCGCGAGTTCAACGTCGATTGCGAAGTCGGCCGTCCCGAAGTCGCTTACCGTGAGTCCATCGCGGTTGAGGGCGAAGGCGAATACAAGCACAAAAAGCAGTCCGGCGGCCGCGGCCAGTATGGCCATGTGTGCATGAAGTTCGCCCCGCAGGAACCCGGCAAGGAGTTCGAGTTCGTCAACGACATCAAGGGCGGCGTCATCCCCGGCGAATACATCCCCGCCGTCGAAAAGGGCGTCATCGCCGCGATGGAATCCGGCCCGCTCGCCGGCTATCCCGTGCTCCCGCTCAAGGCCACCCTCTTCTACGGCTCCTACCACGACGTCGACTCCTCCGAGTTCGCCTTCCAGACCGCTGCCCGCCAGTGCTTCAAGGAAGTCTTCCTCAAGAGCCAGCCTCAGCTTCTCGAGCCCATCATGAAGGTTGAGGTCGTCGTTCCCGAGGATTACATGGGCGCTGCCACCGGCTCCCTCTCTCAGCGTCGTGGCCGCGTGGAAGGCATGGAAGAGCGCGGCGGCGCCCGCCTCGTCCACGGCTTCGTGCCCCTCGGCGAAATGTTCGGCTACTCCAACACCATCCGCACCCTCACCCAGGGCCGCGGCTCCTTCACGATGGTCTTCGACCACTACGAGCCCGTCCCCAAGAACCTGCAGGACGAGATCGTGGAGAAGCGCCGCAAAGCCGGCAAGGTGCGCGGCTACTCCGAAGCCGACGAATAAGCCTTCCTCCGAAGGATTATCGCAACGAAAAGCCGCCCTCCTTGGGGCGGCTTTTCGTTATCCCACCCATCCCCACGCTCCCCCTCTGCTTCCCCCTCCGAGATGCTCCGTACCTCGGCCCGAGATGCGGAGCATCCCGCATCACGATACGGAGCCTCTCAAACCGGAGGGGCTGAGGCGCGCATCCGAACCTCCCGAAGAAGCGCCCGCACATCACCGGATGACAGACAGAGGACACTTTGCTACACTGTGGGCACTTGAGGGAGTAGCCGGCGCAGAATGCGCGGTAGGCCAACAGTCCCGGCCCCAAAGCCTGGCCTACCTTCCATGGTGAGACTCATGTGCGGCAGCCGACCGCCGTGCGGGTCTTGCTCTCCCTCATTGGGAACCATCAACGCCCGCGCAGGTCTTCTGCCGGGCGTTTTTTCATCCGAATGAGGAAGAGAGAAGATGGACACTGCGTATGCCCAATCCGCCGAAACGGTGCTCCGGGCATTGGAAGGAGACCGAAGGAACGGTCTTTCGGAGGCGGCCGTCGAGGCCAGCCGTGCGACTCATGGGGCCAACCGCCTGGAGCGCCCCAAACCCATCGGTTTGGGCCAAAGAATCCTTGAAGCCTTCCGCGAACCGATGACCCTGCTCCTGCTGTTGGCCGCGGCCATCATGCTGGGCGTCAACCTCGCGCGTCTGTGGACGGGAGGGGAAACCGACTTCGCCGAATGCGCCGGCGTGGCGGTGGCGATTCTCCTTTCCGTGGGCATCTCCGTGGCCATGGAAGGACGCAGCGCAAAGGCGTTCGAGGCGCTCCGCGGAATCGGCTCCGACGTCCGCCCGCGCGTCTTGCGCGGCGGGCGCAGCGTAAGGATTCCGCAGGAAGAGCTCGTCGTGGGCGACCTCGTCGTGATCGGCACGGGCGACAAGCTCACGGCAGATGGACGCCTCGTGGAATCCAGCGGACTGGTAGCCGACGAATCGGCCCTGACGGGTGAGAGCGCCCCGGTGGAAAAGTCCGCCGAGGCCGAAGTGCCCCTCTCCGCGCCCGTCGCCGAACGCCCCACCATGCTTTATGCCGGCAGCTTTGTGACGGCAGGTTCCGGGCTGATGGTGGTCACCGCCGTCGGCATGCACACGGAATTCGGGCGCATCGCCGCCGCCCTCGCCGGGCAGGAAACGGGACGAACCCCGCTCCAAGAGCGGCTCGCCGTGCTGGGCAAGTGGGTGACCTTGGCGGGCATCACGGCCGCGGGGCTCACCTTCGCGGTGCGCCTCCTGCAAGGGTTCCTCCAAGGCGGGCTCACCTGGACGGCGGTTGGCGAGGCCTTCATCGCCTCCGTGGTGCTGATCGTGGCCTGCGTGCCGGAGGGCCTGCCAACGATCGTGGCGATGAGTTTGGCCATCAACGTTCTCCGCATGGCCAAACAAAACGCGCTCGTCAAAAAGATGGTGGCCTGTGAGACCATCGGGTGCGTCACCTTCGTCTGTTCCGACAAGACCGGCACCCTCACCGAAAACCGGATGACGGCGCTCGCGCTCGTCGGGGCCGACGGCCAACCCTGCGAACCCTCCGGCCGCCTGCTGGAAAACATCCTCGTCAATTCCACCGCCGACCTCCTGCCCGAAGGGAAAGGATTTGTGGGCAACCCCACCGAAGGCGCCCTGCTCGTGGCGGCGGCCCGCGCGGGGCACACCCCCGGCGAAGCCCGCGCACAGGCCCCCATCACCGCCGTGGAGCCCTTCTCCTCCGACACCAAATGCATGCGCACCCACCTGGGCGGCGCAACGCCCCACACCCTGATGAAAGGAAGCCCGGAAAGCGTGCTCTCCGCCTGCGCGCTTTCGGCCGCGGAGCGTGCCAAGGCCGAGGCCGCGATGGCCGAATGGCAACGCCAAGCCTGCCGCGTGCTTGCCTTCGCCCACCGCGAAGGCTCCGAGGGCGCCTTCGTCTACGACGGCTTCGCGGCCATCGCCGACCCCGTGCGCGCGGCGGTCCCGGCGGCCATGGAAGCGTGCCGCACGGCAGGCATCCAAGTGATGATGCTGACGGGCGACAACCTCGTGACGGCCACCGCCATCGCCCAAAGCCTCCATCTGCTCGACGGCGGCAAGCGCGCCGTCGTCGCCGCGGAGCTGGAGCGACTTGACGACGCCGCCTTCACCGAGGCCCTGCGCACCGTGCGGGTGATCGCGCGCTCCACCCCGTCCGTCAAACTGCGCGTGGTGCGCACCCTCAAGGCCCAAGGCGAGACCGTGGCCGTGACGGGCGATGGCATCAACGACGCCCCCGCCATCAAGGAGGCCGACGTCGGCGTGGCGATGGGCATCACGGGCACGGAGGTGACGAAGGAGGCGTGCGACATCCTGTTGCTGGACGACGCCTTCTCCACCATCGTCCGCGCCATCCGCTGGGGGCGCGGCATCGCGGACAACTTCCGCCGCTTCCTCCTCTTCCAGCTCACGGTCAACATCTCCTCCGTGCTGGTGGTGCTGATCGCCGCCCTCTGCGGCCTCCCGCCGCCCTTCACGGCGCTTGAGCTCCTGTGGGTGAACCTGATCATGGATGGCCCGCCCGCCCTCTGCCTGGGCCTCGAGCGCTTGGGCGACGGCCTGCTTCACCGTGCGCCGGTCCGCCGCGACGCCCCGCTGGTCGCGCGCCCCATGTTGGTGCGGATGGGGGCCGTGGGCGGACTGATCGCCGCCCTGTCGCTGGCGCAATTGCGGTGGGATCTCTTGGGCGCGGGGCCGGACGCCGCCGCCCAGGGAACCGCGCTCTTCACGCTGTTTGTGCTCTTCCAGCTGATGAACGCCCTTTGCGCGCGCCGTTTGGAGGGGGGCAATCCCTTTGGCGGGCTCTTGGGGAACCCCGCGCTTCTCCTTGCCGTCGCCGTGACGGCCCTCCTGCAGGTGGTCATCGTCCACTGGGGCGGCGCCGTCTTCGGCACCGTTCCGCTGGCGCCCGCGGTCTGGGCCAAGGCGGCACTCCTCACGTTGGCGATCCCCGCGGCCGTTGCCCTCACGGAAAACCTGCGGCGGCGCGACGCCGGGCAGCGCTCGGCGGCCTAAGCGCGGCGCAAAAGCGAACGGGGCGATCCGCGGATCGCCCCGTTTTTGTTTTCCTTGCTCACATCTCGCCGTCGGACGTCCAGCGGCGGGCGGCCTTCTTGGCGGCGTGCTTGGATTTGTCGTCAAGCATCCGCGCCTTCTGACGACGGGAGCGGCGGCGCTTCTGCCGGCGGATCTTCTCCCGCTCCTGCCGGCGGGCGCTCTTCTCGCCGTCACGCTGTTCGAGGATGCGCTCGGCGAGGGCCCGGCGGGCCAGCCAGCGATTGTCCTCGCGCGAGCGGGAGCTCTGCACCTTCACCCAAAGCCCCGTGGGCACATGGGTGAGGCGAACGGCGCTGGAGGTTTTGTTGATCTTCTGCCCGCCCGAACCGGAACCGAGGACAAACTGCTCCCGCAAATCCCCCTCCGTCAGCCCCGCACGCCGCATGAGCTCCTGAATGGCCTCAAGGGTGGCAGGGTTGAGCGGCATGGCAAAGCCCTCAGCGAAGGCGCAGGAGGAAATAGCTCTTCTTGCCCTGACGCAACAGCAGCGCCTTGCCCTCCACCGGCGTCTCGGGCGCCACCGTGGCGGCGGGATCGGCCACCTTGACGTTGTTCACCGAAAGCCCCCCGCCCTGCACAAGGCGGCGCGCCTCGCCCTTGCTCTTGAGGAACCCGGCGGCCACCGCCACATCGACGATCGGCTGGCCCACCACGGACTCCGCGGGAAGCTCGGCGGAAGGGATGTCGGCCGCGATGGCCTCCAGCTCCGCCGCGGTCATCCCCTCAAGGGAGCCGCCGAAGAGCGCCTCGGACGCCCGCTGGGCGGCCCGAAGCCCCGCCTCGCCATGGACGGCGCGGGTCAGCTCCTCGGCCAACACGCGCTGGGGCTCGCGCCGCTCCGGATGCTCGCGGAGGGAGGCGGCCAGCTCGGCGATGCGCGCATCGTCCAGGAAGGTGAAGATACGGAGATAGCGGATGGCGTCGGCGTCAAGCGTGCGCAGGAAGAACTGGTAGAACGCATACACGCTCGTCTTGTCGGCGTTGAGGAAGATGGCGTTCCCGGCGGACTTTCCGAACTTCTGCCCGTTGGCGTCGCAGACGAGCGGGATGGTGAGCCCGTTCACCTCGGCCTCGGGCTCCAAGCGGCGGATGAGGTCGGTGCCCGCGGTGATGTTGCCCCACTGATCGGCCCCGCCCACCTGCAAGGTGCACCCATAGTGCTTGTAGAGGTAGTAGAAGTCGTAGCCCTGAAGGATCTGGTAGCAGAACTCGGTGAACGTCATCGAATTGGTCTCGGCGTTCAGGCGCTTCTGCACGGAATCCTTCGCCAGCATCGGCTTCATGCGGAAGAGCGTGCCCACCTCGCGCAGGAAGGGCAACAGCGTGTAATCCTTGTACCACTCGTAGTTGTTCAGCAGGAGCGCGGGATTGGTGGGATGGTTGAAATCCAAAAAGCGGGAGAGGTTTTCCTTAATGCCCTCCACGTTCTTCCGCAGCTGCTCCACCGAAAGGAAATTGCGCTCCGTGGAACGCCCCGAAGGATCGCCGATCATCCCCGTGGCGCCGCCCACCAAGGCAATGACCCGGTGGCCCGCGCGCTGAAACTGCGCCAGCGTCTGAATGGCCACATAGTTGCCGGCCTGCAAGCAAGAGGCCGTCGGGTCAAACCCAACGTAGACGGTCAGCGGCTTCTCCAGCAACGCGGCCATTTTCGCCTCGTCGCACGTGCAAGCATCCACAAGATGGCGGGACTTCAGAAAATCAAGGAACTTCATGGGATGGCGTCTCCGATGGTCAAATGTCGGGGAAGTATAACACAAACGGCAAAAGGGCACGGCGCCCGACGCCCCACAGCCGCCCCTTCCGCGATGCGGAGCATCCCGCACCAAGAGGCTCCGTATCCCGAGGGGAGATGCTCCGTATCTCCCCGCCTTCCACCCTCAGCCGCAAATGGATTCCCCCCGCGCCGCCGATGCGGCACGGCGGCGGGCCGACGCCGGGGAGCGATTGGCATAACAATAAAGGCAACCGTGCGGACAGGTGTCGTATTCCCCGATGTCCTTGCTTCGGATGCACCCGCACCCAAGGCGCTGCCCGGGGTCGCGCGGCGCGGAGGGTTGCTCCGCCGCCGGCGCGAACAACGCCTCCTGCACTGGGGCCTTGCGAACGCCAAGGAACGCCATCAACGCCTCATCTTCGGGACACGTCGCCCGCATGATCCGGTCATCCACGCACCGCCCGTGCGCAATCCCGTAGGCCGACAGATCAATCGTTTCTGCGCACGTCTCCAGCGTCAGCCCCCACCCGCGCGAACGGTTCAGCTCCGCCAACGCGGCGGCCGTCTCCCGCTTCTCCGCGTCCGTGAACTCCCGCGCCGCGACGCCCGCCTTCCGCAGATTGGCGGCAACCCGCCGATACGCGGCAATGTCCGCGAAGGAAAAGACCAAGCGCCGCGTCAGCGGAGCCAAGCGATCCCCCAACGCGGCGACCTTCCGGATCAATGCCTCCGGCGGCGTCCGTTCCGTAATCAGAAGCGGATCGGCCCGCCAAACGACGCGCTCCGGGCCAAGCCGCGCACTCAGACGGCGGAAGGTCTCAATGCGCGCCCCCACCGAGGGCACGTTGGGCTCCAACCCCTCCGCCGCGTAATCATTGAGCGTGTATTGGAAACAGTACCCCAGCCCCCGCCCATCCAGCTCCGCCAAATGCCGCACCATCGGCTCCGGGGCCTTGCTCCAAAAGACGATGAACCGCGTCCGCGCAAAGGAGACATAGAGCGGCCTCCCGCTGAACGGATTCCGCCAGCGCACATATCCCCGGCGCAACCGTTCCATGAACCACTCCGCATAAAACGCCGGCACATCCGTGGCCCGACTGGCAGACACCACCACCGGCGCCTGCGCCTCCACCACCCTTCCCCCCTCCGCGATCACGCGCACCTTTTCCCATTCCCTGCTGTTCATGCCGACAAGGATATCACATTGAGCAAAGAAAGCCCTCCCCATTCCGTCATGCGCCTTGCCCGCCCCGTGTGCCTTGTAAGGGAACCGCAAGAGGGGGGTGGATGTGCTATGCTATGCGTTCGACTTGGAGAGACACCATGCCGCCGGAATTGCATTTTTACGGAACTCGTTCGACTTGGCGCGACGTTGCGGACGCCGCGCGCACGACCATCAACAAAGAGGCCGGGGAGGGGGAGCCTTCGTCGGCGTGGAAGAAGCGCATTTTGTTGGCGGAGCATTCGCCCATCCGGCAGTTGGTGTTCCGCTGGAAATGGGTGGGGCTGAAGAGCTGGGTGAGCGTGCATTTGGTGCGGCACAAGTTCGGCATTGACCATTTTGTGAGCACGCAGCGGAGCGACCGCACGGGCGTGGATCGCAATGCGGCGCGTCAGGATGCGCCGGTGTGCCATGAGTGCGTGGCCAATGCGCAGGCCATCATGAACATCTCACGCAAGCGGCTCTGCCAGCAGGCTTCGCCGGAGACCCGGGAGGCGTGGAAGATGGTGGTGGAGGCGTTGCGGAAGACGGAGCCGGAGTTGGCCGCGTGTTGCGTGCCGGAGTGCGTCTACAGAGGCTTCTGCCCGGAGTTCCGGAGTTGCGGCTATGTGCGCACGGCGGATTTTGAACGGGCGCTTGCGGCGTATCGCGGCGGCGCCAAGGACAACTGAGAAAGTGAGGAATGCATGATCAGGGCGTGCGATCTGAAGCGCGGCGGTTTCGTGGAGCTGAACGGTGTGCCGCATCAGCTGGACAGTCTGCAAGTCACCAATCCGAGTGCGCGCGGCGCGGCGACGTTGTACCACTTCCGCTTCCGGAATCTGGTGACCAAGCAGAAGCTTGACCAGACGGTGAAGGGGGATGATCTCTATAAGGAGGCGAATTTCGAGGTTCGCCCCACGCAGTTCCTTTACGAGGATCACGGCGTCTACACCTTCATGGATCAGGAGAGCTACGAGCAGTTTGAGCTCCCGAAGGCCGATGTGGAGGCGTTGTTGCCCTATCTCCTGCCGGACATGGAGGACCTCAAGGCGTTGGTGAGCGAGGGCAAGGTGCTTGCCGTGGAGCCGCCGCAGAAGGTGACGTTGGAGGTGACGCAGTGCGACCCGGTGATGAAGGGCGCCTCGGCCACCGGACGCGGAAAGCCGGCCACGTGCGAAACGGGGCTCACCGTCACGGTTCCGGAATACATCACCATCGGCGAGCGCATCGTGGTGGACACGGCGACGGGTGAGTTCGTGAGTCGCGCCTGAAACGGATATTGAGCGGGGGAAGCACCCCACAAGCGGAAAAGAGGAACGATATGGCGGATTGCAATGGCAACTGCGCGGCATGCGCGAGCAAGGGTTCCTGCTCGGAGCCCAAGGAAGATCCCGTAAAGCCCACCTTGGCCAAAATCAAGCACGTGTTTGTGGTGCTCTCGGGCAAGGGTGGCGTCGGGAAGAGCACCGTGGCGGTGAACCTGGCGGTGGCGTTGGCGAAGCGCGGCCAAAAGGTCGGCCTGCTCGACGTGGACGTCCACGGCCCCAGCGTGCCCAAGATCCTCGGGCTCCAGGGCCAGCGCGCGATGAGCGACGGCGAAAAGCTTTTGCCCGCGGAGGCCTACGGCGTGAAGGTGATGTCCACCGGGTTGATCCTTGAGAAGGATGACGAGCCGATCGTGTGGCGTGGCCCGCTGAAAGCCGGCGTCATCAAGCAGTTCATCGGCGAGGTGCGCTGGGATGAGCTGGATTACCTCATCGTGGATTGCCCCCCCGGCACGGGCGATGAGCCGCTGAGCGTCTGCCAGCTGATGCCCGATGCCGACGCCATTTTGGTGACGACGCCACAACAGGTCGCCACCCTTGACGTGAGCAAATCCATCACCTTCTGCAATCAAATCGGCATCCGCATCGCCGGCGTGATTGAGAACATGAGCGGCTTCACCTGCCCGCACTGCGGCGAATTCACCCCCATCTTCAAGACCGGCGGCGGCGAAGCGCTCGCCAAGCGCTACGGTCTGCCCTTCTTGGGCCGTCTGCCCATCGCCACGGAGATTGGCGAAGGCGGCGACGAAGGCCGCCCCATCGTCGAAACGGTTCCGGACTCCCCCGCCGCCAAGGCCTTCATGTCCGTGGCGGACAACCTCCTCTCCATCGGGTAACGACACATGAAGACACTCCCCCTGTTCGCCCTGCCGTTCGTGCTCCTCGGCTGTTCCGTCTTCACCGGGGCCGAGACCCCGCGCGACACCTACGCCATCGTGGCCTCGAAGGCCGTGATGGACGATCCGGCGTGGAAGGCCGCCACGGTGGACGCCCTCCTCGCGAAGTATCCCGGCGCGAAGGTGGCCGTGTGGGAAGGCGACCCCACCGACGTCCGTGCGCAGCTCACGGCATGGCAACCGAGCTTTACGGCCTTTGTCGTGAAGCCCGAACAGGCCGGCGTGCGCTTCACCATCAACATCAGCAACCTCTGCCGGACGTTGGACGAAGATCCCTACACCGACACCTTCTGGGGCGTCGTCACCGGATATGACGCCGACGCGGCCCGCGCCCTTGCGGAGGCCGCCCCCATCGCCATTGAGCGGGCGCTGGATTGCTCGGGGTGCGACCTGACCGCCTTCGGCAGGGCATGGCGCTATACGGAGGATCACCGCGGCACCATGAACGTGTGGGAACGCGGCGTCACCGAGGCGATCCGCGACGTCCCCTGCGACACCGACAACACCCAAGGCGTGCTGGAACGCCTCCAGAAAGACCGCATCCAATTCCTCTCCACCTCCGGCCACGCCACCCAGCACGACTGGCAGATGGGCTACTGCGGCCCCAACATGGCCATGGTGCACAAAGAGGGACGCCTGATCGCCCGCGACACCAAGAAGCAAGACCACCCCGCCGGCAACACGGAGCCGAAGGTCTATTTCGCCAACGGCAACTGCCTCATCGGCGACATCGACAAGACCGACTGCATGGCCCTTTCGTGGATGCGCGACGGCGGCGTGCGCCAGTTCATGGGTTACACCGTGACCACATGGTTCGGCGCGCAAGGCTGGGGCACCTTGGGGCTCTTCGTGGACACCGCCGGGCTCTGCACCGCCAATGAGGCCTTCCACTTCACCAACGCCGGCATCGTGCGGCAGCTGGAGGAGACGGGCATCGCCGATCTCCGGGACTACCGCATTGAGAAGCCTCAGCACCTCAACCTCCCCAAAACCATCGGCATGGGGTTGTGGGCCGAAAAGCGCATTCAAGCCGGCGAGAAGCCGGAGGCGGTTCAGAAAGCCCTCCGCCAAATCACCGGCAACCTCCATGACCGCGACACCGTCTGCTTCTACGGCGACCCCGCGCTGAACGCGCGGATTGCCGATGGCCGCTGGCGCGTTCTGCCGCCGACGTTCACCCCCGAGGGGACCTTGGGAACGCTGACGCTGACCCTCCAGGCGCGTCCCGGCGTACGTGACGGCACGGTGTGGCTCCGCCTGCCGGGTTCGTGGAACTACGGAACCGTGGAGGCCGACCCCGCGCTTGGGATGTGCGACCTCCGCCTCGACAACATGCTCCGCTTCCCCAACGCCAAGCCCAAGGCCGGAGAGACCTACACCGTCCGCCTGTCGCGCGCGGAACGGAAGGGCGCATAAGATGGACGACGCCCTCGAGCTTCTGGTTTCGCTGATGCGGCGCGGAGGCCCCGTGATGTGGCCGATTGCGCTGTGCTCCCTCGTCACCGTGTGGGTGACCCTGCGCAAGGCGTTGCAATGGCTCTTCTTCCTGCTCCACGCCAAAGTCGGCGCGCAAGCATGGGAGGAGACGCTCGCCGCCCTTCGGAAGGAGGGAGACGAAGCCGCGGAAAAGGCGGCCAAGGCGGCCCCTTCCCCCTATGCGGCCGTGCTCAGGGCCGCGCTGTCACGGAAAGAGCTTCCCTTCGCCGAAGCCTTGGAGACCGAGGGCGCAAAGGTGTCGCGCCAATTGAAAGCCGGGCTCGGGACACTGGACACCATCGTGACGTTGGCCCCAATGTTGGGCATTTTGGGCACGGTGACGGGCATCATCACCTCCTTCGACCTGATGGGCGCCATGGGGGTGGACGACCCCACGGGCGTGGCGGCCGGCATCGCCGAAGCCCTCATCACCACCGCCGCGGGGCTCGTTGTCTCCATGGCGGCGCTCTTGCCGCTCAATGCGGGGCGCGTCTGCCACCGCGCCCTTGTCCGCGAGATTGAGACGGAGCTTTCCCGCGCCGAACGTGCCCGGGACGGGAAGTGACGGTGCGCCATGCGGTTGCCTGAGGAAGAGACGCCGTCCGCACGCGTGGAGATGACGCCCATCATGGACGTGGTCTTCCTGTTGCTGGTCTTCTTCGTCTACGCCTTCCTCACCATGACCGTCCAGCGCGGGGTTCGCGTGAACCTTCCCCGCGCCGAGGGCACCGTGGGGCGCGGGCAAAGCATCCAAATCGTCCTGACCCCGACCGACGAGATTCTGCTGGATGGCCGCACCCCGATGGCACTGGAGGCCGCCGTGGAAGCCGCCGTCCTTCGGCACCGCACCGTCGGGGCCCCGGTGACGATCCGGGCCGACCGTGCGGCACACGTGGGCCCGGCCTTGGAATTGATGGCCGCCCTCCGCGCGAAAGGCGTGGACAAGGTGACCTACCAAGTGGAGAAGGGGCGATAAGATGTCCGGCGCCGGGAGAATCTGCGGCGTGGCCTTGCGCGAGGGTGCCTTGGGTGCCGCCACCGTGGCGGTCCATTGGGGCATTGCCCTGTTGGCGGCGGGGCTTCTGCTGGCGCCGCGCCCCGCGATGCCGCCCCCCAAACTCATCGCCGACACGCTTGAATTGACCTTGGCCGAAACGGAAAGCGACGTCGCCCGGGAAGCCGCCGCCCTCCCGCAGGCCCCCGCCGCCGTCGCCCCCCTTCCGGAAGCGGTGCCCTACCTCTCCGACGCGGATTCCCCGGTGGCCTTGGCCGCGCCGCCGGAGGCGCTCGCCCCCCCACCCCTGCCCATGCCTCAGACCGCCCCCGTGGAGGCCCCGCCGCTCCCGGACCGCGCACCGGAAGGGGCCAACCTGCCCGAAATCGTCTTGCCCCCGGCCCAAACGCCCCCCGCGGCGCAACCGCAACCCGCCACAGGCGCCACGGCCCGCCTTGAACACCCCCGCCTGACCACCGACCTCTCCCGTCTGCTCAAGCGTTACCCGCCGGAAGCCCGCCGGAAGGGCTGGGAAGGCACGGTGATCCTGAAGCTTGAGGTGACCGCCGACGGCTCGTTGGCCGAGGCGGCGTTGCACCGCTCGAGCGGCTATGACGTCCTCGACAGGGCCGCCTTGCGCATGATCCGCTCGGCCCGTTTTGAGGGCGGCCCGGGCACCCTGCTCCAACCCATTGAATACCGCCTCCGATAAGGGCCCCCACCCACAACCCCACGGATTGCCATGGATATCCTGACCGTCGAACACCTCATCATTGAATATCTCCGCCCGGGGAAGCCCCCCTTCCGCGCCGTGAAAGGCGTCTCGTTCGACGTGCGCGAGAATGAGTTTTTCGGCATCGTGGGCGAGAGCGGATGCGGCAAAAGCACGGTGGCCAAGGCGCTGTGCGGCCTGCTCCCCGTCTCCGGGGGCCGGATGGCCTTCGCGCCCATGCCCGCCGGCGCGGTGCAGATGATCTTCCAAGATGCCGTCGGCTCGCTCAACCCGCGCATGACGATTGGCCAAGCCATGGGGGAGGTGCTCTCCGTCCACAATCTCTGCCCGAAGGAGGAGCGCGCGGCGCGGATCGCCACCCTGCTCGACGAGGTGGGGCTGCCGGCGGAAGTCGCCGAGGCCTATCCCCGCGAACTTTCGGGCGGTCAGTGCCAGCGCATTTCCATTGCCCGGGCCCTCTCCATGAACCCGCGCGTGCTCATCGCCGACGAACCGGTCTCTGCGCTCGACGTCTCCGTCCAAGCCCGCGTGCTCAACCTGCTGGCGGATCTCCGCACCCGCCGCAACCTCACCATTCTGCTGATTTCGCACGACCTCGCCGTGGTGCGCACCGTCTGTGACCGCCTCATCGTGATGAACGCCGGCGAGATCGTTGAACGGGGCGAAGCCAAAGAGGTCTTTGCCCATCCGCGCCATCCTTACACCCAGCGGCTTCTCGCCGCCGTCCCCGACATTGCCGAGGCCACCGCCTAACCCCCACGTTTCCCATGCTCCTGCTTGGTCTCATCTCCGGCGTGTTCAGCGCCCTGTCGCAGTCCGTCTCCTACCTTTTCAGCGCACGCTACCTCCAGCGCCACCGCAGTGCGGAGTGGCTGTTGCTCTACTCCCAGGCCCTCATGGGCGCTTGCTGCCTGCCCGCGCTCTTCTTCCTCTGGCCCGGGGCCTCGCCGTGGAGGCTCTTGGCGTGGTTGGCGCCGCTGTGGGTGCTCCTCTACTTCGGCGGGCAAGGCTTCTTCTTCCTTGGTCAGCGCCTTTTGGAATCCAGCAAACTCGTCTCCCTGCTGGGACTCAAGATCCCGGTGCTGGCCCTCTTTGCCATCACCTTCCAGAGCGCCCACCTGCCGCCGATGGCGTGGGGGGCCGTGGCCCTCACCGTGGGGGGCGCCGTGCTTTTCAACTGGACGGGCGGCCGCCGCCTGACCCTGAAGGCCCTCGGCGCGGTGCTCGGCACGGTGGTGCTCTATTGCGGGTGCGACTTGCTGGAAACGCACCTCGTGCGCTTCTCCCTCGGGGAAGGGTGCGGCCCCTGGGCCGTCCTGCGGGCCTCGCTCTTCGCGCTCTGCATGCTCTATACCGTCCTCGGCGCGGTCTGCTGGGGCATTCTCATGCGTCAGGGTTTCCACGGACGCTTGCTTTGGGCCAGCGCCCCCTTCTGCGGCTTTTGGTACGCCTCGCAAGTGTTGCTGTTCATGTGCTTCGGCGCCGTTGGGCCGGTCTACGGCAACGTCCTCAACTCCCTGCGCGGCGTCTTCTCCGTCATTCTCGGGCTCTTGCTCTCCCGCACGGGATGGATTCGGAGCGAAGTCCGGGTGCCAGCCGCCATGTGGGTTCGCCGAGGCGTCGCGGCATTGCTCATCGTTTTGGGCATCGCCCTCTATTCGATTGCCCGGGCGTGACGAAGGCCTCCGCCCCATCTCCCCTGCCCCCCAATGTGAGAGGCTCCGTATCCGGAGGGGAAATGCTCTGTATCCCGGGGTGAGATGCACTATGTCCCGATGCGGAAGGTTCCGCATGTGAAGTATCAACGGGTCAGCATCGTGCGCGTGGGAGAACTTGAAACACACGCATGGGGTGGAAGACCTTTGGGGAGGTGTGTGGCCCCCAAACGATTCCATCCAAACCCGTATCCACATGATGTGGTACACTGACGATGGATCGTGTAAGAAAGGAGTCCCTTCATGCGTTGGCTTGTGACCATTTTTTCGACTGGAGTGTTCCTCACGAACATCGCAACGGGCACAACCCGTACGACGCCCCCTACGCTTGTTCCCCGCCTACAAATTCTAACCACCGCAAAAGCGGAGCATAACGAGCCTGGCTTTGACACACCTCGCAGAATAGACACATTCCCCAAAGGCACCGTGCAACCCGCACGGAAAGTGGAGTCCAAGGGCATCACCTACTGGGTTTTCCCCATTTATCGCTTTGGCCTTGACACGGCGGCACCCCGAACCGCAGAGCTTTGTTTCAGATTTGATGAGTCAAAAACCATTGTCGGGATTGGCGTATTGGGATACAACGATTTGGTCATCAATGGAACGTCAGAGACCTTGTCGTGCACCTTAAGCACGACGGAAGGGGTTTATTGCGTGGAAGACAGACGTTCGGCACATGATATGCAGGCCGGATATTGGCCCGTGGGGACACTTTTGGCGTGGCAGTTTCTGATCTTTTGGGAAGAGGAGTGAAACGTTGCATCGCACAATCCGTAATGTGATTTTACCCTTTTTCGGCATATCGCTTGCGCTGGCGGGTGATGGCGTGCCGCAACCCCAAGACATGCCATCCGTTGAGGCTGGCGTGGAAAAACGGTTCGTTCTCGATGGCTTGGAATGGGCCACCCCCACAAATGAAGTGTGGATGATCGAAGCGTATGCATCCATGGATTGGCGCGCGTGGGACGCGAAGGTCGAAGAGCGCTTGGCGCAACTCGCTGAAGCGGCTTCGCATTGCCCACCGGTGCCTGAGGGTGTGGTGTCCTATGTTGGGCAACCTGTGGAGGAACTCTCGCTTGCGGCATGCACGAATGCCGTGCCTCCGGCGTTCGTGGGGGATGTGAAGACGTGGACATTTCGGGTGATGGAGCGCGTGGCACCCGATGGCACACGGTCATTGATCACGCACGCCAACAACATTGTCTTTCACGAACAGCCGGTGTCGGCCTCCTTTGACCCGGAGGCGTGGTCGCTTGCCGCGTATGGCGAAGGTGGCGCATTGCCCGCATGGATTGAGTCGAATGCGGAGCGTCGTGCGGAGTGGTTCCGTTTGCGCGGACGTGAACGGTTGGGCCTCTCCTTCACGATGGTTGAACCCGGGCGATTGCAGGATTACAAGGTGGCATTGGAGGCGCAAGCGGAGGCCCTTCGCAAGGCTCAAGAAGAGGCAGACGGACGCTCGCCGCAAGTCCTCGCCTTTGGGGCAACGGAAATGGCTGTGCCCCCCTCCGGCGTGACGTTTGGCGTTTACAATCCGGAGCGGGTGGACATTGACGTCATCGGGTTCTCGACGCTCACGTGCCCCCAAAAAAGTTATTTGGGGCGCATCCCGGCAAAAGGCAAGGAGTGGTTGTGGTTTGAAACGGTACGCCCAGCGGATGCGACAACCTACTTTTATCGTTTCCTCAATGGGACACTCGACTCGGATGGTGACGGCATCTCGGACGGGATGGAACTGGGATACTTTGGCACCGACCCTCATAAGCGCGACACGGCGGGAAGCCGAATGGATGATTGGCGCAAGATCTTCGTTTACGGCATGGATGCGACCGTCGCTGATAGCGATGGCGACGGTTTGCCGGATGGATGGGAACTCTTGCATGGACTTGATCCCCAATCCGCCGAGGGGGCGAATGGCGCGGAGGGCGATCCCGACGAAGACGGGTTAGACAACCGCACGGAATTTCTCTACGGGACGCATCCCCAAAAGGCAGACACGGATGACGATGGACTTGCAGACCGTGAGGAGACCGGGTTCGCCCAAGTGTTCCACCATGTCAAGGGGATTGACACGTCCGCGGCGGAGGAGATTGTCTCGGAAGCGGGCACGGTGTTGATCAACTTCCCGTTTCCCATTCGCCTTGGGGGCCGGCAATATACACAGGCCTTGGCCGCGGATTCAGGGGTTTTGACCTTCTTGAACGAAGCGTTGCCAAGGGGCGAAGCGCCGGAACCCATGGGGCGCGCCTTGGCGGAAATCCCGTTTCGCACGGATACGCACACGCTTGCGCTCTATTGGGGACCCATCGAATGGAAACCCGGGTACATGAGCACAATACGGGCCGTTTCGTTGGAACATGAAGGCCAACGAAAGATCATCGTGGAATATCTGAACTTCGCACAGTTCGGAAAAGATGCGCGGACGCTTGGCCGCATTCAAGTGGAGATCCCCGAACAAGGGGATGTGGTGGTGCATTACACCACCCTTCAAGGGGACATGAATGCCTCCGACGCCGTTCTCGGGGCACAGCGGCCCGGAGGCGCCTATGCGGAGCTTTTCACCATCGGCGACCATCAAAAGGATGCGGTCGTCACGGCGGATGCCGTGGTGTATCATTTTGGCTCCGGAACAAACCCGACGCAGAAAGACACGGATGGCGACGGCATCGCGGATGGGGCAGAGATTCAGGCGGGGACGTCGCCCTCCTCCGACGACAACGATTTTGACGGGATGCCCGATGGGTGGGAAACCACCTACGGGCTCAACCCCAATTTGGCGGACGGCGGATTGGACCCTGACGGCGACACATTGACGAACCTCATGGAATATCGTTTGGGAACCGACCCTACCGCTTGGGATTCCGATGGCGACACGCTTCCGGATGCGGCCGAAGTGGGAACGTTCATTCGGAGGTCTCACGTCAAGGCACTGGACACCTCTTCCGGAACGATCACTTACGCTTATGCGAAACGAGAGGTCGATGGTTATAAGAGAGCCCCTCTTCCGTTTCCCGTGACACTCGATGGCATGGAATACGCCTACGTGGCGCTCAACGCCGATGGGTTCATCACCTTCATCCCTTCGGAGGATGCGCCCATTTCCCCTGAACGCCCATTGAAAAACGAAGACATGGCAACCGCGCCTTTCGATATGCGCTATCCGACCATCGCGCTTTATTGGGACGATTTGATGCTCGCGGAATCCTTCATGTCCACGATGCGCATTGTGCTTTTGGCCGACGACCAGGGCGGGCGAACCGCGGTGATCGAATATCTCAACATCGCCAAGCAGAAAGGGATTGCGTTTTTGGCGACGCCCGAACCTTGCACGTCGCTTGCCCGCATTCAGGTGATCCTTCCGGAAAATGCCGCGGCAAAAGGCATCGAAGTACGTTATCCCACGTTGCAAGGCACCTTCGATGGCACATCGGCCACCCTTGGCGCACAACATCGCGGCGGCACCCATCCAGGACAATTCGCGATCGCCCACGATGAGCCCAATGCCATCGCCCTCGGCGACAGCATCACCTATTTCTTTGGCCTCGGGACGGATCCTTCGCTTGCGGACACGGACTTTGACGGGCTGAGGGACGACGCGGAGTTTGAGGCCGGATGTGACCCCCATGAGCCGGATTCGGACGGCGATGGCATGAGTGATGGGTGGGAAACGTGCCATGATCGCTCGCCCACCGAACCCAACGACGGCACCCTCGACACGGATGGGGATGGCCTCACGGATGCACAGGAGGCCGCCTACAAAACGGATTCCACCAAGGCGGATACCGATGGCGATGGCGTGAACGACCTCACGGAAATCCATCAGAGCAGTGACCCCACGGACAAGACGGACGAGGGCCTCGCGAACAGCCGAAGGAAGCTGACGCTGACCTTCGGCGACGACAGTGGGAGCCATTCCGAAAAGTACGTGCTTGCATTTGTCCAGCTCGCCGGGGAAGGCAATCAGACGACGTATGTCTTCAACGAAGCGTACGGCCGATTGCAAACGCACGATGTCTTTTTGCGCCCGGATGCGGTCTATCGGGTCACCATGAAGCACCTCGCCTCCAACTTGGACACGCCCGACCGCGACTACACCCTTTCCATCTCCCTCCCCGAGGAGGGGAACATCCTTCTTGAGGATGAGGGCGAACTGATCGGGTCCGCAACCGTTGAGGATGGGGAAGCCTTCCCCGGAGAGGGCAAAGAGGTCTACATCTACTGTTTTGACGTGAGGCTCACCCCGGATTATAACCGCGACGGGGTCATTGACGCCGCGGATGAGGCGCTTGCCGCCCAAGGCAAGCCCCTGTGCATGTGGGTGAATGATGACACCGACATGGATAGCGAAAACGGCGTAAACGCCGGTGAGGACATTTCCAAGCCACGGAATTCACAAGTGGATCCCGGTGCGTCGCCGAACAATGGAGAGGATAATCACGTCAATGGGAAGTGCGACATTGAGGACTTCTTCCCCGTCAAGGTGGCGCTTGGCGAGGCATTGCCGTTCTATCTGAAAAAACATGGGGACAAGAGCCTCGACTTCAGGGATAGCTCCCACGTGCAGATATTATGGTGCAAGAGGAGCGACTATGAGATTGAGCGCTTCTATTCCGCCATCGATATCGCTGCGGACGCTTGCTTCGGTCTTGAGGGAAAGGAATCACGGTGGGAGGCGGAAGTCTCCCTCTCGGATTGGCTGGCCTTCTCCCATGACTGGCACGAACTCCCCTCGTGGTTGCAATGGGACATCCGCTCCGGCGCAACCCGCGACTTCCTTTTGTTCATGGAAGCAAGCCATGCCTCAACCGAACCGCTAACGCTTGCCATCACGTCGCCCAAGGCCTTTTGGCATGATGAACACGTGAAGGATGTGGGCGCGCTCCCGTTGCGTGCCACCGCAGTCACAGACATGTATGCCACGCTGAACCTGCGCAATCCATCGCACTCCTACGCCGCCGCCGTGATGCCCCCACTTGCGCATTCCGACAGCGTCGTCGCCTTCATCCACGGCTACAGCGTTTCCGAGGGCGATGCCGAAGGATGGTTCAACGCGCTCTTCAAGCGGTTATGGCAATCGGGACTCAACGCGCATTTCTGCGGCATCACATGGCATGGGGATGATGAGGGCAATCTCCCGGATTACTACCGGAATGTCCGCAACGCTTTTGTGGCCGCCGGCCGACTCAACACCGCACTCCGAACGGTGCCCTTGGCCGGCTATGCGCGCACTTCCATCATGGCCCACAGTCTCGGGAATATGGTTGTTTCCGCCGCAGTGCAGGATTACGACGCCCCCATCGACGCCTATTTCATGTTGAACGCCGCCGTCCCGGCGGAAGCCTACGACGCCACGCCCCTCACCCACGACTTCCCGACCAACGGCATCCCACGCGGCCTTGTCCACGATGACTGGAGGGCGGTTGCGCCGCAGGCATGGGCGAACTTTTGGCATCGCCACTTCCTGCCGCAAGAGGGTTACACCCCCACGCCCGCCGACACGGCCCGTGCCACGCTCACATGGCACGGACGTTTCAAGGACGTGCTCACCAAACCCAATGTGGACGTCTACAACTATTACTCCGCGGGGGCCACCGAGAACGGGGACGCGTTGGGCGACGAGGTCTTCGAGCTGATGGAAGAAACCCCCGATCCCACAACGGGTTTCGAGTGGTTCAAGAACAAGGGGCGTTACTCGTGGCAAAAGCAGGAATGCTACAAAGGACGCCACACCTCCTTTTGGGACTTCAAGTTCGCCGCCTCCGACACCATGGGATGGCCGCACGGCCCCCTATTTCCACCGCAATCCCTCACTCATCCTGCAAAACGACGCCTCCGCCATCCTCGCCCAACGCGACCCGCTCCTCGCCTACGGCATCCCCGCAATGACACGAGCCGCGGGAACGGTGGAATTGGTAAAGAAACCAAATCATGATGTTGACCTACAAGACATTTACATTGACACCAAAGTGCTTCCCCAATGGGCGCGAGTACAAAAACCATTTGCCAACCGTTGGCTTCATAGTGACATCAAAGACGTCGCCTATCCATTCACACGTACGTTTTACCAAGACATTATAAAGAAAGGAAATCTTAGATGAAAGCATGCATCGTCTTAATCTCGGCACTAAGCGGGACTCTTCTTTTATCGGCGGAAAATCAAGAAACCTTGAAAAAATTACGAGCACACGGTGGACTCGCAACATTTGATTTGACCATAAAAGATGAATACCACGCTCCAATTTCTGATGCTATAGGGAATGGTTGGTTCTGGTACAAAAACAACGTCACGAATGATGAAGCGTGCACAGACAGAAATGGAAAGATGACACTTTCCAATCAGGCACAGACAGATGGAGGCTGCACCATAACAAAAGATGGATACTATGCCACCGAAATTTACCAATCACATTTTGATGTTCCAGATACGCCTTTTGGTTTTTTTGAACGTAGGCGATGGAAACCCGTTGTGAAAGAAGTTGTGCTTAAAAAGAAACGAAATCCTATTCCGATGTATTCCAAACAAATTCGTGGTCCACTTCCTGCCATCAATCAACCTTTAGGACTTGATCTCAAAATAATGGATTGGGTGAAACCGTATGGGAAAGGTGAAATTGTAGATGTACGCGTCACTGTTGAAGCAGAACACGTACAATATGGGAAAACGAAGTTTTGGGATGCCAAGAAAGTTACTTTTGAGTGGCTAGGCGAATACAATGGAGTACAAGTATGTAATGCGGACTTGTGGTCAGAGTTGATCTCATCCCACCATGTAAATTTAAATAATCCATTTCAAAAACGACTTACTATGCGTTCTAAAGGCGGTTCTGACAAATGGCTTGACCATAAAAAATATCTTGTCTTTCGTACCCGAAGTAAAATGTCTCCGACAGGAATATTGGAGCGATGCCATTATGGAAAGATTTATCCCACTTTCCATATCACATCCGAGAACTTTTTGTTGAAGGTGGTTTTCTTCAACCCAACACCGAATGATACCAACCTCGAATTCGATCTAAAGAACAATTTAGCCCCCTTCTCTTCGTTCCAAGAAGAAACCATGATTAATCAACGTTGGCCATGAAACATATATTACGCCGACAGCAGGAGTGCTACAAAGGGCGCCACACCTCCTTTTGGGACTTCAAGTTCGCCGCCTCCGACACCATGGGATGGGGCGTTGAGGATGGAGCCTCGCCCCCAGCCTCCCCGGAGGCGTACCGCACGGCCCCCTATTTCCACCGCAATCCCTCACTCATCCTGCAAAACGATGCCTCTGCCATCCTCGCCCAACGCGACCCGCTCCTCGCCTACGGCATCCCCGCAATGACACGAGCCGCGGGAACGGTGGAATTGAACGGAGAGGTATCTAACTCCAACTTACAAAGCATTTACATTGACAATCCTCAACGACCCCTATGGGCTCGTCCACGACAAAGGGAGAAGCCTTTAACGGGACGTTGGTTGCATAGTGATATTAAGGACGTTACTTACCCATTTACACGCGAATTCTATAAGGACATTCTTGAGAAAGGAAGTTTAAAATGAAGAGGTATATGATAGTGCCATGGTGCGTTTGTCTGCTCGTTTCACTTTGTGGAGCGCAGAACGATGACATTGTTTTTCAACCTTCTTATCCTCAATTGAAAGAGCTAAGCCGACATGGAGGAATTGCAACGGTTAACCTCACAATTCGCGATGATCAAGGTACGTTGATAAAAGGAGCAAAGGGAGTGCTAGGGTGCTGGAATGGGACACGCGATGAGGCGTATTCTGATGAGAACGGCCATCTTGTTCTTTCCGCAACAGCATTTACGGATGGGAATTATGGGATTGAGAAGGATGGCTATTATGGATCTTCAGGAGGGGAATACTTTGAGGCACCAGACAAACCTTTTGGGCTCTTCGAGCGTAGACGCTGGAAACCTGTTGTTAAAGATATGGTGTTGAAGAAAAAACGTAATCCAATTCCTATGTATTCGAAGCACTTTAGCGGAAAAATCCCTTTGCTAAATCAAGCAATAGGCTTTGATCTCAAAATAGTTGATTGGGTTAAACCGTATGGGAAGGGGGAGGAAAATGACATGATGGTGACGGTGACAACGAAAGAAGTCTTATACGGCAAACGTCTTGTGACGGAGATTAAGGAAGTCACATTGGAATGGCCAAACGAACATGATGGTGTGCAAGTATGCGATTCCGATACTTGGTCTGATTTTCTTTCTGCGTATCATGTAGATTTAAAGAAACCATTTTCAAGAAAACTTATCTTAGAAAGCGGAGAGGATAGATATGATTGGTTGAAACGTGGAAAGTATCTTGTATTTCGAACACGAAGTGAAACTTCGCCAAATGGAGAACTTATCCGTTGCCATTACGGAAAGATTTATCGCACAATCGATGCCGCTGGGGATGAGTTCGCATTGTCAGCAGTCTTCTTCAACCCAACGCCAAATGACACCAATCTTGAGTTTGACCCGAAGCGAAACCTCTCGCCATTCAAAACGTTCGAAGAAGAACAAACACTCAATCTTCGGAAACCATGAGCATTTGGCTTACGAACGTCAAACCGTGTGCGCAGGCGTGGGCGAACTTTTGGCATCGCCACTTCCTGTCGCGAGAGGGTTACACCCCCACGTCCGCCGACACGGCCCGTGCCTCGCTCACATGGCACGGACGTTTCAAGGACATTCTTAAGAAAGGGCATTTAGAATGAAGTCGCTTTTGTTTGCGCTCTTGGTGCTTTTTGTCTCGTTTGACTGTTGGGCTGACAAGGAGAGTCATGCACGTGCGAAGCGTTATGGTGCAACGGCGACGTTCAGGTTGACGGTCGTGGACGATCAGGGGGAGCCGGTTCCAAATGTCAAAGGGAGTGCCGGATTTTGGAATCATCGCACACACAAAACAGACTCGTTTGCATCTACTTCCAATGAAAAGGGTGAAATCACGCTTTCAGGAAAGTGTTTCTATGATGGGGCATTCGGACTGAAGAAAGAAGGATATTACAAAACAACGGGAAGGCATAAATTTTCACGTGCCTCGGACGATGATGTGGAAGAGACCTTGTTTGCACGGAAATGGGTGCCCGATTATGTCAACACGGTAGTATTGAAGAAGACGCGTAACCCAATTCCAATGTATTCTCATCTTGTAGACAATAAGCAAATCCCTGCTTTTGAGACCCCTCTTGGCTTTGATCTTCAAGTTGCCGACTGGGTGAAGCCTCACGGCGAAGGGGTCGTTCCGGATGTTTATATTACCGTGAATGTAACAAGGGTTTCCTTTGGAAGGAAAACATGGTTGAAGCCCACAAAGGTTACTTTTGATTTTCCTAACAAATACGACGGGGTTCAGGTTCATGACGCGGACTACTGGTCAGAATTCATTTCATCGTATTCGGTAGATTTGACGAAGCCATTCCAAAAACAACTCGTATTACATCCAGGAGAGACGGATTATGACTGGTTAGATCATCGAAAGTATCTCGTGTTTCGTGTTCGAAGCGAAACATCTTCATCCGGAGAGTTGGTGCGTTGTAACTACGGGAAGATCTACCCTTTTATAAAGTTTACGGACGAAGAGTTCATTATTAAGTCTATCGTCTTCAATCCGAATCCAAACGATACAAATCTTGAGTTTGACCCTAAACGGAATTTGACAGACAAAAATGGATATGAAGGAACGACCAAAAAACAAAGTGCACCATAGTTCGGAGACGCACCACGTCCTAAAACTCTTATGCCATTGGAAAGACTTGAGGCTCTCGAAATCTTTTCTATCCGCAGTGCACACTGTGCCACTCGGAGAGGTATCGCCATTCTACCTGAAAAAGCATGGAGACAAGAACACCAATTAAAGGGCCGTTGGCTTCATAGCGACATCAAAGACGTTTCATACCCATTTACGCGTGCTATGTTCAAAGACATTATCAAGAAAGGGCATTTGGAATGAAGTCGCTTTTGTTTGCGCTCTTGGTGCTTTTTGTCTCGTTTGACTGTTGGGCTGACAAGGAAAGTCATGCACGTGCGAAGCGTTACGGTGCAACGGCGACGTTCAGACTGACGGTCGTGGACGATCAAGGGAAACCGGTTCCAAATGTCAAAGGCAGTGCCGGATTTTGGAATCATCGCACACAC
>CASDPK010000017.1 GCA_949282555.1 uncultured Lentisphaeraceae bacterium | reverse complement strand
ACCGCCTCCTGCGCCTCTACTGCCCCAAATCCACCAACTTTTCCAAGCTAAGCCCTCGTGCGCTTAAACAGACCCATCGCCTCATCGTCCACTACCCACATACCCCCAAAAAGGTCTCCTAACCCATGCGTATGTCCCAAGTTTTCCCAAACGCACTGCGCAAATCTATTGACATTCTACAACTGCTTTGGTACAAGTCCAGGACATGGCGGCACCTTTATTGATCGACTATTAGGAGTGTATCAGAACACTGGAAATGGAGTGTCCACACTATCTCTTCAATCGTCTACTTCGGGAGAGCAAGAGCACAAACGGCTAGCTCAAACAGAAATTCATAATGTGCAATGGCGACGCGTCATGCTTGGCGACCATAATCGGGATGGAGAAATCGAGGAAGATGGGACGACTGCGACAAGCGACACCGCATTTGAAGGCGACCCCATTCTTGTGTGGATTAATGATTGCAGTGCCACTGGAGATTATGAAAAAGACACGGAAGATTGTGTCCCTGAGCATCTTACCTTTGCCAATTATAACAATGGCCACGTCGATGGCCGCTATGACCTGCTCAACTTTACGCCTGTTTTCTTAAACTTGCGTAAAATCCTTGATGGTTTGCCAAGCGAAACGTTCACCTATAAACTCCATCATGCGGAAAGCGCCGTCAATGTGGTTTGGACGGCTCTTTCCCGATACTCTTGTGACGATTTCTATAAAAGCGATGATGTGCTCTGTGGAAATAATCTCGACAAACGCCCATACGAAGCCCCCGTTGAGACCGTAACAGAAAGCGGTATCGTCATTCCTTCCGCATTTCTTGATAAAATAAAGTCAAGTTCACGTTACGGAGTCTTTATGCTTGAGGGACGCGAAGCCTCAACTGCACCTTTGACACTTTCCGTTTACGCAAAGAGTGCGCCAACAAAGGCCATCTTTACCTACGAACTTCCCTTGAACGTCGTTCCTATTGAATCGATGTATCAAACCATCAATCTCCGATCTGCTATTGACAATCCCAATCAAGTCATCACACTGCCACCCCCTCCCGAACACGCCACCACGCCACAAACTTCCAACAAGCACGTCCTCTTCTTACACGGATATAATGTGAATGAAGAAAATGCGCGAGGTTGGGCTGCGGAAATCTTTAAGCGCCTCTATCGCTCTGGTTCAAAGGCTCGATTTACCGCTATCACGTGGAAAGGCGACGAAACTCAGATTTCCATTCCTGTTTTCGAAGCGACCCCCAATTACTATGTAAATGTAATCAACGCCTTTGACACCGCTCCGGCTCTGACCTCTGTTTTAGCACAATTGCCCGGAGAAAAAACGATTCTTGCCCATAGCCTTGGAAATATGCTCGCCTCGGCAGCCATCAAGTCACATCCCGAACTCGTAAAGAATTATGTGATGCTCAATGCCGCTCTCCCGGCCGAAGCTTTCAACGAGTCAAGTTACGCCCCTGAAATGATTCCGAGCGACTGGAACGGTTATTTGCCCAAGACGTACGCAAGCAATTGGTATAAACTTTTCACTGCTGAAAACGATGGTCGCAAGACCCTCACATGGCGTAACTTTTTCAAGCCAATCCTCGACTCAAACGTAAATGTCTACAACTTCTATTCTTCCACCGAAGATATCTTAGCTCACGTTATTGCGGGCGAAGAAGTTGATTATAATGGGAAGAGTTGGGTTTACCAAGAGTTTAACAAAGGTCGTTGGATTCAATGGGCTCTCCCCGGGCGAACCGCCTGCGAAGGCGGATGGGGGAAGAATCGTTCGTGGATTGGAACCTCGATTTCTGCCGAAGATGCCAACAAAATGACCGATGAGCAACTTATCCTCACCCCCGTCTTCACTCCCTTTGAGAGCCGCTTTCACGCCATCACCAACGCCGTTGCCATTACCCAAGCCGAACGGCATCGAATCCTCGCCGACGGTATCCCCGCCCTCTCCCACGCCGTTGGGGCAACATATATTGGGATAAAAAACGACTACGACATGTATCAATTGTTGACTCGGCCAAGTGAAGATACAAGTTGGCCCAACAAGAAAGAACAATGGTTGCATTCCGATATCCGCGCACTTGCTTATCCTTTTTCATATCGTGTTTTTACACGAATCGTTCAGAGCCTCAACTTAGAGCAACACGAGGAGAACCCATGAAACGACTGTTTATTTTGTTGAACCTTTGTATGGCACAATTGGGTTGTGCTTCGCAAGCGGTTAATTTACGTATTTGCGATGCCCTCACGCAAGCACCAGTTCCTAACGCAGAGGTAACGCTTGTAATAAGTCATCCGCCAAAAGAGTTTTTTGGAAGTCGCAGTGTCGAGGGGAAAAAGGTGGAAGAACGCAAAGGTTACGTTTTCCCTTTTTCTTATCCATTGAATCAAGACCTAAAATGTTGGGTGACCGTCTATAAGAAAGGGTATTATGATACAAGTTACGAATTGAATAATAAAAAATCAACGACCGATAGTGTTGATTTAACACTTTACTTAAATCCTATACAAAAGCCTATTCCCTTGCTTGCCAGTGTTTGGCTAGGTGACGATGTGGAATTTGATTATGCACCGCACGAAACGACTAAACGCTATGATTGCTTAAAAGCTGACTGGCTACCACCCGATGGTGAAGGAATAAAGGCAGATATGGAGTTCGCGGTTCAACGTTATCGCAAAGACGGTAAAACGTTTGTTTGGTTTAAGATTCGCTTCACTAACCCCAATGATGGATTCGAGGAAGTCACCACTCCTTACGCAGAAAATATGTTCATTCGAGAAGCTCCGCCAACAAAGAATCTCCAAAATCAACTCGACTTCATCATAGAACTCCATGACTGGTTACCTAAAGATGTTCCTCCGCTTAAGAACTATGCGTTTCGTGTTCGCACACAACTAACACCTTCCGGAGACATTCTTTCCGCTTACTATGGTAAATTGTATCAGGCATTCAATTTTGGATACGCGGCAGAATGTTGCACCTGTGGTTTTGAGTATTATCTAAACCCAACCCCCAACGATCGTAACTGCAATCCGCTATGTGCGATAACAATATGATAACAGGCTTATCCCGAATTTTTACTGTTGAAACAAGAAGTTGAGCTGGCAGGGGTCGGGTTGTTTTTGACTCTCCCGAATAGCGAGGGAGGCTGGCCAACAGATGAAGAACAATGGCTACATTCTGATATCCGCGCACTTGCTTATCCGTTCTCGTATCAAGTTTTTGTAAAAATCGTTGAGAGCCTTAACTTGAAAGAAAGGAAGGATAATCCATGAATAGGCTACTTATTTTGTTGGGCTTTTGTATGGCACAATTAGGTTGCGCTTCGCAAGTCGTTAACCTACGTATTTGTGACGCTCTTACGCAAACACCTGTGTCAGATGTAAAAGTAACTCTTTCGATTAGCCATCCCCCGAAAGAGTTTTTTGGAAGCCGTTGGCTAGAACGAAAAGAGATAACTGAACATAAAGAAGATGTTTTTCGTTTCTCGTATCCCTTGAATCGAGATCTCAAATGTTTGGTAACCACCTATAAAAAGGGATATTATTACACAAATTATGAATTGAGCAACGAAAAATCAACAACCGATAGTGTTGATTTAACTCTTTACCTAAAACCTATACAACAACCCATTTCGTTGATTGCTTTCAATTGGTGGGGGGAGGATGTTAAATTCATTTATAAGGAAAATAAGAATGTTAAGCAATATGACTGCTTAAAAGCAGACTGGTTACCTCCCGATGGCGAAGGACTAAAGGCGGATATGGAGTTCTCGCTTCAGCGATACAATAAGAACGGGAAAACGTATGCATGGTTTAGCATTCGTTTCATCAATCCGCACGATGGATTCGAGGAAGTGACGGAGTATTACGCAGACGGCATGCGTATTCGTGAGGCTCCCGCAATGAAGAACCTCCAAAATCAACTCGACTTCATTGAAGAATTGCACGATGGGTTTCCAACTCACTTCCCCCCATTAAAAAACTATGCCTTTCGCGTTCGTACACAACAAACGCCCTCTGGCGAACTTCTTTCCGCTTACTATGGAAAACTTTACAATGCCTTTACGTTTAATTATGTCAGAGATTATTGGGCATGCGATTTTGAGTATTATCTGAACCCAACCCCCAACGATCGTAACCTTGAATATAATGGCCGCTCCATCAATATGCAATCCGCTATGTGCGATAACAATATGATAACAGGCTTATCCCGAATTTTTACTGTTGAAACAAGAAGTTGAGCTGGCAGGGGTCGGGTTGTTTTTGGGGACGGCCGCCGGGGTGGATGGTGTATTGGAAAAGGGTACGAAGGTTGATGAGAAAGAGGCGGAATTCTCGCTCAAGGCCTAAGGTACGATGAAGATAGCGTTGAATGGCATCGAGAAATCGAAGGTGGAGGGAAGTATTCCGGAGGCGGTTGGCGATGATGTCGTAGGCAAGGGTGGTGAGGGCGATGAGGGGTTTTTCTGCAGTTACAGTGGGTAAACTCAGGGGGAGGAGGGAAGTTCCCGACAGGTGGCGGGGATTTCAAAGTCCCCGCCTTCCCTGCCCAGAACTCCTTTTTGTTCGTATTACAATCAGTTATATTACGTGGCTTTCTTTAGGGAGCATGAGAGGATAGGAAAGACGTTGCCCTCAGCATCTATCGCATTTGTGGACGAAACGGTTTTACCCCCAGTAACTGCAGAAGAACCCGATTGATATTGGTGGAAATATCGCAACACCTCGCCTGTGCGTCATTTCGAGAGGCTCCGTATCGGCAGGGGAGACACTCCGTCTCTTCGGTTTGTTTTATTTTTCAATATATTATTTTTCTTTATATCCTTTTTGTTCAACTTTTACGGAAAATATTTCATTCTTTCCGAAAAGATGGGGGATTTGGGAAGGAGCTGCGTTGAAACGGATATGAAACTTTTCGCGGAATTCCGCAAAAAGTGCGTTCCAGATAGGTCCGAAGCCGTAGGAAATGTGCTTTCATGGGGCCATGGAGTGAAACTCCATGGAAAGGAAGCACGGTTATGGCGTTTTACGATGAGGATATCATGCCCGGACGAGGGATTCAGCGGGCGGGAATCATTGCAACGGATGACGAAAAAGAAATTGAGCGTGCTGCACGGTTGGCGGAGGAACGGAGGATCCGTGCAAATGTCTTGGAGGAGGCGTTGGCGCGTGTCCCTGAGGGGGATGCTGCGGCCACCATCGTGAATCGTCGCGGTGCGGATGGGGTGTCGCGTCTTTATACAGTGGACGGTGGTGGGCAGATTGTTTCCCCGACCAATCGGGAGCGTCCGTTCTCGGAGGATGAGTGGGCGGCGTTGGATCGTGCGGTGGCGGCGCGGGATCGTGCGGCGTTGGGTGATCTCTACAGCCCTGAGCGTCGGACACAGGGGCTTGGATATGCGGCGTCCGGCCTTTTGGATGAGGCTGAGCTTCGGCGGCGGCGCGAGGAGGTGTTCGGTCCGAAAGGAACTGAGAGTGCTGGGGATTTTCGCCGTGTGGTGAGGAATCGGAACGCGCTTCACGATGCAGTGGCTTATGGGAATGGGCCGAGCGCGAAGCAGCAGGAAGCGCAGAAGCGGTGGGATGCTGAGCGTGCGGCGCGGTCGAAGTATCCGAACGAACGCAATGCCCGAATGGCGATGGCGGAGGCTTCGCGTGCGAGTGCGGAGCGTCAGGCGCAGATGGGTGCCGACGCTCGTCTGGCGTTGGCTCTGCAACAGGGGCTTGACGCGAAGGCAATCGCTGAGATCAATCGGAAGAGCGCATTGGATGTGGCGAAAACGCAGGGGCTGGATGCGCAGTTGTTGCAGGAAGTGGTGAACCGAGGCAACCTTTCGGTGGCGCAGGAGCAAGGAGAGACACAACGTGCGGTGGCGGTGACGGAGGGAATGAGCCGCGTGAAGGCGGCGGAAGCGACGGCTTCGGGTGTGCGTGATGCGGGCTTGGCGAAGGCTCAGGCGGATGCCGAGGCGCAACGGCAGGAGGCTAAAAACAGGATTGGTCAGGATTTGCTGACCTATATCCGCCTCGGGGGGTCTGTCGACCAGAACACACTCAGCCTGCTTTCGTTTGGGGCGAAGGATGCAGCGGACCTTCAGAAGCGGATTGATGCCGCCAAAGCTGCCGCAGGCGGGAGTCCTGAGCTTGCCAAAATGTTCTACGATCAAGTGGTTGCACCGCAACTTGGGACTTTGCGCGGCGCAAGCGCCTTGCCACAAGACAGTGGCAAGGCTCCCATCCCTACGGATGCTGAAGAGCCCAAAGCCGAGAAACCAAAGGCCCAGACAAGCAAGAGCTATCTCTGAGCTTTTGCCTTCCCTCGTCATCCCCCAATCTTTAATGGATCTCTCTCATGGAAGAAGTCTTTCACGTTTTGGAAGAGGATAACACCGAACGTTTCATCCCCGTGCGCCGTGCAGCCGAATACGCCAAGGATATGCGTGACGCCGGGAAGACGTTCAAGTATCTTGAGGATTGGAAGGGTAAGGACGGGGAGAGAATCCCCGTTTCGTCCGAACGCAGGGAGGAATTTCTTGCGGATATGAAGGCGCAAGGCGTCACACCCGAGCGTGTGCGTCCAATCACCCGGGATGGACGAAGGGTTTACCATCTTTCGGATGGCGAGCAGATCGAAGTCGCCGCCCATCGTGAAGAAGAGTTTTTCGGCGATATGGAAGCCGCCGGGCGGGAAGTTGTCCGTGGCGAACCCGCAGTGGACTTCCTCTCCGACAAGGAGGCCGATGATGCGCTCAGTGGAGGAATCGACTGGGCAGAGGTTGGGAAATCGGCGGCACAGGGTTGGAAGTTCCCTGTCCGTTTGGCCATGAATGTCGCCGAGGGTGCGGTGGCAATCCCAACGCTGGCGGTGATGGCCGGGGAATATGGCCTTGCGAAGGCAGGGGTGTTGGAAGAGGGAGAGCATCCGCTTGGAAAACACGGCTTGAAGGCGATGCGGGCGATTGAAGGGGCGAAGCCGGAGTATCGCCTTGATACGGGATCGGAGTCGTGGCGAGATCCTGCCGGCATCGTTCACAATGTGGCGTCCGGAAGTTTGGGCGCACTTGAGTTTCTAGGTGAGATTGCCGCGACGGCCGGAGCTGGTGCGCTTGGAAAGACGGTAGCAAAGGCCGGTGCGAAGACGATTGGGAAAAGGACGATCAAACAAGGCGCTCTTTCAACGGCAAGGGAGACGGCGAAAGAAGGCGCAACCGCAACGGCTGGCGTCGCGGGGCGGAGCATGGCCACGGAAGCGGAGAAGCGTGCGGCGCGTAAGGCTGCGGAGACGCTGGGCATTGCGTCTTTGGACGTGACAGACCGGGCGGCCGCGACGGCGTTTGCGGAAGCGTACGCGCGGCAGCTGCCGAGAGAGCTTCTCAAGGAGGGTTCCAAGCAGTTCGCGAAGCAGGCGCTCAAACCGAACTACTGGAAGCTCAACATGGTTTCGCGGAATGCGTTGGAGACGTATGAGGCGTTCGCCAGCACGGGAAGCGATGAAGACAAAGCCATGCTGAATGCCCTCGGGGATGGTGCGCTTGGTTATCTTTTGCTGTCGCTGGGCGATGGCGCGGGCGCCTTCTCGGGAGGGTTGAGAGCCGGAGGAGCCACACAACTGCTTCGCGCACTGACACAAGGGGCCTCCAAGCCTTGGCTGAAAGCCGAGCTTGCCGGCACCGCCATTCGCATGCTTGGCGGTGCCACGGCGCAGGGAGGGAGCACCTACGGACATTTGCGGATGCTTCAGGAAGCATTGGGCGAGGACGCCGTGGATGACGGTACCCTTTGGGGGAGCACGGCCGTGGCCGGACTGTTTGGCGCAGGGATGGGGGCACTTTCTTCCATTCGTCCACTCCGTCAGGCCATGATCTACGACAAAGAGCTTGCGCTTGGACGGCAGGCGATGGCCGATGGGGGCCCGGCGTGGCGGCCTTCCGAAGGGCAACGCGGATGGGCACGGCTGGACTTCCCCGAAGGTGGGACGCGGCAAGATGGGATGCCCGGTGCGCAAAGTCCGGCCCCCTTCCGGCCGGTGGCCGTTCATGAGAGCGGGGACGTTCTCTTCAAGGATGGCTCCATCTGGAGGGCGAAAACACAGGATTGGCTGATGCCCGGAGGGGCCGTTGTCGATTCCCATGGGGACGTGGTCACCGTGGCACCGGGGCCCTCAACGACGAGCCAAGGCTCGACCCCAAGCACGCGGCCTGAAGCTGGAGCCGCATCGGCGACAACGGGAGCGGAGGACCTTGGGCTCTTCGAGTTGATCCGCTCAGGGGAGACGAAGGTTTACAACGTTCCCTTGGCGGAGATCCAGCCCAACACGCAAATCATCCAATTCAAGGCAGACGCCGACCCCGTGACGGGCGTCGTTCGCGGTCAAGAGCTGCAAGGGGAATACCAAGCGCTTCCCTCCAAGCCGGTGCTTCTGTGGCAAGCGGCCGACGGCCATCTGGAACCCGCGACGGGACGCCACCGGATCGATCTCGCACGCCGCAACGGCATGGAGACCATCCCCGCCAACATCATCCGAGAGGCTGACGGATGGACTCCGGAGCGGACGCGCCTGCTGGACGCGATGGACAATATCCTCGATGAGAAGGGAAGCGACCAAGACTTTGTGGCATTCTTCAGGGGAACCGATCTCGACCGAGAGACCGCCACCCGCAAGGGGCTTTTGGCACGAAAGAAAGGGCGCGACGCCTTCGAGGTGGCCAAGAACGGAAGCGAAGACCTCTACAGTCTCGTGATGGGCCACGATCCATGGGTGACGATGGACAAGGCCGCAGCCATCTCACGAGAAGCCCCAAAGACCTATGGAGCCTTCGCCGAAGGCGTTCAACGCGCCGTCGTCAAAGCCGTCCGAGAGCGCAATCTCACCGCCGATGGCGCCGCCATCATGGCGCGTGGACTCATGTCCGCGCACCGCCAACGGGTGGAGGCCGGAGGCGTCCTCCAAGACGACCTCTTTGGCGCCGACGACACCGCGCTTGCCTTCGCCGCGGAAGAAGCCTCCTATGCCGACGGGAAGCGCCGTGAGGCCCTCCGCGCCCTCCGCCGCGTGAATGCGGCATTGGACAAGGGCGACGCCCTCGACCTGAAGGACGATTTCGCCAAGAGCCTCGGCATTCAAGACCCCAAGAACGCCGAGCAGCTGAAGGCGGCTGCCAACCGCCTCCGCGAGACCGTCACGCGCTGGGAGAACTACCACACCGACCCCGAACTTTACGCCGAAGCGCACGCTTACGCCAAGCAGGCGCTTGGCATCCCCGACGTGGTTGTTGAGCGACAGGATGGGACGTTGACCACCGATCGCGAACTCTCCGCCGACCTCCACCCCGAGGGCACGGATGCGCTGGGCGGCGCCCCAGAGACGGAGGGGGGAAGAGTCATGAACAATATTATCGGAGAAGCTGGGGCGTGGCGGATAGCATTTTATGGGAATGGTAACGACGAGATTTACAAGGGGCTCAACACGGCGATTGAGGCGTTGAATGCGCGTGGAGGCAAGTGGTTTGAGCTTTCGCGCGAGGAGCGGGAAGGTTTTGCGCGCAAGTATGGATGGCAACCCGGAGTAGACGGGAAGTGGCGCTATGAGATTATACCGGGAGAGACGAATTTTCATCCGTCTCTTGAGAGTGGAAAAGCGGAAGTAGCGTTTGGTGAAGACAAGGCTCTTTCGAGAAGATTCTTCTTAAAGGACGTGTTTTCTTCGGAGTTACTTTATAGGGCATATCCAAGGCTTCGTAGTGTTAAAGTGCTTTTGGGGGAACTCAAAAAAACCGGTGTTAGAGGGATCACCATCCCAAGTGAGGATGTCATTTTCATCAACACACATGAAGCCAAGACGCCGGGAGACATTCGGCACGTGTTGTTGCATGAGATTCAGCATTTGATTCAGGCAGAGGAAGGTTTTTCCCGTGGCGGGAGCAAAAAGGTCGCCGAACAGGCTTTGGTAACGATTGGGCGGAGTTCTCCGGAGGAACGCGAGCGTTTGGGTAAAGAACTGGTACGGGTGGCGAATGAGGACTTCCCGGGAGTGGAGCTTCCAGAAGATTTTTCAGCTTATTATGGGCTTGCAGGAGAGGTTGAAGCGCGAAATGTAAGCAGTCGTGATGTCTTACGACGGAATGACATTAAAGTTTCTCCGCTTTTAGAAGAGACGGAAAGTGTACCGCGCGACATCCAACTTTACGTGACAGAGAATGGAACGGTAGAGTTTGGCCAGCGCACGGTGGACTACGTTATGGACGGAGGTCAGCGTATCCCAGAGAGCGGCGTTTTGGCCTCGCCATCGCCCGAAAGTTTCCGCTCCGAAGCCCCGGTGTCGCAGGCGGAAATCGACGTGGCGGCGAACGGGCCGGGCTTTGTGCCGCTGGAGAAGGGGGAGAGCTTCGACGATGTGGTGAGGACGTTGCGAGGACGGTTGAAGAAGCCCCTGAGGAATGAGGCCCTTGGGCTGAGCTCCAGCATTGGAACGGTTGGCAACGCCAAGAAACTGGCGACAGTGAATCTGCGCGGAGGGGAGGATGCCAACGCCCACAAGTTCGCCGCAAAGAACATTGATGCGCTCTATGAGGTGGCTTCGGTGGCGGTGCGGCACACGGACAAGAAACTGGTGGGCAACAAGCGCGCAACGGGGACTTATGTGCGTTTGTTCACGCCGTTCCGCTTCGATGGACAAACGTATGTGGCGATGATCTCGCAGAGGGAATCGCAAACTCCGGGCGTACACGCGATCGAGGCGCTGGAGGTGATACCCACTGAAAACATCAAGGCCGAAGAAGGCTTGGCTTTCACTTCAGGGCATGGCCGAAGCTCTCACTTCGACGGTCCCGCCTCACCAATCCACTCGGCCTTGACGGAAGAGAAGGTAGCATACACGCTTGGGGATGTCAACCAAACGCATCCTGTGTATTTGGATGGGCGCCCGTGCACACCCGAAGGGCTGCTGGAAGACCTTCAAGAGATGGTGACGCGCTTTGAGTTGGGCGCGACGCGTGAGCGCACCGCCACAGGTGAGGCTGGCGGCGTGGAGTCGACCGAAGGCCCCGCCACGCTCGACAGCCGAAAGTCTCGGGTGATGATCGAGGAGCCCAAATTGATTTTCGGTGAACGCGTTCTCCCCGGAAAACCTTATCCGATGTATGGGCAGGTGGCCCCGCTGGGAGGAGCTCCGGGAAGCCCCGCGCGGGAGCAGGGACGCATCGCGCTGGGGCTTCCGGATCTCGTGATGATGTATCACGAATTGACCGGCGGGCATCTGCCGAAGGTGATTTCCAACCGCGCCCGGATGGGGAGCGCGTTGGGGCGTTACTTCGTGGGAAAGAACACCATCGAGCTTGCGGCGCAAATCTTCGGTTTCCTCGATGAAACCGATGTGATAGCGCTGCATCAGCGGCTGGAAAAGGAGGGTTACTTCCGCCACATGAACCCCGAATGGGCGAGAACGCACGACGCACGAACCGTCAAATTCGAGCGTCGCCGTTCGGAACAGAAACTCAAGGAAGAGATTCAGACGTTGTCCAAGAAGCGCATTCGCGAGCAACACGAAGGCTATCGCGAAGTCAGCGTGATGGCGCATGAGCTGTGGCATCTCATTGACGATCAGGACGGGGGCTTGGCCAAACGGGGGAATCTCATTGGGCACTTGGCTGCTCTGAAGAAGTACACGAAGGAAGCCTTCCCCGTTGAAGGGTTTGCCAGCAACCGGGAACTGATGGAGGAGGCGAAGGCGTTCATTCCGTCGTGGCGCGGGGTGACGAACCCCATGGACACGGCTTACTTCATCCTTGACCCGGCGGAAACGCTGGCAGAGATTGGCGCCGCCTACTTCGTCGCCCCCGATGTGCTCAACACGTTTGCCCCCAAACTGTTTGCGGCGTTTGATTACGCGATTCGGCAGCACCCAAAGGCGAGCGAAGCCTACGAGCGGGCCGTGAACTACATCGCCTCCGGCGGACGCGAGGCGCGTTTGGAGGAAGCGCTCTTCGGGAGCTGGACGCGCGAGGCTCAGATGACGCTTCGAGAGATTCAGAAGCAGGTCAAGGGCCCGGACCTGAGTTTGCGCAGGAATCTCATGCGATTGGACGCCTACTTGTGGGACCGGCGGGGCCCCTCCATCATGCTGTTCAACGAAGGCAGCCGGCACGCGTTGAAGGCGCTTCGCAAAGAACTTCAAGCGGGAAAGATTTCCAAAGAGTATTACGAGGAAGCCAAACAATTCTACGACGACAAGCTGGCGATTCTGAAGAAGCGCCATCTTGACTACACACGCATGGGCACCGGGCTTGCGCGGCAGTATCTGATCGACTTGAACAGCGCCTTCATGTCGCGCCTCGCAGACGTCGATCCGAACCCCGACATCGCCCGTCGGGAAGTGGAGCTGTATGCCCACTTCAAGCGCGTGATTGAGCTTGGCGGCCGTGCGACGGCTTACGGCGTGAACCCTGTTCAGGCCCGCCGCAACCTTGCCGCGCAAGCCAAAAGACTGGGGCTCGAAAAAATGCGCAAAGTGGTGACGGCGTGGAAGACCTTCCGCACCATCTATGAACGCGAGGTGATCGAGAACACCGCCGTTCAGCGGATGCTGGGCTCAAAAATGATCGATCTGATGCGCACCAACACCAGCTACGTGACGATGCGCCACACGCTCACGCCCGAGGAGGCCGAACAACTGACCCAACGACTCTCCGACAGAAAGACGGCCAATGGCGCAGCCTTGGAGATTGCCCTTGAACGTCTGCTCCCCGGAAGCTCCAACATCGAAGGCAACGCCTCGCGCTACCTGAAGATGCTGAAGGGAAGCCTTCAGGCGACGGAAAGCCCTCTTCTCTCGACGATGAAGACGGCCGTCGGATTGATCACCGTTGCCGAGCGGAACGCGGCGATCGCCGACTTGGCCCATGCCCTCCAATCCACGCACCACCAAGAGGTCTCCATCATCCCGTGGAGTCGAGCCGTCCAGAATCAACGACACGCACCGATTGAGTTTTGGGAGAATGGCGATCACAAGGCACTCATGGTCCCGAGGGTGGTTGCACAAGGCTTCGAGGACAGCTCAAGCCACGCGATGAAGTTTCTCACGCACACCACGCGCGTGCTCAATGCGATGTTGACCACGAACAATCCCGGGTTCGTTCCCGTCGCACAAGTCAAAGACCTTGGGGCCGCAGCCTACAACACGCCTGGTCTCTGGAGAAGCTGGGCGCATTATCTCTTCCCCGGCGTCGGCGATGTGGCCTCTCTCGGGCTTCAATTCATCCCGCCCCACATCATGCGGCAGATGGGCACCACGCCAGTGCTTCGCCAGCTCATTGCCAGCCCACACACCATCGAATACTGGAGCAGCTTTGGCAACCGCATGGCACGGATGATTCACTCCGGCAATTTCCAAAGCGCACTTGACGAGGCCAAGCAGGCATGGAAGGATGGCAACACCGCGAAGGCGCAGGAGCTGGAGTATCTGGTGCAGATGTGCCGCTCTGCCTTGCGCGACGGTGTGCTCTTAAACATGATCCAATTCCGAAGGATGGAGTACGACGATTCGGAGTGGAAAGCGCTCTTTGCCCGTTACAATCTTGACTTCGACGAGCTCCCGATCGCGAAGCGCAGTCTTGCGCGGAAGATTGTCTCAGCACCCAAGCGGGCCGCCAACTGGGCGTGGAACAAGACGGGGGATCTGAGTGAGATTGCCTCCGCAACAACGAAGTTGGCGGTGTATTGCTATCTGCACCGCGACGCGCACCCCGGGATGAAGAACGTGACGCAAGCCCCTTCCTTTGCAGACCCCATGCGTCGGCTGGAGGCAGCCTATCGTGCTGCACGGTTGGCGGGAGACCCCACCTTCGAGCTTCGCGGCCATCTCATGACCTACATGGAATTGGTTGGAGGCCCCTTCCTCAATGCGCGACAGAAGGGCTTCCTTCGCTTCTACGACGTGACGGATCGCCGCCCGATGCTGACGGATTCCGGCGACTTCCGCACACGTTCCGGAACGCAACAGGCCGCAGAGAAGGGCATGAAGTTCGCTGCACGATGGGCGCGACGCTACGTGGCTGCTCTGCTGCTCTCCGGAGGATTGGCCAGCGCAACGCTTGGGCTCTACCGGAAGCTCACCGGAAACGAAGAGGCGACAGAGGAGGAGATGGAGGGAACGGCGCTGGGAACGCTCAACCGCTTCTTCCGTTGGTCTGAGCAGTGCCTTCGCAACTGCTCACCCTACACACTCTCCAACTTTGACGTGCTTCCAATTTATGTGGATGGCGATGTCTCGCTCGTCCTCACTTCACCAATCCCGGACGAGGAGAGGATTCCAAGCCTCCTGATGGACGCCCAACTCAACGGACAAGGCGTACCCTCGATGGATCCCGGGGCTCAGCTTCAAGATGCACTCCGCGAAGGCGTCACCAGTTTCCTCAATCCCGCCAGCGGAGAAGGCTCACTCGGCGTCTATCGCCGTGTGCTTGCCCCTTGGCTCGAAGGGGAGAATCCCTTCGATCCCTTCCTTCGGCGCCCCATGCTTTCGGAGAAAGCCTTCGCGACGCGGTGGACGGCACCCTTGGCGGCAAAGGAAGCCCTGTGGAGACTCTCCTCCAACTCTCCGCTCAGCATGGTTCTTCGCCTCGGAGAGGTTCAGCGAGACGACCTTCCGGAAGGGCACCTGAAGAACTTCCACGCCTTTATCACGCGCACGCCGATTCTCTCCTCCATCGCCGGGCGATTCCTTCGCCTTCAGGTGGGCGGGGAAACGGCACGCCTCCGGCGCATGGGAGCGCTGGACGAGGCCGAGCGGATGAAGTGGAAGGTTCGAGCGGATCAAGACTTTGCCGATTTCACCCGAACCGGTGACTTCTCTTACCCTATCGATATCCCGCAACCCTACGCCACCGATTACCAGCAGCGCTTCATCGACCTTTACAACGATTCCACCCTCGACCCACAGACCGCCCGAAGGAAGGAAAACAAAAAAGCGGTTGATTCCATTCGTGACCCTGAGCTTCGACAACGCGCAGAGCGTTACTGGATTCGAGGAGAAGAGCTTCGCGGGAATTGATCAGCGCCGCCCAATCAGGGCAAAGAAAGGCCCCGCCTGTGGCGGGGCTTGAAGGGAGGTGGAGGGAGTGAGTGAGGAACGTTCCGCAGAAGGTTGGGCAATCCATGAATGCTATTAGACGGGTTCTTCGACTTCGGAAAGAGATTGAAAATAGGCCGCTCGTTTGTCGAGCAAAGTTCTTATATCGGCACTGAGGAACTTACATGTCCAATCGTAAACAGGTTTGCTAACACCGTGCTCTTTGGGCTCGGAGAACCCGCATACGTTTTTATAATAGTTTACAAGGTTCCCATCAGGAGAGGCGTCGGCGGCAAAAAGAAAAAGATATTTACACCCAACGAGACGGCAAACTTTTTGAACAATGGGAAGAATGTACTGCCAATAAAGATGTGCACCAAGTGGGTGGCGTTTGCCTTGGCCTCCGGCGTACTCGTCCCATTTGGCCTTGGCGCTGTCTGATAAACAAAAATGGACGAGTTCGAGTGCCGGAAACGTATGGCTGACGCGATTGATGTTAGCACGATTGGATTCGGTCTTAAGATCTTCGAAGAATATAGACCTTTTACATTTCAACCTTCTGACAGTTGCAAGTTTCCGCTTCAGTTCGCGATTTGGGAGTTCTGAGCAAAGTACGTTTGCCTCGTCGTGACTCCCCAAAAGAATCTGGCGTAACGTATGGATGTCTCTACGCCCATTTGAAAATACATATGCTTCCTCAAAATCCGCAATACTTGCTTCCAAATCCCGTTCTATTCCTGTGAGGTTAAAACCTTCGAAAAGACTTCCACAGTGGAGAGAAAAGAATGCGACGATGTACCGATCATGTTTGTGATAAACCAAATAGACCGCCGTTTGTCCAATATCGTCGTCGCGTGACGCAGTTTCTTGAAGATATTTATCAAGCGTAGATGCACGCGCGGATTGAAAGTTCATAAGTTGAGGCGTTTCAACGTGTGACTCGCAGAAACGTACGCATTCAAGTTGTTCGAGAAAGGCCCTCTGTCCTGTCGTGAGCATAATTTAAGGTTGTTTAAAATGAAGCCGACGAAAGCGGACACGATTGGCATCTTCTGCGATATCTTCTTTGAGAATAACAGTAACTCCTCTTTCTTTATAGGAAAGGCCTTTTCGCGCATTTATCCAAGCATATTCCCCATGAGAGAGGCGACTTAGACTCCACGCATCTTTATGGCCATATTCTCGAAGTGCGGAGTCAATAATGAATTTCCCCCTTTCGGAAAGCCGAATGGGGAGTTCTGTGTCCTCTCGAAGTACTGTGTAGTTAGACCGGATGCTAGGAAGCACGGGACCGTACTGCCACGCTTGAAAGTCTTCATTGAAAAGAGGTGAATACGTTAGAATATACGCTTCACGTTGCGTAAAATAAAGCAACTTATGAAGCTTCATCTCTGTGATTTGGGTTCCCAAAACACACCTGTGCCATCTGGCAATATAACGGGCAACTGACCAGAGATGTTCCATCGTAACGCTCCTCCCTTCCTTGGGGGGCAGTATAGCACTGATGACAAAGCTCTTGCAAGCGTGGCTTGGCACCTAAGTTCGGTGGTATTCAGTGGAGTTACTTGCCATTGGTTTCTCTAGATATCAATGACAAGCCCCCCATCGGGACTGGCACGGAAGCAGGTGGATGAAGGAGGAGAAGGGAAAGGTGTGGGGCTTTCATGGCGGGGCTCTCTCGATTCATTCGACAGGGAAGGTGTGATTCCGGATGAGGATCTCGGTTTTCCCCGTCCAGCGGTTGATTCCATTCGTGACCCTAAGCTTCGACAACGCGCAGAGCGTTACTGGATTCGCGGAGAAGAGCTTCGCAGGAATTGATCAGCGCCGCCCAATCAAAACAAAAAGAAAGGCAGCCAAGAGAAGCGTCAGCCCAGACGCCGAAAGCGTGAGGCTCCGCTTGTCAAAAAGCACAATGAATGCCGCAAGCTTCGCAAGGCCAAAGCACACAGCCGCCCGAACAACCAAGCGGAACGCTTCGGCGAAAAGCCGAAGAAAGAACCGCTTCACTTCTTCTCTCCCTTCAAGAACGTCTGAATGGCCTGCGCCGCCGCGAAAGAAGCGCTGACGCGCTGGCGTTTCGCGTAGTCTCGAAGCGTTTCTGCGACCTCTTGCGGAACACGAAGGGTGGCCAGTGGGCCCTCTTGGGCCGGGCCGCTGGCGTAGCGGGCGCGGGCGGCGTTTGCGGCACGGGCTTGGCGACTCTCCCTCATGCGTTCCCCGATGAACTCCAGCATCTGATTGTCGACGGACGAAAACTTCAACGGAAGAATGGTTTTCTCCGTTCGCACCGTGAGATGGACGAAGTTCCCATCAAGTTTGATTCTGATCGGGATTCCGCTGGGGTGAACCCAGTTCGAGATTCCGCACAACTCAAACGTCCCATCGCGAACCGTTCTGCGGAGATCGTCACCGAGACGACAAGCGAAACGATGGACAGCTTCCAAACGCTGTGCGTGATTCGGCGTGGCCCTTTCCGTGGAAGCGTCCACGGCATGGATGATGTCTTCTTTCGTAAGCATGGCAAAACCTCTGAAGTTATGATACCCTTCTTCTGTCCTTTCGAGGATTAGATACACTGATTGTGTTCCGACCGGAGTCGTTCCAGCGGCTCCGGTCTTTTCATTGGCGCATCAGAATTTCCCGAAGACGTTCGGTGTCTCCTTTGTCGAGGAAGGTGAATCCTTCGCGCAACGTCTCGATGGGGTGTTCGATTTCAGCCAGAAAACCGATGGTGTGATAAGGCATGAGACGAACGGCAAAGCCTTCTGGGTGTTGCCAGATGGCCGCGCCGTCTTCCTTTCGGACGGCAAAATCACCGGCGTGCAGCTCCTTCAGAATATCCTCCGACAAGATGCACATGACGCGAGCAGTGAGACTATCCGCGTTTTTCTTTCCGCTCTTGATTGCGGCGATGGCGGCGGTGATGGAGTTTGTAAAGGTGTTCATGATTGTGTTCCTGCGAAGTTCCAGCTTCGGTCATTGGGAGATGTGCGAAGTGCGTTCTTGCCCTTTGACGCCCTATATTATACAGCAATATAAGCAGGTGTGCAGGTGCTTTTTTGCTAAATATAAAAATATTTCAAGATTGGTTTATTTTTCTTCGCTCAGTGGAGATATATTCCTTCCATGAATGAATTCAGAGGCACCTGTCCACCTGTTGATTCGGTAAACGACACCGTAATCCGAACGAACGTACTCGAATCGGAAGAACCACGCAAGCAATAGGATTAAAAGAAGAATGCCGAAGATAATTGCCTTTGTCTTTGTAATTGTAATCATTTTTTCGCTCCTCATGTTTATGCTTAGTTTGCGTAACATCGACAAACAAGAATGCAATATGCGAGACACCATTGCACCGATCAAAGAAAATGTTTTTCGAAGACAAACGTAAAGCAAATGCAAAAGTGGAATGGCCGTTGCCAAACACGCGAACACTGCACAAGCACCAAAGGGAGCTTCAAGAATGCGGAAAACGATTGCAAAAATGTACATGCAGGGTGAGCAGACAAGAATACTCGCGCCATAGAGGATGGCGTTATAGGAACCTTCATCAAAATATGTTTCCACTAATTTTCCGAACCATTTTCCTATGGTTAAAGATTCAGGAATAAAAAATAGGAAGATTGGATGCGTTAGCAATGCGCTCATAGCAAAAAATAAAATGCTATGATCGAAATAAAGACACGTAAACGCACCAATTCCAACAAGAGAAATGGCGATTTCATAACATAATCTATAAATCAAAACGTTCATAACCACACCTCTACTAAACCACATTCTATCATAATGTAAGATTTTGCTTGCGGTGGGTACCAACCGTGTGCTACCATCTTTAACGAAAGAAGGATGATTATGGCACCCAATTCCCCGGATGAACGAAAAAGACAAGTGAAGGTCAACCTTTTTGAATGGGAAAAAGAGGAACTTCTTGAAGAAGCGCAAAAGCGTGGAATTACTGTTACGGATTTGATTCGGACGTTATTGCCGAGCGCAAGAAAGGAGCACGAAAATGGAACAAATGGTCAGAAGTAACATTGATTCTGTAACTGTGATGTTAAATGCTGAAGAATTCGCACGTCTTCGCGTTTATGCTCATGAGAACGGATATGGTTACGATTTGGAATCTGCCTTGAGGGACAGGATCCGCGCTTTTTTAAATGATCGGGTTGGTACCAACCCCGAGCAACCTTTCTCTTGTTCCGGGTTGGTACCAACCCCATGAGGAAAACTCAAATGAAAACGACAAATGACATCTATCCTTGTTCGCTTCGGCTTCCTGCTGACCTTGAGCGGTCGCTACGGGAGCGGATGAGGATCACGTTGCGGTCGTTGTCTGCGACGGTTGCCGAGCTCATCCAAGAAGGGATGTGGCTGGATTTGCCGCGGCTTTCCCGGGCACTTCCGGATGGCGATATCGTGACGGTTCAGGTGCGTTTGCCGGCTTCGTTGGTGGCTCAGCTGCGGGAGCGGCTGGTGCGGACGCGGCGGACGCAAAACGCCGAGGTGGTGTTTTTGTTGGCTCTTGCTCTTGAGCATGAGGCCGATGATGAGCGGCAGGTGCAGGAGATTGTGGCGAGGGAGGTTGTGTGATGTGGCGCCAAAAACTTTCGGCTGCTGAGCGGCGGCGTCGGCGGGTGCTCTTGGAGGATCTCGGGCTGGCGTTGCTTTGGGCGGTGGCGGCGGCGATTTTCGCCTTTGTGCTTTTCGTTGGCGTGGATGGCCCGGCGTGGGGAATCAACTCGGAGAGCGTGGAGGTTTTCCGATGAGCTTTTTTTGGGTGATGGATGATGCTGGGCATCGGCGTGTGGTCGAGGTGCCGCCGGAACTGAAAGGTGCACCGGCGCGGGTGATTTTTGCGTGGCTGAAGGCTCAGCTAGGGAAGGAAACGGTTCGTCATGGCGAGGCGTGAACAGATTTTAGAAGGTGTCGCTCCAGAAGTGCGTGCGGCGTGTCCGCTCACAGCACAGCAGGTGAGCGCGGTGTACCGATTGGATTACCAAAAGGTCATCGACGCTTGCGAAATGTTCGTTCAGTCGCGCGGAAGGCGTGGGCTTCGGGCATTCCGGATGGGGCGAGTGTGGCGGATTCGTCCATCGTGCGTGGAGGAGTGGATGGCGATGCTCGAAGAGGATCAAGCGAAGGGGATTCGATGAACGGCGCGGAGGTTTTTCAGCCTGCTCTTCCCGGCTTAGAGGATATTCAGATGACGCGCGACCGAATCGCGCGGATGTCTGATGCTGAGATTGACCGCCGGTTCCCAGAGTCGACGGGGAAAAACCTCAAGTCGTCGAACCCAAGGCTTTACGATGTCGCGGCGCGGTTGTTTTTCGAATTCGGGTTTTCACAACGAGAGATTGCGGTTATCTGTCAGATTTCACGGTCGACAGTTGCGGCGATTGTCCGGGCTGAGCAGGGAGGATTGGAGTCTCGGGCTCGTCGTTCTGCTCGGCTTCGTCGCCTTCGCGGAGCATCAGAGATTGCGTTGGCTCGTCTGGAGGGGCTTCTTTGTCACCCAGAAGCCTTAGAGCGCGCAGGGATCTCCGGTGTCGCGGGTGCTCTGAAGGTGATCACGGAGGTGGCTGACCGGCTGGAGCAGGATTTGCGCGACAAAGTTGTGGAGGTTGTTCCGGCTTCGGACGCCAAAGACAAAATGCCCGAGGAAATGGCTAAGTATTTGGAGGCGTGAGGGAAATGGATTTTAAGGGGAAAAAGTTGGGCCGCGATTTCGCGGGAAAAAGAGGCGCCGAAGCCGGAAGTCGTGGAAGGCTGAAGGTTCGGCACGGAAGGGTGAAAAGGGGTGCGACAACACTTTCAGTCTCTGCGGTTCTGTTGAATTGTCAATATGTTGTGTATCCTGTGCAACCAAAACGACAACCCAAGCGGCGGAATCGCTGGGACTTGGCAACGGTTCGCGCGTCTCGGCGTGGTCGATTTCATGTGCTTCATCGTCCGGTTTTGCCCTGCTTTGCTACTAGGGGGAGGTATGATTTTGGCCGGGTTTTGGCTCGACGGGGAGGGGGGGACTCCCCCCGGGGCGCGACGCCCCCCCTCCTGTATAAATGCTTTTTTCCGCTTGTCCTTGAGTGGAAGGGCTTGAAGATTGCGGTTTATCCACGTGGCTTGCGTGTTGCAGTGCGCCAGCAAGTTACAAGCAAGTTGCCAGCAAGTTACCGGAACGTGGCTGGCAAGAGACTTTCACACAGGTAAAAAACGGTGCGCCCGAAAGGGCGCCTAACACAGGAGCATCGAGATGGCGGCAACGCTCAACAAAGTCTTCCTCATGGGGAATCTCACGCGGGACCCCGATATCAAGCAAACGCCAACGGGAGATACTGTGGCAGAACTCGGTGTGGCCGTGAGCGAGCAGTTTCGTTCGAAGTCAACGAATGAGGTTCGCGAGGTGGTCACGTTCGTGGATGTCACGGTGTGGGGAAAGGTCGCAGAAAACTGCGGTCAATACCTAAAAAAGGGTCGCCCCGTCTTCGTTGAGGGACGGCTGGTTCTCGACACGTGGGAAGACAAGGAGACGAGGCAGAAGCGGAATCGTCTGAAGGTACGTGCTGACCGCGTTCAGTTTCTCTACGCACCGCAGAAGCGTGAGACGAATGGAGCGTCGATGGGAGCGGATTGGACTTCTCAGCCTTCCACGGGTGAACCGCCCACATCCGAACAGAGTGCCACGACCGATGCCACTGGTGACCCGCTTCCATTCTAAGGAGACCTTCAGATGAAAAAAAGAAGAACACTCGTTTCCGTCAGCCAAGGAATGGTTGACGTGTATGCGATTCCGGAGGGTGCCGCTTCTGAAGGAGAAGGCGCTCCAGAGGCGGAAGCGATTCCGGAGGGTGCCGCTTCTGAAGGAGAAGGCGCTCCAGAGGCGGAAGCGGTGCCGGAGGGTGCCGCTCCTGAAGGAGAAGGCGCTCCAGAGGCGGAGGTGGTGCCGGAACGCTTGCGTGTGTATACAGACGCAAGCGTATGCCGAGCGATGGGTGTGCGCAGGCGGGTGTTGGACCGTCTACGTGGGGAGGGCGTTTGTGGGCAAGACTGGGGGTTTTCGGATGGCGGCGAAATCGGCATGTCTGAGGCGTGGTGTTTACGTAACGGCCTGAAATCTATCGAGCTGGCCGGAGGCGGTGGCATGACGTTCCGTTCAGTGCGTCCCGCGCCCAATCCTTCTGTTGTGATGGCTCTCAGGTTGTTGGATGAGGTGCTGTTCCCCGTCCACGTGGGGGATGCCTCGCGGTTTCGCGCGGGGATGCTCTTTGAGGCCGTCGAGCAAGACGGGAAGATGATGCTTTCGTCGTCCAACGCTTGGAGGATGTGGTGATGGACCTTTTCCTCGAAATGAGGGCCGACAGGCTCCCTCTCATGTGTCGGGGTGCGCTTTGGACGCTTCTGAGCTTTGAGGGGCATAGGCTGTCTGAGCCGCTCTTGGAGCAGATGCTTGGACCTTCGTGGAGGAGGTTTGCGCGAGAAATCGCGCGTTCGGGGATTGGAAGTCTCCGTGAGATTGAGCCTAAGGTTTGGCTGTTCCGGCACTATCTGACGGCCTCAGACCGCCGAAGAGCAAGGGAGAGAAAACGAAAAGCGATGTTGGTGTGCGTCCCGGACGCACCACGTGAAATTATCGACAGGTCAGAAAAATTTATCGACAGTGAAGGGAAAACCCATGGCGTGGATAAAGATTGACACGACGTTGTTCCATAAGCCGGAGGTGGTGAGGATTTCCTCGCTTCTGAGGTGCAAACAGACTGAGACCGTTGGGCTTCTCGTGCTGTTTTGGACGCTTGCGGACGGCTTGACGGAGGATGGGAAGATACCCTATTACGGACGGGCAGAGGTGGATTGCGCCCTGAATAAGTCAGGGTTTTGCAAGGCACTTGAGGCGGTTGGCTGGATTGTCGTAACGGATGAAGGCGTGGAGATTCCACGCTTTGAGCGACACAACGGGAAGAGTGCGAAGAAACGCGCGGAGACATCGAAGCGTGTAAACGATTTCAGACAAAGAAGCGTTACACGTGTAACGCAAGAAACGTTACATATGAAACACTCAAACGATAACACGTGTAACAAAAAAGTAACGCCTAGAGAAGATAAGAATAGAGAGTACTCTCTTAGAGAGAGTACTCCGCGCGCGTGCGCACGCGATGGGACCCCCCTCCCTCCGGTTCCTTCTTATGCACCCTTTGCGAAGCAGGTGCATGATTTTGCGGAGGAGAAGGGGTACGACAGGAACGAAACGGTCAAGTTCCTTCTTTGGCATCGCCAACGTGGATGGGTGTTGAACGGTCAGCCGATTGTGGATTGGCAAGCGGCTTTGGAACTTTGGATGCTGAGGGCGAACACTGAGACGGTAGAAGAGACCGATTCCGGGGCAAAAAACAATGCGCCGCCCGACCTCCGAGCTGACGTAGGTTTGGATTAAACGAGAGAAAGGCACGATCATGGGACAGGAAGGACAGGAAGACCTCGAATATGCGTTCATCGGCTGCATACTGATGGAGCCCGCGTACGCGATGCCCATCGCCGAGAAGCGCAAGGTGGAGGCCGAATGGTTCACCGGTGAGGAATGCAAGGCCCTTTGGCCAAAGCTTCAGGAGGTGTGGCGCAAGACCGGGACGGTGGACCCGGTGCTGTTGGCCGAGGCGTTGCAAAAAAAAGGTGCGCTCGCATGGATGACGAAGTGCATCGACCGCACGCCGTCGGCAAGGCACGCGGCAAGTTACGTGGAACGTTTGGCGGCGAACCTGCTCACGCGGCGCGTCTCTGAGCTTGGGCGGTCGCTTCTCCGTGATGCCTCGGAGTTGGGCGGACAGGAGGCGCTGGACCGTGCGGAGGGGGCGCTGGCGGCATTGCGTGAGACCGAGAAGGGCGCGTATGGCGGTTTCCGCACGGCGTCGGACTTTGCGGAGACGATTCTTTCGGATTATGCCTTGGTTCATCAGAAGCGCATTGTCGAGGGCGACGCGAAGTTCTTCATTGGGCTTCGCTTGCCGTGGGATGTGCTGAACGTGAAGTACACGGGGGTGAAGCCGGGGATTCACATCATCGCGGCGAGGCCCAGCCAAGGCAAGACGGCAATCGCCGTGTGTATGAGCGCGGGAATGGCATTTGGCGGCGTTCGGCAGCTCTTCTTCAGCGTGGATATGCACCCTCGGTTGCTGGTGGAACGCTATGGCGCCCTGCTGGGGCAGGTGTCGCTTCCCAAGTTGAACTTTGGCGGAAGCAAGGCGGACGTCGAAAAACTTCGCGCCGGGTTGTGGCGGACGCAACACGCCGGGGCGGCGAAGCGCGAGGAACCACACCCCAACAACCTGCTGATCTCGGATGCGTGCCGCGTGGATCGCATCATCGGGGAGATTCACCGCGCGGTGAAGTACGATGGCGTTCGGTGCGTGTGGTTGGATTACCTTCAGATTCTCTCCGGCGACGGCGACTACATGAACCACAAGGAGGAAATTGACGATGTGCTTCAGCGTCTGAAGCAGACGGCGTTGGGGCTTGGCATTCCGATTTTCTGTTTGGCTCAGCTGAACCGCGAGAACGGGAAAGACCCGAACCGCGAGCCGCAGTTGACCGACTTGGGAGATTCCGGCTCCATCGAGCGCGAAGCTTCCACGGTGCTGATGCTGTGGAAGGACCCGGACGTGCGCAAGACGTGGGACAGTGAGCCGCCGCTCCACCTTGCAATGGAGCAAGAGAGTTTGGCGAGGAAGTTGGAGCCGATGTGGCTGCTGTTGGCCAAGAACCAGCAGGGGGCGACGGGGAAGATTCCCTTCGTGTTTTACAAGAACTACTTCATGTTCCGGCCGGGGGACCATGAGGCCACGCCGATTCAGACGCGCGACGACAAGGGACGTGTGATCAAAACGGACCGAAGCCCTTACTTCGACACCATCCGTGACGACTTCCTTGTGCTGAGCAAGCCGGACGGCACGGGATTGGATGACGCGTTGGCCAAGGCCGGGGCCCTCGGTTTCCGTGGGCTTCAGAACCTGAACAAGCGGGAGGTGGAGGCATGAGCGAGCGCGAACCCTTCCAGCTCTGCAATCACTGCCCCAAGTGTGGGTGGTGGACGGGGGCGGTTTGCCTTCAGGAGCCGGAGGGGTTCGCGCGGTGTCCGGTTTATGGGAAAGCCTTTGTCGTGAAGGCCGTGGTTGGAGGGCAGCTGGTGAGGTGCCCCAAGGGATGGACGCCCGAACGTATGCGCCTCAATGGCGCCGCCCCCAGAGGCGCAAAAAGTGGCCGCCCGGGTGTTTGCGGCAAGGATAACCAAGCGCGTATCCCGAGCAATCCAGCCCCTGCTTGCGGAGTCAATCTGTTCGATTTGTGAGGTGCCCTATGCGTTGCCACGTTCATGTGCTTGGACGTTTTCAACCTTCGACAGCGGAGCCGAAGGTCCCAACGGATGATGCTTCCTTGTGGTTGCCAAAGACCATTCTTCGGGATGGCGTGTGCATTCTTACGTGGCTCTTTGGAAGCCTAACTCTTTTGTTTTTGGTTTTGCTTGCATTGGAGAAGTAATCATGGCATGGGCCATTTGCCGACAGTGTGGAAGACGTTTCGAGACCGGGCATGGAAAGGCGACGTTGTGTTCGTCGGCCTGCCGAAGGGCAAGGATGGCAGAGATACGAAGAGACAAAAAACGGAATCCCGCGACCTTGAAAACGTGTTCCGTTTGCGGCAAACCGTTCGCCGCTTTGCCGGGACAGACCGTTTGCACGTTCGCTTGCTCTCTTGAGCTGAAGCGTCGAGAGCAGAGGGCTTCAAAGAGCCGGCCACTCTGTGCTGAGGCGGAGAAGCTCCTCGCGTATTTGCATAAGAATTACTGAAAGGGAAATCCATGAACGGATACATTTCGGAAATTATCCCGGGAATGGGAGAGGATGCGTTTGCCGTGCTGACCCTTCGCCTCGGCGCACTCGCTGACGAACTGTTGAGAGAGGCCGAAGAAACGCGCAAGAGAAACCGAGGCGCAATGCTCCAACGGCATTTCGTTGGCTCGTACGATGAACTTGCGCGAATCATCGAGCAAAGAGGAAAGCGCGAAGCTCAGTGCCTGACAGAGACCGCCCACGCCGTTGAGGGCATCCTTTCCGTATGCCTCCAAAAACGATTTCAACGATAACCAAGTGAAAGGACAGACACATGGAGCAGAACCCGACCACCGAAACCGAACAGGAGGAACAGAAGTGAGCATGAACATTAAAGACGAAGCCCTTGCCTCACGCGCACTGGATGGAGACACACGCTCTGTCTACGACTTTCCAAACGTTGCCTTTTGGGGTCTGTGCGAAGAGCACCTAAAGCACGCCCGGGAGAAGCACCCCAAGTTTGCGAAAAAAGTCTCAATGTTTGGCGAAGATACGCTTGATTTAGCCGCACATCGTTATAAAAACCTCGGATCTTATTTTGTCGAAGACATTCTACTTTCCGAGGTCTACGAGTTTTTGGCCGAAATCAAACGTGGCAACATGGCCCGCGCCCGCGAGGAGGCCGCCGACATCGTGGCCGTGGTGCTCCGTGCGTCTGAAGGCGACCACCTAAAGAAGGGAGGCAGCCAATGAAGGTCTACCACCTGACCGTGAAGGTTTCTCACACGTTCGACGCGCTTATCCGTGCGGGCTCGAAGGAGGAGGCGATACGAATCGCCAAAGCACACACCGCCGCGCTCGAAGTTGAAGCCGCGACCGTCGACTTCGAGAAGAAGGTTACCTATCACAGAGCAATCGACGATGAAGAGGACGAGCTTGAGCTTGCCGCTCATTTCGTTGTCGACGAAGGAAAACTTCTCTGGCGAGAGAAGAATATGCCGTAATGGAGGAGGCTATGAACCCGACACAGAAAAACCTCACAACTGACCAAATCCTGAACGGAACGTGCCGAAAAGAATGCCCGTATGTTCGTAAATATGGATACCAAGACGCGGCGTGCAACTTTTGCAGGGAATGCGCATTGGTTGCAAAGTACTATGAGGAGCAGGAATGAGCGAAGACATCATCATGTCAATCAAGCCGAAGTGGTTTGACTTGATTGCGTCTGGGAAAAAGACAATCGAACTGCGCAAGTCAAGGCCTATGAGGAACTATCGGTTGCTGTGGTTCTATGTCTCGGGAACTGGTCAAGTAAAAGGCAGTGCCATCGTGACATCTGTGTTCGAGATTGACATTCTCTTCTACGGACGAAGCATGGAACAACAATCGTGCGTTCCACTCAATTTTGCCGCGTCATACGCTGGCCAAAATCCACTGTATGCTTGGCGAATCGAAAACTTCCAGCCCGTTTCGTTGCCACTCTCAGCATTTGGCCTAAAGCGACCGCCGATGAGCTGGCGATATGTGAGCTCCATTGACGGAGACCACCTGAAGGAGGTGCAGGAGTGAGCACACTGTATATTCTTGTAAATATTGCGATATCAATCGCGATAATAGCGGTATCCGCTGTATTCATAATTGACAAAACACGCTCTTACTTGGCAGAGAAAAAGAAAAAACCGGAGTGGCCAAGCGAATTAAAAGGGTGCCCGTTTTGCCATAAATGTCACGCAAAAGTGGTGTTTGGTGATGAAGGACGCCAGACGTGCAGTTTACAGTGTCAGAACTGCGGTTTCGTGACTGGGTTCAAGACATTTAAGAACGCGGTTTCCGAATGGAACAACACAACCTTTCACGACAACAGCAGGGAGGTGCAAGAATGAGCAGTGCCGATATTCTCAAGCCGTTGACGCGGCCGGGGATAACCTCCCCGGCGCAAAAGAGGAGCAGTGAAGCATTCAGCAAGGAGCAGCCGAAGGAGGAGAAGAAGTGAAGACCGAAAGCAACGACGTGAGCACGGTGAATCATCCACCGCACTACAATCGCTTCAGCCATGAGGTGATTGAGCTTGTCGAAAAGATGAGTTTCTGCAATGGGAACGCGCTGAAGTATCTGCTTCGCGCACCTTTCAAGGGTGCTTTCAGTGAGGATCTGAAGAAGGCGGCGTGGTATCTCCGCAGGTGTGAAACCTTCCCTTTGACCATGCAACAGGAGCAATTGCTCAAAGGGTTTGCCTTGGAGATGGCCGAACACAGCCCAGAACTTTCTTCGGTGCTTCGGTGGTTGTTGGAGGGAATCTATCCCCACTCGATTGCCGACGACCTTGAGGAGCTTTTAAGACGACAGGACGGGACGGAGGCGGAAGCATGAACGACTATGACAGACTCGTGAAGAAGCTGGCGAAGGTCTTTGATGTGTCCGAGCAACGTATGCGGCGGCACATTCAGGACAGCGTCATGCCGGGCTCCACGGCATTGACCCATGCGCGGGAGCTTCTCCACAAGGTCCGCCATTCGACGCCAAGGCAATTGGCGAACATTTGCAGAAAGAATGGGACAGGGCTCCACTTGGATTATGAGCGCTTGTTGATTGCTGCGGAAAAGGTGCGCCGTGAGGCGCGGAGAAAAACGATGAAGGAGGCACGGTGATGACGCGGTTGCAACGGTTGTTTTTCCGGAGGCGAGCGGTTGCGGAGGTATCGGGGGAACGTCTCTTTGAGGGCGTCACGGCGGAGCAGGCGTTGTCGCGCCTCGGAAGCGTGCGTGCGGAGGTGCGAGCACTCCCGATCATGCTTGCGCAACGGCTGCTGGATGGGTGCCAAGAATCCTTGACCTATGGCCGCGACATGAGCGCGGAAGAATTGATTTCCATTCGTGGGCAAATGCGTGGGTTGGGCGAATTCATCCGCCAATGGAATGCGTGGTGTTCTCAGGCGGACGATGCGCTTGGCTTTTCCGATGATGAGGAGGATGGAGATGCGTGACGCACAGTTGGGTGGCGTTCGCCTTGCTCAAGCGGAGGCTTGGGCAAGGGACAACGGAAAGAGTGTCGCCCAAGGTTTTGAGGTTTTGGGCAAGCTCCATGATTATTTGGCCGAACGCCGTGCAGCGGATCCGTTTTTGCATGGGTATGAGCCTCCCATTTGGACGGTTGCCTCGGCGCTTCTGAAGGACAGCCCCGTGACGGACAGCATGAGACGGAACGTCCGCAAACGGACGGGGCTGGAATGGGAGGCGTTCGCGCCTGCCATGCGCCGTGCGTGCGGTTTCGACGCTCCCGTGGATGAGCTTTTGGTTATGGGCGCCAACCGATCGGGCAAGACGGACTGGGCGGCCAAACTTGCGGTGGCACGACTTCTGAAGGAGCCGAATCTGATTGTGACGATTGGCGCACAGACGGTGGCAACGAGCCGGAAGACGCAACAGAGCCGCGTGTGGCATTATCTGCCGGAGGATCTCCGAAAGCGCAACAACACGAAGACGGAATCGCTTTACCTTGTTTACAAGTCTCAGAACGGATTCACGAACAACAAGGTGACGCTTGGGAATCTTTCGGCGGCGGACTTCATCAGCTACGAGCAGGACGTGAACGCAATCATGGAGGGCCCCGCCTTCAACTTGCTGTGGCTTGACGAAGAGTTCACCAAGCAATGGTTGGATGCCGGCCGTATGCGCCTTGCCTCCACACGCGGAGCGCTCATTCTCACGTTTACGCCCGTGAGCGGTTACACCCCGGTGGTGGCCGATTATCTGGACGGGATGCAAGTGACGCGTGAGACGGTGGCGTATATGCTGCCAAAGGATGGCGGGCCGCCGCTCCCATGGGCGCAATTGGGCCTGACGGAGGCGGAATACGCGGAGCTGAAGGATTACGCGGAAGGACGCAGAGAGACGTGTTCCGTCCCTGAGAGCCGTCCGGAAGATTGCTTTGCGTGGCTTGGGTCTGAACCCTTTTCGGAGCCCGAAACCGTTGCCCCCGGGCGGGTGTTCGAGTGTGTGCCGCGCGTGGCCCGCAAGCGTGACGGGAAGGCGGCCATTCTGTGGTTTTTGGGGAGGGACAATCCGTATGGGATGCCTTCGCAGGTGATTGACGCGGCTCAGCGCAACCGTAAGGCGACCGAGGAAATCCGAAAGCGCGTCTATGGTTTGGCCAAGCGCTTGGCCGGACGACGCTTCGCGACGTTTTCCAAAGCGCTGCACGTGGTGCCGGCCTCTGCGGTTCCGACGCATTTGGCGCGGACGTTCGTCTGTGACCCGGCCCCTGAGCGGAATTGGTTTTTCCTCTGGATGGGCGTGGACGCGCGGGGAGATGTGTGGGTGTACCGCGAATGGCCGGGCGCTGACGAGATTCCCGGGATCGGCGTGCCCGGGCCTTGGGCGGAAGTCTCCTCCAAAAAGCAGGGCGTGAACGACGGCGACAGGGGCGACGCACAAGAGAAGTTCGGCTTTGGCTTGGATCGCTACAAGTGCGAGTGGGCGCGGCTGGAGGGATGGGCGGACTATGTTGCATGGTCAGGCGGCGGGAACGGAGAAGAGACGCCTCCACGCGAGGAATTGGAGCGTTGGAGAAGCTCGAACGGAACGCGGGAACCCTTGCGAAGAAGAATCTTGGACAGCCGCGCGGGAAGTCAATCCAAGATTGGAATGTCAGAGGACCGAACCCTCTACGATCTCTGTTGCGAGCTTGACGATGGGTTCGAGCCAGCGAGCGGCAAGCGGATCTCTTCCGGAGAGGAGTTGATCAACGCCTTGCTGAATCCGACGCATGGTGGACAGCGACTGTTCGTGTCGGAGCGGTGCAAGAACACCATTTTCGCATTGAGCTATTACACCGGGGCGGACGGTCAGCGCGGGGCTTGCAAAGAGCCCATCGACTGCCTCCGTTATGGGCTTGAGAGTGGGATGCTCGAAGACCGACCAGACGCCGAAGACGAAGCTTTCGGAGGTGACGGAATGAGCACTTCACAAGAGCACAATTCCGAAGATGGCGAACAGGCAGAGCTCGATTTCGACTGGTAAAGGCAAAACTTTTGCGGAATTCCTCGAAAACTGCATTCGATGACGCGCTTTTCCGCGCGTCATTGTGCTTTCATTGAAGCACGGAGCGCGGGCATAACGGCGGACGCGCATCCCGGCATACAAGGAAACGCCGTGTCCCTCACATGGAGAAGACCCATGGCTGACGAAGACCTGAAAGATCCCGATCTTGAAGACCTGCCTGAAGACGACGAGCCGTCGTTGGAATCTGAAGAGACCGGGGATGAAGACGAAGACGGCGCAGAGCCTTCCGATGAAACGGAAGACGAGGAGTCGGAGGATGACCCTGACGAGGATCCCGACGACCCACAAGAAGAGCCTGACGAGGGCCTTCCCAAAGGCGTCAAGAAGCGCATTGACACTTTGACGGCCAAGCGGCACGCCGCCGAACGGCGGGCCGAGGCATCGGAAGCCGAATGCGCACGCTTGCGCAAGCTTGTCGGAGCGGATGATCCGAAGGCAATCATTGACGTTGCAAAGCGTCATGGCATTCTGACCGATCTTATCGGTGCCGATGAGGCCAAGGGCCTTGTTGAGCTTGACCGGAAAGAGCGCCAGTTGTCGATCATCAGCGACACCCTCGATGACTTGGAGGATTCCGAGGAAAACGAGGTCGAGCTTGGCGGGAAGAGCTACACGGCTGGACAACTTCGGAAAATGCGCCGCCAAACGGAGCGTGACCTTGAAGAGTTGCGAGAGGCTTACAGCGACATTCGGAAGTCACTCTCCGCACGCACCGCCAAGCTCCTTCGGCTTGGCCTTGCCGCCGAGAAGGAGGCGGCCCGCGCCGGGAAACAGAAGTCTTCCGGGAAAAAGGCCCGACAGACGAAAACGGAACGGGTGGATGACTTTGACGATCCGCCCCGTACGCAATCCCAGCGCCGGACTCCTCGGCGGGAGCCGAGGGAGCGCGGTGTGGAGACCGGCGGCATGAGCGCACGAGATCAGCTCCGCCGCTTCACGATGGACCTTGCCCGGAGGAGTGTTCGCCGCCGGGAATAAGCCCCGGACAGGGGCAGGAAGGGGAGCCAGCGATGGCCACCAAAAGCATGTATGAGACGAAGGACCGTCTGTCTCAGCAGACGGACTACACCGGCCTTCTCATCGAGGCCAACCGTGATGAACTTGTGCTGATGGACTACCTGACGCGCACCGGTATCAAGGGAATCGGTCCCGGAAAGGACTGGACCCGCGAGACGGAAGCCAAGAGCGCCCAGAAAGTCGGCATCAAGCGCATCGCTGAAGGTAGCGATTGGGACAAGAACACCAGCGTCGATACAAATCACCTCATCAAGTCGATGTTGGAGATCGCTCAGTCCGATGGCTGGCGCGTGAGCGAGGAAAGCGAGATCCTCGACAATGGCCGCCTGCGCACCAACCGCGTCTCCGACGCGATTGCCGACGACGCCTTCAAGCTGATGCTTGGCATCGAGCGCGTGATCGGGTCCGATCAGGAATGCGTGGATCACACGAGCACGTCAACCGTCACGAAGACGCGCGGCCTCGGATGTTGGCTTCAACCGGGGACGCATTCCGTGTTGGACTTCGATGCCCAGCACCGCCCCGCCGCCGAGCTCTCCACGGAGGGTGATACGGCGATCACCCAGCAGCAGCTTGAGGACATCATGGAGCAGGCTTACGCCAAGGCCCGTCATCGGCTGAACCTCACGGCGTTTGTGGGCATTGGCCTGAAGCGGACGATCTCCGGCTTCCTGAACCACGTTCAGACGGTGGCAGGCTACGAGAGCACCTTGCGCAGAAGCATCGATGCGGACGCTCGCGGGATCACGAACATTGTGGACTTCCTTGAGTTCCCCACCGGGCGCGTTCAGACGATTCTGATTCCGGTGCCGTTCGCCGATTCGACCACGTTCGATGAAACGGAACAGTCCAAGAACTGCGGGCTCTTCTTGGAGCTCGAACGTTTCGGGCTTGAATGGATCCAGCGTGTGACACCCCGTGACATGAGCGGAAAACTCAATCTTGGCGGTGGCGATCGCGGCTTCCATCGCGCCATGTATCGCATCAACTGCCAAGACGCAAGCGGAAGCTTCCGTGTGGTTCGCACTCCCGGAGCTTGACGCTCAGCCCCCATCTGAAGGTGGGGGCCATACCCTTTCTTCCAGCATTCCTTCCGGCCCCGGACCGCTTGGCGGCCGGGGCCTTTCAGGAGAAGCACGGCAATGAAGTATATCGGCACCCGCAAAAGCGTAACACCCGAAGCGCTTGAAGACTTGATTGAAAAGGCACGTGAACAGCTGAGGCAAGCTTCCAATATGACGTGCGACCGAGAGAAAGCCATCGACAGTCTTCGCGCAAACACCGGGAACGGCCTCGATGGGATTCTTCACCGGAAAAAAGGAGAGGAGAAGCGTCCAAAGCCCTTCGCCGGTGCCGCAGACAACCGCATTCGCTGGGCTGATTATGCGATCGATTGCATGATCTCACTGATCATGGAGGCGCTTTCGACCGCAGAACTGTATGTGCTCCCCGTTGGTGGGCAGGGGGCCGAAGCACGTGCTGAAGCGCTGACTCGCCTCGCCCGGTGGTGCATTGGCGCCATGGGAAGCACGTGGGATGACCAGCTGGAGATGGTCGTTCGCTACACGCTCTCGGATTCTCCCGGCGTGGGTGGCGCGTTCGTCAGTTGGGAGCGCAGGCCCGTCAAAACGGCAAGGCGTGTGACGCTCGAATCGATGGCGCAACAACTCATTTCGGCTGCCCAAGAACGGACGGCAGAGGAAGTGTTGCGGATGTTGGAGGAGGGAACGCTGGAAAATGACGTCGCACTGTTGCAGATTGCCGAAGGGGCTTTGCGGACAGACAGGAAGACGACGCGTTCCGTCCTTCGCGCATTGTCACAAGATGGCGCGGCCGAATATCTTGCCGTCACGGATTGGGAGGAACGCCCCACAATCTGTGCCATGCGCTATTACGACGATTTCCTTGTGCCTTTGCGTTGTGAAGATCTCGCCTATGCGAGTCCGTGGTTCCGTTGCGAATGGGTGAGCGAGTCGAGGCTTCGGGCGTTGGCGACGTCGAACGGGTGGTCTCAGGAATTCGTTGAGGCAACGCTTGAGCATGAATCCGAGGAGTTTCTGAGTTTCGGCGGAGATGGTGTGGGACGCCAAGACCTGAGAGGTTTGTACCAGTTGATCTATGCTTATGAGGCTGAAACCGATGACGATGGATGTGTTCTGCGCTGGCAGACGGTGTTCTCTGCGGCGACAGGAATCACGGCTTGCGGCCGTGAGCTGATCCGTGGGCAAAAAGGGGCTTGGCCGGCCGTTATCTTCCGGCGGGAGCGCATCAACCGAATGCTGCTTCAGAGCCGAGGCATCGCCGAAGTCGCCGCACCGGAGCAAGAATCCGCCAAGCATCTGTGCGACGTCGCGGCCAACAATGCGCTTATCGGCGGTCTTCCGCCCGTGATTGCCCGTGGCGTTCGGGGGACCCTAAAGATCCGATCGTTGGACGTGATCCGGCTTCAAGGCGTCAACAGTGAAGTCAAGTTCATGCAGCCACCCGCCTATCCGGCGCAAGCCAACACGGAAGTCCAGCGGCTGCGGGACAGCGTTTATGAGTACCTTGGATTGGCGACGAAGGATGGTGACACGGAAATCCTCGGGATTCGACGCCGGAAGTTGGTCAAACTGTGGATGAATGAGCTTCAGAATCTGGTGGGCGCCGTGCTGAGCCTTGCTCAGGCGAACGCCTCGGATGCGCTTTTGGCGGAAGTCCTTGGGCGCATTCCCAACGATCCCGCGCTTCGCCGCGACATTTCCGGGAGTTTCACGCTTCGACTGGAAGTGAATCCGGAAGATCTGTTCGCCAAGAACGTCATCGAGAAGGTGCAGGCGCTGGGGCAGGTGTTGGGCCAGATGGATCGGCAACGCGCCGTTGACACGACGCCGCTGGCAATGCGTGTCACGCGCGTTCTCTTCCCGGATGTCTCCGAAGAAATGATTCGGAGCCCTCGCCAGCTTGGAGAAGCTGAACTGCGTGACGAAGAAGACAACTTCCTCCGCATCCGAGCGGGATTGCGTCCGCGCATGGACACGGAGGGCGGATGGGACTATGCGGCGCGTCTTGGTTTCTGGGAACGCTTGGCGCAAGAACGACCCGATGCCTTCGGAGAAATGTCACCGGAGGCGCAAATGTTCGCCCAAGAGTGGGTGGCTGCATTGCGACAGCAAGCGCAACAATTCGGCGAAAATGCCGAACTTGGACGCACGGGTTCGGAGGTGGTGGAAGCCATGTGAGAGAGCATCTTGCCCTCCCACATGATAATGGATGAATCCTAACGATTACGGGAGTTTTTGAGAATTGGTGCATTTTCACGTTTGAGACAAACCCCATATTATGATATCTTTCACGCTATGGATTTTGAGATTCATAACGTTGCTCGTGTCCGCGAGGCGAAAATTTGCCTCGACGGAGTGACAGTGATTGTTGGGCCGAACGGGAGTGGAAAGAGTACCATCTCTCGTGGCTTTATGACGCTTCGTCATTTGATGCGTGAACTCCCAGAACTTGTCGTGCGGCAAAAAGCAAGGAGTTTGGTCGCGACTTTCGTCAAGTCTTTGCAAGAGAAGGAGCCAGCTGACAATAAAGGGGTTCCGTTGTCTATTGCAATTCGCGCAACTATGGTATCTCGTTCGCTCGTACAAAATCCAGAAGAGGTTTGCTCGTCAGAATTTTGGAACAATGGCGAGAAAGTATATAAGCGTTTTTTGGAGTCTCAATGGAAAAATGTAAAGAAAATATTTCTGGCCACGTATAAGGAAGTAGCTCCTCAAGTTATCAGTTTTTTGCAAGGGCAGAAGGATGAGGCTTATACGCAATTTGTCGTTGAACGTGCACTCCAAAATGGTTATGAAAAGCAAATCAACACGCGGTGCGAAAATCAAGGCCGTGCCCTGTTTGAATTTCAAGAAGACGCATGTTCTGTAACGGCCTCTTTCGAGAATGAGAATTGCACCTCGCTCAATATCACGGGGCGAGTGTTTTCCGAAACACATTATCTCGAGACACGTCATGTTCTTGACGACCTAGAGCGAGAGCAATCGCGTCGCGACCGCTTCAGAGACGACGAGCGCCCCGCTTCGCGATACATTGCCCCCTATGACGCCTCATGGCTGGAGTTTCTCCGCATTTCCCGTGTGGAAGATCCTACGTTGGAGGAGGCACAGGAAAGGGCTAAACGTGTGGAGATATTGGAGCGAGTTTCGACTACAATTCACGGCCGTTTGAAGAAAAGTGTCACCGGTATTGTTTTCCAAGATGATTGTGCCGTTAATGGGGAGATACGTATTCCCAACATTGCTTCCGGAATGAAATCAATGGCGATGATTGCGCGTGCCATTGAGAATGGTTGGATTGTTCAAGACGACGTGTTGATCATTGATGAGCCGGAATCTAATCTGCATCCCGAATGGCAGGTGCGTTTTGCCGAGTGGTTAGTGTTGTTGTTAAAACATCTCAAAATTCGTTTGCTTCTAAATACGCACAGCCCTTATTTCATGCGTGCAATTGAGCGATTCACAGAAGACGCAGGTCTCAAGCAAACGCTCCACGTTTATTCGATGGAACAGGATACGGATGAAAACGGGAACATGCTCCCAATGTTCTCGGCAAAAGACGTAAGTAGAGATATTGGCCGTGTGTACAGGTACATGGCGAAGCCTTTTGATGAATTGGAGTTTAATTAGGTCATGGGAGCATTAATATCTAAGCAATATCTGCAATCAACACTTGCGGATGTTTCGTATACAGAAGATCACAACAATAACCCCCAAAAACAGTTTATACTCGGAAGTATCGGTGAGATTTGTGTTTGTGGACTTGATCGTTGTCACATGAATGTAAGCGAAATATGGAGGATATATTGCTCCAAAAAGGGTTGTTCCTATCGTTCCAAAGGCTATTTCACGAAGGATTTTTGTACAGTAGATGCATTGTATGAAACATCTACGGAGCCTAGGTCGCTCTATTTTATCGAATTTAAGGCCCAGCCTTCGACTAATGTGGAAGAGGGCGATATTTGGGCAAAAGCATTTGAATCGCCTTACGCTGCGGCTTTGGGACCCCTTGAAGGGTGGACAATGGAAGAGATTCGACGGTGTTCCGAATTTGTCCTTGTTGTCAAAAATATAACTGATAAAACAAGGGGCTATTACAACACTGGGAAAGACTTTAATCGAATTTCAGACCCTATTCTAAAATGGGCAGGGCGTAAAGATGGAGAGAATAAGTCTATTTACTTTGGACTCGAACAGTTCAGAGAAAAGGAACTCTATCGTGATGTTCACACCTTTTCTGAAGAGCAATTCATTGCTTGGGCAAAAGAGCACCTCCGTTGATTTTTTTTGAGGCCCGGCCGTTTGGTCGGGCCGCTTTGTTTTACGATAGGATTTCGCACGATTCAAGGTCGTTATGTCTTCGTTCATGTGAACTTCGCCAAACTTTTGCGGAATTCCTCAAAAGTTGCTCCTCCGGAGGCCCTCAATGCGAGGGCCTCATGTTTTAATAGAGACAGAAGGAGGAATCATGCTCAGAACGTTGTCCTCAGATGCCCTTGTCAGTCGCTGCCTCAGATCGCTTGGTTACACCTCGAACATCCCAACGGCGACGGATTATGCACAGCGGGTTTCCGATTGCGTGAATGACGCATTGCGCCATGTGTGGACCTATGCGCATTGGCCAATGCTTCGAAGGGCAGAACTGCGGACGTATCGTCCTCCCTTCACGCATGAACTTCTCTTCGCCAAAGGTCAGGAGTGTTGGCACAAGGATGCCTACTGGCGAGCCGAAACGGACAATCCGGCCTCTGAACCCTCTGACGACAACACGGAGTGGCGGAAGCTGAAACCCGACGAGGTGGTGCGTTTCATAGCCTTGGACCAGCCTTGGGAGAATACCGAGATTGCCCTTGGAGGCGTGAACCTTCGCGGCTTTGCGTATGAGCGTGACCCCAAACTGTTCCCCCATCAGCCACCGATCGTTGGCTGCTCTTTTGCGGGGGATTATCCCGGAAGCGGAACAACGCGAATCAACCTTCCCTCTTCAGCCCCCGACAAAGTGTGGGTGGCATTTATCCCAGATGCGCCACGCATCAGCCTGATTCCTTGGTCGACGGAAACGGGCTACGTCTACGGCGATGACGTCAAACACAAGGGTGAGAGTTGGACGTGTATCGCCTCTGAATCCTCTGGGGATGAACCCGGAGCCTCCACCGCGTGGAGGAAAGTCAGAATCCCGGAGTTTTTGGTTCCTGCCGCAGTGGCCTATTTCCAATCCTCGATGGCATCCGAAGACCAAGGCCGCGCACATCATGCGGCCGTTGCCCAGCGTTTGCTCGAAGAGCTCCATGAGACTTATTTCGGAGGTCAAGGCGTGGACGATCGAGCCGATTGCGACATGGAGTGAGCAATGGAAGAGGATGCACGCGAACAGACTGGCCAGTGGTATCCGACTCGAAGGCCACAAAATGATCCTTCAGATCCCGGCGGATCTAGGCTCGACGCGCATATCAACGATCGCGACAATCCCCACGGCGTGACGGCGGAACAGATTGGTACATTGACCGAAGAGCAGATTCGTGAGCTCTTGAAAAACAATGGAGCACTGACCCCCGATGAATTCAAGGACGTTGAGATGGGAACCGCGAAGACGACAAAAAACATTTATGAAACGGTTGAAGCCTTGCTCAAGCGTCTCAAACGTTCTTCCGCCGTTTTGCTTGCACTGATAGGATTTTCAGTGTTTGGCCAAAGCGTCACAGGTGAAGACGGCAAACCCCTGTACGACCTCGATCAAGAGAAGACCGTCATCATTGACGCCCCGGCCGTCAAGAGCCTTTTGGAGCGTAAGCAGGAGGCGCTGGAGTTCGACTCCGAGCCCACCCAGAACAGCGCGAAGAGCGTCAAGAGCGGCGGCATTTGGGCATGGGTGCAGCAGGTGTTAGAGGGTTATCTCACCAAGGAGGTCGCCGCCGCCACCTATCAGCCGAAGGGAGACTATCTCACCGCCGAAGCCGACCCAACTGTGTCAGCATGGGCGAAGACGGCAACCAAGCCCACCTACACATGGAGTGAAATCCTCAACAGCCCCACCACTTGGGCATGGGAGGCTATCACCGGGAAACCCTCCGCCTTTCCTCCCGCCTCCCACACCCACATGGCCGCCGACGTGACGGATCTTGGCGATAGACTCAACGGGATGGCCTACGTCGGTTACGAAGCCGAAGAAAATCCCGCAGACACCGTATGGATTGGCACGGGAAAGGACTGGAGTAGCCAAGAGGAGACCGCAATCAAAGTGAGATTGACGGAAGAAGGCCTTTTCATGAATGTCCTGACTCCGCTGCATGGCGATGGAAGGACGTTGGTCGACCTCGACTACGTGGACACCGCACTGAGCAAGAAGCAGGACAAGATCGGCGCCAGCACCCAACTCTCGCTGATGAACCTGACGGCCTCTGGCACCGTCGCGGCCGCCGCCCTCGCCGAAGGCGGCCAAACTCTCTCAGACAAGTATGCCGCCAAGGCCCACACCCACGCGCAAGGCGACGTGACCGGCCTCACCGCCACCCTCGCCACCAAGCAAGATTCCCTTACCGCAGGCGAGGGAATCTCCATCGAGGGCAACGTCATCTCCTCCACGGGCGGCGGCGATATGGAGGTCTCCGCCTATGAGGGGCTTTTTTACATCCAAGGGAAAGATGGGGCAGGCGACTGCCAAATCGTGCTTGAGGATGATTTGTTGGATGGGACAGTCCACTTGTTCAGCAACCGAAGGCATACTGGTGAATGGGAGGAAGTCACCGAATCCATAATGAACACACGCCTCGTCACCAAGGATTATGTCGATGAGGCCGTGGCCTCCGCCTCCGGCGGCTCCTACACCCTCCCCGTGGCCTCCGCCTCCACCCTCGGCGGCGTGATGGTCTCCGGGAATGAGAGTGGCATCGCCATTGACGGCGAGGGAAGATTGAGTATTCCCATTGCCGACGGCCTCATGTTGGATTATCGCGGATTGTCAGCCACAGGGGAGGTGGCCATTGACGAGAATGGCGGATTGACGCAAGGCGACGCCGGGTTGGCACTGGGACCACTCCAACCGCTGGAGGAAAACGTCATTGGCTGGAAGTCGGCAGCCGCCGGTAGCCGCGTCTCTATGTTACGCGTGATACCCGACGCCTCGGAGTGGATTGGCTTCAACACGGAGGGGTGGCCGGAGGGCGCAAAGCTGTTTGTTCGACTGACCACGCCCGCCTCCTTCGAACTCCCGGAGAACGTGAAGGTTCTTGGCTATTTCGATCTTGAGCCTTCCTCCACCTATCAGCTCGAGGCGTGGGTCGTTGGGGGAACGCTCTATCTCAATCCCATCTTCAAGGAGTGAACCATGACATTGCCCGAAGATTGGCGCAGTCGCGCGTGCCTGATGCTCGTGATCGTGTGGGGCCTTGCGGCCCTCGGCGAAACCTATGCCGCCCCCATGATTCTGGAACCCACACTGATGGGGCCGGAATATCAGGCCGACGAAAACGACGCGCCCGATGGCGCCGCAATCATCCACAACTGGAAATCGGGGGCCTATCCGTGGCATCGGCACCCGCCCTTCGTCGCCGGGAAGACAACGGGCGTGGTGACCTGTGTTGTCTGGACACACTTCGGAAACGCGACGAGTTTTGCCAGCCCGATGCCCTTCGGCGCGCCACGTGAGGCCTTTGTGGGCAAAGCTCCGTGCGAAACCTTCCTCGGGCCGGAGTCGGGCACCGGAAACAAAACGTGGACGGCGGCGGTGCCCGCCCTGAACATCCCGGGGACAACGTCCACACGCGGGGAGATCGCCTATAACCTCACCTGCTCCGATGAGACGGTCGTTTCCTTCGGGAAGACTGCCGTCACCAACGCGCCCGGGACGCATCTGGGCCGTTTGGCCTACGCTTCGGCCGGCAAGGACATCACCATCACCACAGAGGGAACATGGGAGCTGGAAGTCGCATGGCCAAAGCTCGTGGAGTGCTTCTCCGCCGGATGGAGCTCGGACAATAGCACACTCGAAAGCCCCATCATCATTGCCGATCAGTGGGGATGCGTCTTCGCGGAGTTCCGAAACGAAAACGGGACGTGTGGGGTGGAGTACCGAACCTATTACCCTGACGGATGCGCCGTGACCAATGAGCTCGGTGCCGTCGCCTTCGAGACAACGACCTCGCACATGGACGAATGGACAAGGTTCCAGCCCGGGGATCGTTTTGCGCCCTTCGGCGTGATGCTTTATGGATGGGGCTTTGCCGACGAAACGAAAGGGTGGGATTACCGCGCTTACGGCCCGAAACTATGGCCGCGGGCGCTCACCGAGGAGGAACGACGACAGATTGTCGCCAAGGATGCCGCCGTCATGCTCAAGCGTGGCATCCTCACGGAAACAGACCTCCACCCCGGCGAACACGTGGCCACCTTGGGGCTCCGGTCGCAAGAAGACCACAAACACTTTCCGGGTAATCCTCCCCCTTCGCCGCCTAACATCGAGGACATCGAATCCACCGTTTCTTCCACGTCAGCGGGAATCACTGGAGACCTCCAAAAATGAAAGATCCCGTATCGCAAGCGGCCATTCGCCGCGTGGCCAATGGCGACCACTCCATGGAGGCCTTCGCGCAGCTTCTGATGGCGCTCGTCATGTGCCAGACCTCCACGCGCGAGGATGTGGCGGCGATCAAGACCACCGTCCAAGCGCTGGCCACGAATTACGCAAACTGCCCGGCACGGCAGGATGCCACGCGCGACGATCACCCACGCGCAGGGTCAAACATCAGACTCGCCTTGCTGTGCGTGCTCGGACTGATCGTTCTACTTGCCGCCGCCCTCGGCGTCTCCCTCCCCTTCATTGGTTGATAGAGAAAGGAAAACAGATGGAACGATACATTGGAATAAAAGAGGTGTATGCCACACCGATGACGCGAGGAGAATACAACCGTCTTCGCGGATGGAAGATTCCGGAAGATGAAAATGAATCGGATGATGGTTATCTCGTCGAATACAAAGATGGAGGTAAACCCAATCATCCGTATTTCCATGGATACATCTCATGGTCTCCAAAAGACGTATTTGAGCGTTCGTACAAATCTACGGATTGCGGAATGGGATTTAATTTCGCCATCAACCTCTTGAAGAATGGAAACAGAATCACGAGAACTAAATGGGATAAAGGAACTTATCTCTATAGAGAGGATTCGGTGTGCGGACTTACGACAGGGGGAACGCTTGTAGAAAGCAAGATTCTCGATGATTCCGGAAGTGAATGGTCTCCTTCACAAGAGGACATTTTTGCTGACGACTGGATCATTTTTAAGTAACCCAGAAAGGAGAACAGAGATGAAAAAACCCACGCTGAATGGATGGCTGGCAATCGCGGGAGCGTTGGCAGCACTTATCCTCGCTGGAATCGCCGCCTTCTCGGATGGCGTGTTCACGAAGGAGGAAGCGACGGACCTCTCGAACAAAACGGGAGAACTGATCGATTCCGTTCAAGAGGCAACGGCAGACACGGAAGAGGCACAACCGTGAGCTGGGCCACCGTCGCAGGGCTTACCGTTCTTGTAACGGTGGCCCTGCCAGTTATTTATTTCGTCCAAGAGGTGTTGCGTCATCGTCGACGCGATGCGTTGGACAATCTGATACAGGAGGTCGACGATGCGTTATCAAAGGCGATTGACGAAGATCCTTGCAATCTCGCTGAGCATCAGCGCCTCCGTGCTGAGCTTCAGCGGCTGCGTAAGCGGCGCAACACTCTCTGAGTGTCAAACGACGGTGATTGGTGCTGGGAGCGCCTACCACCCGCACGGGTGCGAAGTTCAGGATCTTGGAGACCCGGATGCTGCACCCATTCGTTGGGAAGGGCCTACGTATGTCCTCCCGGCGGCAACGTATAAGGCGCTCATGAGATCGGGAGGAATGGAATAATGAACGCACAAGGGAAACCCTATGGACAGAGAGTGAAAGAGGCGTTGGCTGAAGGTGCCCGTGCCGGTGCAGAGCTTCGGAAGATGCGTGCTTCCGTTGGGAGCCGGGGGCATTTCGGCGTTGTTGGGAAGATGCCAAAGATTCTTCATCAGCAATTGATTGATCGTTACGGCCCTTCCTGCTTCTCTGACGAATCCTTCATCCGAGATCTGAAGCGGAATCATCCCGAAATGATGAACGCCAGCGGAGAAGATGTCAGCGGCGACAACATTCTCGGAACCAAAAACCGCTTTGGTGGCGTGAGCTACAAACGGATGGCCGATGGCACGTGGTGGCATTGGACGGGAACCGACTGGGAAAAGAAAGCCCCACCATCGAAGATGGCATGGGGAAAGGATCCGGCACCGGCATTGATGTGAGGAACTTATGGAACGCGAAGATATCATTCACTATCTCAAGACCGCCGAGTGGCATACCGCAAGGTTCGGCGCGAACGTTCGCTTCTTTCGCGGAGACACACTCGTTCGATACATTGAGATCCCGTTCTTCGACGGAATGGAAGATGCTGTCAATTGGCTGAACTCCGAAGAGGGATGTGAAGAGATCTTCGTCGATGGGAAACGTCCGGACATCCGATGGAAGCCCCTTCGTGCGTGGTACGAAGACTCCGGAACCTTCAACAATCGCTCGTGGCGACTCTATCACGCCGTCCGCAATGCGGACGACGACGCGGCCGATGGACCCTATACCGTCGAGGATGGCTGCGTTTACAAAGAGGAACACACCTTCTTTTGGCGGACCGCTGAGGTTATGGAGGTGCCAAAGGGCAGTTCTGGCATAAGTTACACTCTTCAGGGTATCCGGAGGGACGAAGAGAGCGGACTCTTCTCTTATGTGTTGGTGAAGCGTGAACGCGTGCAGGTCAATGTTGGACCGTGGCTATCCCATCAGGAATTGGGAGAGACGCGGGAATCCGCGCTTTTGCTTGGTGTCCGCGAGGAGGAAGGCTCCAGCGTTGACGACAAGATTGCGGCCTTCGCTTCCGAACATCAGATGAAGACAACGGATGGGGATGGCAGCGTTGTCGATATTCAAAAGTCGAAAAACGACGACTGCACGACCGACGTCACACTGGTCAACACGAAGGAAGAGAAGGTGGCTGGAGCGGTGACGGTGGTACGGGAAACGGCGTTTGCCAACGAGACGGCGACGACCGACCGGAACACTGAACCGGCAGAGGATACCCCGGAGGTGGGAGAGGAGCTTCGGCAAGAGCGGACGCCGGGCGGAAAAGTCAATGTCGTTCGTACGAAGGTTACGCCGAAAGCGGTTGACGGGGCGATCATTGAAGGTGCAGCCGACATCTTTTCGGTAACGGAGACCACGACCGACAGGAACAAGAACGTGGCGGGTGAGTTGCCGACATCAGCCAACGGAGATGGAACCATCCGAAGGGTGCGTTCCGAGATGACGGCTGAAGGAAAGCACAATGTCACGGAAAGCATCGAGCGGGAGATTTCCGTGCCCGGGGCGGTGACGGTGGTACGGGAAACGGCGTTTGCCAGCGAAACGGCGACGACCGACCGGAACACTGAGCCGGCGGAGGGCGCACCGGAGGTGGGAGAGGAGCTTCGACAAGAGCGGACGCCGGGCGGAAAAGTCAATGTCGTTCGTACGAAGGTTACGCCAAAAGAGGCGCAAGCCGTCGTGGAAACGTCGTCCAGCGATGCGTTCTCCTCAAGCACGACAACGACGTATCGCAACGCTGAAGAACCGGCTTCCGCCGAGGGAGTCGGAAGCGCGTCCGCACAGCCGAATGAACTTGGGCGATTTGATGGTCAGGTCACGCATGAGACTCCGAAACCCGAAGTCGCGCTGGAATATGCTTCTCGCAAAACGGCATTCGCTGAATATCGAACGACAACCTACCGAAACGCAACGAGTCCGAAAGAGGCTTCCGAAGAAGGAGAGAGCGCGTCGGCAAGCCCCAATCGTTTAGGGCGCGTTGATGGTGAGCGAACCGAGATTGTGCCGATCCCGCACAGCGCAGGAAGCGCAGGGATTAGATGCGAGAAGACAATCTATGAACACCGCCATACGAAAACTGGGCGAAACCTTGACGCAATTCCCAATAGCGGTGAGGCGAAAGAGCACGACACGGCAAGCGGCAAAACGTATCGCCTTTCCGCACAGTTGAATGAGCTTGGAAAATACGATACGGAAGAGGTGGAGACGACAGAAAAGACCGTCCCTAACTATCGGACTTCCAAGCAAGAATCCATGCTTGAGACTGTAACCGAAAGCTCTTCAGCAAACGATCCGTCCCCTCCAGAGGATCCTTCTTCCATGAAAGAAGGACATGTGGTTCGGATTGAACGACAGTTGACGCCAAGCGGAAGGCAAACTTGGATCAAGCGAGAAAGTGTGGCAAAAGCGGCATCCGTTCAGCTTGCGTTTAAGTCTGACGAAAATGGGAACGTTCGTCAGATTCTCACTTTTCAGAACATTACCCTTGAAACACTCCAATCTTATGCCAAAGTCTACACCGATGGTTCGGCGAGGAAAAATGATTATGGTCTCTATGATGGGAGTATGAGTCTTGTCGATACGACCAACCGAACAGGTTCAGGGGCAAACATCCATTTCGACACATTCCATAAAGTATTCCAAAAGGGCACCATCGTTCATAAGGAGTATGACAAAGAGAACTCGCAGATGACGATTGTTCTTGCACTATGGAATTGTGTCTCCGGGATTGTCAATGACAACGCCGACGCCGCATACGACAAATGTGCAGGGGCTGAAGGCGATGTGAGCGTGCGCCAGCTTTCGCCCGGTCGAATTGTCGGCAGTGGGTACTTCGCCTATGAGGCTGTGATGTCTTTTGCAGGATATAAAAGATACACAGAGACCATATGATTTTGGGAAGAGCCATGAATCAAGAAATTGTTAGACTTCTTTCTGAAATACAAGAACTTCAATCTCGAAACCGTTCTCTTCAGAGCGAGATTGAAGATATTCGCGGCCTTTCCGAAACCGCAGAACGCCCATGGCCACACGCAAAGTTGGGTCGTGTACCAGAGGACGGTCAAGGAGGTGGAGGTTCTCTTGCACTTGGTCCAATCGTAGAATACCAAGGGGGTTATGCTCAGTTTGTCGGCGAATGGACATATGACGTAGAAACCCAAAAATGGACATTCAAAAAGAAGAATGACACTCCTGCAATTGTCTACGAAAAGCAGAAGATCGCCATCAGGAATACGGTATCTGAAGGTTCGTCCTCTTCCGATACGTTGAGTATCGTGGAAGCCCCTAAACTTATAAAGACAACGCCTTCCGTTTGGTTGAAGATGACGACAACCAAAATCTTCAAGAACTTCTCCTACACACCTCCTGCCGACGAGACTGGCACTGGCGGGATGGATGCTCAGAGCGCGACGATTTCCTTCCTTGGCAGCGCTACAGATGGAGCCACAGAGCGCATTCTTGAGACGGTCGTCGAGGATGCAAACGAGCAGACAACCTACGAGGCGACAGAGACGCAAGCGGAAAGTGAGGTTGTCTGATGGACAAACCAGCACGAATCAAATTGTTTGGCTCAGGGTCTGCTATCCCTAAAGCATCTCCGCACGCTGGGCCTCTTGGATTCTACAGCGGTCTGATTGTTGGGCAGATAGATTCAATGGCAAAAGCGATTGAACTCGGAGTAGTCTGTTACACGCGACAATGGGGGACTGACCCAGACCGTATGATTATTGCACATGACAGGGAGACACCAAATGGTATAGAACTTTCTGCTTATTGCGAGAAAAAGGGAATATCAGATGGTGGAAGAGGAGAGATAGAAGCGGCCGTCCTAGAGGCAGACCCAACAGGCGATGAGTTTGTCTACTGCGCTCCACTGATTGCAGGTGCGACGATTCTGCACCGAAAAGCGCCGCCTTATGGGTTGAAGATGATCGCGCAAAACCGCTTCTGCCTCCATGTGTCTAAACAGTGGTTGAAGGCAATATATGCAGTCTCTCCTTACGTCTCTGCATCTATGTTTTTTGAGGCTGGGAAAATCTTTTCCACGAACCACGCGGAACGCTTCTTGACGAGGCCACACGGGAATGGTTCCGACAATTCAGGCAACGTTGTGGCATACGTCGAAAAGTCTCCCAACACGTGGGCAAGTCCTTGGCCGGAAGGTATGTTAGGATTTGCCCCGATGGTTGCCGTCGATACGTACACGGGCGTTGGCCCTGAGCAACGGATTCCCTTCAATGCTTGGCTTGGCCCTTGCGAAGGTACGGTTATCGACTTCTATGGAGACGGTGAGAAGACTGCGACCGCAAACGGGTTCACGGATGGCAGACCTTCTTCCGAGGCTGACAACATTGACCCGCAAGACCCTGCTTCGTGGTATAACGGATTCTTCGGTGCAAGCACATTGTTACCGCCCCCTACGAATGCAACTGGAGATTATCGCCCCGGCGTGTATTACGATTCCGACGGCAGTGTTGCGGTGGTGAACCTTGGAAGCACCAATGGACATACGACCAATGCCACTTCCAATAATTACCCCGTCTATCAATCTGACTACCCAATCTCAATTGAGCGCCCACCGCTTGAGCCGGGTGATACGATTCAATACGAGGCGAAACGAAGTGGGCAAACCGTTCTCGCAGACCTTATCTATCAGTCTGCCGGAAACTATCCAAACCCTGTCGTGTTCTTCGAGGAAAGGGCGCAATGGTCTGATACGCAAGACTTTCTACGTCTTGAAATCAGCGTCTTCACAGGCAATCCAAATCCGTGCCCGAAGGGAAGCCTTGTTGCTCAGGCGACGTTCTACAACGATGGAGCCTCATTTGACTTGATTCCGGAGGGCAACGCTCCTGCCCCTACGGTCGTTATGGAGGATAGGTGGACACGTGTTGTGGTTCCGCTAGATGGCCAACTGGAAGAAGCGGGTTCAGACTATTGGGCGGCAGGACAACAAAAGACGTTTTCTTACAAACTCTCCCATGTAAGCACTCCCGGATTGAAGGTCTATCCTAACGCCGTCTTTGCATGGGGTGAAGCCCTTGTCACTCCGACAGGGCGGTTTGAGAGATTCGAGCCTTTCCCTCTGATGTGATATCACTCAATGTCAATGGCTTCCATGTTCGCGCGGCTTGGATCGGCGTAGAATCTCAAGATCGTTTTGATGTCGTCGCCAGAGACTTGCACGGCGGCCTCAACGCCGTAGGTGCGATAGATGCGGTCAATGCACATCTTCCGAAGTTCATAAGCACGCTTATAGTATTGCGGAGGTTTCCATCCGAGACCGAACATATAAACATTGATCTTCTCAAAAGCTGTAAGTGCGCCGTCAATGACATATTCGCCCTTCCCGCCATTCGCGCGAAGCCGTTCGTAGAATGCATCGCTCATCGCACAGTGGACTCTTCGCCCACTGCTGTTCTTCGTCTTCTTGGGTGTGTACCCAAGCACCCACTTCCCATCCTCTCGGACAATGTTCTCCCACTTCAGCCGAGCGGCATCGCAGTTGCGCATTCCGAATTGCAACATCAGGCTTGCCGCCACCCATATCATCGGATTATCCTTCTCCATCGAGCGATACCATTGCATTGTTCGCTCTCGCAATTCTTCAGGAGGCCGCTGGTAGACCTTTTGGGCCGTCAGCTTCCCGCGTCTGCGAGGGAAGTTTGGCAATGTCACTTCCCAGCCTTTCGCCGCATAGCGCTCCATGACCCACGCCCCGAAAAAAGAACGAATGTTCCGAAGATTCCCATACACGGTCAGAGGAATCAACCCGCGAGCAAGAGACTCGGAGACGAACAGATCAATCCGTTCTCGCGTGATCGACGTGATCAGATCAGAACGAGAAAGACCGCACGTGCGCACAAAGATGTCGAATGAGCTTTTATATTTAGAGAGCGTGCTTGGTGCCGGAGAACCGTTGCTTAAAAACTCTTGTTCCGCGAACACCACATAAGCATCGAAGAGTTCCCCGATTGTCGGCACCTTCTTCCCGCCACGTTCATCATAATAAGGAGCGTTCTCCAACCCTTCACCCCAACGCTTCACCCAGCGCTTCAGCTCAGCCGTCGGGCGCCCACGCCCGTCCAGTGCCGCCAATCCTTGGATGGGGGCCACCTGCCGAACCGTTTTCCCTCTGACCTTCTTCACGCCATACACTCGGCCATTTCGCACGCACAGCCACTCGCCAACGCGAACGAATTTGCCTTTGGTATCCTTTACAATACTCATTGTCGTGCTCCTGTTGTTGTTTTGCGCCCCGAAGTGTAACAGTTGTTCAACTCATTTTGCAACCTTCGTGCAATATTGTACGATACAGGACGACACAGGGGGCATATTATGCAAAAAACAATATCCCATTGTATCCAGTTTATAAAATAAGAAATGCTTAAAAATATTAGGCATATATCAAAATGACGGAAATGGGCGTTTTAGAGACACTCCGTATCTCAAGGCGGGATACGGAGGACATGGGATAGAAAGACGGAAGGGGCGTTTCTGCCCTCGGCTCCGTGGCTCTGCGGCCCGTTGCCTCAAGGCTCTTCGAGATAACGCTTGGCCGCGGCAAGGCGACGATAGAGCGCAGGGAGCGTGTCGGCAGAGACCTCGGCGAGCGGCACCTTGAGCTGCACGGCAAGCGCCTCATTCGCGCCCTTGGCGACAACGGCGGCGCCATCCAGCGTATCGGCAAGCGTCAGGAGCGCATAAGCATCCTCAGCAGAGCGGATGGGGGGCAATTCCAACTCAAGGCTCAGCGCGAGAAGGTTTGGGGAAAGGGTCAGCGCGGGATCGTTGATCATCTCCAACGTTCCGTGGCCGAGGGCGTCGCGCTGATAATCCCAAAGGGCATAATCCCCGGTGAACGCGATGGCGTCGTCGCTATGGCGAAGGCAGCCCGCGAGCCAGGCACGTACATGGGGAAGCGCGGCTTCAAAGAGCGGATTGGGGTGGCTCATGGCTTGGAGATTCCTTCGGAAAGCACCGGGAGAATGGAACGGCGCAACGTTTCGTCGAGGTCAAAAAGCGCGAATCCCACGCACTTGGCCTTCCGGGCGGCGTCTATCTGCTGAAGCGTCTCAATGGGCCCCAAGCGGCTCTCGGCGGCGGTGACCCCCACCCCGCTGACGATGCGGGCGGCGAGGCGAGGCTCTGCCGTCTGTGTGCCCAGCCAGTCGCGCAAGGTGTCGAGGCTCTCCGTGTAGTTCATCGGAAGCGCCTGATCGATCAACCCGGTGCGCAACCACGAGAGCCAATCCTGCCCCACACTGTCCACGCAGGCAGGATATTTCCCGAAGACGGCGGCGCTGAGCTGCATTCCCGGCCGATGGGCGCGAAGCCACGTGCGAACCGACTGCACGGCATCGGCCACACGCTCCGCTCGCCAGCGGAGGAACTCGGCGCGACGGGAACCGTTGGCATCCGTCACGCAAGCGGGCCAGCCGGGAGCCTTGCCGCAATCGGCCTCGAAGCGGGCGCGCAACCGCGGCCCCAAACTTTGGGCAAGGCCGGGATACCGAATGAAATCCAAATGGATGCCGTCCAAGTCATAGCCCGAGAGCTCTTTGACCGCCGACAGCAAATAGGCCCGAACCGCCGGATGGGTGGGGTCGAGCCAATTGAGCTCATTGCCCTTCTCATCCTGCAACATCCACCCCTTTTTGCGAAGTTCGGCAAGCGCACCGGGGGCGGCGCGTTCCCCGGAGAACGCCAAGATCCACGCATGCACGCGCAGACCGTGCTTTTTGCAGGCGGCGATGGCCTGCGCCAAACAATCGTCCGTCCCGCGCCGGGGAATGACGTGGGAGGGATAGAGCGCGAACGCGGCGCCCGCCACATTCACGTAGAGATCGGTGATGCCGCTGGCCGCGAGCAACGCCGCCGTGCGCTCCCAATCCCCCGGGAAGAGTCCCTGTCCCGAATGATCCCACACGCCCCGGATTTCGTTCGGGCGCGACCAATAGGTCATGCCATACACCCGCGCCGTGACGTCACGCAGATCGCACACCGCCTGATAGGCGGCGAACGCATCCTTCCCCAACGCCTCACGGACGGCCGCCTGTTGGCGGAGGAGCCCCTCATAAAGGCCATCCAAACGCTGACGGCGCGGAGAGGTCTTGGGCAGAAGGCGAATCCGTGCAAGGAGCGATCCATCCTCCAGCGGCGCGGAGGCCTCGCGGTAGAGATGTTGGGCGGCGGCCCGCCAAACACCCGGGACGCACTCGCCCGCGAAGGCAAGAAGCAACCGGCGCTTGGCCTCCTCGTCCCCATCGCCGGAGAGAACATGCGTCATCCAATACGATCCGTTGGGGGCCTTCCACCACGCGACCTCCGTCCGACGGCCTTGGCGGTCAAGCCACCACGCCATCGGTTTGGCGCCGTTCGAGGGCAAAGGCATCACCGTGAAGAGATTGGAGCTCGTTTGGAGGATCTCCTTGGGGGCGCCGGAGGGGCGTTGCGCGGCAAACGCCATCTTGCTCCACGCACCGCCGGAGGATCGCCGATAGGCCCCGGCCCGCAAACCGAAAAGGCGGGCAAGCGCATCCGACCCCGAATAGCACACCACAAAGCGCGTTCCCCCCGCCAAACGTTTCCGGACCGCCTCCACAACGTCCGCCGGCGGCGCATAACAATCCACCAGCACGGCCAGCCGCGGGCGCACCTTCTTCAAGGCCCCGTCCGCGACAAGATCCGTTTCGACCCCCGCTTCGGCGTACCAGCGTTGCACATGGACCGCCAACGCCTTCGCGAACCGCCGCTCTCCCTCGGGGACCGACCGCTCCGCGTAAACCACCGCAATCGCCGAGGCCCTTAAGGCCAGCGACAGGAGCAACGCAACGAGAAGGAGCAGCGCACGCAACGGGCTTACGCCTTGTGACGGTAAATGATGCGCCCCTTCGTCAAGTCGTAGGGCGAAATCTCAAGCGTCACCTTGTCACCCGCGGCAATCTTGATGAAAAACTTCCGCATCTTTCCGGAAATGTGGGCCAACACCTCGTGGCCATTCTCCAGCCGCACGCGGTACATCGTCGCAGGCAGTACCTTCACCACCACGCCGTTCACCTCAATTGCATCGTCACTCGCCATGAACGCTCCTCTAACGGATTGATAACAAGATGTGTCGCCATAAGATACCACGCACCAAGGAAAACCGCAACCGCTCTCGGTCCAGGGCAAACGCATCTAATTTTGGTAAATATTGTAGAATGTCAATAGATTTGCGCAGTGCGTTTGGGAAGACTTGGAACATACGCATGGGTTAGGAGACCTTTTGGGGGTATGTGGGTAGTGGACGATGA
>CASDPK010000016.1 GCA_949282555.1 uncultured Lentisphaeraceae bacterium | reverse complement strand
CCCCTCCTCCTGTTTCGCTTTGCCCAAAGCCCGTCCATCTTTCCTCTTCCTTCGTTTCGGTCCTACAAGTGCGCAACACCATTGTGGACGATTCAAACGATGCCAACAACTCCTGTTGATTTGACAATTACCTCTGAGGTTTGATATTGTTATCGTGATTAGGTACTGAAAGGATGCGAACAATGGCTTTTGTGCTTGGTATTTTGTTCTTTATTGAAGTGGCCGTGGCTTTGCTGATGGTCGCCGTGGTTATGCTTCAGCCTCCGAAAGATCAATCCGGTGGCATGGGTGCGGCTTTCGGCGGTGGTTTTGGTGAAGAAGTCTTTGGTGGACGTACGGGGAATGTCCTTTCTCGTACTACGGTGGTGCTTGGCGTTATCCTTATTCTCAATAGCCTTGGCATCGCTTATTTGATGCGTGGTGGCGTGAAGGCCTCCTCTTTGGCCGATCGCCAGGTGCCGCCTCCCGTGGAGGCTCCTGCCGTTCCGCAGCCGTAACTTCCCTGCCTAAAAGGAATCCCTCATGAATCTTGAAATGCTCGAAAAAGCCCGGACGCGTGTCCCCAGCATCCCGGTGTTGGTGAATTTGGTTTCCCAGCGAACCAAGCAGTTGAATCGTGGTGAACGCCCCTTCCTCCGCCCAGAATCCAAGTTCGAGGATAAGGCGGACATCGCTTTGCGTGAAATCGCCGAGGGGTTGATTGTCGCGCAAGTCGACATGCAAGCCGTCGAAGAGCACATGGAGGCTCAAGCCCGCTGGGCTCGCCGTTGAACGGTTCTCCCTTATGGCCTCGGACAAGAAATCCAGGGCGAAGTCGTCGGGAAACCTCGTGGTCAACCGCAAGGCAACGCACGACTATATCGTTTTGGAGAAGCACGAGGCAGGCATTGAGCTCGTCGGTACGGAAGTTAAGGTGTTGCGAAACGGCGAGGGTGGACTTCTTGGGGCGTGGTGTAAGATTGATGACACCAACCAGTTGTGGCTCATGCAAGTTCGTATTCCACCTTATGCTTTCGGTAATCGTTTCAATCATGAAGCGCTTCGGACGCGTCGCTTGTTGATGCACCGAGCTGAAATTCTTCGCCTTCGGGCGAGAGTTGAGCAAAAAGGGCTTTCGCTTATACCGTTGAGGCTCTATCTCAATCCTCGCGGGAAGGTCAAAGTGGAGCTTGCGTTGTGTCAAGGCAAGAATCAGTATGATCGCCGCGAAACGCTTAAGCGCAGGGAGGCTGATCGCGCCGCCCAGCGTGCCACCCGTCTCTACAGGTAAGTAACAAGACTAAGGAGTCAATTCCATGCGTCCCGGACTTTGGCAGATTCTTATCCTCATTCTCGTTGTCGCCTTGATTTTTGGCGCGAAGAAAATCCCCGAGATTGCGCGTGCTCTCGGCCGTTCTTCTGGCGAATTCAAGAAGGGCTTGAAAGAGGGCAATGCCGCGGCTGCTGAAAAAACGGAGGCTCTCAAGAAGGAGCTTTTCGATGGGCCCTCGTCAACAGAGGATAAGGCTTAAGATTCGCGTAGAAGCAACACCGCGTTTTTGTACGACACTCCACTGGACCGTCATGCCAATTGGCGTGATGGTCTTAGTTTGTTAAGACATCTAGCATGCGGAAAATCAGATGAACTTGGCGTATGCCCCTTTAGAGATACGCTTATGCGAACGCATTGAATGATATTCTTCCTCTTATTGAGGAACTTAAGATATAGAAAGAATAGCAGAAAACTCATATCGAATAGCAGAATCCGCTATCTTTTTTTGATGGCGATGAGCCGTCGACGGAGTTAAACTAATGGTGTCGTTGCGCGTGATGCGGCGGTGGCGAAAGGAGTGCACACATGACATTTTTGGATGGTTGTTCCCGACGAGGGTTCCTGGGAGGATTGGCCGGGATTTCTGCGGGATGGATGATGGGAATGGATTCTACGACGAGCCAAACAGTCCGCTTCCTGCTTTGCTCGGATCTTCACTCGGATTACGTAGAAGACGGGAAGCAAAGAATGGAAATCTTACAGGCAGCTGCGAAAGAAAATCAGGTGGCTTTCGTTGTAAACTTGGGTGATTTTGTCCATACCACCTCCGCCTCTTGCAAAGCGTGGTTTGATGGCTTAGGGACTATTCCGTGTTATCATGCCATAGGGAATCATGATATTGACTCCGAATCGAAGGAGACCTTCGTTAAAGGAGTCAAAATGTCCGGACGTTATTATGCCTTTGATGCCGGAGGTTATCGGCTTTTCATTCTTGATGGGAACCTCACAAACACACGCTTTGGCATCGATGATGAACAACTGGCATGGTTGCGGAGTGAACTTGGCGTGACACGGAAACGGTGCCTGTTGTTCTCACATGAAAGCATTGAGCGAATGCTTACTAACGGAAATGAAGTACGAATGTTGTTGGAGGAGGTGAATCAAAAGGCCGGTTACCAAAAAGTTGTGGCCGCTTTTGCCGGCCACAACCATAGCAATTACGACATGGCGATTAATGGCATTCGCTACGTCCAAATCAATTCCGCCGCCTATACATGGATTAATGGACTGAAAGACCAGAACGGTGTGTCAAAAACCAAATTCCTTTACGAAAAAACACCGTATGGGATCGTCGAGCTCCGGCCTGATGGCGTCTTTATGAAAGGCATTCAAGGGGATTATCAATCTCCCACACCGGCAGACTTTGGGTGTGGCCCCATCTATGATGGGAAACTCACAAATGGGCAGACACACGACGGCCTCTATCCCAACTACTGTCCATTTACCGCATCCATTAACGATTTAGCCATTCGTTTCTGATGTTTCAAGAAAGGAGCTTCCCATGCGGCGCTTACTTTTCATTTCTGCAATCGGTTGTACCATGGCGCTGAATGCCGCGCCTACTTGCCCGATTCTTGATCTCGGAGGATGGCAACCACAAACAGCTTCCGATACCTTTACGCTGGGAAGCCTTGCACTCTCGTCATCCGAGAGTTTTTCCGTCGTCACCCGTGTAACACTTCCGCCTACTTTTGCAAAATGGGGGGCGGTGTTTAGCCTTGGAAATGAAGCAACGCATCAGCTCACATTGACATTTTCAAGTGATCAGGGGCGCGCATATCTTTCCGGAGGAGGTTCTCCGAATGCTCTTGGTGGGAAGACTTGGTATGTCCCTCAAAGTGGTTTTGATGCTACCCAAGCTGGCGGTAAGACATTCTCCATTGCCTTGGTCAATGATGTTGAGCAGAATGAGTTTGCACTATGGATAAATGGAAAGAAGCAAACACTTTCTTCGACCAAGAATGGTACCGGTGAACGCGTGCCCGCACTTGCTGTGGTTGCTGATTTTCCACAATTACGTCTTGGCAATCGTATCTACTCGAAAAATGATACAACCCAGCACTTCGCGGGTGCGGTTTATGATTATATCGGCATCTTCAAAACGGCTCTCACAGAAGCTCAAGTCGAGCAATTGAACAGTTCCGAGTCTAAGGGGAACGCCGTACTTCTGGAAATCATCAAGAATTTAGAGGGAACGGTCTCTGTCACGCTCACGGAAGATGGAATCGATTGGAATCCCGCATGGAATGGTAAGACCATTGTGTTTTCGGGGAAAGGCACGCTCCGATTAACAACCCCCATGGCCAAGATGTTTCCCGCCGCAACGGCAAGAACGAAGACCGATTTCTCCCCATCCGCCCTCTATCTTGCGGATGGGACAGAACTCACCATTGCCACACCGATGGGGTCTTCCATCGTTGCCGACACTTTGTGGATCGGAGAGAACGTTGTCCTGTCGGCCGACTTTACCGCGCCACCGACACAATCGGGATCTTATGCCGTGCTGACCTCTTCTGCCGGTGTTACACCTCCGTTGAATGGTACCGTAATTTATCCAGAGGGAAGTAATCTTTATTACGACAAAGAAAGCGCTCTAGACGGTGGGAATGTATCAGTTGCCGTAATTCCCCAAGATGACGACGGTAACTATCTGCTTGGCTCCGCGCTTGATTACGAGTGGTATCTTACCCACTGTCCCCAAGGAGCCTCCATTCGGCTCATAGACGATATCATCTTGGAAGAAAAGGCATATACCGTGGCGAAAGACTTCCCTCGCCCTCTCCTTTTTGATGGTGACGGGCACACACTTACGCTTCCGATGAATGCCTCGCTCTCCACTACAGGCAATGCCGCATTGATAACGCCATATCCAGCATTCGGGACACCAGAAATTCGTGATTTGAAAGTTCGAGTGGAAGGAAAGATCTCCACCACTGGAACCAACACCGGAGCCGTTGTTGGTTTTTGGGGAGATTCGGGCGCCGAAAATCTTACATTGAAGAACATCGCAGTCGAAATCTCCTCCACGGCGACGTTGGAATCCGCCAACACGGGTTCTGTTGGCGGAATCGTCGGGGGGCTCTACAAAACGAAATTGACGCTTGAAAATCTGCGTGTGGATGTTGCGTCCAGTGCAACATTGACAACACGATCAACTACGAGCACTCGAGGGGTCGGAGGATTACTTGGGGGTGGGAATGGCACCTGTTCTGCAACATCCTGTCTTGTTGTGGTCGGAAAAGCCGCCACGTTTTCAGGAGGCGTAGGACAAGGTCTTTTAATCGGACATCGTAACTCAGACATTGAAGCCCCAGCACTTACCAACTGTGCCGTTGTCGATTTCGGCGTCAATGCGGACAAACTCTCGGTCACGGCTTCGGGTGTGGCGGGGACGCCGCGACTGTTTTGCTCAAAAACATCAAACCTCGCTGAAACAGAAGGAGGAATCCTTTTGGAAACGGGAACGTTCTCTGCTCGTGACGGTGCCACCGTCCCGCTTTTGTCAGGAAGTGAAACCGAACGCCTAACTCTACCTGAAACCCCGCCAGAAGAAGTCGTGTGGGCAGTAGAAAAGACCGAAAATGTAAATACGGTACATGTGACCCCCTCAGACGCATCCGATTTGAACCCTGGTGCCACACGTCCATTGGAATACACATTTCGCGCTCTTGACGACAATCTCCCGGACGGAGTTTTGTGGACAGCTTCCGTAAGCGCTTCTTGTTCTCCGACGATGCTTTCCGAGGATGGCTACGCGGAACTTCGCTCCGAAGCCGATTACGCATGGTATGCCGCGGCTGAACATGATCCTTGCCAAAAGGTGCGCATGGCCGGAGACATTGAACTAGCCTCTGGCAAGACCTATGAGATGCGCGTGGGATTGACGGGAACCTTCGATGGTGGTGGACATCGTTTGCGCATTCCTGCCGACACGACGATTGGCAATACCTCCGAGTGGAGTTATGGAGGATGTATTGCATCAACGCTTCAGCCTGGGGCGTTAATCAAAGATGTGATTGTAGATTGTCAAGGTAAGATTGCGGCCACCGGCCAGAAGGGACGTACGGTTGGTGTTATCGCGGGGACAACAAAATGGGGAGGTGGAGCCGCGGCTTCTTTACAGAATGTTTACATCCATCTTGATAGCGTAGCGTCCGTTTCGGGAAACACAACAGGAGGAGTTGTTGGAGCGTTTGGTGGCCAGTACATCAATATTGTCGCTACCGATTGCAAGATGCTTGATTCTGGGGTAACGCTTGAAAGAGGAACTTATAACCTGCCGGCGGGGATAGCGTTGTATAAAGGAAACACGGTGACGACCTCCTACGGAGGAGAAGTTGCCGGGACTTACTGCCTCGGAGAACAAAAGGAAATTATCGAAGACGGCACGCTGACGCTTGCGGATGCCGGACTCTCCGTTAAAGCACCAACTGTCGGTGAAGGTTGGGAAATAACGCAAAAAGAGAATACCGTAACGATCACCAAAGGCCCCGGAGGCAAATGTTCGATGACCTACCAACTCGAAGGTTTTGGAGATGTGACAATTCCCGTCACTTTTACGCCCATGGCGTTGTCGGCGCTTCCCAATGGCGTGACGGCCACGCCGGAGCAAAAAGCATTGCTGATGAAAGTTGCGGCCGAAGCCGAGCTTCCGCTTCCGACAAAAGTCGAGATTCGAACGAATTCCCCCACTCCAACATTGGAGGCCCTCGAGGTCTTCGATGGAATACTCCGTGCCGATAAAGCGGCAGGGACGCTGGTCGTGGGTTACGACTTTGGGGTCTCCGAGATTCTTCCAAGCGAGAGCGAAGATGGAACACCCCTCTTTCACGTAACCGCGACCATAAAAAATGACCTGGGTGAGCCAGCAATGTTTGCAGAAGGGGTGGCAATGAATCTGCTTCGCGTTTCCGATGGGGCTTCGCTCCTTCAAACCCCGGTGACCCCAGAAAAGGGAACATCAGAAGTCGTCTTCTCTTTCTCTTCGGAGAATCCCTCCGAGCTTTTCCGGGTGCGTGTTGATAAATAACGCGGCAAAAAAAGACAAACGTCCGCTCACTTCATCGAGGGCAGGACAATGCCGCGCATGATGACCCGTTGACACAACAGGAACACCGCCGCCGTCGGAATCGAGACCAACACGAACCCCGCCATCACGACCCATGGGCTTCCCGCAAACTGTCGGCTCATTTGATAAAGCCACACCGATAGCGTCCAATGGCTCTGTCGCTGGCAAACCAACAACGCCCACTCCCAAGAATTATAGGCGGCAACGAACGCGTTGAGCGCGTTGACCGCAAGGATTGGCGTGGTCATGGGCAGGGTGATATGGCGGAAAATCTGCCACTCCCCTGCGCCATCGATTGTGGCGGCCTCGTAGAGTTCGCGCGGCAACGCATCAAAAAAGCCCTTCAACACAAAGATGGAAAGCCCGTTGGCCACCGTCGGAAGAATCAACGCCGCAAACGTATTGAGCAATCCTAGCTCACGGATGAGCAAAAAGCCGGGAATGGCGGTGACGGCGGCGGGAAACGCCATCGTAGCCAAGAGGAAAAGGAGGATACCTTCCGTGTGGCGCAAACGGAATCGTGATAGCGCGTAAGCGGCGAGCGGATTTACCGTCAACGTCGCCAGAATCGTAAGGGCAACAAGCACCAACGTGTTCCACCATGCTCGCCCGCGCAAAAACAAGACGTCGCAGACCGTTCGATAATTGGCCGTGATGTCCTGCCACAACAACTTCGAGCCGGAAGACGCATAAGTCACGACGAATGCCTGCGCCAACGGTAACGGAATATCTCTCCAATCTGTCGCCGCGCATGGTTTTCCATGTTCATCCCGATAAACGGCTTTTAGGACCTCCAACGTTCCGTAACGCTTCCGAAGGAATGCCTGCCACGCCTCCTCCGGGGAAGTCGTCTGAAGGGCCTCATACGGAAGGGTCGCAACAAACCCACGCCAGAGCACGCTGTTTTCATAAGGTCGCAGCGGCACCTCCCCTAATGCCTTTGGCGGTGGGTATCCCGTAAGACGCGCATAGTCTTCGGGCGAACGACAGGTCTTTACAAGATAGGCGCTCCATTGCGCTTGAAGTGCAGGCGAAACGTTCACTCGCAGAAGCCGCCGCGGATAACTCGTCCGGACAAACGTCTGCCACATTGGGTCATCCGCTTCCCCCGGGAAACGCGCTTTCGGGAGCTCACGCGCCGCACGCCAACGATCCCAAAGCGGCGCGATAAGATATGGCCGTGTGCGCGTGTACGGTTGCCCCTCACCACACTCCCGATAGTGAGCCTTGAACGCCTGCCAAAGCTCCGTCTTGGTGTCCTCCGGCCAGTCCCAATCGGGATAATGCAGGGGCACACGAGCCTGAGCCCTAAAACGGATGCCATAAAAACTGCCGTAACGAATGTCCCACGTTCGGTTCAACTCCTCCAGCGCCGGCCCGGACCCTCGATTTCCCGTGCGCTCCTCAAAGACCTTCCGCACATAAGGGGCCACATCGCGTTCATCAAACACGCAAACGGAATTGCGGACGTCATACGTGCGATTGAACGCCGCGTAGTCCTGCGCCATGATCCGCCAAGCCTTCGCGGTCGCCGGATTACGCATACCTTGAAGCCAAGGCTGAACAAAGGCTTTGACGCCTTCAGTGTCACGCGCCAACGCCGTCCAGCTCCCCCACTCCACCGGAGCGTCCGGGAACGTTTCATGCGGGAAGGTCCCGTGGAACGAGGCCAGCACCCGCATAAAGCGATCCTCCGGGTTCCACAATGACCGAAGCACAGGGGAATAGCGATGGTAGTCAAACCGCCCCGCCATTGACCCCGTGAGCATGATCAGGAACGGCCAAACCATCGTCACCGCTCCCAAGGTCAACAGGAGATAGAGCACGCCCAAGACAAGACGTGCCCGAAAGGTTTTTCGCTCCGTCGGAAGGATAATCACAGGTGGAACGCAAACGCTCTGATCAACCCTCGTTGGGCAGAAGGATCACACGGTCAATCATCACATTCGGCCCAGAGGTTTTTCGGATTCGCAACTCCAGCTTTCCATCAAGGAAATCTTCCATGTCTACCGGCAACGTAAGCCAATAAGCCCCTTCCTTGTTTTGGGCGCTCTTCGCGTGCGGAGGGATTCGGAACGTCCTGCCGCCATCAAAGGAACCCTCCGCCGTGCGCCCATTCCCATTGGGGTCCCGGAAACGCACCAACAGTTTTCCGCGAACGTTTGAGACGCCGGTCAATGTCAGCACCAATTCTTCCCCGACCCAATATTTGCCATCTCCATCCGCCCACGTCCGAACGCCTTGCCCGGAAAGCGCGTAGGAACCGGCCGCAAGTTCCGCACGATCCAACCGCTTGGACCACGGCACATCGCGGTTCCGCTCTCCGAGCAACGCCGCGCATTCAAAATAGGCCACCGCTTTCGCATATTCCGCCGGGCGAGGCGCAAGATCCGCACGAGGATCTCGGAACAAGGCGAAAAAGGCACCCTTGTCCATGGTCGCTGCGGGAGCGAACGCATCCGAAGCCACATAATCGAGCAACGAACGCCGCAATTGCTGCGCCTCGGGACGCGCGGAGGACAACGGGATACCAGAGACCAACACCTTCGCATCCCCCACCTTCGCCTCAAACAACAGCGCCGCCAAGGCAGGCTTGTGGAAATCCACCACCGGCATGGCCAGCGGCACAAGGTCTTCGGGAGCTCCGCTCAAACGGAAGGTCTTTGCCCCATTGACCAGATGCTTCCACTGCCAATCCTGCCAATCCTCCGTGGGGAACTGGGCGAACGCTTGGCTCTTATCCTGCACGACCATGCCCAGCGTGGTCGCGCGTTGTCCCGGGAACCACGTGGTGCTCCAATACACTGGCGTGAAGGAAGAATACACCGTCGCCTTGGGATCGGCACAGCCGGAAGCGTCAAAAAGGACACGTCGCCCTGCGGCAATGGCCGTTTTGGCCTCCGCGAGATCACTTGTGAAGACGACCCCTTCCGGAACCTTTTCTGAGATGGCGGAGGGATAAACCCAAAGCGGCCACCGATTGTTGCCAAAGGTCAATTCATAACGTGCGGGCGCCTTTACATGCAGCGGCACGGAGATCTCTCCCACCTGTTGCACGGCCCCCACGGGGACATTCACTTGAACCGCTCCGGTTTTCCCGGCAAACGACCACGGAATCGAGCCGACCAGCGGCTTCTCCCCATAGTTATGGACAACGAGCTTGGCCGTAAAGGTCTCTTCCGTCGTCCATGTGTACTTGGCGAATCGGGCGAGATAAGCCACCGGGGCAAAATAATTCGCCACAGGGACGGCACGTTCGGCCCCCGGTTTGCGGTCATAGAAACTGTCAAACCATCCGATCAAGGCCTCCCCCTGCCCGGAATAATCCTGAATACCCAACAACTGGAGTCCCGCACAGGAAGGCGTGCGAAGGAAACTCTCAATCTCGTCCTTGTACATCAAGCGATTGGTCATCAGAGACGCCTTGGCATAAGCCTCATTGAATCGGAGCACCCCGGCCTGCTCGCTCTTCTCGCGCAACCCCTCAAGGTTCCAAGGCCGCAGAATCCCCTTATATTTCGGAATTTCACGGTCAAACACGGGAAAAACCGGCCATTGCCCGATTTCGTGGGCGACCGTGGGCAATTGGGTTCTCCCGTAAACGTCCTCGTAGTCCCAATCGGTGCCTTCGCGGCGCCGCTCGCGCACCATGCCCACGCCGGGATAATTGTGCGTCACCAGGAAGTCATCGCCTTTGGAAATGCGGCGTGCGGAAGAGGCGGCGTACAGATGGCGTCCGTCGTAGGCCTTGCACGCCTCCATCCACTTGCCCAACAGATCAAAATCCGAACTTCCCAACTCATTGCCCACGCTGAGGGAGAAGAACGAAGGCGCATTGCCATAGGCGTCAAGGATGCGGAAAAGCTCGTTGCGGACAAAGTCGTCCACCGCTTTTGGCCCCCGACCTAGGCCCTTAAGATACTTGTGGTCGCGCACCATCCAGCCATCGATCCACAACACTTCGGGCGAGATCAGCAGTCCCAGCTCGTCGGCCGCCTCGAAGGCCGCCTGTGGCGTGGCCCACGTGTGGCACCGCACCTGATTGACGCCCTCCGCCTTCAGCTTCGAAAAGATGGAGAGCCACGTGGCCTTGTCCATCGCCGGATATCCCGTCAGCGGGAAATGGCAATTGTCCGTGTTGCCCCGCACAAAGAAGGGCCGCCCATTCATGTACACCTGCCGCCCCTTGACCTCGAATGAACGGAAGCCAAAGCGAATGCGATGTTCCCACGTCCCCGAACGAAGCGTGAGCGTGTAAAGCTGGGGATCAAACTCACTCCATGGCCGAGCCCCAGGCACCTTCACAACCACCTTCCCGGGGGCACGCTCCAGCTCACGGACGCCCTCCACGCCCTCGATCGTGATCGTTGCCTCCACGCTCTCGGGCAATTGCACCGTCACCGTATCGCCAAAGGGTGCAAACACCCGCGCCTTTCTCAAAGGATTGGCCGGCCGGAGCTCCAGCTTGCCGATCATGCCATTCCATCGCGTCTGCATGGAGTCGCCATAACTGTGGCTCTTCTCCCCGATGGGATAGATCAGCGAATTGTCCACCTCCACCGTCAACGTGTGCACGCCCGGCGTCAAGGCCTTCGCCGGGATCAGATAGCAATGCGGCGTCGCCAGCGAATCATACGACCCCAAAAGCCGCCCATCCAGCGTTGCCGTGCTTTTCCACATCACACGCTCAAGGAAGAGTTCATAATCCCCCGTCATCTCCGGTGTGACGGTGAAAGTGCGTGTATACGTTGCCTTTCCCACATATTGGTGACGCGGCGTCAGTGCCCCGTAAACCGCCTTTGTCGCCGCGGGACCAAGTTTTGCATCACCCAAAGTCCCCGGCAAGGCCACGTTTGCCGTCATGCCGTCCGAAAGCGTCACCGACCAATTCCCGGCAAGAGACACCTCCGGCGGCGCAGCATACACACAAACCGCGGCAGACATTGCCGTAAGCAGGGCAAGAGCTTTCATCGCAAAGATTCCTTTCGTCCAAAACAGGCGTTTCGCTCGCAGTATAACATAACCGCTACAACCGATACGTTGCACAACTGGCAAAGGCACGGAGGGAAAGAAAAGGAAGGGTTCCGTATCTCGAGTCGGGAGACTCCGTATCGGACATTGAGTTACGGAGCATCTTGTTTCTGGATACACCACGGCATTTCAACCCATATGGAAGAGCCCAGGCATGCACGCGCGCATTCATCAATGCGAATCAGCCATTCACGAGCCGGAATAACGGCGGGAGGCAAAGAGTGCCCCCACCCAACAGAAGACAAGAAACGTTGGGATCAACACCGCATCCTGCGGCAGTCCCACCAAACACCACAGCAGTTGAAGCGGAATGAGGTGACGAATCAATCCGGAAACCAACGCCGGGACACCCTTCCTCGCCAATAACGTTGGGACAAGCAAGAGTGCCACGGGCACCACGGGCCAAACCGGAGCACGTCCAAACCACCAAAAAAGCGGCAACAAAGCCAACGTCATCAACAGGGGCAACGTCCGCATTTTCCCACCAACCTGCGCCCCTGGCTGGGCCTCATTCTTTGCGACAACGGAAACGAGGACGATATAGGCCGTAAAAAAGATTGCGGCCGCCGCCACACCGCCACCACGCGGCATTTCCCCCATCGGCCAAGAAACCGCGGCTCCCAGCAGCACATTCACCCCTCGGCATGCTCCCATCGTCAGCACTCCCACGCCAGGAATCCGCTTGAAGCCTCCATCATAGGCCACAATCAGCGCCAGCAGAATGCCCGCCATTCCAATGCCGGAGCCTGCCAACACCAATCCGGCCAGCGACAGACCAAGCGCCCACGCAAAAACCGTCCTTCGGCTCACACGACCAGAGGGAATGGGACGCTCGGGACGCTCTCGCGCATCGACCGCCGCATCACAAACATCGTTTAGGAGCAGCCCCGCAGCGTAGAGGCAGAGCGAGGCCACGATGCCCAACACGGGAATGCCGCCACGTTGCCCCGCAAGGCACCAGCCAACCAAAACGTCCCCCGGAACGGTGAACAAATTTGGCAAACGCAACAGTTCCCAAAGAACCCGCGATGAACGTCCCATTCAAGCCTCCCCGGCGAGGTCTCCCTCGGCACAAGGCCAACACCTTTTACCGACTCACTGGCCGCGCCGATGCGAAAAGGTGTTTCGGATGCTCTCAATCGCCGCACGCTGACGCGCCTTCCGAGCCGCCTCGGCCCGACGCTCCAACACGCCTTGAATCATGGACCACAGGAAATAGAGCACCACAAGGCCCCCCACTCCGACAGCCGCCCAAATCCACCAAGCCGGCTTGGCTTCCGCCTCCGCCTGTTCTTGTGCGGCGGTTCGTCGCAGAGATTCCAAACGCGCCCGAAGCGTTGCCAAACGTTCGTCCTTCCCCAAAGCCGCGAGCTCCTTATTGCCCGCCGTGCGCGCATATTCCTGCACCACCTTGGGAAGCGAAGTCTCCGGCCAATCCGCAAGGCATACATCCGCCTGGGCGATGCGATCTGCCGGAAGTTTCAACGCGGCGATGGCCGTAATGCGATCATCCAAGGCCTCGTATTGAGCCTCCCGGCGCGTTCGCACAGATGCCAACAAGCCCTCAAATGCCGTCTTTGCCTCCGGCAACGCATCGGAATCTGCATATGTCTCAAAGAGAGGAACCAACACCGCCATCCCGTTCAGCGGATCTTGGGCACGCTGTGCTTGGGTGATCGCCGCGCGAATGTTCGCCCGGGCCGCCTGTTTTTGCGCACTGTTCGCATCGCGCTCCCGCACAAGTGCCTCCAAATTCGCTCGAATCGCGGAAAGATGCGACCACTGCGCCGCGGCCGCTCGCTCTGAAGGCAAAGCATTCAGAACGGCCAATGCCCCCGATGGATCGGAAAGCACCCCTTGCACCTTGAGCAACTCCTCCCGCAACAACGCCGTCTGCTCTCGGGCATCCAACGCTTGTTTCTGCGTTTTTTGTGTATGCTCCTGCGCAATACCCGCCAATTGGGCAATCCGCTCTCCCACCTTCCTTGGATCCGGCACACGTCCACTGGCCCGACAAGTGGCGCACCGTTCGCGGACACCGCCACACGCGGGACATTTACCGGTCCCCTTGCAAGCGGCACAACGCAAGCGACGCTGTCCGGACGAACCGAGCGACGTGCCCCCCAATGACTTTGACGTCGAAAGCGATGCTGAACCGCCCCGCCGCAGGGCAAAGCCTTTACCGCCGCAAGTCCGGCACTTCAACGAACCGCCGCAAGTCGAGCAAGGTTCCCGACCTCCGCATTCTGGGCACTCCATAAGCGCGTCAGAAACATCGACCAGCGCCAACAACCGTGCGTTGTCCGTACTCTTCCGAAAGGCCGTGACCCCAGTGCGATATCCCTGCAAATCTTCGTCGGCCGCCCGCCCCAAAAGCACAATCGCATTCAATATCGGAGCCAATGACGGATCTTTTTGCGTCGTAGCCGCAGCGCGCACTGTCTCCAAATCAACCGCAGCATCCGGATGGACGCGCAATCTCCCCAGCGCATCATGCAAGCGCAATTCCGGCGTCTCAGGAAATGAAACCTCCAATGCCGAGCGAACACTGTCCGCAAGGCGAGACGCCTCACCTTCAGCTGGAAGCTGAAATGCGATCAGCAGACTCAATAGACAAACACCAATGCGCCACATGATTCACCCCGTGTTACCAAACAATTTCCCGAGCTTCGAAAATCGGCCCATCCACGCAAACGCGCGCCAAGCGCTCCCCCTCCGAAGTCCGCACCCGTTGCACACACGCCAAGCAAGCCCCAACGCCGCAAACCATGTGCTTATCCAACGAAAGCCAACCCTTGATGCCATGGCGAATGGCCCGCTCCCCGACCGCTCGAAGCATTCCATCGGGACCACAGGCGTACAATTCCGCCTTCTGCCCCTCATTCAATGCAACATCCAAGGGGGCCGTCACAAGTCCTTGCGTTCCCAACGATCCGTCCTGGGTCGCAATGCGCACCTCCCAGCCGGCCTCACGGAAACGCTCCGTTTCCAAAATGTCTGCCGCCGTACGCCCTCCGACAAACAAAATCCCCTTGCGCGGGAGTCGGGTGGCCAAGAACCACAAAGGCGCCACACCATATCCTCCACCGACCAGGTAAGGCGTTCCCTCCGGCGTCAGCGGGAATGGCGTTCCTATCGGGCCAAGCACCTGCAACGCCGTTCCCTCCAGAAGGGCCGCAAGATGCCGCGTCCCCAACCCCACGACCTTGTACAGCACGAAGAGGCGCCCCGTGGCGGGGTCTGCGTCGTAAATGCTGAACGGGCGCCGCAACCGCGAAGCCTCCAGTGTCGGAATACGAACATGAACAAACTGTCCCGGACTAGCCTCCGCCGCAATGGCAGGGGCCTCCAAGGTCAAGACACTATACCCTTGAGCCAAAGGACGAATGGAAATCAACTTGGCGGCAACATCCTGCATGATTCACTCCTGTGTCGCGGGAGGCTGGGCCTCCTCCGGGACAAACGGTTCTTCCGGTGCTGAAAGGCGGCTCAGCGAAAGATAAAGGGGGCTTTTGCGTATTTGGCGAAGTTCCAAATTCACGGCGGCGGCGGCATCCATCCGACCCTGCTTCGTGAGATCGGACTTCAATTTCTCCAATTTTCCGAGATACGCCTGGTAAACCTTCAATTTGGCGGCATCACGCTCCTCCGCGACAGCACGAAGGCGTTGCAGGAATGCCTCTTGCGTCTGCCGCAATCCCTCGGGATACTCCGCCACATCCTCTTCGTGCAACGTATTCTGTTCCTCGAAGCGGGCAAGTTCACCCGAAGCGGCCTCCCAAGCGTTGAAGTTTCCAGACTGGCGGAAACGCTCCATCAAAGCTCGAACCGCCGCAGAATATTGCTGCGGCCAATTCCCAAGGGCCTCCGTGGCCTTGGCATCCAGACTTTCGGTTTCCTGACGCAAGGTCTCACGACTGGCTCTGAGTTGCTCAAGTTCTGCGACCGAGGGCACCCCCGAAAAACCAGCCCCCGCAGGCAAAGCCCCTCCACTCTGCCCTGACGTTTTGGCCAACAACTCTTCCGCCGCAACGACAGAAGGAATTAGACGCACACGGCGAATCTCGTCACTAATGGCCCCCGCCTGTTCCATTTCGCCTCGCTGAGTGTATCCTTTACGGGCTTCATCGAGCGCGGCAATGTATTTGCGGGCGGCGGACACCGTCTGCCGTGCGGTAAGCGCAGCCTGTTCGTCGCGCATTTGTGCCACGCGGCGTTTGAGCGCCGCCAATCGTTCGGGTTCATCCTCACGCGGTGCACCGAGGGCATTCGATTCGGCATATTCGGCAATGGCACGCTCTGCGGCCATCACACCGTCGTAATCGCCCTCCTTCTGGGCATCCCGACGCAACTCACTCAATCCTTGGGCATACTGCACAAGCAAACTGGAATCCTGAGTCTGCCGCCGCACGGCAATATTCCCGAGCAACGCCTCAAACTCTTGGCGCCGAGCCTCAGCACCATCCGGCAAGGGGCGCGCGATTTCCACCTGCTCCTCGGCCACGGCCCCGGCGGGGAAATAATCCGCCAACGTACGCCCCTCGTCACAGAAGGCAACGTAGGATTTCAATGCCCATGAGACACCTGGGATTGCGGCAAAAAGGCGCACTGGAGCATAAACGCCTCGCAACACGGGTCCCAATGTGCCTCCTGCCCAGCGTCCAGCCCAAGGGAACGACAAGAGATACAGCACCACCAACGCCACAATCGCAACTCCCCACCGGGTCCGGCGCAAGCGCCGGTCATGGGCGCGAAGGCGTGCCCGTACATCCTGATATTCGGGCATATCCCCATATTTCGCGGCCAAGTTCCCAACAAGATTGCGAACGGTGGCCCAGTCACGACCACGGATACATTGACGAACGCGCACAAGGTCACGGCTAAGAATCAACGATGGGATATTCCGAAGCTCCTCTTCATAAACCATCGGATCCTCATTGAGCGCCCGGAACTCCTCAATGAACGCTTGCGCCCGTTCATAATTCTCGGCCTTGAGCTCATTCGGAATAAGCGCGGCGAGCCGATTGCGGCGTGCGACCTTGCGCTCGGCCTCTTCCACCTTGGCATGGGCCTCGGTCAACAACTTTCGGCCCGTCGGGCCTGACGGCTCGAACCCATGCAAACGGCCAGCGATGGAACCAATCCGCTCGAAATGGCGATCCTCCCAAGCCTGATCCATGAGGCGGACGATAGAGGCAACGTGTTCATACATCCGGCAATCGGCACCGCAACTCGGGCAGAACTGCTGTCCCACAAACGTCTCCGCCCCACACTCCAAGCACCGCTCCGAACCATCCCATCCGCATTCGGCGCAGAACTTCGTGCTGATGGGATTCACCGCATCGCACCACTTGCAACGCCACGTTGTTTTGACGGTTGGGGCCACAGTGCGGCCGTGACTGGCGGCCTCTGTCAGCGCGCGCACAAAATCCTGCGCCGTGCGATACCGTTGCTCACGCACGGTTTCAAGACTGCGGCGGAGCACTTCGCGCAAAAAGGCCGGAACATCCTGCTCGCGGTAATACCGGGGATTCCGCCCTGTCAGCAAGAAGTAAAGAATCGCCCCCAGCGAGTAGATATCCGCACGCACATCGCTGGTGGAGGCATCCTGCTCCAATTCCGGGGCGGAATACCCTAGACTGATAAGCTTTTCCCCGGGAACGGTGAGCTCCGACATCTCCGTTTGGCCCTCTTTCGTGGCCACGCGAGCCAACCCGAAATCGACCAGTTTGGGTTCTTGGGAGGGGTCAAGCAAAATATTGGCAGGCTTGAGATCTCGATGAATCACGCCACAGCTATGGGCATAGACCATTGTGCGGGCAATCTTGAGAATCATGGCCACCGCCTCATCGGCAGTCATGGGGCCATTGCTCCCGATAAATTGCTCCAAGGTCATGTTCCGAGGCGGTGGAGCTTCCTGGCCTTCCGGTGGGACCACTTCCGTCTGCGCCGGGCCGGAGACATACTCCATAACGATATACGGCCCCAAAGCGTCTTCACCCAACGCATAGATGTGGACGATATAGGCATGATTGAGCGCCGCCACGGCGCGTGCCTCATGAAGGAATCGCTGACGCAGGACCGGATCGGCCAACGCTTTTTCGTTCAACCGTTTGATCGCGACGTACCGCCCCAACCGCCGATCTCGCGCGAGATAAACCACGCCCATGCCGCCATCGCCGATTTTCCCGCAGATGGCATAATCATCGGAGGGGCCACGTCCGAATGCGGGAGGAGAAGGCGGTTCCGCCCCTTCGGGGCGCAACACCACCGTACACGTGGCATCGGACTGTGAAGCTTCTGCGGCTTCGGGGTTCGGAGAATCTTCGGCCATGGGAATCCTCTTTACGGCTGACGCTGAAAGGTCGTGGGATCCTGCGGGACAAGGTCAAATGCCGGCTTCCAGTGCGGAGAAGCGGAGTAAAACGCCATCGGCGTGTCATACGTAATGGCTTCAATGACCTCCTCGCCGAACCCATCTGCCCGAAGACGTTCCACCACCCGAATGAGCGACAACGGATCGCTGATCCCCCAATCCGCCGAACCGTTCACGATCACCCGTTCATGACCATGCTGACGGATCATCGCACTGACGCGCTCCGGCGACAGTTTGGAATAAGGATACACGGTCATGCCCGCATAACATCCACTTTCCAAAGCCAACGCAATCGTCTCTTCCACATTGTGATCAATGTCAATCCGCTCCGGCGTCAACCCCTCGCCCCGAATAATCTCCAACACACGTTTGATTCCTTTGAGCTTATTGAAGTGCGGCAAGTGCAACACCACCGGCATCTTCCGCTCTTCGGCCATTCGGAGCTGGCGCACCAACGCATGTTCCTCATTCGGCGTGATATTGTTGAAACCAATCTCCCCCAATGCGACACACCGTGGATGATCCAAATATTCTCCCATCCCATCAATCACCTCATCGGCCAAACGGCGATCCTCCGACTCTTTCGGATTCATGCCAATGGCGCTCCAGTGATCCACTCCGAACCGCGCCGCACGCGTATGCTCAAACTCCAACGAAAGCCGAAAATAATCAAAAAAGCTCCCCGCATACCTCCGGTTCGCCCCCTGCCAAAAAGAAGGCTCAACACACACACGAATGCCATTGGCGCGCATCGCCATGTATTCATCCGTTGTGCGCGAAATCATGTGAATATGCGGTTCGATTATCGGTTTCATAGAACTCCTCTTCGAAACGAAGACAGTTTAGCAAATCCAGCGTGGACCAGCGACAGCCCTTTGGCTTGACACTGCACACCTCAACGGGAAACAACCGTTCCCTCCCCCGCTCGTTGGCACGTCACATCGAGAGGCTCTGTACCGGAGCGTGAGATGCTCTGTATCTCAAGGGAAGATACGGAGGAGGCGAGGAAGAGGGATATCCTGGGGGATCTCCCTCCCTTCGCCATCCCTTTGTCCACTTCATTGTGTAACCCGCCGTAGTTCCTGCGTGAGCGTCAGACCATGTGCTCTTCTATTTGATATGATAGTGAAGTCTCAAATCCAAGGAGCCTACGTGAGATCCATACCGCTTACACTCGCGATCGCCGTGCTGGCCTGTACGTTTCCGCTTCAGGCCGGATGGTTCAGCAACGACGAAGAGGTACAACAGGCCAAACATGTGGCCGATCTTCTGCGTGAACCCACCAAACTCATTTCCCAAGCCCAAGCCGCCTTCGACAAGGGAGATTTGGAGGAATCCATCCGCCTCTTTGCCGAAGCGCGGGATCAGTTGCGTGAAATTGAGGAGCAGGAAGACACCGCAGGAACGGCATTTGCGTCGTTGCGCCTTAAAAAGTTTCACTGCATTTCAATGTTGGATGCGCTTGCCCTTCAGCGTGCCAATACGCAAGATCGCCGACAAGCCGTAACGAACACAGAGGATTTAGAGGCGCGTTTGGCCAAGGAACGCGCCACTGTTACGGAAGAACGCGCGGCGGCGGCGAAAGCCAAGGCCCTTCCCCAACCACCGAGCGATGCCCAGCTGCTTGCCGAAGCTGAGGCGGCACTCGCCAAGGCCAAACCCATCGCCGAGGATGCCGCGAACGTGCTCGAGAAAGTGGAAGAAGAGGTGCGGCAAGCAACGAAAGCTTTTGAAGAAGCGGCAAAGCGCAACACCGCTGCGGATGCCGCGGCTTTCCTCGCACAGTCTGAAGCGACAAAAGCCTCTGCCCAAACGGGTGGGATAACAAAGGCCCAAGAGGCTGCCAATCAAGCACAAGCGGAAGCCCGAGAGGCCCAAGAGGCGCTCAAGACAGCCCGAGCCCAACTGGAGGATGCGACCGCACGAAGGAAGGTCGCCGAAATCAACGCGTCACGTGCGCAATCCGAGGTCAACGAAGCCACGCTTCGTGTGCAAACGTTGCGTCAAGCCATTGCCGAGCAAAAGGCGCGTGAAGAGAAGGCACGCAAGGCCCAAGAGGCTTTGGAGGCGGAAGAACTGCTGAAGCGGCAGGCTGAAGCGCAACGGTTGGCAGCCGAACAACGTGCTCGCGTCGAAGCGGCCCAGGCAAAGCAAAAAGCCGAGGACAAGGCCAAGGCTGAGGCTGACCAAAAGGAAAAGACCGCCGCAATCGCATGGTGTGAGGAGCTGTGGCACCTCAAGCGTGTGGATGCGCTTGAACAGCGGTTGACCGAATGTGCTGGGAAATGGCCGGAGCAACCGGAGTTCATCGTTTTGTTGGCCAAGCTTAGGCTGACGCAAAACCGTCCCGATGACGCATTGGAACTCGTCGCGATGGTTCCTTCTGAGGGTAACTCGGGCGTGCAAGCACGCCTCGTTGCCGCTGGGGCCTATCTTGTCAAGAATCGTCCGGAAGAGGCCATGCGTGTGCTGGAGGAGGCCATGAAGGCGGCGCCGAACGCCCCAGCCCCCTACTTCAACATGGCCGTAACGCTCTTGCGCCTTCCGGGGGTGGACCCTGATCGTTCGCTGGCGGCCGGGTATTACACAAAAAGTGTCGAGCTCGGAGGAAAACGCTCAAGCGTGATTGAGCGTCGCCTCGGCATGGAGGAGTGAGCGATGGATGATCCCATGAAAGAAACCACCCTCTCCACTCGCCGCGTCTTCGAAGGGCGTGCGCTCACGGTGGAGGTGCTGGACATCGCAATGCCCGATGGGCGAAAGACCACACGCGAAGTGTTGCGCCACAGTGGGGCGGTTTGCATTCTTGGCGAGTTGCCCGATGGACGTTTTGTCTTGGTGCGCCAATATCGAAAGGCCGTGGAGCGTACGCTCTTGGAATGTGTCGCCGGTTGTATTGAACCAGGAGAGCGCCCGGAAGAAGCCGCATGCAGAGAAACCCGTGAAGAAAGCGGCTATGAGGTGGAATCCCTCACGCCTCTGGGGCATTCCCTCCCTGCCCCGGGTTACTGTGATGAGGTGCATTACCACTTCCACGCCCATCTCAAGCCTCGTCAGGGAGACCTCATTCTCGATACGGATGAGAACCTACGCCCGATTTTCCTTACCGCAGAGGAAATCGACCGTGCCATCGACGCAGGCGACATCGATGACGGTAAGACGCTCATCCTTTGGGATCTCTACCGCCGCCACCACAAGTGAACAAAGCGTTGCTCATGAAGCACCCACAAGAACGTTACTGGGACGCCATTTCCGGGGTTTATCGCGACATCACACGGATTGACGCAAACGATTTTCACTATGGCCCCCTGCTCGCAGGGGAAAGTGAGTTGCGCCTTCTTCCCTCCCTTCATCCCGGTATGGAAGCTTTGGAGCTCGGATGTGGGGAAGGGCAAAACAGTCGGTGGCTGGCGCGGCAGGGGCTTCGGTGCACGGCGATCGACATCTCGGAGGGGCAGTTGAAGTATGCGCGTGCCGATGCCGCGACTGAAGGGCTTGCCATCGACTTCCGGCATGAATCCATCGAGACCTTTTTCTCCGAGCCGGAACGTTACGATCTCATCACCAGTTCCCACGCCTTTGAGTTTGTGGAGGATCCTTTTGGGCTCGTGCGGCGTGTAGCCACATGGTTGCGTCCTGGCGGATGGTTTGTCCTTTCCACGGTCCATCCCGTTTACAATGGTGATTGGGTTTCCGCAGAGGAGGAGGACGGCACGGAAACTTGGGGACGTCTTCTCCCTGACTATTTTCATCCCATCGACGATGTGCGCGAGCAGCCCGAGGGCGAAGGTCCCTCCATTGCCTCGCGTGCTTATCCCGTGAGTGCGTGGTTCAACGCCTTTCGTGAAGCTGGCTTAAACGTTGTTCGGCTTGAAGAACCCCCGGCGGCCAAACGCCCAGCGTACGCCTCGGACGATTGGTTGGAGGCCTTCGATGAGTGCTCTGCCATCCCAACCACATTGATCCTCGTAGGTCAAAAGCCATGACCATTGGGTTCGAGCGTTGGCTTGCCAAAGCAGATCCGCAGTGGCGCGTGGGATTGCTTTCTCACCAAGCGGCATTGCTCTCCACCGGAGAGACCTCTGCGCAAGCCGCACGGCGTTTTTTCGGGAAGAACCTCATTGCCCTCTTCGGCCCTGAACACGGTTACTTTGGCCATGCCGCCGCCGGAGAGCGGACGCATTCCGCCCCCCATCCCACCTGGGGCATTCCGGTCTATGAACTTTACGGTTCATTCCGAAAGCCTACGCGTGAAATGCTTTCCGGGCTGGATCTGCTTGTTGTCGATCTGCAAGACATCGGCGTGCGTTGTTACACTTACTTGGCGACGTTGAAGCTCACGCTTGAAGCTTGCGCGGAAGTTGACCTTCCGTGCGTCGTATGCGACCGTCCTATCCCCTTTCATGGTGTGGAGGATGGTCCGGTGGCGGAGCCTGAACATTTCTCCTTTGTCGCCCCATGCGCCCTGCCGCTGGTACACGGGAAAACACATACCGAACTTGCCGCCTGGCTTGGGCTTCCACACATATCGATGCCTATGGAGCCAGCGCCCAAAGACTTCGAATATCCCCTAGATGCACCGGAGTTCTTTCCCCCGAGCCCAGCCATTCGGAGTTGGGAAACGGCACGGCTTTATCCCGCACTTGTGTTTGCCGAAGCGCTCCCTCAGCTCAGTGTTGCCCGTGCTTCGGCCTATGCCTTCCGGACGCTCTCCGCACCTTGGTTCGATGGCCCCATGCTAGCCGATAGGTTGAATGCTCGTGAACTTCAGGGGATTACATTCTTCGATTTCACGCAAGGGCCGAGACAAGGAGGCATTCGACTGCACGTCACAGCCCCTCACCAATACCGTCCGTGGAGCGTCACCCGTGCAATCCTCGGGACGTTGCGTGATGTCTACGGAGATGAGCGTCTTTTCGGGCACCCACAAGCCCGTCCAGATTGGATGACAAAACTCTGTGGAACAGAATCTTGGAAAGCGGAGTTTATGCCATGATTCCACCTACTTCCACGGGATCCACACCTGAAACAGCACCACCTCCTCCGCGCCTTCAAAACCTTCTCGCCCAACGTGGTGTTGCCTCACGCCGCGCAGCGGCCGAGCTTATCAAGGCCGGACGTGTGTGTGTGGAAGGGAAGCCAGTCTTGGAGCCTGGCGCACGGATCTCGCCTTCTGCGCGGCTGATGGTGGATGGGCATCTCGTTGGAGCGGAACCTGAACAGCGAAGAACCTTCTTGTATCATAAACCCGTTGGTGAGGTCTGCTCTACTGACGGTCAAGGTGCTCGCAGTGTTTTGGAAACATTTCGCAACTTCAAGCTACGCCTTGTCCCCGTGGGCCGTCTCGATAAAGAAAGTGAAGGCTTACTCCTTGTCTCCAATGATGGCGACCTCATCCAACGAATGACCCACCCACGCTTCGCCCACCGGAAAATCTATGAAGTGGACGTGGATCGACCCCCAACGCCTCACCAACTGGACATTCTAAAGAGTCCACTCGTTTTGGAAGGCTACCGTATTCGTCCTGTCCCTGTTGTGTTGTTATCTTCAAAGAAGTTGCGGTTTACCCTCTCAGAGGGGCGTCATCGGCAAATCCGCCTAATGTGTGAGAAGGCTGGATTACGAGTCCTTCGTCTCCGCCGCATCGCCCTTTCCGGACTCACGTTGGGCGACCTTCCTCCCGGACACTATCGAGAGCTCACCTCAAAAGAGATCAACGCACTTCGTGCTTTCCATCCTTAAAAGGTGTTATTCCACCTTCAAGCAAAGAGGATGTTGATCAAAACTGAAAGGGCTCCGCAATCGCGGTGCCCTTTCAGTTGCCCGTGACACGCAAATCAGCGGCAGCAGAAATAAAGCACACCCGCCACAACGGCAGATCCAATCACACCGGAAACGTTCGGCCCCATCGCATGCATGAGGAGGAAGTTCGTGGGATCGTACTCCAAACCAACCTTGTTGGAAACACGGGCGGCCATCGGTACCGCCGAAACTCCGGCAGAACCGATAAGCGGATTGATCTTCTCCTTGCTGAAGAGGTTCATGAGCTTGGCCATCCAAACGCCACCGGCCGTGCCAACCGAGAAAGCGATGACACCAAGGACAAGAATACCGAGCGTCTCAAACGTGAGGAACTTCTCCGCAGCGAGCTTGGAGCCCACCGAAAGGCCAAGAAGAATCGTCACGATATTGATGAGGCTGTTGGCCATCGTATCCGAGATACGATCCACAACGCCACACTCCTTCGCAAGATTACCCAGCATCACCGCTCCAATCAACGGCGCGGCAGAAGGCAACAACGCCGCACAAAGCAAAAGCACGGTAATGGGGAAAAGCACTTTCTCCATCTTGGTGACCGGGCGCAACTGCTTCATCTTGATGAGGCGATCTTCCTTGGTGGTCAGCAACTTCATGATTGGCGGCTGAATCACAGGGACAAGCGCCATGTAAGAATAGGCGGCAACGGCGATTGCACCGAGAAGATCAGGCGAGAGCTTGGTCGTCAACCAAATCGCCGTGGGGCCATCCGCACCACCGATGATACCGATCGAGGCGGCATCCGTGATGAAGAAGTTGATCCCCTCGAAGCAAAGCGTCAACGCCAACGCACCCAACAACGCAGTGAAGATGCCAAGCTGAGCGGCCGCACCGAGCAACGCCGTACGCGGATTGGCGATCAAGGGGCCAAAGTCCGTCATTGCACCCACACCCATGAAGATGAGAATCGGGAACAGACCCGAGCTCACACCCATCTCAAAGGTGTAATACAAGAAGCCACCAGGCTCAACCACGTTCCCCAGCGTGTCCAACACGGGGGCCGCAGTGATGCCGGCGAACGGAATGTTCGCCAACAAACCACCGAAACCGATGGGCAAAAGGAGCAACGGTTCAAACTCTTTGACGATTGCGAGGTAGACCAGCACGAGGCAAACCACAATCATCACAAGCTGGCTCACACCGAAAGGAAGCACCGTCTTGGGATGAGCGGAGGGCAAAGCTTCGGCGACTTCGGCGGGCGCGGGTTTCTCCTTGAGCGTGAAGCCCATGATTCCCGTGGAATCCCACATGCTCTTGATGCGGCTCGCGGTCAACTGCCAGTCACCGACCTGATGGGAATGGATCACACCAGAAACAGAGGGCAAATCCAACTGCTTACCTTCAAGATCAGGGAACCGCAACTGACGCTTCCCCGTTTTGGGGTTCACATAGTAGTTGTATGCCTCATACTCCGCCTTGACCGCGCCGGGGGTGGCATCGGTGGTCATATATCCATTCGTGATATGGAGATAAGACCCGTGGAAGCGCTGATCCGTGTTATTGGTCTTGTCCTCAAACGCCGCATCATTGGCCTGAAGGAGCTGACGGCGAAGCTTGACGAGCTGAACCATGGAGTTGATCCCGGCAAACTTGTCGGAAGAAGCTTCAGTTGTTGTGGTGGCGGGCTTCGCCTTTTGGACGGGCGTCTGTGCAAACGCACAGACCCCCATCGTCAAGGCCAACGCCAATGCAATGTGTTTCAACATAAAGGAATCTCCTTATGCGCTTACATCGTGGCAAGGATATCGCCGGCGTTGACCTTGTCACCGCTGGCAACGGCGATAGACCCAACGACACCATCCTTGGGCGCCTTAATGGGCATTTCCATCTTCATGGCTTCCATAACGAGAATCTCGTCATTTGCCTTGACGGAGGTGCCAGGCTGAGCCGTAATGCGCAAGATCAAACCGGGAACAGGAGCCGTGATCGCTTCACCCGTCGCAGCGGAGGCACCGGCAACGGCAGAAGCGACGGCAATGCCATCAGCCACGGAGAAATCGTACGTCTTGCCGTTGACGATCGCCTTGCCATCCTTGAGCTCCACGCCATAGGCCTTGCCATTCACCGTAACGGTGCATGCGCCACCGGCGGCCTTCGCGGCCTTGGGCTTCTCGTTCAGACGAATCCCAAGCGGGGCACTCTTAGGATCCTTGAGGTAAGCGATACCCTTTTCAAGGCAAGAGGCGGCAATGAACAGGTTCTCCTCGGAAACAGGGAGCCCTGCCGCCGCGAGCATCGCCTCCGCAGCCTTGCGGCCCTTCTTGGGGTCGGCATCGTTGATCTCAAGAACCGTCTTCGTCGTAGGCTCGAGCTTCAACTGTTCCGCGGCGATCTTAACGACCTCGGGATCGGGAGCGACGGGCGTCTTGCCGAAATAGCCGAGCACCATCTTGCCATAGCCGGGAGCGATCTTCTTCCACTTACCAAACATGACGTTGTTGAAGGCCTGCTGGAAGTAGAATTGAGAAACGGGCGTAACGGACGTGCCGAATCCGCCGCAACGCACGGAGTCGTACATCTCATCGATCATCTGGTCATACTTGTCCATCAGCCCATTGTCACGGAGCATCTGGGTGTTGGCCGTGAGCGCACCGCCGGGCATGGGCGACCAAATGATCACGGGATTGGAGTGCATCGCCTCAGGCGGGAGGAAGTAATCCTTCATCGCCTCCTTAAAGGCCTCCTCCGCCCCGCGGATCTTCTCGATGTCGATATCCAAATCGAACTCCGAACCGCGCAACGCATGCCACATCGTGATAATGTCGGGCTGGCAGGTACCACCGGAGACAGGCGCCATGGAAAGATCCACGCCATCCGCACCGCCCTCGAGGGCCGCGAGGTAGCAGGTCAAGCCATTGCCGGCGGTCTCATGCGAATGGAACTGAATGTGCGTTCCGCTGGGCAGAAGCTTGCGCGCACGCTTGATGGTCTCATAAACCGTGCGAGGAGCGGTCGTGCCCGAGGCATCCTTGAAGCACACGCGATCAAAAGGAATCTCAGCCTTGAGGATCTGCTTGATGCGCTCAGCATAAAACTCGGGCGTATGAGCTCCCTTATTGTCCACACCGGGAGGCAACCCCATCATCGTCACGACCACCTCATGCTTCAACCCGGCGTCATGGATGCACTGGCCGGACCACTTGAGGTTGTTCACATCGTTGAGCGCGTCGAAATTGCGAATCGTCGTCATGCCGTGCTTCTTGAACATCTCGGCATGCAACTTGATGATATCCGAAGGCTGGCTATCAAGCCCCACCACATTCACGCCACGCGAAAGGGTCTGCAAATCCGCATCAGGGCAGGTCTTGCGGAAAGCGTCCATCACATCGAAAGCGTCTTCCTGGCAGTAAAAATAGCAGCTCTGGAAACGAGCCCCGCCACCGGCCTCAAACCAACGGATGCCTGCATCGTAGGCGACCTTCACCGCCGGCATGAAATCCTTGGAAAGAACACGCGCTCCGTACACGGACTGGAAGCCGTCGCGGAATGCGGTGCACATGAACTTGATTTTCTTGCTCATCGTCTGACCTTGACTTTCTTTGAGGATGTGGGGTAAGGAAAAAGCTTAGCGCTGGCTTGCCACAGCAATGGCCACAGCCACGGCGGCATCGTCTGCGGAGGCCGTCTGCGGCTTGGCGGTTTTCTTCGGTTCAGGATCCGGGAGCACGTTGATATAAGGCACCAACTTGCTCATTGCCGTTGTCACCACGGACAACACGAACAAAAAGCCGATGGCAATGCCCATGCCAGCGACCAAAAGCACCAAACCTTGTTGAAGCATACGGACCTCTCTTCGTTTTCTTAGCGGCGTAACACGCCGGTACCAAAGAATCGCGCCTACTATAGCATATATTTGCAGATTTATAAAGTTACAATTTCGTTAGCAAGCAAGGTTGAATCGTCCACAATGTAATTTTCACAATTCAAGGGGAAACGCCCTGCGCGACAGCTCCGCCTAGATGTCACATTCAGACGCTCCATATCGGCGTGGAAGATGCACTATATCTCAAGGGGAGATACGGAGGAGCTCGCGAAAGACGACCCACGAGGCATCATTTCGTTCAGTTCGGCAGGATTTCACCTTTCTCGCTTCGACACCCCGTACACATCTTCTCTATTTTCGGTATAATTCGGGGAGAGGGGCGGGATGTGCCCTTCTCAATACATTGTAAGGACGGATATGCACAAGATCGCTCTCATTACTGGTATCACGGGGCAAGATGGGTCTTATCTGACAGAATTGCTTCTGGAAAAGGGTTACGAGGTTCACGGCCTCATCCGCCGTTCCTCCAGTTTCAACACGCAACGCATCGACCATCTTTATCAGGACCCACACGTCGCTGGTGTACGCCTGCACTTGCATTACGGGGACGTGACGGATGCCGGAAGTCTCTGCCGCCTCATTTATGAGATTCAGCCCAACGAGGTCTACCATCTTGCCGCGCAGAGCCATGTGCGCGTTTCGTTCGACGCCCCCGATTACACCGGCGATGTGGTGGCATTGGGAACCATGCGTCTGCTTGAGGCCATCCGCTTGACGGGACTTGCCGGCAAGGTGAAGTTCTATCAAGCTTCCACCTCCGAACTCTACGGAAAGGTGCAGGAGGTGCCGCAACGTGAGACGACGCCCTTTTATCCGCGCTCTCCTTACGCCGTCGCAAAGCTCTACGGTTTTTGGGCCGTGAAGAATTACCGCGAGGCGTACAATCTTTTTGCTTCGAACGGAATCTTGTTCAACCACGAAAGCCCCCGCCGTGGCCCCACCTTTGTGACGCGCAAAATCACGATGGCCGCGGCGCGCATCAAGTTGGGGATGCAGGACAAGCTTTATCTCGGCAACGTGAATGCGTTGAGAGATTGGGGCTTCGCCGGAGATTACGTGGAAGGTATGTGGCGTATTCTCCAACATGATCGTCCCGACGACTTTGTGCTCGCCACCGGGGAAATGCACTCCGTGAAGGAGTTCTGCCAAGAGGCGTTCGGTCTGTTGGACATGGACTGGGAGCGTTACGTGGAGCATGACGCCCGTTATGATCGCCCCGCGGAGGTTGAGCAATTGTTGGGAGACCCGACCAAAGCCCGCGAACAGCTGGGTTGGGAGCCAAAGGTGACCTTTAAGGCGCTCGTCAAGATGATGGTGGAGGCCGATCTTGCCGTCGCTCGGCAAGAAGCGGCTGCAGCGCGTGAGGGCCGGGCCGTCGAGCGTGCGGATTGATCTTCCGCGACAGAAGGGGTACATCATGGACACCGCCCACTCTTATTACGTCGCCGGCCATCGAGGGATGGTAGGCTCGGCCGTCGTTCGGGCTCTTCGCGCCAAAGGGTGCACGAAGATCCTGACGGCACGTCACAGTGAACTCGATCTCACCAACCAAGCCGCCACGCGTGCATGGTTTTCTGAGCACAAGCCCGACGTGGTCATTGTCGCGGCGGCGAAAGTCGGCGGGATTGGAGCCAACAGCGCGGCCAACGCCGTGTTCCTTTACGAGAACCTGATGATTGCCGCCAATGTGGTGGATGCCGCATATCGTGCTGGATGCAAGCGGTTGCTGTTTTTAGGTTCATCGTGCATTTATCCGCGCATGGCCCCCCAGCCCATTCCCGAATCGGCGCTTCTTACCGCTCCATTGGAAAAAACCAACGAGGGTTATGCGCTCGCCAAGATTTCCGGGCTCAAGCTTTGCGAGTTTTATCGTCGGCAGTTCGGCGTGTGTTACCACTCACTGATGCCTACGAATCTCTACGGCACCGGCGATAACTACGATGTGGTGGGTGGCCATGTGCTCCCCACGATGATTCGGAAGTTTGAGCTGGCCCGCACGGAGGGCGCTCCCTTCGTGGATCTGTGGGGCACCGGAACGCCGTTGCGTGAGTTCCTGCACGTGGATGACCTTGCGGAAGCCTGCCTTTACGCCTTGGAGATGGAAAATCCCCCCGACCTCATGAATGTGGGCTCTGGGCGCGAGGTTACCATTCGCCAGCTTGCCGAGATTGTGCGCACCGCAACAGGATGTCCCGCCGAGATCCGTTGGGACGCCTCCAAACCGGATGGCACCCCGCGCAAACTTTGCGATTCTTCCTTGCTCCGTTCGTTTGGATGGACGCCCAAGATCGACTTGGAGGAAGGTATCGCGCGAACCGTTGCCGAATATCGCGAAGCTCTGGCGCGAGGAGATATCCGCTTGGGCCATTAACGTTCGCTCCGAAACGGAGGGTTTTATGACGCTTGCTTCTCTTTGGTTTGTCCTCGGACTTCTGCTGGCGATCGCCGAACTTGTTATTCCTGGGTTCGTCATCATCTTTTTTGGCGTTGGTGCTTTGGTGGCCGCAGCCGTGGCGCAATTTACAGACGCTTCCCTGCTCGTTCAGGGGTACGTCTTTGCCGGAGCTTCCGTGTGCGCGTTGGTCATTGGGCGCCGTTGTTTCCGAAAGACACTCCATGGAAAGCGCGGCCCCACGGCAGCAGACGCAGATGACGATGGCCTCATCGGCGCGACCGTCGAAGTCACGGAGGCCATTGAGCCTCCTCGAACGGGACGTGTTTCCCTGCACGGCACAGAGTGGACCGCTTCCGCGGAGCGCCCCATCGCAAAAGGCGAAACCGTCACTGTCGTTGCTCGCACGAACATCACCCTCAACGTCAAATAATCCACTCCCCCAACAGAAAGGACAACGTCATGCCCGGACTGATCATTCTCATCGTGCTCATCGCAGCCGTTGTGGTCGTACTCTTCATGTCGGCCATCATTGTGCCTCAGCGCTCGGCGTATATCGTTGAGCGTTTGGGCAAATACAATGCCACACTGGAAGCAGGGTTCCATATTCTCGTGCCCTTTATTGACCGGGTGGCCTATCGCCGCACGCTCAAGGAGACGCCCATCGATGTCCCCCCTCAGCAGTGCATCACCAAGGACAACATCACGGTGGATGTGGACGGCATCCTGTATCTCCAAGTGATGGACCCCGTGAAAGCTTCCTACGGCATCGACAATTATCTTTGGGCGTCCACTCAGTTGGCCCAAACCACGATGCGCTCAGAAATCGGCAAGCTCGATCTCGATGCCATCTTTGAGGTTCGCGATTCCATCAATGCCGCCATTTGTGGCGCGGTGGACAAAGCGTCCGATCCTTGGGGCATCAAGGTCACCCGCTACGAAATCAAATCCATCACGCCTCCGCGCACCATTCGCGACGCGATGGAAAAGCAGATGCGAGCCGAACGCGAAAAGCGGGCCATGATCGCCGAATCCGAAGGTGAGCGTCAGGCACGTATCAATCGTGCCGAGGGCGAAAAGCAGGAAGCCATTGCACGTTCGGAAGGTGAAAAGCGCCGCCGCATCAATGAAGCTGAGGGTCGCGCGCAGGAAATTCTGCTCGTTGCCCAAGCCACCGCGCAAGGTATCGGTTCTATCGCTCAGTCCATCAGCACCAATGAAGGCGGAGTGGAAGCCGTCAACCTGCGCCTCGCGGAGCAATATCTTGCCGAGTTCGGCAAGTTGGCCAAGGAAGGCACCACGATGGTTCTCCCCACCAACTTGACCGATATCGCCTCCGTGTTAAAACTCGCCACCTCCGTGGTGGGGAAAAAGTGAGCGACTTCCCTTACACATTCAAAGATGTCGCGCTGAAGCGCAGAGCCCTCACGGTCCCGGCACCCAACCGTCGGGAACCGGACAACCAACGGCTGGAGTTCCTCGGAGATGCGGTGCTTCAGTTGTTGGTCTCAGAGCGTCTCTACGCCCTTTACCCCAATGCAGATGAAGGCGTTTTGACGGATATGCGCCTTCATCTCGTCTCTGGGAAAGCCTTGCTGGAGCGTGCCGACCGTCTCAAGGTGGGTGAACTGTTGACCGAACATAACCTTGGGGTGGCTTGGCCGAAAAAGGCTCTTGTTGATGCAACGGAAGCTCTTTTCGGGGCCGCATGGCTCGATGGCGGCATGGACGGAGTACGCCCTCTCTTTGACACTTTCTTCAGAGCCGAAGACTTTCAAAACCTCAATCATTGCACAGGGGATTCGGACAATCCCAAAGGAGAGTTGCAACGCTTGGGCCAACGCCAATTCCACGAAGAGCCCAAATACACGTTGCTCGCAATGGAAGGCCCCTCTCATGCCCCGTGGTTTCGGTGCTCCGTGATGCTCGGAAGCGAAACTGCGGAGGGGTCTGGTCCCTCACGCAAGGCCGCAGAAGCGGATGCCGCACGTCGTCTGTTGGAACGCCATGCGGCGATCAATCCCATCCCCCACCCTCACCCATGAACGATTACGAACTCCTCGACAGTGGCAATGGCGCGAAGCTGGAACGTTTCGGCGACATTGTGCTTTCTCGTCCTTGCGCGCAAGCCGTATGGCAACCCCAGCATCCTGCGCTCTGGAAACAGGCCGACGCAACCTTTGACCGTGAGGATGGCAACCGGTGGCATGGTCGAAATCGCTTGCCGAAAGAATGGACCATTGACGTTGACGGAACACGTTTTCGACTTTCCGGAACGGACTTTGGCCACTTGGGAATCTTCCCCGAGCAACGTGCGCAATGGGCTTGGATCAAACAGCTCTGCGCACCGAAAAACGGCATTCGCCCTCGCGTGCTCAACCTCTTCGCGTACTCCGGAGGATCGACGCTGGCGGCTGCCCATGGAGGCGCCGAAGTTTGCCATGTAGACGCCTCAAAAGGAATGGTTCAATGGGCGCGTAGCAATGCCACGCTGAATGGTCTTGAGGCGCACCCCATCCGTTGGATTGTCGATGACGTACACAAGTTCATGAATCGTGAACTTCGCAGAGGCAGGGTCTATGATGGCATCATCCTTGACCCCCCAACTTACGGGCGCGGAGGCAGTGGTGAAACCTATAAAATCGAACGCGATCTCACGGAAACGCTTCGCCTTTGCCGTTCACTCCTCAGTTCATCGCCTCGTTTTCTTCTACTCAGCGCCCACACACCTGGCCACACCCCTATTGTCCTCCAAAATATCCTCACGCAAGCTCTGCGCGGACTCGGAGGAGCGTTTTCCGCCGGGGAAATGTGCCTCACCGGCCAAGCAGAAACCTTTGCCCTTCCCTCCGGAGCCTATGTAAGGTGGCAAGCATGAGGAAGGTGTTTGCACTCCTACTTCTCCCCCTGACGTTGTGTGGCATCGCCCAAGCAGAGGTGAGGCCCTCCATTCGTCTGCGGCCAGATGTCGCAGGCGTTACCGTTCCTCCAAACATCTGCCCATTGAACTTTGATGTGGAGGGCGCGTCCGAAACGGCGCGTGTGACCCTTTCCAACGGGAAGCTTGAACGAGACTTCGGCAAGAATGTCCGCGTTCCTGAACGCTTTTGGCGCGAACTCCTTCAAGCCCCCGCCTACACAATCACCATCCATGACGAAGACAAGACGATATTCTGTGCGACCAACCATATCGCCCAAGAATCCATTGATCCCGTTCTTGCCTATCGTCTCATTCCTCCTAGTTATGAGAACTACAAACGCATGGGGCTTTGGTGGCGAGATCTGACCTCTTTCCGGGAATATCCGCTCTACACCAATCTCCAAAGTGATACGCAACAGTGTGTCAATTGCCACAGCTTCAACCAAGGAGATTCCGACTCACTTCTCTTTCACCTTCGTGCCGAGAATCCCGGCACGCTTATTTTCACAGGGAAGGACGATCCCGGGCGGAAGCGCAATTTCAAGGTTGGCCCCTTCTTTGCATCTGGGGTCTATCCGGCTTGGCATCCCTCCGGGCGTTACATCGCCTTTTCTGTCAACGACACCATGCAGACCTTCTACTATGCGAACCTCGACAAAGTGGAAGTCCTTGATACCCGAAGTGACATGATGCTCTACGATGTGGAAAGCGACACCGCCTATCCCGTTGAGACTGAGCCTACGCTTTTTGACTGTTTCCCCTCATGGTCTCCGGATGGAAAAACGCTCTATTCCGTTGCCGCAGAACCTGGATTCCCCTCCATTCCAGAGGACAAGGAAGCGCGTGCCCGCCAAGCTGTCGTGGGATACACGAATTTCTGCTATAACCTCATTGCCCGTGACTTTGATCCAGAGCGGAGAACTTTCAGCCAGCCGAGGATGATCATCAACGCCGCGAAAGACCGTCGTTCCATCACGCTTCCCCGAGTCTCCCCCGACGGGCGTTGGCTCGTTTTCTCCCTCGGCCCACAAGGTGTCTTTCATGTTTGGCACAAACGGTCCGATCTGTGGCTTCTCGACCTCGAAAAGCGAACACTCCGCCCGCTGAGTGAAATCAATTCTCCAGACGCAGAAAGCTACCATAGTTTCTCCTCCAATGGGGCTTGGATGGTCTTCGCCTCCCGACGCGATGACGGTGCCTACACCAGGCCTTATATTGCGCATTTCAACACCCAGACAGGCACCTTCTCCAAACCCTTTCTGCTTCCCCAAAAGGAGCCTTCGGAGAATGATCGCAGGATGCTTTCCTACAACGTTCCCGAGTTTGCCAAGGCTCCTCCTTCGCGGACGCCCCGAGACCTTCGCCATCTCGCCGAACAACCCGCGCAAGATGCCAAAACTCCCACTCCGCAACCGACTTCATCGGGGTCGGAAGGCGTCAACGCTGCGCAATAAAGCGCGCCACACTCACATCTCTTTGATCAAGAGGCGGCGCAACCACGAACCCTCTGCCACCGCTCCATTCTGAATGAGCAGACAGAGCACTGTCACGCATATGCCGGCAAGCAGAACCCCGACGGCATTGGCCAAATAAAACCGACGGCGATCAAACCCAAGAAGGAAGGCCCCAACGGCACCTGTCACGGCGCCGGTTCCCGGCAACGGCACACCAATGAAAATCGCCAATCCCCACTCGCCGTACTTCTCAATCGTTGGACGCAGTTTTTCCCTACGGCGCTCAAACATCGGCCACACCTTTTGATCAAACCATTTCCAACGACGCATCAGCGCAAGGCAAGGCAACAAAATCTCAAAGACCGCAATCCCTAAAACAATATTTGCGGCCACGCATACAATCGCCACCCACCACCATTTCAACGTCACGTCAAACATCTTTTCAAGCGCAAAGAACCCCGCAGGGATCGACGCACGCAACTCCAACGCAGGAACGCACGTAAGCGCGACAAGGAACAGCAACGCAAGAATCACATTCATGGCGACCTCTCAACAAAGATCTCAAGAACGGGTGCCAACGAACACCCAACACGTATAAACCAACCAAAGCACAAGGAACAAAACGCCCCACCCTCTGCCCAACGTAATGGAACGCTTGTGTCCATGCACCCGCAACCATGCCCAAAGCCCAGCGCACCAAAGCATCAAGGTGGAACCCAACATCACAAAGACATCGCGAAAGCGAAGAGCCTCTGGTATCGTCCCTTCCCCAACTGGGCGAATCACCAACGCCAACCCTGCGACCACACAGATATTGAAACAATTGGAGCCCACGACATTACCCAGCGCAATGTCATGTTCTCCCTTACGCATCGCCGAAAGTGACGCCATAAGCTCTGGAAGCGACGTCCCCAAAGCGATCACCGTCACCCCCACAATCAATTGTGTTGCCTCTGAGCTGATCCCTGCGGCAGCGGCCTCACGCTCCGCCAAAAACCGCGCCGCGCACACCAGCATCTGCGAAGACAAGAGCAAAACGCCCAAACCTCCAAACGTCATCAGAAACGCACGCCCGAAAGGCATGCCATTCGACACGGCACAGACCTCTGGTGCCCGGCGTACGCACGCCGCCCAAATCTGCCAAGCCAAAAAGGCCGCGAAAAGGACAAGAAAAAGCACTCCGTCGGCCCGAGAAAACCCACCCCGAACGGCAAAAGCGACCGTAAGCCCCACCACCACGAGCAGAAACGGGATATCCCGCCGAAGCGCCACCCGATGAAGCGCGATGGGCGCAACCAACATGGAGGCGCCAAGAATCAAAAGCACATTGGTGATGTTACTCCCGTAGGCATTCCCTAGCGACAGCACCGGCATGCCCTGCGCAGCGGCCAATGCGGAAACCAGCATCTCCGGGGCACTCGTTCCAAATCCCACGATGGTGAACCCGATGATCAACGGCGGCATCCGCAGACGGCACGCCAGCCCCACGGCACCATCCACAAACCAATCCGCACTCTTCGTCAGCAACCACATCCCCAGGAGAAGCCCTCCCAATGCGGCCACCCAAGCAAGCAGTGCACTCATGCCACACCTCCCACAGGCCGGACAAAGTGTCCCGAGCGCCACTCTCCGATAAGAATGCTTCGCACCTCCCTCAATCCCTGGGCCTCAAACGCTGCACGCACCTCCGGATACAGAGAATCCAAAATGCCCGAGGCCACCAAATCACCCCCCGGAAGCACCGCACACGCCACCTCGGCGGCATAAGTGATGAGAACCGGGCCCAAAATGTTGGCCAATACCACGGCACCTTGGTCGAGATTCGCCGACAATTCCTGCACCCCAAATGGGATTTCCTCTCCATTCAAGGCCGCATTCTCACGCGCCACCACAACGGCATCAGGATCGTAGTCAAATCCGCGCACATGCGTAAAGCCAAGCTTCCGCGCAGCGATGGCCAAAATACCACTGCCACACCCCATGTCCAAGACTGGGCGCGAAAGATCCCCCCTTGCCAAATCATCCAAAAAACAAAGGCACGCACGTGTTGTGGGATGGCGTCCCGTTCCAAAACTCATCCCCGGATCCAGCGTCACCACGGCCTCCCCCGGTTGTGCCGCATAAGGCTCCCAAGACGGGCGAATGGTCACCCGCTCCGAGACCCGCTCCACATGGAAAAACCGTTTCCACGCCTCTGCCCAATCCGCCGCAGGGAGAGATTCGCGCGTCAGAACCGTCTCCACCCCTGCCAACGCCCCAGCCGAACGAATCGCCTGCTCCACGCCATCTGCCTGAGACGCATCCTCAAGAAACACATCCAACCGCACGGCATGCGTCTCCACATCCTCCCAAATGGTCGGCGTGAAGGCGTCCGCGTCCAAAAGTTCCAAAAGCACATCCGCCGCTTCCGATGAGGGCAATGCGGCGGAAACAACCGTGAGGTCTTTAGGTTTCATAGGGCCTCGAAGTATAACATAAAACGACATCTCTCCGTCGGGTAATCCATATTGGACAATGGCAATATGTGTTGTGTTAGAATGGTTGTGCCTTGTCGAACTTGGCCTTGGTTCAAGAGTTTAACAGGAGGACTTACCATGCGTCTTATGCCAGCCATGCACATCTCTCTCTTATTGTGCATCTTCGCCGGAATCTCTTTGAGGGCAACGCCCGCGCTCAGCCCAACGGAGGCCCCAGAATCCCCTGAGATCCGTGACGCACGGATGGCGTGGTTCCGCGACGCTCATTTTGGCATGTTCATCCACTTTGGGCTTTACTCCACATACGGTGGCGTTTGGAAGGGCCAAGTGCGGAAGGTCAACAATTGCGCGGAATGGATGATGTTGGCGGCACGCGCACCGCGTGCGGAATATGCCAAGGCCGCCCAAACATTCAATCCAACCGGTTTTGATGCCGATGCGTGGATTCAAGCGGTGAAGAATGCCGGCATGCGTTACATCGTCATCACCACCAAACACCACGAAGGCTTTGCCCTTTTCCGAACAAAGGCCAGCCCTTACAACATTGTGGACGCCACTCCCTTTGGGCGTGACGTCATCGCGGAAATTGCCGCGGCTTGCCGCCGTCATGGCGTTCGTTTGGGGCTTTACTATTCACAAAATCTCGATTGGTACCATCCCGGTGGTGGCGGCGGAGAGTGGGACCCGACACACGCCGGCGACTCGGAGGCCTATGTGCGCAATATCGCCATCCCCCAACTGCGCGAGCTCATGACCAACTATGGCACAGTCGACCTCCTATGGTATGACATCGCGAACGGCGTGGTCTCCGGCGATAACGCGTGGCGGATTCATCAGATGGTTCACCGTCTCCAACCCAATATCGTGGTGAATAACCGTTTGGGTCGAGGAACACCCTATGACGTCCAAACCCCCGAGAACTTCATTCCGGCCACAGGCATCCCGGGCAAGGACTGGGAGTCTTGCATTTCCATGAACAACAGTTGGGGATATGCCGCAGACGACCACAACTGGAAGAGCACGCGTGAACTTTTGCATCGTTTGGCCGACATCACTTCCAAAGGCGGCAATATGCTCCTGAACATGGGGCCGGATGGTTCCGGACGTATGCCGGAAGAAGCTCTGCGTCGTCTTCGCGAAATGGGAGACTGGTTGCGCACGAATGGAGAGGCTATCTACGGAACTCGCGCCGCCGTCTTCCCGCAGACTCCCAGTTGGGGCCGATTCACCCTTCGTCACGGCGCCGATGGGAATGACACGCTTTATGCCATTGTCTTTGACCCGCCCGCTTCCGGCGAGTTGCTCCTTCCCGGACTCACCACCCCGATCCGCTCCGCCTATCGCCTTGACAATGGGAAAAAGCTTCCCCTAAAAGTGCGTCAAGGGGCGCCTTCCGGGCCGTCCATCGTGATGGACAAGGAAGTCGGTGCATTGCAAGACTTCGTGATCGCCATCACGCTTGATGGACAAGCCCGTGTGTCCGAAGCCATCGCCCCAGACGCAGAAGGAGCCTTCGTGCTCCTTCCTCGGTTGGCCAAATGTCACGGTGGCATGCGCGTGGAGGAAATCAACATTACGGGACTTGATGGAAGCCATACAAGTGAAGAACATCTGGGTTATTGGCTTTCGCCCAGCGCCGGCGCCCAGTGGAGCTTCCGTTCGCACCAACCGGCCAAATACACGGTGGAACTGCGCTATGCCGCCCCTGAAGCATCCGCAGGAAGCGCCATTGCCCTCGTTGTCGGAGAGCAAAGCCTGCCCTTCATTGTCCGTCCCACCGGAAGTTGGAACCGCTTTACCTCCGTCAACCTCGGAGAAGTCTCCCTCCCGGCAGGCACACATACGCTTTCCCTGCGGCTGGACAAACTCCAGGGCGAAGCCCCATGCAATGTGGGCATTCTTCGCTTAAAGCCGGTCCCTTGAAAAAGTCTCCTCAGCACGGGAAGACCCATGGGCCTTCCCGGAGAAGGAAAGTAACCTGGTCTGCGGAGCATCCCAAGCGCGGATGCTCCGCATCTCTTTGGTCGATGTAGTACACCAGGATTCCCGATGCAGGGGACAATGATGAAGCGGCTTGTATGATACAATGCCTCGCCAATAAGGGAAGGAGCGTTGGGATGCATAAGTCGCTTTGGATCGGATTAGCTGGAATATTCTTTACGGGATGCCTCGGCCTCGGCGAAGGTGGCTCCCTTTGGCAGTCGAAGCCTCCCATGGGATATTCTGAGGCCAACCCTTTGCCAATGGCATCCATCCGCGCCTCCTACGATTTCCTTGACAGATTGCGAACACAAGAGGGGCAACCCGTCCGTTACCGCCGCGTCGGAAGTGTGCTCACCGAATCTGCGCGCCAACACGCGCAACAGAAAGGAGAGGGGATTCTCGACGTTTATGAGCTCTCCGATGATGCCGGAGGCAGCGTCCGTCTTTGGTTGAATCCCTACGCTGGCTATACGACAACGACTCCCCCCGATGGATTCTCCCTCGCCCCCACTCCATCCACCCGAAAATAAAAGAACCTGCGTCCCTCCGTATGCAGGGGAAAGAATGAGGGACAATGACTTGCCGCAATACCTCCAAGTGCGCTATGCTACCGGAGAAGGTTTTGATTATTAGGGAGGAACGAGCAATGCGCGCACTGAGTGCTTTTTGCCTTTTGGCAATCCTTGCCCTGCTTTTCACAGGATGCTCCGCCACGGCTTCGTCGGGACGGACGCAACAGGCAAGCATCTTCACCTCCGAGACGGCGGCCAATCCGTTGGAGCTTTGGTTAGAGGAAGCCCCCAAACCGGAAGTCATCGCCTGTTCGGTCGATGCGTCCACAGCTCCCGAAGCCGTGGCACGCTTTGATGCGCTTTCCGCCAAGATCTCCGAACTCTATCGCCGTGTTTATAACGACGCCCAAAAGGTATCCAGCCAGCCAACCGCCGTGGTTGCGCTATCGACGAATGAATACCATTTGGCCGACACCGGCACCGACTGGAAGACCTCTGCGCAAACAGCCGTTACCGCGTATTATCAGGATATCCTTCGCGAAATTGAGACACGACAAAAAGCCCTCACGGACTACACCGAAACCCTTCGCGCGGACAATACGATTTCCAATATGACGAGTAAGCTTCGCCAAACGGAGCTCCTTGTTCAGGTCGGCAGTGATTCCGTGAAACTTGGGCGCCAGTTGCAGGCGATCGAAGAAGGGGCCCGCCTGATCCTCCGTAGCAGTCTTCTGGCCACGAGTGCAAATGAGTGATCGACCGAAAGCGACGCTCGCCGTCTACAAAGACTTCCTGCGTTCTGGGCGTGGGGCCGATCGGGCCATCGCGGCTTTCGCCAATGCCATGTCGGCACGGGGTTATGCCGTCCACGTCATCACCCAGCAACGCCCCGAAGAGCCACTCTCCGTGACCTTCGATCCGGCCGTCACCTGCCATCACGTGCGCATGAGCCGCATACGCTCATTGACGGGGGGATTCAATAAACTCCTGCTGAGAAGTTCGATCGGCGCCGCATTTTTGCGCCGGGCTCTGCCATGGCTCGATCTGATGCGGGAGACCTCGCTGAGGCTTCAGGCATGTTTGGAGAGCCTTCAGCCCGACCTCGTGATCTCAGCCGGAGCCAACGAATGCGTGGAGCTCACCTATGCTGGGCCCCTTCGGGTGCCAATGGTGCAGATGTTCCACGTGTATCCGCCGACCTGCTTCGCGAAAAACAAATACCAGCGAGTCACACGGTTTCGCGAAGCCCTGCCGCTCGCGGCGGAATGTCAGGTGCTCCTGCCCTCTCATCGGGAGACGTTGCGCCCCTACACATCCGCCCCCGTGACGGTCATTGGAAATGCCATTGCTTGGCCCGCGGATGAACCCTTGCCGGCGCCGGAATCTCGAGAAAAGGCCATTGTCTACGTCGCCTACTTCACAAAAGACAAAAACCAACTGGCTTTGATTGAAGCCTTTGCCAAGCTTCGTGCCGATGACTGGCAGCTTCACCTCTATGGCACCGGGACCCCCTCTTGGGAACGTCGCCTGAAAGGGCGTGTCACAGCGCTCGGCCTCGAGGCGCGTGTGCGTTTCTTTGGCATCACGCGAACCCCTCGGGAAGTGTTGCGCCGTGTCTCCATCTGTGCTTATCCATCGCTCACAGAGGGGTTCGGCTTGGCACTGGCCGAAGCCATGTGGTGTGGACTGCCATGTGTCGGTTTTCGTTCGGCTCCCGGAGTCAACGAATTGATCGCGCACGAGGCCAATGGCCTTTTGGCGGATGCCTCAGATGAAGCCTTTGCCGCTCAATTGCAGAGGCTTATCGATGACCCTGAGCTACGTGTGCAACTGGGGACCACTGCCGCCAAAACCATCCGCTCCACTTACTCCGAGGCCCGCGTCTGGCAACAATGGGAAGATCTCTTGTGGCGCTGGATTCCTCGGCTAAGGGATGGCGAACGCTCTTCGTAAACGCCTTTTGGAGAACACCCTTCCACGGAAGGCCCGATTTTTTGACTTTCCGCTTGCATTGTCCTCTGAAAAGCCCCATAATAAAGGTACATCGAGGCGGACGAACCGTACGAGATGCTGTTCACAACCAAGGAGTCAATCCACTATGGCTAAAACCACCAAACCCATGACCAAGGCTGAGATGATCGACGCGCTCTCCGCCGCGACGGGCTACACTAAGGTCGCCGTCGAGGAAACCTATGCGGCCATCCTCGCCCTCGTTGCCAAGGAGACCAAGAAAGGGGCTTTCACGCTCCCCGGCTTGGGCAAGTTCTCCGTCGTTCAGCGCAAGGCCCGCATGGGCCGCAATCCCGCCACCGGCGAGGCCATGAAGATTGCCGCCAAGAAGGCCGTCAAGTTCACGGTTTCCAAGCTGATCAAGGACAAGGTCCTCGGGAAGTAAAGGCATCTGCCTTTGAACGCAAAAGGCACGGGGTTCTCCCGTGCCTTTGCTTTTTGGGTATACCGCCCTCAAAAGAAATATTCCACAATGCCCACGGCAAACGAAGCCGCCGCCGCGGTGGGCAGCAATGAAATCCCTTTGAATGCACACCCTCCGGCGACGGCTAGCCCAATCACCCCAGAAAGCAGATGTGGAGCAGAAAGCACGGCGGAAGGAATGGTCATCGCCGTCAATGTCGCATAGGGAACATAGTGCAAAAACGCACGGAGATAAGGATTTCGGAGCTCACGGCGCAGGAGAACAAGCGGGATAAAGCGAATGGCATAGGTTACGCCGGCCATTGTCGCAATCTGGAGCCAAACCGATTCACCCATGGCACGCCTCCTCCGGAAATTCAGGGAACAGAAGCGCCGCAACGCCAGCAACAAGAACCGTCACCCAAACCACTCGCATCCCTTCCGAAAGGCCAGAAAGCCCCGGCAAAATGGCAAACGCAACCGAACAAACCGCCGCGGCAAGAGAAACCATAAGCACTTTTCGGTCTGTCTTGGCCGCCGGCACGACAATGGCCACAAACATGGCATAAAGCGCCATCCCCAACGCATTGACGACAAGTGACGGCAAAACGCTTCCGGCCAAAGCCCCCGTGAGCGAACCAAACGCCCAGCCCGGCCACGCCGCCGCGATAAGCCCATAAGAATAAGCCGGGCGAAGCTGATGTGGGAATCCGATGCTCACCCCAAAAATCTCATCTGTCACCCCAAACGCGACAAGCGCACGTTGCCAAAATGAGACCCTTTCCGGAAGGCGCTGGGAGAGCGCACACGACATCAAGCAATAGCGAAGATTGATCACTAGTTGCGTCAGAGCCATCGCAACAAGGCTTCCCCCCACCTCAATGACCGCGAGCCCGGCGAACTGCCCGGCACTCGTGAGATTGGTACCGGAGAGCACGAATGTCTGCCATGCCGTAAGCCCAATGGCGCGTGCCTGAATCCCAAACGCGAAGCTGACGGCGAAATAACCCGCCCCGATGGGGAAACCGTCGCGCAATCCCCGCAAGAAAAAGAGTAACGGCGCTTTCACTGTTGCCCTCCGCAAGAAGCAAGATCCATGTGAATCTGTCTGCGCAACGCATCCAAGGAGTCGAACCGCCGCTCGGGCCTCAAAAGCGGCGTATCAAAGTACAACGTGGCGACGGCGCCATAAAAATCACCCTCTGCCCCAAGCAAATGCGCTTCAAACAAAGGTTCTTGCTCCCCTTTCACGCTGGGAGCTGTGCCAAAATTGACCAATGCCGGCCAAGTGCCAAGTTGCTTTCCCCGATCCGTGCGTAACTCCGCCTGTGCCCGATAAACGCCATGCGCCAACGGGGCCATACGCACATCCTCACATCCGCGCCCTCGATAGGGAATGTTGAGCGTCGGCACCCCAAACGTGGGCCCGGCAAGACCACGACCACGAACCACCGCCCCCGTGAACGACCAAGGCGTGCCCAACATCGCGGCGACGGCATCCAAGCGACCCTCGGCCAGCATCGCCCGAATGCGCGTGGAAGAGATACGCGCCCCCTCCCAAAACACGTAAGGGACCACATGCACGTCGAACCCATCGGCCCGCAACGTGGCCGGAGAGCCTTCCGCCCCTTTCCCAAACCGCCAATCTTCCCCACAAAAGATGGACGCATCGTGCAAGAAGCCTGCGAAATCTGTGGCCGTTATCGCCGCGAGTGCCGCGTCAAAGCGGAGCCGGATCATTCGCGCCATTCCATGCGTAAGCGCAGTCAAACAATCCGCTTGGTGTGCATCATCGTAAATGTGCCCTGGCGCATGGGATGGATCAAGAAAATCCCGAGGCGAACCATCCTCAAATGTCAAAACACACGCCGGACGCCCCGTGCGGCTCGCGAACGCAAGCATCTCCGCCAAAAGTGCGCGGTGCCCGAGATGAACGCCATCAAACCCGCCAACGGCCACGGCGGCATGCGGCGGCAAAGAAGCAAGTGCCTGCACGGCATCGAGTGTCATCAGAAGGCACCGGAAAGGTAGTTCGGACAGGGAATCACACGCCGCTCAATCTCTGAACGCGGCATATCGAGAAGATCCGCAAACGGCGTGGCACGCTCAATGTCCACTTTGCCGGAAGCCGTCCGACGCAGGGCACACAGATGAGCCCCTACCCCAAGCGTCTGCCCAAGATCGTGCGCCAATGTGCGAACATACGTTCCCTTTGTGCACCGAACTTCAAAATCTGCCTCCGCACGTTCATCCGCGGGACGGAATGCCGTGATCTTAAAAGAAAAAACATGAATGAAGCGCTCTTCGCGCGCACATTCCTCTCCACGGACGGCGAGCTTGTAGAGCGGCTGCCCGGCAATCTTCACTGCGGAATACATCGGCGGCTTCTGAAAAAGGTCGCCAATGAAATCACGCCGTATCGCCTCATGAATCGCTGTTTCCGTCAGTGCGCCCGTGGAATGTTGCTCAATCACCTCACCTAGGCGATCCTGAGTGGTCGTGGCGGCACCGAAACGAATCGTCCCTGTGTAAGTTTTATCCCCACCCATTACGCGATCGGAAATCTTGGTTCCTTTACCCAAGAGAATGAGAAGCAACCCTGTGGCATCAGGATCCAGCGTTCCGCCATGGCCTACCTTGGAAAACCCAAACTTTCGGCGAAGCGTGGTCACTATAACATGAGAAGGCATCCCCGCCGGCTTATCCACCGGAAGAATACCATCGGGATCTGAGAAAACAGCACTCATACGGAATGTCAAACGTTCAAGGAACTTGAGGCGGCCCCGTCATAAGGCCGCCTCACACTCAGGCTTCCGGAATCTCCGGCCCATCCCCTTCCTCGACCGCAGGCGGCAGATGGTTCAGAATATCAAGCACGCGGTCTCCTTTTGCGATGCCGACATCAAGTCGAAACCGCAAATGCGGAGTGAAGCGCAACGTCAGATTCCGGTTGATAAGCTCCTGAATCTCCTTAGCGTGCTTCGAGAGTTTCCGAAGCCAATTGGGGTGCTGCTCCGCATCCATGATCGAGACCCAAACATCTGCGGTCCGCAGATTGGGAGCACAGCACACCTTGGTCACGGTAATGCCCGCGATGTCGATCTCAGGCTCCGATTGGAGCACCCGGTAAAGATCATCGGCGATTTCCCGAAGCAAAAGCGCGTTGACACGGTCAAGACGGTTAATGGACATGAGCGCTCCTTACAGCGTCTTGGGCAATTCTTCCATCTCGTAGCACTCAACAATGTCGCCCTCTTGGAATCCTTCGAACGAACCGAATCCAAGACCGCATTCCTGGGCGGCCGTAACCTCCCTGACATCGTCCTTAAAGTGCTTCATGGTGAAGAGCGCACCGTCATAAACTTGCGCCTTGCCACGATAAATGCGGAACTTGCCCTTGAACTTGAGCGTACCGTCGAGCATCTGACAGCCGGCAATCTTACCAAGCTTGCTGATGTCAAAGACCTGACGGATTTCCGCATGGCCACGGACAACCTCCTTGTACTCCGGAGGAATGAGGTCGAGCATGCAACGTTTCACGTGCTCGATAAGCTCGTAGATGATCCGGAACGTGTTGATCCGAACGCCATTCTGGCGCGCCATTCCCTGGACGCCAGGCTCACAATTCACGCCAAAGCCCACGATCACCGCACCTTTGGCACGCTGAACATCGGCCGCCGTGATGGATCCCACGCCGGAATACAACACTTTGAGACCAACCTTTTCGGAGTGAATGGCCTTAAGACATTCCACCACCGCTTCCGCGGTGCCCTGAGTGTCCGCCTTTACGATCACATCGAGCTGAGCCTTGCTGTCCGAAGAAAGCATCTTCGTCCAATCCGCCATGACGGAAGACTGCGCCGCCGAAAGCGCCTGCAATTTATTCTCTTCCGCCGTCTTTTCCGCAAGCTCGCGCGCACGCTTTTCGTTGAGCATCACCCGGAATTCCGAGCCCGCTTCCGGAACTCCCGAAAGCCCCGTGCACTTGACCGCGATGGAAGGCCCGGCAGACTTCACCTGCTTTCCACGCTCGTCAATGAGCGTACGCACCTTGCCGTAATACTCACCGCAAAGCACCACGTCGCCGACCTTAAGCGTTCCGCCCTGTACGAGCAACGTCGCCGTGGGGCCAAGGCCCTGCTCCAGCTGAGACTCAATGACCGCGCCATTGGCACGACGGTTGGGATTTGCCTGCAACTCCAACACATCCGCCTGAATCAGAATAGTTTCCAGCAGATCGTCCACACCTTGGCCGGTCGTACCGGAAACTTCGCAACATTCGATATCGCCACCCCACGTGCTCGGCGTCAGGCCCTCTGCCTGCAACATCTGATACACACGCATGGGGTTCGCTTCCGGCTTATCGCACTTCGTCACCGCGACAAGCATCTGCACCCCTGCATTGCGGGCATGCTTGATGGCCTCGCGGGTCTGCGGCATCACGCCGTCATCCGCCGCCACAATGATGACCGCGATGTCGGTGATATTCGCGCCACGGGCGCGCATGGATTCAAACGCAGAGTGTCCAGGCGTATCCACAAAGGTGATCAGCCGCTTGTTCCCGTTGTCATCCGTCTGATCGACCTCAATCGTGTACGCAGCGATGTGCTGGGTGATGCCACCCGCTTCACCGGCGGCCACATGAGCTTTGCGGATATAGTCCATCAAGGTCGTCTTGCCATGGTCAACGTGGCCAAGGAACGTGACAACGGGCGGACGCAACTTCATGTCCTCAGGCTTATCCTCGGGGATTTCATCGTCCGCATCCTCGCTCTTCAGCTGTGGCTTACGCTCCGCAGAACGCTTGGAGCGTTCTTCCATCTCCACCGTAAAGCCATACTTCTCGGCGACCTTTTGAACAATCCCAAGTTCCAAGGTTTGGTTGATGGAAGCAAGGACATTCAAACGCATCAAGTCCGCGATCAACAGATTGGGGCGCGTGCCCAACAAATCCGCCAACTCTTTGACCGTTACAGGACCGCGCAACTGCAACGCCGTACCACTCACAACCACCGTCGAAGCCGTGGATTGAGCGGGAGGCGTGGCAGGCTTATTGTTACCGCGGGGAGCCATGCCACGATCATTGCCACGCCGATCGTTACGGGCCGACCGGTCGTTATTGCGGCGCTCGTTCCCCCCATTCCCACGCGCTGGGCGGTCATTGCCGCGTCCCGCAGGCGTTGATGCCGCAGGCTTCTTGCGCACCGTAGGAGCCAGCCCCACCAACGTCGGCGTTGAAGGAGCGGGCTTCGGCGGCGTAGCGGAAAGCCCCACCAACGTCGGACGAGGCGGTTCCTTCTTCGCTGGAGCCTGCTGCACTGGAGCAGGAGCCTTTGATGCCGGTGAAGCAGTGCCCCGCGTCGGGGGCGGGGTCGCAGGCTTGGCCGGTTTGGGCTCAACCTTTGCCGACTCAACCTTTGCCTCAGGTTCTTGCACCTTCGGAGGAGGCACCGTCTCAATAGCTTTGGTCTGCTCCGCCGGCTTCGGATTGGCGGTTTCCTGTGACGGCTCCGCCGGCTTCGGCTTAGTCTCAACAGCCGGCACTGCGACAGGTGCCGATGGAGGTGTCCCCCCCTCGGCGTGCGCAGACTCTGCCTCCAAAGCAAGACGGCGATGCGCCTCGACGGCTTCACGGTTGCGGCGGATATCCTCCTCGCGCAGGGCTTCCCCTTTCGCTCGGCGAGCCTTCCGCGAAGCCTCGTGTTCCGCGATCAAACGTTCCCGATCCCCTGTGGCAAGACCCTTCGACCACGCCGCCAACGCACTGACATCCTCATCGTCCAAAGCGGAAAGCGTCGAGGACACCTCCAGATGCATTGCCTTGGCTTGCGCCAGCACGATCCCTGCGGGAAGTCCAACCTGTTTGGCAAATTCAGAAACTCTCATGCGTTCATTCCCCCTTGGCATCAACGATGGCCTGCGCGTGTTCGTAGATTTCCTTCACCGTAGCCTCGTCAAGCCCCGTTTCCGACTGGAAGTAAGCCTGCTCCACATGAAGGACGCCCTCGGGAGAATGGAAGCCATGGTTCACGAGCGCCTCTGCCACAACCGTGGTCACATCAAAGGCCCGAGCGAGCGCGTGCACCATTTCCTCCCGCTTGTTTTCAAAAGCCTGTTCATCGCTCTCCTCGCCCACCGGCTGCTCGTCTGCGGTGATGGAAATCTTCCACCCCGTCAGCTTCGTCGCAAGGCGGACATTCTGCCCAGCACGACCAATGGCAAGCGAAAGCTTATCCGCCGGCACCGTGGCATGAACCGTGTGGGCGGCGTAGTCCACGGAAAGCGTGGTCGGTTCCGCCGGCTGCAACGCACCGCGAACATACGTTTCCGGATCATCGCTATAGCGCACGATATCCAACTTCTCGCCGTTGAGCTCCCGGACAATGTTGCGAACGCGTGCGCCACGCATTCCCACGCAAGCCCCGACAGGGTCCACCGCGGGATCAAGCGACCGCACCGCCACTTTGGAACGTCGGCCCGGATCTCGTGCAACTCCGAGGATTTCCACCACGCCATCGGCGATTTCAGCCACCTCAAGGCGGAAAAGCGCACGCACGAACTCGGGACACGCTCGTGAAAGCGTCACCGCCGGACCGGAAGTCTCATTCTGCACACGCAACACATAAGCCCGCACCACGTCACCCGTGTTGTACTCCTCTGAGGGAATACGCTCCTTGGAGGGAAGCAACGCCTCCGTCTTCCCAAGTTCAACAAAGACATCCTTGCGAGCCAGCAGCTTCACCGTTCCGGTGACGATATCACCCACGCGGTCCTTATACTCGTTGTAAACGTTGGACCGTTCGGCCTCACGAATCTTCTGGAGAATCGTCTGCTTCGCCGTCTGCGCGGCGATGCGCCCCAATCGCGCGGCGGGGAACGGCACCTTGACCGTGTCCCCCTCATTGACGGAAGGATCAAACCGGCGCGCCTGCTCGACCGTCAAAATGCCAAATCCGCGCTCCGTATCCGACACGGCATAAACATCCCATGCCTTGATTTCCAAGGTCTTGCGGTCAATGCGTACGGTGAAATCGGCAGAGGTGCGCGTATTTTTGCGTGCGGCCTGCTCCACGGAGCTTTCAATGGCCTGCAGAATCGTCTCACGGTCCACCCCACGCTCCCGTTCAAGGTATCCAATCACCGCAGCAAACTCAGCATTCGTTGCCATTTTCTTTGCTCCTTCCGTCTTTCAATCAAAAAAAGCGCGGGATAACCCACGCTTCTACGCCAAATAGAAAACGCTCTTCATTATACATGGGATCTCTTTCCTCGTCAAGCCGAAGAATTTGCAACGTTCCTGTTTGAATCGTCCACAATGGTGTTGCGCACTTGTAGGACCGAAACGAAGGAAGAGGAAAGATGGACGGGCTTTGGGCAAAGCGAAACAGGAGGAGGGGC
>CASDPK010000015.1 GCA_949282555.1 uncultured Lentisphaeraceae bacterium | reverse complement strand
TCCATCTTTTTCATCCCGGAGGTCGTCCCCGAAAGCATCCCGACCCCCGCCAACTCGACTTCTTGGTTCAACTAGAATAAAAACCGGGATAAGCCTGCTTTGGGCGGGTGTTTAAGGGTGATGGCATGTGCGGCGGCGTGGGGAGGTGCACAGGCGGGTGTGTTTTCGCTATAATGGCACCGTCGTTTATGGAATCGCAGGCGAAGGCGTTTCGTTGCCGGCGGTGCGGGGCGTGTTGCCGCGTGCCCGGGTATGTGCGCGTCTCCGATGAGGACGTCGAGGCGCTGGCGGAAGCTTTGGGGCTGACCCCGGAGGCGCTCGTGGAGCGACACACGGACCTTTCGCCGGGAAGGACAGGACTTGTCCTGAAAGGGGCGCCGGAGGCCCCCTGCCGATTCTTGACGGAGGGAAATCTCTGCCGCGTCCATGCGGCGCGTCCGCGGCAGTGTCGCGACTATCCCGCTCGGTGGAGGAGTTCCGACATCGAGGCGGTTTGTTTGGCGGCGAGGAGTGAGAAATGAACCTGATTTGGGAAGGTGGCATCCTCTTTTGGGTGATTGTCGGGCTGACGGTGGTGGCGGCGGCGGTCTTTGTGGATCGCTTGCTTCGCTTGCGCAAGATTGGCATTGACCCGCAGGATTTTTTGCAGGGTGTCTTCAACGTGCTGGACAAGGGGCAGACGGATGAGGCGCTGGCGATTTGCGATGAAACGCCCGGTCCCTTGCCGGCATTGGTCGCCGAGGCAATCGCGCATCGCGACAGTGACGAAGCGCATTTGCGCGAGATTCTCGGGGCGACGGCGCATGCCGAGTTGTCGCGCCTGGAGCGGCGGGCGATGCTGTTGTCGTTGTTTGCCCAGTTGTTGCCCTTGCTGGGGCTGATCGGCACGTTTGTTGGCGGTATCGCGGCGGTGACGGCACTGGATGCGGAGGCGCCGTTGGTGCGTACGGGTGATTTGACGTCGGCCGTTGTGGGGGCGTTGGCGACGACCGCCGCGGGGCTCATCGGTGCGGCGTTCTGCTATGCGGCGCATCATATCCTTGTGCTCAAGAGCGATGCACTCAGCCTTGACATGGATCAAGGCATGGCTTTGACGTTGGACTATTTGGAGCGGGCCGAGGCTCGCGAAGCGGAGGGACAGGGAGATGCCGACGTCAAAGCCTGAGTTCCCGAGTCCTTACGTTTGGGAGCGCCATTCGTTCACGGGGAAGCGATGGCCGCGAAGCCGGACGGCACGATCGTTTCTCATGCTGGTGCCGTGGATTGACCTGATGGCGTGCGGCGTTTTGGTGTTTTGCCTGTCGCGGCAGACACTGGTTCAGCCGGGGCGGGTGGTGGAGTTGCCTCAGGCCCCCGCGGAGGAGGGTTTGTTGGCGCGGTGCCCAACGGCAGTGGTGCGTCGGCTCATGGCACCGGATCGTCCGGATGTGACGGTGCTTTTGCTGGACGAGGGGCGCTATTCTTCCGACAATTCTTCGGAGTTGGAGGCACTCACGCATGCAAGACCCGGAATAGAGCTGAATCTGATCGTCGACAAAGCCGTGAGTTACGGTGAGACGATGGCTTGGGTGGAACGCTTGCGGGTGTGTGGGGCGGAGCGCATCAATTTGGTGGCCGTTCCGCCGGATCATCCGGCAGAGGAGTGATGCGGTATGTCGCCCCGCCGCCTGAACATCGAACGCCGACGTAAGCGGATCCGTCATTACACGGCCCGCCGGCGTCAGCGTTCGCCCGTGCGTCGGGCGTTCGTCTATTGGTGGAGCACGGCGGTCATTGGAGCGTCGGCAATCTTGTTGCTTGGAGAGGTGGCGTTGGGATTTGCGACGCGGAGGCCCTCAAACGCGACGCGCGCTTTGCCGCGGGCAGGCTTGGGTTTCATCATCGCCACGGCGGAAGAGGTGTCGGGCATTGTGCGGACGGGCAATGCACGGCGACTGTCCACGGCATTGAGCGATGCGGATATCGGAATTTCATTGGCCCCGAATCTCCCGGAGCCTTCAAGAAGGGAGCCTTCCCCGCTGTCCCCCCTTTCGGAGCCTACGCTTGAAGCGACGGCCGAGCATGGACGGGTCGCCGTTGCTTTGTTGCCTTCGTTTACGGATTCGATGGGCGGGAAGTCGAAGGAGGCGAGTCGGGATCCCGCGATACGGACTCGGATGGATGCAGGCTTGGTTTCGGCAGGGTTCGCGGTGAAAACGTGGCCAGCCGTTCCCATCGGGAAGGAAGACGGCGCCGCGCGTTTTTGGTTGACCTTGGATGCGGAGGGGCGCCCGGAAACGGTGTTGCGCCTTTCGCCTAAGGGTGCCGAGGATGTTTGGTTTCGGCAGTTACGCATGGCGCTTGCCGCTGGACGAGGCGACCGAGAGGCGAGCGGGATTGTGACCGTGCTTTGGAATGCGAAGGAGGGGAAATGAGGGCTGTTTACCTGTTGTTGTTCGTGATGATCGCTTGGGGTGGGGCGCGTGCGCAAATCACCTTCCGAGGGACAGGGCCCGTTGAGACGGATTCCAAGGGGCACGTCATCGAAAAACTGGATTATGACCGGAAGATCGTTGCGACGAACGGTTTGCCGTCGGCTGCGGAATATCGGGCCGAATTGGCCGAGCGTGAACGCATGAAAAAGGTCGCACGGGAGGTGGGGCCGTGGTTCGACGCGATTCAACGCTTGGAGATTGACCAAAAGGAGGGGGAAAAGAAGTATGACGCCGACGGCGGGGGTGAGGCCGGAGATGGGGCGAAGGAAGTGGTCGGCCAAACGGGCCCCGGGATGTTGGCATATATCGAGGCCATGCGGACGTTCAACAGCAATACGTCCGAGGGTGGTTCAGTCTCGAAAGACGCACGCCAATTGAAGGCCGCGCTTGAGGAATTGCTCTATCGCCGTGGTGGGGAGGTCGTCTGTGGTCCTTCCCGAGGTGTAAGCATCAAATATCCGTTGGAACTGTTGTTGGTGCGGTATCAGAGTTGGAAGGCGCAAAGCCTCCCAATAGACGAGCTTTATCCGGCGAAATCCGCGGACCTTTGGCCCGGTGCGGTGCCGAAAGACGCCGAACGTGTGACCAAAAAGGTTACGCTTTATCCGGGAGAGGGCGGATGGATCAGCACAGGGCTCTATGTTCCCCCGGGGGAAGTCGTGACGTTGCGTTGCGGAAGTCTCTCGGGAAGCTTGACGGCCCGTATTGGTTGTCACAGCGATAAGCTGGATCCGCAGATCATTCCGTTGGATGAGGATGGCAATGAGATCGGCGGTCTTTACGATCCCGTGGCTCCCAATTTGGCCAAGGTGAAGATGGGATGGGAGCAGGTGACGGACAAGCGGGCATTGTGGCGTTGGCCGGATATGGTGCGCGATTTTCGCATCACCAAGAAACGGCAGGAGATAGGTCATGTCCTCGGTGGCGTTCTTTGGCTCCAATGGGGTGGGGGAAGCCGCCCCATGGATGTGGAAATCTCCGGATGCGTCCAAATGCCTTGGTTCCGTCTTGGGCTTGACACCGACGAGGACTGGGTGAACACGATCTCCAAATATCCTGCGCCTTGGGCGGAAATTCAGACGAAGACGGTTATCCTTACGGTGGAATCGCGTCATGTGCGCAACATCAAGCATATGACGGCCCTGGCGCAGTGGTGGGGCAAGGCCGCCTGCATCATGTTGCGGACGGCTGGGCGCGGCCTGCCTACGGATGGTGAGGCGGCGAATTTTCGCCCTGCCAAGCGTGAATGGGGCGTCCTCAACAAAAAGCTCGTGCAGATGAATCCCGACGCACCGCCGGACACCGAGGAATTGGTGCGTGCTGCGGCGAAGGCCGCATCCGGTGGCGCGATGGATCGTTATGGCATTGTGGCCGAACAGGAGCCAGTGCCGGTGGACCCACGAAAACCCAAGGCGACAAAGAAGCCCTCGCGTGAGAATGAACCGAAGTTCACGCCCATTCGCATCGTGGATGACACACAGATTTCCATAGGCGCCGGGCACTCCGGTTACCCCATCATGTGCATTCATTGGGGTGAAGGCATGGTCAATCTCGCGGGACTCCAAAGGGCCGGCTCTTGGGGCGCTCTTCACGAAATCGGCCACAATATGGGGCAGGGAGCCAATGGAATCTTTGCTCTCCCGGGGAACGGCGAGGTGATTTGCAACTTCTTCGGAACCTGCGTGATGAACCTGCTGAATGGGACGCCGTTCACTCGGATACAAAAAGGCGCTTGGGATGGCGTGGCCAAGAAAGTCGCGGCGGGAACGCCGGACCTGTGGGCCAAGGCGGAGGTCTTTGAGCGATTGGTGTTTTACATGACCTTGGCCCATCATTTCGGGGTGGAGAGTGTCCTCGCCGTCGTGAACGACAAGAGCGACAAATATCCGACGTCGGCCACGGGAGATCGGATGTGCTGTGCTTGGTCCAAAGCGGTGAAACGGGATCTCACCCCCTATTTTGAGCTGTGGGGCATCCCGCTTTCCAAGGCCACCTACACGTTCACGCAGGACTGGGCCCCATGGCCAACGGAAGCGGAAAAAGACGCGCTGTTCGCTCCGCCGTTGGATGACCGCTACAACAGCGATGCGCTTGGCGGAATTGACGTTTCCAATCCGGAGGACGTCAAGACGCGCCGTCAACTTCGCGCACGGGAACATTTCAAAAAGACCGCCGTCGATTGATTCCGGAGGCAAATGATGAGCATTCTCTTCGGGCCGGTTCCATCCCGTCGTTATGGCCGCAGCCTTGGCATCGACTTGGTCCCGATGAAGACCTGTTGCTATGACTGTGTGTTTTGTCAGCTTGGGCCAACGCGGGCGACAACCTGTGAGCGTCGGGATTATGTGCCCGTTACGGAGGTGTTGGAGGCGTTAGAGGCGTGGTTGGCGAAGGGTGAACCGGTTGATATCCTCACGCTTTGCGGTTCGGGGGAGCCCACGTTGCACGCACACTTTGGCGAGGTGCTTCGTTGGATTTCGGGAAACACGGACAAGCCTTCGTTGCTGATGAGCAATGGCGCACTTTTCGCCGATCCCATGGTGCGCCGGGATGCCGCGTGTGCCGATCGGGTGAAGATTTCTCTTCATTTTTGGGATGAGCCAAGTTTTCGTGCCACGGTGCGGCCTCATGCGTGTTTGCGCTTCACTGACATTTTGGAGGGGTGGCGAAGGTTCCGTGCCGAATATTCGGGGAAGCTTGATCTCGAATTCTTTGCGCTTCCCGGCATGAACGATGCCCCTGAGCAATTGGACCGCATTCTTGCCATTGCGGAGGGTTTGCATCCGGACACGGTTACCGTCAATTCCGCGGTGCGGCCCCCCGCCGAGAGCGCTGTCCGTCCCGTTGCTCCCGAGGAAATGGCGCATCTGCGGCGGTTGTTCGCCACCATTGCCGCCGAACAGCATGGGCATCTGTCCGAGGCGGCTTTCGCCGAGCCCTATTCCGAGACGGCTTTGCTCGCATTGGCTCGGCGTCATCCGCTCACGCCGGCGCAGTTTGCGCGCTATTTCGCGGTATCCGAGGAGACGGTGACCGAGGCCCTCCGCCGGCATGCGGCGGAAGATCCATATGCCGCGCGAGCGCTCGCGCCTCGATGACTCCGGCGTGATGGCTTCTTTCACGCAGACGTTGTTTGATCCTGAAACCGGTTATCGGCCCCACCGGCCATTGGTCGGATGGGCCAGTGCGATTGTGGCCGGCACGGCACTGGGCTTTTTCTTCGGGGGCGGATGGCTTTGGTTGGTGGCGGCGACGCTTGGCCTGGCGCTGGCCTGGCGGCGAACGGGTCGCCATCCCGCATTGTTCCTATTGTTGGCGTGTCTTTCGTTGGTTGCATGGCGGGCGGCGCGCGTCCACGATTGGAATGCCGCGGTACGCGGGCAACTGACGGCCTTTCAGGAACGGGAGGAGACGTTCCCGCTCAAGGTCACCGTGTCCAACGACCGCCAAGTGATTTGGCGGAAACGCGGTGGCCCCTATTGCCGATTCCTCGCGGACGAGGCGTGGTTGCCCGACGGCACGAAAGTCCACGGGGTGAACCTTCTTGTGCATTGGTACGATCGCTCTGGGATATTCCCCGAACCGGGACAGACCTGGCAGGTCCAAGCCAAACTTCATCGACGGGCTTGGTATAGTCGCGCGAACCTTTCCGTCCGTGGGGAAACGGCGCGGTTACTGGCAGAGGCGAATAGGGAGTGGAATCTGAGATATGGGTTGTCGCGCCTTCGTGACCGCTTGGCGGAGCATTTGGCTTTCGGGGTCTCGCCGTCTGAGGCGGCTCTGACGCAGACAATGGTTTTGGGAATGCGCAATCGGCTCCCATATGAGGCGCGCCAGCGTTATGCCGATGCGGGAATCATCCACATCTTTGCGATTTCCGGGCTGCACGTGGGGATTGTGGCGGGATTTCTGATTTGGTTTCTTGCGTGGGTGGGGGTTCGGCTTCGCCTTCGCTGGCTTCTGCTTTTCCCGGTTTTGGTCGGGTATTTGTTGCTTACCGGGATACCGCCTTCCGCCGCGAGAGCCTGCGTGATGGCGTTGATTTTCTGCTTTGCGCCGTGCATGTTGCGGCGTTCGGATGCGCCCAGCGCATTGTTTGTGACGGCCGCGGGGGTGTTGGTCGTTGAACCTGGGTGGATCGCCAATGTTGGGGCTCTGCTGTCGTTCGGGGTGATGGGCGGGATTTTGCTTTGGATGCGCCCTTTGGCCTATTTCGCCAACCGGCTCATGCGGTCAGTCCCTCGGCGCAACGTGCTTGGGGAGCTTCCGGAAATCCCGCCGTGGCATCTTCGTCTGCGTCAGAATTTCGCGACGGTGTTGGGATTGGCCATCTCGGCGTGGCTTGCGGCTCTGCCGCTTTGCCTGTTTTTCTTTGGGCGGGTGTCGTTTGTCGGCCTTCTGCTGAATCTTGCGGTCCCCACGATCACGCTGTTGATTGTGTGGTCCGCTTGCGTCAGTGCATTGGTGGGATTCGTCCTCCCGGCGATATCGGTCGTGCTCAATCGCGTCAATGCGTTTCTGCTCAACGTCATCAACGACGTTTCATCCTTCTTCGTGCCGTTGCCGTGGGCTGTCTTTGAGGCCGAAGTCCGACCGGGAATCGTGTTTACGTTTTCGATGGAATTCCTGTTTGTGGTCGGAGGGCTTTGGCTCAGAACAATAGAGGCCCGGCAACGCCGGGCCGATCCGTTGGATCCTGAGAATCACTGTTTCTTGCCGGAGCCCTCACGGGTGGGTCAAGGGTGCTGATGGCCGTCTGCGGCGGGCTCCGCCGGCGCGGAAATCTCCGCCGGAGGCTTCTGGGCGTCGGCCTTCGGGGCCGGGGCAGAGGGCAAGAACTTGACCGCAAGAGCCGCGGCAAAGACAAAGAGCATCACCGCAGGGAGGATATAGGCCATGTACAGCCTCAGACCGTTGGCAAGGCGAAGGCCCTGCCCGGCGTTGGCCTCCTTCAGGAAGTTGTCCCATCCCCAGTAACGCCGGCTCACGCAGAAGATGAGGATCGCCAATGAGCCCAGCGGGAGGGCGATGTTGGAAACCAAAAAGTCCTCCAAATCCATGATGCCGGAGCCTGCGCCGAAAGGTTGGATCTTCGAGAACAGGTTGAATCCGAGCGCGCAGGGAATCGAGAGCACGAAGAGAAGCGGCGCATTGCGGCGGATGGCCTGGTGGCGGGTGCAGCCACGCTTTTCCATGGTCATCGCGATGATGTTCTCAAAAACGGTGATCACGGTGGTGAGGGCCGCCAGCCCAAGGAAGATGAAGAAGGCCGCGCCGACCCAAGGGCCAATGGAGATATCGCCGATGTGCATTTGCCCAAAGACCTTGGGCAACGTGATGAAGATCAGCGAGGGACCGGAATCCGGACGTGTGCCGAAGGCAAAGCACGCGGGGAAGATCACGAGGCCGGAAAGGAAGGCCACCAACGTGTCGATCCCGATGATTTTGGCGGATTCCCCACAGAGCGTGTAACGCCGAGAGGTGTAACTGCCGAAGATGGCCATCGAGCCGATGCCGAGCGAGAGGGTGAAGAAGCTCTGCCCCAATGCGTCGAACACCACATTGAAGAGTGAGCGCGTCTCCAACACCGCCAGCGACGGCTTAAGGTAGAACGAAAGCCCCACCGAGGCGCCGGGCAAGGTGAGCACATAGATGCAGAGGCCAATGAGAATGACAAAGAGTGCGGCCATCATCTTTTTGGTGACGTTTTCGACGCCCTTTTCAAGGCCGAGCGCGCACACGCCGAAGCCGATCAGGCAGACCACCGCCATCCAAAAGACTTGGGCCGAAGGCGAGGCCGTGAAGGTCGCAAAGAACGCTTCCGGCTTCGCGAAGTCAAACCAACCGCTGAGAATGGCCACCGGATAGGCCAGCATCCATCCGGCCACCGTGGTGTAATACATCATCAGCAGCCAGTTTCCGGCCACCTGAGCCTTGGAGATCGTATTGAAAATGCCCGGGCGCGGACAGAGCAATGGATAACCCGTGGCCACCGAACGTTGCGCCGCGCGGCCAATGGCAAATTCCGCCGTCATCGTCGGCAACCCGAAGACCACGAGGAAAAAGACGTACAGCAAGACAAAGAGCGCTCCGCCATTCTGCCCCACGATGAAGGGAAACCGCCACACGTTCCCGAGGCCCACGGCACATCCCGCCGAAACCAAGAGAAAGCCCAGGCTCGTTGCCAACGATTCGCGTTTGCCACCGCTCATTTCCCGTATTCCTTTCCAAAATCCTTGAACCAAAGCAACTTCCACTCATTTCCGCAACCTTCCAGCGCCACCGTGGTGCAATGGCCAAAGATCAGCGGCGCATGAAGGCAGAGTGTGCGGGCAAGCTCACCGATGGAGCACATATGCCCCACCACCAAAATCTCCTTTGCCGGGATCCTCGTCAGGATTGCCCGCATGGTCTCCGGGTCGCCCGAGGGGGTGAAGTCCGGCGAAGCGACCGGCTCAGGGCCGCCTCCCAGCGTCTCGAGCATGGTTTGGGCCGTTTGCTCCGCGCGCAAATAACCGCTGGTGAGCACGGCATCAAGGTGGGCCCCCTGCGCTCGGAGAAAAGCCCCTGCCGAACGCGCCTGCTCCACGCCTGTTGGCGTCAGCGCGGGGCCACGCTCGGCGAACGCGTCGTGTCCGCATTCACCATGTCGAACAAGATAAACCTTCATTCTCCTAGTGTATCACATCCGCTCGTGCTAGAATAGCGGCCATGAGTATGACGCGCGAGGAAATTTTGGAATGGCTGACCTGTGCGGATGCCACGCCGCTCTTTGGACGGGCGCGGGAGGTTCGGGTCCGGACGAAAGGGAATGCCGTCTTCCTGCGCGGACTGATAGAGCTTTCCAGCATCTGCGATCGGGATTGTCTTTACTGTGGGTTGCGCCGGAGCAACGCCCATGCGCACCGATACGCGATGGCGGACGATGCCATCCTTGCCTGTGCCGCGATGGCACGGGATTTGGCGTTCGGCACGGTGGTGCTTCAAGCGGGGGAGTGTGCCCGCTTGTGGACGCGCGACCGCGTGGCGGAGTTGGTTCGGCGCATCAAGGGCGAGACGGGTCAGCGGGTCACCCTTTCGCTCGGGGAACGCTCCGAGGCGGATACCGCGGCATGGCGTGCGGCGGGGGCCGATCGCTATCTGTTGAGGTTTGAGACTTCCGACCGGAACTTATTCGCCCACATTCATCCCGGGGCGGGCCTTTCGGGGCCGCATCCTCGCGTGGATCAGCTCCGGCGGATGCGGGCGCAAGGATACGAAATCGGAAGCGGGATCATGCTGGGATTGCCGGGACAGACGCTGTCGTCCGTGGCCGACGATCTCCTCCTCTTCGCGGCACTGCGGTTGGACATGGTGGGCCTTGGGCCCTACCTTGCGCATCCGGAGACGCCCCTGGCGCGGGAGGCGACCCCCTCGGAAGTGCCCGTCTCGGCGGAGTTCACCTGCCGTTGCTACGCCCTCACCCGGTTGCTCCTGCCGGAAGCCAACATCCCTTCCACCACCGCACTCTCCACGCTTGATCCGGAACGGGGCCGCGAACGGGGCCTTGTTTCGGGAGCCAATGTCTTCATGCCCAATCTCACCCCGAAGGCGGTTCGGGAGGGATATCAGATCTACCCGGACAAAATCTGCGTGGTCGCTCCGGAGGCCGATAGTCTTGAGGCTTTGCACGCGACCTTCACCAAATTGGGGTTGCGCCCTGTTTCGGCCTAAGGGGCCCTTCAACGGGCGGTATGGCCCTTGGAGTCGAAAGGCTCCGTATCGCGCATGGGGATACGGAGCCTTGGGTCGCTTGATACGGAGCCTCTCGAAACGGGTTCTCCAAGGGCACGCCTTGGCGCTATTGTCACACGATGGCTCGTGCTATACTTGTGGCATGAAAATCTTGATTACCGCAGGGCCGACGCGCGAGCCTCTGGACCCCGTCCGCTTTATCTCCAACCGCTCCACCGGGAAGATGGGGTTTGCCTTGGCGCAGGCCGCAGCAGAGGCCGGGCACACCGTAACGTTGGTGGCCGGGCCGGTGACGTTGCCGACGCCGGCCGGTGTGCGGCGCATCGATGTCTGCACCGCCTTGGAAATGTTGGATGCCGTGACACAGGCGTTGCCGGCGTGTGAGGCGTTCATCTCCTGCGCGGCCGTGGCGGATTGGCGGCCGGAGACGTGCTCCTCCACGAAGCTCAAAAAGTCCGAAATGTCCGGAACGCTTCGCTTGGTGCGCAATCCCGATATCCTCCGCACGGTGCGGCCGCTGAAGGGAACGCGGAAGTTCGTGGGATTCGCCGCGGAGACGGGTGAGCCGACGGCTGAGGCGGCCCGAAAACTGCGTGACAAAGGGCTTGATCTGATTGTCGCCAACGATGTGACGGCCCCGGGGGCCGGGTTTGCCACGGAGACCAATCGTGTGACGTTGCTCACGCCGGATGGTTCCCGTGAAGCGCTCCCACTGATGGACAAGCTGGAGGTGGCCCGCCGGATTATCGCGTGGCTGGAGGCGTGAGCGGGGGCTCGGCCTCGGGCGGATCGAAGAGCGTCGGTGCGGTGGGGTCGGCGGCCAAGCGGAAGCACGCGGCAATCTGATCGGCCGTGCTGCGCCGGGAGCAGAGCGGTGGCAGGTCGGTGGGGCAGAACCATGCGGCCTCGGTGGTCTCGCTGTTGGGCGTGAACGCGCCGTCCTTCCAATCGCACAGGAAAAAGAGTTTGAGCACGCCATAGGCGATGGGCGGGGCATTGTGGCGTGCGTAGGTTTGTGCCAGCAGGAGCCGGCGGACGGTGACGTGGGCGCCGGCTTCTTCCCGTGCTTCCTTGACGATGTTTTCCGCGGGGCTTAGGTGGACTTCGCACCATCCGCCCGGGAGTGACCACAGCCCGGAAGCCTCGCGTACGAGCAACACGCGCCCTTCGCGCAACACGAAGGCCCGAGTGTCCACCTTGGGCGTTTGGAAGCCGGTTTCCGAGCAAAAGAGCTCACGCACGGTGCCCAGCGGCAGATCCGTTGCGGTGGAGAGGGCTTCCGCGCAGATTTCACGCAAACGGGCGAAGCGCTCCTTGTCGAAACGGTCGCCAGGGTAGGCCAATCCCGCTTGGGCGATGGCCTGTGCCTCTCGGAGCCAGTCAAGCCACGGGGTGGCCACGGTCACGCCCCTTTCCCGAAGAGATCCGTCATGAGGGCGAGACCTCGGCGCAAAGCTTCCGTGGGAACCGCGGGTGAGGGCTCAAACACACGGTGGCGTTCGGGTACGGAAAAGAGGGGCGCCAAGGCTTGGAAATCCACGGAACCTTCGCCGGGGGCGCGGTGATCCTCCTCCGCCCCTCGCACATCGTGGATGTGCATCCCAACGGTGAAGGGCAGGGTCAGGTCGAGGGTCTCTTGCACCGGCCAATCCCCGACGCGGCGTTTGCGCTCCCCGTGCCCGATGTCATACCATGCGCCCAAGGAGGGCGAAGGGAAACGCCGCCGCAGAAAGGCGCATTCCGCGGGGTCGGGGAAGGCCTCCAAGCCGGGGAGGTTCTCGAAGGCCAAGGTGACGCCCACCGCCTCAAATCGGGGCAGGAGGACATCAAGCGAGAAGGAGAGCGCGTCCATCCATCGTCCGGCCGCGGATTCCCGAAGCTCGCGCTCATGGGCCACCAACGCAGGATCGGGCCGCCCAAGGGCACGGAATGCCTCCGAAAGGCGCGACCGATAGGGGCGACTCCCAAAGAGCATCCCGGGTTCGCGCAACGTCACACGCCCACCATGGCAGACAATGGCCGAGGCGCCGAAGCGCACCGCACAGTCGAGCGAACGGAGCATGGCGCGGAGGGCGGCCTCGCGCTCGGCCCGTTCGGGGGAGGCGAGGCTGAAGACTTCCGGCCCGAGTTGGGGCATTTCCAACGGCATGGGGCAGAACGCATGGAGGCTGGGGGCCGAAAGCCCTTCCGCCGCGAGCGAACGCTCCCATTCGGGCAGTTCTGTGTCGCGTGTGAAGTAGCCCAGTTCCACCCGTTCGAACCCAAGCGCACGCACGGCGGAGGCCATGGCGGCGGGAGACATGCCACGGCCTGCGAAATAAGAGGTGGAGAGTGCAAATGCCATGCCCAAAGTGTAGCAAAACCCTTTGAGGCATTGGGTGCGCTTCTGCGGTGTGTGGCAGGGGATTGGTGCTTTCGTCCGTGTGCGATCTGCCGGGGAGTGACTGAAATTTTCCGGGAACGGGGACCGTCTGTGTTATCATAATCGTGAAAGGAGTTTACGCTTATGAAACGGAGAGCATTCTTGAAGGCCGGCGCGGCGCTGGCCGTGTCGGTGCCGGCGGCTGTCGTGGCGGCGCCGGAGACCGCGGCGAAGAGCCCGGTGGCGGTGGTGCGCAACGGGAGCCCGGAAGAGATGTTCCGCAAGGGCATTGCGGCGTTGGGGGGCATTGCGGCGTTTGTGAAGCCCGGGCAAAAGGTGGTGGTGAAGCCGAACATCGGATGGGATCGCGCGCCGGAGTTCGCGGCCAACACGAATCCCGCGCTGGTGGGTGAGATTGTCCGCCAGTGCATTGCGGCAGGGGCTTCGCAAGTGAAGGTGTTTGATCACACCTGCAATGCGTGGGCCAAGTGCTATAAGAATTCCGGCATCGCGGAGGCTGTCGAGGCCGCCGGTGGGCGGATGGTGGAGGCGCACGAGAAGGGGTCGTACCGCGAGGTGTCGAGGCCGGAGGCGGGAAGCATGAAGACCGCATGGATCCATGAAGCCATCCTTGAGGCGGATGTGTTCATCAATGTGCCCATCCTCAAGAATCATGGGGGCGCGAAGATGACGGCCGCGCTCAAGAACTTCATGGGGTTGGTGTGGGACCGCCAGTATATGCACCGTCACAATTTGGCCCAGTGCATCGCGGACGCGGCGCTTTATCGCAAGCCAGACCTGAATGTCATTGACGCCTACCGCACGATGCAGACCAATGGGCCGCTGGGGGTTGGCCTCGGGGATGTGCGAACGCCGCGGTATCAGATCCTTTCGCGCGACATTGTGGCCGCCGATGCGTTGGCCACCAAGCTGTTGAGGTTCTCGTTGGACTCCGTGCCGTATGTCGCCTTGGCGGAAAAGCATGGCCTTGGGACGACGGATGAGGCGCGGATGGGGGTGATTCGTATCGACGCATAACGGGGCCTTGCCATGGCACGCTCTTCTTTTTGGCGGACGCTTCGGTGGGTGCGTGTGGCGGTCGCGGGGCTTTCGCTCGCGGCGGTGACGCTCGCCTTTGGTGCGGCGGCGGATCTCTTGGCGCTGATGGCGCGTTGGGGCTTGGAGTCGCTGGAGTTCTCTGCTGAGTCGGCAGAGGGTTTGGCGGTGGTGGCCAAAACCCAGTTTGGCCCCGCATTGATGGCCGTAGGGGCGAGGTTTTCCGTTGGGGCCGGCGTGACGGTCGCATTGGTGCTTCTGCTCACGGCGTTGCTTGGCCGAGCCTACTGTTCTGTGGCTTGCCCGCTTGGCGTGCTTCAGGATGTCTTGGGGATGCTGTTTTTCTGGCGGCGCAATCGTCCGCAACCGCGCCTGTTGCTTCTGCGGAAGGGGCTTGGTGTGGCGGTGTGGGCCATGGCGCTGGTGGGGGGATGGACGCTGGCTCTGCGTTTCTTGGACCCCTACACGCTCTTTGGGCGGATTGCCGCATGGTTCTGGCTCCCGCTTGTGGTCCTGGCGTTGCTGACGTTTTGGCGGAGACGGTTCTTCTGCAACAGTTTCTGCCCGGTCGGCGCATTGTTGGCCTGTGGAACGGCGTTGGCGCCTTTGGGATTCCGCTTTACGGATCGATGCGTTAAGTGTGGCAAATGTGTGGCCGCTTGCCCTGTGGGATGCCTTGATCCAAAGACGGCAACGTTTGACAATGGCCGTTGCATTCGTTGTCTTGCGTGTGTGGCCATCTGTCCGGTGGATGCGATCGCTTATGGACGGAATCCGGGATTTCGGGTGCCCGGCCGGCGTGCATTCGTTCGGGCCGGGGCATTGTTGGCCGGAGGGGCCGCGGTGGGGATGGCGGCGCGTAAGGCGGTTCCGCTCTACTCTGCCTATGGTCCACGGACGGGTGTCGCAAAGGAAGGCATTTATCCGCCCGGAGCAGGCTCTCGACAAAGGTTCCTTTCCAAATGTACGGATTGCGGCCTCTGCGTGAAGCATTGCGTGGGCAAGGTGCTTCAGCCGGCGGGGACGTTTGGGGCCGTTCATCTCACGTTTGACGAAGGGATGTGCGAGTTCTATTGCAAGCGCTGCATTGAGGTTTGTCCCACCGGTGCGCTTTTGCCTCTCGATCTCAAGACAAAGCAACGCACACGTCTTGGCCTTGCGGCTTTGGATTTGGGAATTTGCGTGGCGGCGACGGAGGGATTTGACTGCGGAGCCTGTGCGGAGCATTGTCCCACAGGGGCTCTTCGGATGAAGGAGGATGCTGACGGGATTCGCATTCCCACACTTGACACGCGCCTTTGCATCGGGTGTGGCAGTTGTGAGCATCCTTGTCCGGTGCGCCCCATCAAGGCCGTGCGTGTTTGGCCGGTGGATGTTCAAACGCTTGCGGCCGACCCTGCGGAAATCTTCAAGTCTTCGGAACCGGAGAACACGGGTTCTTCGGATGAGTGGCTGATTTGAGGGTGAACAAGCGAGGCTGAAACTTAAAAGAGGCGCGGTCATTTACGGCCGCGCCTCTTTGGGGCTGTGGTGGAAGAATTAACGGAAGGTGAGGGACCAAGCGTAAGAGGCGGTCTTTTCAGGAGTCACACTCAGGCGAAGGAGGTTACCTTCTTGGGTGGTTTGGACCGGCTTGCCATCGAAGGTGGCCGAGGCGAGTGTGGTGCCATTGGGAAGGTAGAAGGTGAGGGTGTAGGGCTCTCCTTGAATTGCACGGCTGCGGCCGGAGAGCGTCTTTTCGCTTTCCCACCAAAGCTGCTCCACGTCCACGCATCCTTGGGAGAGGTGGCGGTTGGTGGATAGAAGCTGCGGCCGCCCTTGCACTTCACGGATGGCCCAAGACTCAATGCTGTTGCTGGCAAGTTCGGGCAACGAGAACGACCCCTTGCATACGCCAAGGAATTTGTCGGACCAGAAGTCGTAGACCAAGTATTCAGCGTTGGGCTTGAGACCCAAATCCGCGAAAGCAACCGTCTTTGCGGGGAGCGCAGGGGAGCCCTCCCGCGGCCAGTTCAGGCGATGGAGAACGGACCAATGATCGAAATTGGTGTCGAATTCATTGAGCCAATAGGGGCAGACATCACCGAATTGATCGCCATCGAAGGGCGTTGGGTAAGCGCCTCCTTTGACATCGGCCTGTGTGTGGGATTTCAACCAATCGCTCTTGCGTGGGTCGAAATCGTAAAGTTGGCCAGGAACGGTGAAGACGACAGGGGAGACACGCTTGAGGCCGTAGGTGTTCTGCGGATTCTCGTAAATCTCGGGGCGGTCACTCAGCAGGAGCATGGCGCCTGCGATGGAGGCGAGTGCGGGACGGACAATCGTATCGGCTTTGACGGAAGTACGCGTGACGGTCTCCTTTACGTTGCCGACTTCGGCCGCCTGCTTGTCGGGCTTGATGTCGCAATGGTCGGGATCATTGCGCCATACGAGGCCGTTCCAAGAGTTGTACTGTTGCAATGTCACTGGGCCATAACCGTCGCCGCCGATGCGGCAGGCATCTGCGAGGCCAATGACCGCCGGATTCACCCCCCAGCAGGAGAGGATGAATGCATTTTTCCCAAGCTCTTCACGGGCAATTTTAAGGTAGGCGCGTTGCACTTGATCCGCCGTGAGACCATGTTGCTTCAGCCATTCGGGCGTGTGGTTGAGTCCGTCATAGTACATGTGGCGGAGTTGGTCGATTTTAACGTAGTCGATGCCTGCCTGCCGGAGACCACGATAAATGGGCCGGATAAAGGTGTCGGCGATGGCGGGATCGGTCGGATTGAGAATGTAACCAACCCACGGCGTGGGATGCGGCTTCCCGTTCGCGTCTGTCACGAACCATTCAGGGTGCGCCTTGGCCACATCGGCGTAGGAATAGCAGCAACTGATCCAAAGAGCAGGCTCAAATCCAGCTTTTTGCGTTGAGGAGACAAAGTGGTTCAAGCCGCCGGGGAACAAATCTTTTCTCCAGTCGAGCCAAGTGGAGGGATCTCCGCCTCGATATCCGGCACAGACCGAGTTGTGCTGTTTATTGCGATCATGTTCACCCTGGAAAACGTCATCCAGCTGGATGAATTTATAACCATAGTCTGCGAAATGGTACTTTTCCCAAACGGCCAAAAGGCGATCGACATCGGCCTCTTTGCAATTCCGCATGTAAGCCCACCATGAACTCCATCCGGTGATGGACCCCTGATACACATTATAAGTCCATGGTTCATAATACGCCAATCCCTTGTGGCGTTGGTAATAGCGGGGGCGGAACGTGAGCGTAAGGTTTTCCCCTGTGAGTGTGAGATTGAAACGAAACGTTCCGTCCGGCTTACGCACGGCCGTGATCTTTGCTCCTTCGGGAACCTCAAGCATCCAGTCTTGCTGCCGGTCATAGATGGCGTTGTTTCTCAAATTTTGGCTGGGACCGTGAGACGTTCTGATGAGAGGGAAACGCTTTTGTGCCTCACCCCGGGTTTCTGCCGCGATTGCTTGGTCACTCCCGAGCACTGTCGCGGAAAAGGTGGTCGTTTCGGGGAAGGAAAGGGTGACGGTCTGCGTCCAAGCGGGCTCACGTCCTTCCATAGCTTCGTTGGTAACACGTTCTGTCACGTTTGGCATTACGCCCACCGTTGCGGAGAAGAACTTGTCACCCTCGTAGACCATCGAAAGCGTACGTGGTTCTTTTGCCGAGAGGATTTTTGCCGGTTCGTTTGCGGGCCCAGCGGCCCAAGAAATCGTCGCCGTGAGGCCGACGAACGATAGAACATTGAGGGCATTCATGGTGGATTGTTCCTTCAATATGATTCGTCGATGCCTTCTATTATAGACGATTCTGCTACAGCGTTTGGGGTTTTGATGAATGCCCAAGCAGTCCTGCATACGTCCGTAGGCAGAGCTCGAAAAGTTCCTGTTGACCAATATAAAAAGGCGCCCCCAAAGGGCGCCTTAGAAGGAAACTCGGGCGGAGATTAGTTCCCGTAACCGTTGGGATTCATTGACTGCCACTTCCACGAGGAGGCACACATATCATCGAGCGTATGCGTGGCCGTCCAGCCGAGGAGTTCCTTGGCATAGGAAGGATCCGCGTAGCATTCAGGGGCATCGCCGGGCCGGCGAGGCGCGATTTCGTAGGGGATCTCCTTTCCGCAAGCCCGAGAGAACGCATGGATCATGTCCAACACAGAATAACCGGTGCCGGTGCCGAGGTTGACCGTATAAAGCTTTCCGGGGGTCTGTTCCAGCTTGCGGAGAGCTGCGAGATGCCCGCGGGCAAGGTCAACCACATGGATGTAATCACGCACGCCGGTACCGTCCTTCGTGGGATAATCGTTGCCGAAGACACGCACTTTGGGCAGACGGCCAACGGCGACCTGAGCGATGTAGGGCATCAGATTGTTGGGGATGCCGTTCGGATTCTCGCCGATTCGACCAGAGGGGTGGGCGCCGACAGGGTTGAAATAACGCAGGAGCATGACGCCAAGATCGGGCTCGGCAACATGAACGTCGGAAAGGACACGCTCCAAGAAGAGCTTGGTGGCGCCGTAAGGATTGAGGGCGCCAGTGGCGCATCCCTCATCGAGCGGGACCTTCTCGGGCATGCCGTAGACAGTCGCAGAAGAGGAGAAGACGATGTTGCGGCATCCATACTGCTTCATGAGTTTCAGCAGGTTGAAGGTGCCGGTCATGTTGTTGTGGTAGTAGAAGAGCGGCTTGGAGACGGATTCACCCACAGCCTTGAGACCGGCGAAATGGATGACGGCATCGTAATGCGCCTTTTTGAAGACATCCTCAAGCGCATCATAGTCCAACAGGTCCACTTTGTAGAATGTGGGAGCCCGGCCGGCGAGTTCTGCGCCGCGGTGGACGGCTTCCTCCTGGGAATTGAGGAGATTGTCCACGATGGTGACATCGTAGCCCGCCTGGAGGAGCTCGATAACAGTGTGGGTGCCGATGTAACCGGCGCCGCCAGCGACGAGGATATGCATTCTACTCATCCTTTCTTTACCATTCCGGCGTGAAAGCAACGGAACTTTCGCCGGGTTTCAAAGGGGTGGCCAAAAGCGTTTCGCCCGCATAGAGGCGCGCGATGTCAACGGCCAACGTCTCCCAATTAGGATAACGCAGTGAGCGATCTTTCGCAAGCATCCGGTTGAGCATTAGTGCTAGGGCTCGGGGAACCGTTGGGGCGAGGATACGGGGGTCACGCGCAAAATTCGGGCCAATGTGGGCATCCACCACTTGCTGGTCGGTCTTCTCGGGGAAGAGAACATGACCGGTGAGCAAGTGATAAATCGTGGCACCGAGGGAATAAATATCCGCACGACAATCGAGATCCGGCAAGTCGTAAATCTGGTCGGGGCTTATATAGGCCGGGGTGCCCATGATCTCATCGGACGCGGTGGCGCGGGCAGTAAGAAGGGAGCGCGAGATCCCGAGATCCATCAGCTTGATGGTCCCATCGGCATCAACCATCAAGTTGTCCGGCTTCAGGTCGCAATGGACCACACGGAATTTTTGCCATGCATATTCCAGGGCCGCCGTGACGGCCTCCATGATGATGAGCGCATCATCCACGGCCACAACACCTTTCCGCTGGAGATAAGCGGCAAAGGTATATCCCTCGACAAGCTCCATCACGAAGTAATAGAGTCCGTCGCGAACGCCCGCATCATAAACCCGCACGATGTTGCGGTGCTGGAAGCGACCACAAGCCTTGGCCTCATTGACAAAACGGTCGATATCCTCCCGCGTGCGCACGAAATCTGCGTCGAGAACCTTTACGGCGACTTCACGGCCTGTGGAAAGCTGGCGCGCACGGTAGACGATGGCCGTTCCGCCACGCCCCAGCACACCCTCCAGCTCCAAATTTGGCAACTGTGTATTCACGGCTTGGCTTAACGAAGGACGATGGTAAGCGCCAACAGCGCATAACTCGTGGAGAGGGCGGGATCGCCCTCCCAAAAACGGTTGCTCGCATTCACCCACGAGCCATTTTCCCGCTGTCGGCGGATGAGGGCTTTGGCAAGCTTTTCCCGCCAGTCCACGGAGGAACCGTCACTCAACGGGAGCTTCTGCACGGCGGCGGCATCAAGTGCTCGGGCGAGGACTTCATAGTAAAAGTAGAGCCCCTGATTTCCCTGGCCGGGGTTTTCCTCCAATGTCCAATGCTTCCCAAGATACTGATACGTTGAGCGCACGCGAGGGTCGTCGCGCTTCAATTCGCAATGCAACATGGCCAATAGCCCTGCATAGGTCATCGAACCGTAGGCACGCAGAGTCTCTTTCTGCTCTGTTCCGGGGGCTTGGCGACGGGGCACCTCGCGGTTGTAAACAAAGCCGCCGGCGCCTTCCCCCTCGGTCTCTTGCATGGAGAGGACATACTTTTTGGCGGCCTCCCAGTCGATATCCACCTTCTTTTGCCCTGCCGGCCGCGATTCTTCCACGTCCTGCGTCCGCCGCATGGCATCGAGCGCGTAAAAGGTGTTGTTCAAGTCGGTATAGGCCCTTGGGGAGCTCTTGTCATAGCCAAAGCCGCCCTCATGGACACCCTCCGCCTCAATCTGCGTGGAGGCCACATAAGCCCGTGCCCCCAAGAGAACGGGGAGAAAACGCTCCCGCTGTCCAAATGCGTGCAGAGCGGTGAGGCATAGGCAGGTGTTGTAGTTTCCCAGCCCGCCACCGCGACGCCCCGGGATGGGCACATAAATGCCGCCATCCGGCTGGGCGCAAGAGGCGATGAACGTTGCCGCGCGTTCGGCCGCCTCCGCGTTGGCCGGGTTTTTGGCTTCGGCCATGGCCCATAGCGCCAACGCACTCATTCCGGGGAAGCGCCGGTCCGACCAGCTCCCATCGGTCGATTGCGCCGAGCGCAACCACGCAAACCCTTTGTCGAGGGCGGCCTGTGCCTGTGTCCGCGTTTCGGGCGTCAATGCGCACAACGGCCATGCCGCGAACAACAGAAAGAACATCAAAAAGCGTTTCATGTCTTTTAGGATAGCAAAAGCGGACGTGGCCGTTTGAGTGACGGCCGCGGGGAATTCGTCTTAGCGGGTACTCCGTAGACAGGGGCGGAGGTGCCAGTAGGCGCGGTTTGTGGTGAAATCGTCGTCCTTCCCATACGAGGCCGGGAGAAGGCGCAGATGGGCGCCATCCGGGGAAAGACCGAGTCGCAGACCCGAACGGCGGTGTTGGATGTAGTCAAACCCTTCGCGATCCCCGTTCACGGCCCACTCTGCCTGTTCGGAGGGATGCTCTGCAAGGAAGATCTCCCCATCTTTCGCGGCAAGATATCGGTGCCCACGGTGGCTGACAAGGTAAACTCCGCCCGAGGGCGCTTCCGCGAGGAACCAGTAGGCATAGGGGCCAAGGTGATCCGTGGCAAAGAGCCGCACGTCCTGTCCGTCGGCCGTCAGACCGATTTTGGCCTTTTTCGCGATGCACGCCGGTTGCACAATCACCGAGGGAAGTTTCTTCAGCACCTCGGGGGAAAGGTCTTTGGAGGTGTCGCCTTCGTCGTCGGCCTTCTTCCAGCAAAGGCCCTCTTCCGGGCCAAAGACCTCGCGAAGTTCCATGAGCGGCTGACCGTTGGCAACCACGAGCGCACGCACGGTGGTTCCTTGGCGGACGTGGAAGGGCCCCGTGTAAGGTGTTCCGCGTTGTTGGTTGGGCTCCGAACCGTCGAGTGTGTAGAAAATCTTGGTCTGGGGTACCGAAGGCATCCCGCGCAACGACAGGTGCGCGACATCAATCGAGACCCGATCGGAGGTGAGGGCCCGAGACTCCCCCAAGATGGCCGCGGCCGTCACCAACACCTCTCCAGGCTCTTCACGGGCCTGGAGGAACAGTTTGGCCAACCCCATGAACGCGCGGCGATGATGGATGAAGGCGTGGCGTTCGGTGTCGATCGGGTTGCCATTGTCCAGCGCGCGGATGTCAGCAGGGCCAGTGACGGCGAAAAAGATGCGATTCTCGCCGTAAGGGTAGGGGATGCCGGCCGCGTCGGTGATCTGCGCGGTGATTTCCGCGACGTGGTCGGCATCACGGGGAAGGACATCCTCATTCGCGCTCAAGCGGAGCTTGGCGGGTTCCCCCGCCGTGGAGACCGAAGTCTCGGCCACAACGGTTCCATCAGGCCGGGAGGCTTTGGCGAGAAGTGTCCCGGGCGCCCACGGAACCTTCCACTCAAACTGCATTTTGTCCCATGGCCGACGATCCGCCGGGCCACGGGTGATTTTGCCGAGGGAAACCCCATCCTTGAAGAGTTCCACGGTCTCACAGTTGGAGTAAACCCAGACAGGGATTTCCGTGCCGAGCTTCATTGTGGGATGCGTCCAAGAGGGGAGGATGTGCGCCATCGGGGCGGCGTCGGGGGAGGTCCATAGGCTTTGGTAAAGGTAATAGAGATCTTTTTCGAAGTTGGCGCAGTCAATCGCCCCGGAGGTGAAGAGCCGGTAGGGGAAGCCGCCGCTGACGTAGGAGGCTTCGCCCAAGTAGTCATAACCGGTCCAGCGGAATTCGCCCATCCTCCATGGCGTGTCGCGGGTAATGGCCCAGTTGGCGCGGGCCGGCAGACGGACGTAGGCATTGTCGTAGGACGATTGGAACCCTCTCCGATGCCGTGGGGTGGCGATCCAATCGTACCCGAAAATCTCGGTAGGTGTCAGATTCGGCACAACGGTGACCCGTTTCCCAAGCCCATCGCGATACCATGTTTGCGTCTCATACATTCCGCGGACTTGCCACGTGTGGGGCGCTTCGGTCGCGACAAAGGGGCGCTTGGGATCGGGCTGGGGAAAATCCGCACGCTCGCTGGGGCCATTGACGCCGACCACATCCACCCCGAATGCCACACCGCCTCCGGTCGTCGGGCGGGTGCCGTCGAGCGCGTGGATCAACGGCGTGATGCCGTGGATGTCGCGCTCGTGGGTTTCGTTGCCAATGCTCCACAGGATGATCGAAGGATGGTTACGGTCGCGCTTTACCCACTCGGTGACATCTTTCCTCCAATCGGTTGCGAAGGCGCTGCTTCCATAGTCGTGGGAGGCCTTGCGCTGCCAACCGTCGAAAATCTCATCCATCACCATCAAACCGATCTCATCGCAGGCGGTGTAGAACCATTCCGGGCGCGGATTGTGTGCGGTTCGCACGGCGTTGACACCCATCCGCTTGAGTTGCAGGAGACGATTCCGCAGAATGTTTTTGGGGACGGCTGCGCCGAGGGCTCCCACCGCCCAGTGATCGGCCACGCCGCGCAGTTTGGTGGGGACGCCGTTCAGGAAGAATCCTTGCTGGGCGTCAAAGCGAAGGGAGCGGATGCCGAACCGCACCGTCGTGCTGTCCACCGGCACATCGCCTTGCAGAACGGTCGTGCGCAACGTGTAGAGGTGGGGCGTTTCGGGGGACCATCGTTGCGGGTTGGGAACGTTCAGCCGGAGCGTTTGGGAATGGGCCTTGCCATCGGCGGGGAGGGGGGCGGGCGTCCCCGGTCCCTCGGCAATGGGGGCGCCATCAGGCCCGAAGAGGGCGACGCGGACGGTGGTGGGCTGAGGCGCTTGGGTTTCGTTGAAAAGTTCTGTGACGATTTCGACGGTGGCTTTGCTCTCTGTGACCTCGGGCGTGGTCAAGGCTTGCCCATGGCGGGCGATTCGCACGGGTGTCGCAAATTGTGACACGCCGCATCCCGGGTTGAGATACAGAGCATCTCGCTTCGGGGTACGGCGTGTCTCATTCCGGAACACGGAGCCTCGGCGATGTCACTCGCCGAATGCGGATTGCTGGGCTTCGACCTCGCGCAGGTCGATGGGTTTGGCCTGGCTTTGGATGGTCAAGGGCTCGGATTTTGCCAAAGGCGCGGGCGCGTCGTAGAGGAGCGCGTGGTCGGGGGCGCGCGTCTCAAAGGTGAGCGCTGCGGCACCGGAGACATGCCGTCCCGGGCGTTCGACTTCGGCGCGGAGCGTCACCTTTCCGGGGACGGTGCCCATGCGCAGAAGGACGACGGCCTCACCATAGCGCGTCTGTTGGGGGTTGAGGCGGCCATCCTCGGCATCGACGATTTCGGCGGGGCCCTCCACGGCGAAACGAATCCGCTCGGTGGCGAGATGCTTTGGGGTGCCATCCCCATCGGTGAGGGTGGCCACGGCGACGACCAGTTCCGAACCGTCGGCGATGAGATCTGTGCGCATGGTGTCGAGGCGAAGGTTCAAGCCTGTGCGCCGGTAGGAGGCCAGCTTGCGGAAGGGCTTGCCGCCGGCGGTTCCGGTGATGGCGATTTGCTTTTTCTTCCCGCCGCGGTCAAGGGCTTTGAGGTCGTAGAAGGAGAAGCCCTTGCCGTCGTCGGTGGTGTAACGATAGGGCGCAACGGCCTTGAGCGGCTTTCCGAAGAGGACGGGGCCCTCGATGGGGACGTTGGAGTAGATGTCGATTTCCTTCGGGGAGAAGGGGGTCAGGTCGTGGGCCACGTGGACAAAGGGGCCGAGATCGACGTTGGGGATTTTCGGCCCGGGTTTGGCCAGTTCGGCCTTCATCATCCAGTAGGACGTCTTGGGAATTCTGGCCGAGGTCATGAGGCCGCCGTAGAACATGTCCGGGTGGTAGCCGCGGGCATGGTCAAAGCTGTGCCAGAGCGCACCGCCGAAATGTTGCGGGCCTTGGGCCAAAAGCATTCGGAGCGAAGTCACGGGATGGTCGGGATCGGAGGTGTCGAGATAATGCCTCGCCTGAACGAGCTGGGGAATCTCACCCCAAGCGCGATCAACGCGGGAGGGGGAATTGTGGGAAGACCAATCGTCCACGCAGTCGCCCCATTCGCGCGTGTAGGTGGGGCGGCCTTTGGCTGGCCCTTCATCGTGGGCGCCGGAGGTGGACCCTGCAGGGTGCATGAAGATGATGTCATAGTGCTCTTGCCCCTTGGCGCCGGAATCGCAGGCGCAGAGGGCAGGGCCCAGCGGCGCTTCGGCTTTGACGGCCTCCACCCATTCCTTGGCGCGCTCGGCGGGATACCACGTTTCGTTGAGAATCGGCTCCCACAGGAGGACGGAGGGGTGCGAACGGTCACGGCGAACCATGGCGTGGATGTCGTCAAGCACGCGCTTCCCGAAGATGGGCTTGGCGTTCCAGAACTGCCAGCCGGGCGTGTTGACGATGACGAACAGCCCCACTTCGTCGCAGGCATCCATGAAGGCGGGGTCCTGCGGGTAGTGTGCATTGCGGATGAGGGTGAGGCCCGCTTCGCGGAGTTTGACGGCGTCGCGGTAATGCAGGAGGTTGCTGAGGGCGTTGCCCACGAAGGCAAAATCTTGGTGGCGGTTGGCGCCAATGAGTTTGCGCCACGGCTTGCCGTTGAGGATGAGGCCCTTTTCGGCGGAGATGACGGCTTCGCGGAAACCGAAGCGCACATCCACCGCATCGGAAAGCGTTCCGTCGGGCGTGCGGGCCTCCACGCGCAGGAAGTGGAGATTGGGCGTGTCGGGGGTCCATTCGGCAGGCTTTTCCACCACGAACGTTTCGGGGACTTCTTTCCCCTCATAGAAGCGGTGGGCGGTTCCTTCGCCATCAAGGGCGACGCGTGCGGTGACCTCCCATTTCCCTTCTCCAAGCCGTTTGGTGGCGACGTAGACACCTCCCTGCGGGCCGGGTGCGGAGACGGCCACAGCGCCTGTTTCCACCAGCCAAACGTCGCGATAAATGCCGCCGAAATAGGAGAAGTCGAGCATGGTCTGCGGTTTGCCGGGCGGGTAATCCGGATCGTCGGAGTTGTCGCACGTCACACGCAAGACGTTGCCCTTGGCCTTCAGCTTCCCCGTCACTTCCAGGTGAATGGGATGAAAGCCTCCAAAGCGTTCGCCAATCTTCTCGCCATTGAGGAAGATGGCGCTCTTCCCCATGATGGCCTCAAAGTGGAGGAATTGCCGGGCGCCTTTGGGGGTGAAATCGAAACGCTTTTCGTAGGTGGCGGGGCCTTGGTAGTTGCTTCCGCCGGAGGCTTCAAATCCCACGACGTTGAGCGTGTGCGGCAAATTGACCCGGGCCTTGAATCCGTCGCCTCGCGCGAAGTCCCACCCCACGTTCATGCCGGTGACGGCGCGCGGGGAGTCTTTGGAGGCGAAATAGCCGGCCTTGGAGAAAGCGGGTGCATACGCCGAGGCCAGCGCGAGCGGAAGGAGCACGCAGAGACTGAGCAGTGGAAGTTTCATAGGGGCTCCTCTTGGTTTAGGGGAGGTGGGGAATGACGTGGTGCTCAAGCGCACGTTGCCACACGGCGGCCCAACGGTCTTGTCCCGGTTGGGTGGGGTGTAGGCGATCGGTGGAGAAGTAGGTCTTCCCGGCGGGGGTGGCAAGATTCAGGTCGGCCAAGACGATTTTCGCATTGGCGCCGAAGAGGGCACGGCCTTGCTCATTGAGTGTGCCGGTGACGCATTCGATGGGCGTGGGGTCTCCGGGGCGGTTCAAGGTTTCCTTCTTCGTCGCGAAGAGCGCGCGCACGGAGGCGTTGAAGGCGTCGATGGAGGCTTTGCTATGGCCACCGGCTTCGGGATTCTGATGCGGGACCGTGGAGACCACGAACCACACTTCCGGGCGGGCCGCGATCCACTGCTTCAGCAATTTCTGCCACGCCGTGAAGGTTTGCTCAGCGGCTCCTTGGCGGTCGTTCAGAACATCCAAATCGTTGGTACCGCAAAGGAAGAGCACCGCTTGCGCGTCGGGGGCCTTGGCGAGGTGATTCAAGCCATGCTCTTCGAACGCCGCACGGCCCAAACCCTTTTGGATGTTCCATCCGCTGAAGCCGGAGTGGGCCGTGCAACCCGGGATGATGACATCTTTGGAATTTGCCTCGTGCGCGCCTTGGAATCGCGGGGCATATCCGGCGGCCCACAGCGAGGAGGCAAGCGTTTTGCGGTAGCAGACGCTGACACCGCCGGCCGTCCAAGCGTTGCCTTGCGTGAGCGAGTCGCCCATGGGTGAGAGCACAATGGGGCGGCGTGCGGTTTCTGAGAACACGGTGCCGGCCACGCTAAGCATGGCCATCATCAGGAAGCTGGCTACAGTTTTCATGATGAGACCATGGTACACTTCCTTGGTCCCTTTCGCAAGCCCTGAGATGAGGGCATGAAACGGCCTGAAGTCTCGCGCGGCGTGAAAATCATCCTCTTTCGCAAGCCCTGAGATGAGGGCATGAAACGGCCTTTGCTCTTGAGAGGTGCGTTTGCTATAGTAAGGCGGACGTGAGGGGGGTGCCCCTTGGATTGCCTGATTGGAAGATCTTACGGAAGCGATCATGTACGACAACGAAAAACGTGAGCACGAACTTGTCATCCGCAATGGTTGGCCGCTGATTTTGGTTCCTCTGTTGCTGGGCATCGGAGGAGGGTGTTTGCTTTGCCCGGTGGTGGGAGCCCCGTGGCTGGCGACGGCGTGGCTGGCGCTTTGCACCGTCTTCGCGCTGTTCATGTTGTGGTTTTTCCGCAATCCCACGCGCGTGGCGCCGGTGGGAGAGGAAAACATCGTTTCCGGCGCAGAGGGGACGGTGCGTTCCGTGCAGTATGTGACGGAAGACGACGGGTCGCCCGCGAGCGCGGTGGTGAAGGAGTTTTTCCCCGGACAGCGCGCGGTGCGTGTGTCCACCTTCCTTTCGCCCCTGCACGTGCATGTGAATCGTTTGTCGATCGGTGGCACGGTGACGCAGTGCGAATATCGGCATGGCAAGCATCTGCTGACCATGGATGAGCGGTCGAGCCTTTACAATCAGCATTCCATCGTGGTGGTGGAAGACAAGGATGGGTTGCGTTGCCTGCACAAGCAGATTACGGGGCCGATCGTGCGCCGTGTCATCTTTTGGCTGGAGAAGGGCCAACCGGTGCGCCGCGGTGGGATTTTGGGCATGATGAAGTTTGGCAGCCGCATGGACATTTGGTTGCCGGCCGATCGCGTCGAGGTCTGCGTGAAACCGGGCGACCCGGTGCGCGCGGGTGAGACGATTATTGCCAAGCGGAAGTGATGGGTGGCACGGGGAGGGACGCCATGAAGAAGATTCTGCATATCAAGAAGCCGTCGTCTCACGCCAATCGTGTGGGATTCGTGAACTCCATCACCTCGGGTGCGTTGCTCTGCGGATTGATGAGTGTGCTCTTCTCCGCCTCGGGCAATTTCTACATGGGCGCCTTGCTGATCCTCGGGGCAATGATTTTGGATGGCATTGATGGAACCATGGCGCGTCTGCTCAAGGCGGAGACGCTTTTCGGTGCGGAGTTCGACACGTTTGTGGATATCACGGCCTTTGGCATCGCTCCGGCGATGTTGGTCTACTTTTACCTTTTCCACAATCCCGCCGCCGGGGGGCTCCATACGATTGGGGCGCTTGTCGCGCTCGCGATTGTGCTTTCGGGGGCCGTGCGCTTGGCGCGATTCAAGGTCGTGGATGAGGATCACGGCATGAGTGGCTACACCGGGATGCCCATCACGGTGAATGCGCTTTGCTTGGCGGGTATCATTCTGTTCATCGAGGCGTGGAAGAAGGGATTTGGGGTGAGCCATCCGCTCCCGGCGTGGGTGACGTTGCAGGATGGTGGCTGGCTCTCTTGGGTGATGTATGCCAACTGCGTGATTTGCTTGCTGTTGCAGGTCTCTCCCTTCAAGTATCCCAAGCCGACGAACACACCGATTGGGCAGTTTATCGGCGTGTTGGCGTTCCTCGGACTGTTCATTGGCCCGAAGACGGCCGTCATCAGTTGCTGTTACTTGGTCCCTGTGACGCTTTTTTACGTGTATGTGGCGCCGTTTTGGTATACCTTGAAGCGCCGTTTTGCCGCCCGTAAGGCTGTTTGAGTTTTCCGAGTCTCTTTGTCTTGCCATGAATGTAACCGAAAAGATCCTTCGTGCGCACCTTGTCTCTGGCAATCCTGTTGCGGGGGAAGAGGTGGCGATTCGCATTGACCAAACGTTGACCCAAGATGCCACGGGCACGATGGCCTACCTTCAGTTTGAAAGCATGGACATTGATCGTGTCAAGACGGAGCTCTCGGTGAGCTACGTCGACCATAACACCGTGCAGATAGGGTTTGAGAACGCCGATGACCATGACTATCTGCAAAGCGTCGCGAAACGCTATGGCATCGTCTATTCAAAGCCTGGGAACGGCATCTGCCATCAGCTTCACTTGGAGCGTTTCGGAAAGCCCGGCAAGACGTTGATCGGTTCGGACTCCCACACGCCCACGGGCGGCGGCATTGGCATGATTGCCATCGGGGCTGGCGGCATTGATGTGGCCGTGGCGATGGGTGGCGGTGCGTATTACATCGCTTGGCCCAAGGTGGTGGGCATTCGCCTCACGGGGGCTTTGCCTTCCGGTGTTTCCGCGAAGGACGTCATTCTTGCGGTGTTGCGCCGTTTTGGCTCCAAGGGCAATGTCGGCAAGGTCTTTGAGTATTACGGACCGGCGGTCGCGACGCTTGATGTTCCCAGCCGCGCCACGATTACCAACATGGGCGCGGAGCTTGGCGTCACGACGTCCGTTTTCCCCTCTGATGAGGTTACGCGCGCGTTTCTCCGGGCCCAGGGCCGCGAGGCGGATTGGGTGCCGCTTGCCGCGGATGACGAGACGTACGATGAAACGTGGGAGCTGGATCTTTCCACGCTCGAGCCGCTCGCAGCCGCGCCTCACAACCCCGGGAACATCGAGACGGTCGCCGAGCACGTCGGCCAGCGTGTTCAGCAGATTATGATTGGCTCCTGCACGAATTCCTCCTATCGGGACATCAAGACGGTGGCGCTGTTGCTCAAGGGGCGACAGGTTCACCCGGATGTGGAGGTTGGCATTGCCTGTGGCTCCAAGCAGGTGGTGAGAATGCTTGCGGACGAAGGGTTGCTCGGAGAGCTGATCGCTTCGGGATGCCGTATCCTCGAAAACGCTTGCGGATTTTGCATCGGTGCGCACATGAGCCCTTCCACGAATGCGGTTTGCCTCCGTACGAGCAATCGCAATTTCGAGGGGCGTTCCGGGACTCAGTCTGCCAAGGTTTATCTTGTCTCCCCCGAAACGGCCGCCGCTTCCGCGCTTGCCGGAGCCTTTGCTGATCCGAGGACGCTTGATGTGCCGTCGGTGGAGATGCCTCAGGCCTTTACGGTGGACGATGGGATGTTCCTTTATCGTGATACGGCGGGAGTCGGCATTCCTGAAACGGCGATCGTTCGTGGGCCGAACATCGGTCAAGTGCCTCCGGGAAAGCCGCTTCCGGAGCGTTTGGAAGGAGTCGCCACCGTTAAGGTGGGGGATAAGATCACGACCGATCACATCATGCCGGCCGGCTCTCGTTTGAAGTATCGCTCCAATATTCCCGAATACGCCAAGTACGTCTTCGAGCACACGGACCCGAAGTTCTATGCGAACGCCACTGCCAATCGGGATGCGGGGAAGGCGAACGTTATCATTGCCGGCGAGAGCTATGGGCAGGGTTCTTCCCGTGAGCACGCGGCTTTGTGCCCGATGTACTTGGGGGTTCGCGCCGTCATCGCCAAGGGAATCGAGCGCATTCATCGTGCCAATCTCATCAACTTCGGCATTGTTCCCTTCGCGTTTGTTGATCCTGCGGATTATGATCGGGTTTCGCAGGGCGACGCGCTCGTTATTGAGGGGTTGCGCGGTGCCATCGCAGGCGACGGCCGGGCGACCGTGAGAAATCTTTCCGACAACAGCACGTTTGATGTGAAGACAGACTTGTCCGAACGTCAGAAACGCCTGATTCTTGCCGGTGGTCTTTTGGCTGCCGTGGCGCAGGGACAGGCCTAAAGGAGCGACGCATCATGAGCGACGCAGATAAACCCGAGAGCTTCGGTTTTGACTTTGCCCCCGAGTGGGCGCGTAAGTCCGCCGATGAATATGTCAGCCGTTATCAAGGCAAGAACTACGACGAACGCACAGGCCGAGAAGAGCGTCCTCGCAGGGAGGGTGGGTTCCGTGATCGGTCTCCGCGCCGTGACGGAGAGCGCGGCCCCCGTCCGCCCCGCCGTGACGGAGAGGAGCGCCGTGGCCCTCGCCCGGAGGGGACGCGTGCCCCTCGGCGTGAAGGTGCGGAGGGTGAGCGTCCGCGTGGTCCCCGCCGCGAAGGTGGCCGGCCTTTCGTGCGTCGCGAACCCGTGAAGCCGTTGGATGCCGAGATCCGCATTCTCCCGAATCAGAAGACGTTGGGCTCCATCATCAAGACGTTGCAAGGCACGCACGTGGCCTTCCCCGTCAAGAAGTTCGTCTCCATGTTTTTGGACAATCCACAGGCGTGCTTGGTTCGTTTCGAAGCGAAGCCTGAGACGGAGACACGCTTCTGGTCTTGCAAATGTTGCGGATTGGTTGCGTTGAGTGAGGCGGAATTGGTCCAGCATTTGCTCTCCACCCATCTCGGAGATTTCTTTGATATTTCCGAAGAACCCTGTGATCCGCCTTCCGGAGTTTTCCCGCGTGTGGCGAAGTGCACCATCACGGGCGAATGGGTCGGCGCTCCCAACCACCACAGTTACCGCCATCGCGTTGCCGAACTTGCCGCAAAGGCGGGCATGGATGAGCGGGACTATCTGCGCACGTTGGAGATGCACACGGATGCTGAATCCATTGAGGCGTGGAAGCAATCGGTCTCCACGCAGACGGTTTATCGCTTGAAGGTCACGGAGCCTAAGCCGGAGTCCTCCTCTGAGGCCGAGACGGCGGAACCGCAACCTGCGGAGACGCGCCCCGCGTATAGCCGTGATCAGGCTGAGGCGATTTTCCGCCGCGACATTTTGCCGGCGCAGGTGATTTCGGCCAAGCACGTCTGTTTGCCCGTGTCGTTGGCGCAGACGTCGCCTTCGTTGCCGTTGCGCCTGTTGCTGAAGTATACGCTTCGGGACGAGCAACGCTATCCTCGCTCCCTTTTCTTTGCGTTGCGTGGAGCCTTCCGTCACCGTAAGTTCACGCTTTTCCGTGGGAATGATGCGCGAGGCCCCGAGTTTGTCGCGAACATGGTCCCCAGCCCGTTCACGGCCGAACATGCGGTGCGTGAGATCAAGGCGGCGCTTGACTATGTGGCCGCACACCCGCTTTGCACACGTGCGGAGTTGCTTGCGGCGCTGAAGGCCGATCTCCCGGATATGGATCCCGGGTTGGTGGCTCGGCAGATTGCCTTTCTCTTCCAAAAGGGGCACATTGTGGAATACTACAATGGTGTCTTGGCGTTGCCTGAGACCAATCCCAAGTTCCGCAAGTTGCCTGAGGAAATGCGGCGTGAGCGTGAGGCCGCCGGCGTGGAGCCCACGGCTGAGGCCGCTTCGTCGGATGCGCCGGCGCAGGAGGGAACCCCAGAAGGGGAAACCACGCCTCCCGTGGCCGAGTCCTCTGAGCAGGTCTCTGATACGCCTGTGAAGGATGGAGCGGAGACGGCCTCTCCGGAAGCCGACGCCGCGGAACTCCCCGTGCAGGAAGGAGGAAGCGATGAAGCTCAGTGAGGTCGCCAAAGCGGTCAATGGCGTTCCCGAAGGGGATGCCGGAATTGAACTTCACGCGATGGCAAGCCTGTCCGAGGCGCGTGAGGGAGATGTTTCCTTCCTTGCGAATCCGAAGTATGCCGCACAGATGAAGGACACAAAGGCCTCCGCTGTGTTGGTGGCAAAGGATTACGAGGGAGAGACGCCCGCGGCCCTTATCCGAGTGGATGATCCGAACAAGGCGTTCGCGGCACTCGCGCCGATTTTTGGCCCTAAACCTGTGATTCGGGAACCGGGAATCCATGCCACTGCCGTTATCGGTGAGGGCGTCACGCTCGGGAAGGATCTTTACATCGGCCCCTACACCGTGATTGAGGATGGTGCGTCCATTGGCGACGGGACGGTCATTGAGGGGCAGGTTTTCATTGCCCAAAACGTCTCCATCGGCAAAAACTGCCACCTCTATCCGCAGGTGAATATTCGAGAATCCTGCGTGTTGGGCGATCGGGTGATCCTTCATGCGGGGGTGAAGATCGGTACCGATGGCTACGGCTACACGGTGGAGATCGGCGCCCAAGGCCCTGTCATCACCAAGGTGCCGCAAGTCGGCATTGTGGAGATTGGCAACGACGTGGAGATCGGATCGAACACGTGCGTGGATCGTGCCCGTTTTGGTCGCACGCGCGTGGGTGATTGCGTGAAAATCGACAATCTGGTTCAGATTGGCCACAACGTGCAGATCGCACCCTTTGTGGGAATCATCGCGCAGGCGGGCATCGCCGGCAGCGCGAAGATTGAAACGGGGGCCCTGATTTGGTCTCAGGCCGGAGTCTCCGGGCATCTCACGGTGCATGAGCGTGCGCAGGTCGCACCGCAGGCCGGCGTCAAGGAAGACGTTCCGGAGGGCGAATATGTGGCCGGTACGCCTGCCATTCCCAAGCGCAAGTTCGCCGAGGGTCTCTTGTTGCCGCGTCTCGTCGAGAAGTTGAAGAAGAAGGTGGCAGATCTTGAGGCCAAAGTCAAAGCGCTGGAGAGCCGCTGATGCTTTGGCAGCAGCTGTACACGCATTTCGTTGACATCTACGACCCGGAACGGCGCTCCGCCGTCCGGGTCGCTCTTACCGTCGCCCTTGGGGTGGCGTGGGGAGTCGCACTTTTTTCCTGAGGGAGCCCCAGATGGCCTTTCATTATCTTTCCGCCGGTGAGTCTCATGGCCCTTGCCTTACCGTCATCGTTGAGGGGGTCCCCGCCGGATTGCCGCTCAACGAGGATATGCTGGCGACGGATCTCGCCCGCAGACAACTCAAGGCCGGCGCGGGTGGGCGCATGGACATCGAGACCGACCGGGCCGAAATCCTTGCGGGTGTCATGGCCGGGAAGACCACAGGAGCCCCCATCGCTTTGCGGATTCCCAACAAGGACCATGCCGCGTGGCGGGGTCGGGCCGTGCCGGCCTATACGGTGGCGCGGCCCGGTCATGCAGACCTTGCGGCCTGTGTGAAGTACGGTTTTGACGATATCCGTTGCGCGTTGGAGCGCTCCAGTGCCCGAGAGACGGCTTGCCGTGTGGCGGTGGGTGCCATTGCGCGCGCATTGTTGGGACATTTCGGCATCCATGCCTCTTCTTACGTGGCCTCGCTTGGTGATGTCTCCGAGGGGGATACGCCGTTGGACGCGGCATTGGCGTTTGCGGAAGGTTCGCCCTCCCGTGCGCCTGACCAAGCGCACGAAGATGCCTATGCCAATGCCATTCATGTGGCCCGTTCCAAGGGGGAGACCTTGGGGGGCGTGATGGTTTGCTCTGTCACGGGATTGCCGATTGGGCTGGGTTCATATGTCACGCCGGAGCGCCGTCTCGATGCCCGCATCGGTGCGGCGGTCCTTGGAATGAACGCCATTAAAGGCGTGGCCTTTGCGGATGCTTTCCATGACACCGCCATCCCGGGAAGCGCCTTGCATGATGCGATCGTTCGTGATGGCGAAGGCCATGTGACGCGCCCGACGAACCGTTGCGGAGGCTTGGAAGCTGGCATGACGACGGGGCAACCATTGGTGGTGCGCGCGGCCATGAAGCCGATTCCCACGACGTTGGCCCCTCAGCGGAGCATTGATTTCGCGACAGGGGCGGCATCAGAGACGGCTTACGAACGTTCGGATACGTGCCCCGTGCCGCGGGCGTGCGTGGTGTTGGAAAGCGTCATCCTCATTGAGCTGGCGGCGGCTTTGATGGAACGTCTTGGAGGGGATACCCTCGATGAGATGAAGGCGCGGTTTGCCGCATTGCCGACGGCCGATGGCCTTCGTCTCTCCGCGGAGCCCAAGGTCTTTTGGCCGGATGCCGATCTGAAAGCCTAAGGCGACAGAGGGCGGGGCGCGTGTTATCGCCCCGCCTTTCTTTTGCGCTCGTTGTTTGACTCTCTGCCTTTGATTTATGTTTGACGCCCACCTTCATCTTCGTGATGCCCGTATCCTGCCTTATCATCGGCGCTTTGTGAAGGATGCCGTGGAGGCAGGCGTCTCGGCGTGCATTGATTGTGCCTCGCGCCCGGAAGAGTGGGCGGCGGAGGTCTCTTGCGCGCTGGAGGTTTCAACGGCCTATGGCCTTCATCCATGGCAGGCGTCATTGGCCTGTCCGGATTGGGCCGAATATTTGACGGGCGCATTGGTGCGCGATCCTTCGGCGCTTGTGGGTGAGATTGGGCTGGATGGCATTCGAAAGGTGTTTGATGGCGGTGCGGCGCAGCGTTCCGTGTTGCGCACCCAGTTGGCGCTGGCGGCTCGCCTTGGGCGCCCCGTGGTGCTTCATGGAGCCCGGGCGTGGGGGGCGCTTTTGCGGGAGATTGAACCCTGGGCCGGGCGGATTCCCGCATGGATGCTCCATGGCGTCAGTTTCCCGGCGGATCTTTTGGCACATCCTTTTCTTCGTCGCCGGGATGTATGGTTTGGGGTTGGCGGCGGGCTTTTGGCGCGAGGGGCGCAGACGCTCCCACGATTGGCGGCGGCGTTGCCTTTGGATCGTCTGTTGATTGAGACGGATGCTCCGGATATGTTCCCACGCGGCGGAGAACCGCTGGTGTTGGGACAGTGGCACGCACTGCTCAATCAGCCGGGCAATCTTCGTCTTGTCCTGCGTGAACTTGCGCGATTGCGCGGGCTTCCAGCGGAGGAGCTAGACGCAATCACCGATGCGAATGCACGCGCATTCCTCGCAGGGAAGGTCTGATTTTGGTTGCTTAAAGCCCTTCGGCCGTCAGAGTGGGGCAAGGCCGGGAAAAGGCTTCCCGAGGATGTGAAGCCCGGCGGGCAGAGCGGCCGCTTTCCCTTGGAACATCACCGTGGAAGGCTTGGCAAGGCGAACCACGAGACGCACCGTGTTTTCGGCGCGCAGGGAAAGGGCCCCGCCTGGCAACGTTTCGGCAATGCCGCCGTAGGCGAGAAGTGAACCATCCTCCCGCTGGTGCAGGTAGCCGGTGCCGTAGGCCCCTTCTTCCATACATTTCACGATCTCATGGACAAAATTGTCAATGCCCCACTTCTTTCGCCAAATGGGGTCGGAGCGGTTCCAGTCGCTGATTTGCTCAATATACTGCTCGCCAAACCAGCCTTCCTTCCAGACAAACTCCTTTGGGTGGCCGTCGGGGGCTTTGGCGGCATAGCGGGCATAAAAGGCGGGGGTGGGGGTGAACCCCCAGCGAAGACGCCCGCTGGTGTGGTCGAACAGTTGTAGGCAGGCGCCGAGTCCGTTGAAATATTGGGTGAGGTAGATTTCTTTTCCGGTGAGGAGGTAGAGATAGTGATTGGCGTAGAGTTTCCACGCCGTCCACCCACAGGGAGAGTTCAGGCAGTTTGCCATGAGGCAGACGGTGTATTGCGTTTCCCAATAACGGATGGTCGCCCCCGTGACGCGGGCATCGGGGCTCTCGCTCATGGTGAGGCAACGATGCAGATTCCAAAGGGTTTCCGCCGCCGCGGTGCACTTTTGCGCGAAGGCGGCGTCGGGGGTCTTGAGGGCATAGAGGGCGAGTTGGAGGATGGAACAGGAGATCATGCCGTCCTCGAAGGTCTGCTCGCCTTCCGTTTGGATGTCATCGAGATGATCGGCAAGGTTTTCGATGGCCCGGCGGACAGAGGCCGAGAGGCGGGCATAGCGGGCCGCCCACTCAGATTTGGACGCCGCAAGCGTACGCTCCTCATCCATGACCTCCAGAATGGATTTGGCGAGGTAAATCACGGAAGTGTAGTGCGTTCGGGTCTTTCCGTGCGTGGCGTAGTAGGCGCCGTCCGCTAACTGCGTGGTGAGCAAGTAATCACACAGGCGGCTGGCTTGCAGAAGGTCGTCCTCATTATGGGTGATGGCGTAGCGGTCTGCGAGGATGCTGGCCCAGATCGCGGTATCCTGAATCCGGAAGGTGGTGCGCAGACGGCCCTTTTCGCGGTCGTAATGTTTGGGGAAGAGATCTTGGAAAATTGCTTCGGCCTTGGCGTCTTGCGCGGCGTCGGGACAGTGCTTCCGGGCGAGAAGGTAAGAGAAGAAGGGATAGACGCATTCGGCGTGATGTGACACGGTGGGTTGCACGCGCAGGGCCTCTTTTCGTCCCCAGCGGAGGTACGTTTCCCAAGAACGGGGGGCAAAGAGTGAAAAGGTGGCCGTTTTTCCGTTCGCGGCAACGGCTCGATAGTGGCCCGCCGGAAGGTCCCAAACGGCGTGCGCTTCCGCGTCCGCCGGGGTGCCATCCTCGCGGAGCACTTGTACCGGTGCGCCGAAGTTCACCTCCTCGGTGGGCCCAAAGAACGTGGTTTGGGCCACTTCAGGCACCGGGCCCTCCGTCACCCGCCGTGCCCATGCTCGCCAAGCCCCTACGTCTTGAAACGCGGCCAACCGAACCTCCCAAACGCGGGTCTCGCCCGGGGCGAGGGTGGAAGCCGTGGCCCCTTGGGGGTGATGCGGCGGAAGCGGCGCGGAACAGAGGAGGTCCAAGTCAAAGGTGCGGATGCGATGTCCGCCTCCGTTGAACAGTTGCGTCCAGGAAGCCACAGGGTGGGGGGAGGCCACGCCAATGATAAGGCCGTTGGGGCTCTGAGCATAACCGTAGAAGTGGGTTTGCTCACTGCGGAGCAAGGTTGGGACAAAGCGTGTCCGCCACTGCGGGAAATGGGTCATCCAACAATCCAACCCCACACGCAGGGAAAAACGAAGGGGTGACCATGCCTCTTGCCGGGTGTTGGTGACGGAGGCGCGCAACACGATTTCGTCGTTTGCCTGTCGGTGTTCCAATTTCCATGTGATTCCTTCCGGCGGCTGACGTTTGAGCGCGGCTTTGAGCGTTTCCTGTGCCAGCAACGAAGGCCCCGACCATATACCCTCTGTGAAAGGAATCACCGCTTCACCCAGCCGGCACACGGAGAAGGTTCCATCCGGCCGGACATTGGGGGTCAATGCGATGGCACTTGCCAGTGCGGGGAACAGCATCGTCAGAAGGACACGTTTCATGCAGGCAGTATAGGCGCATTTCGTGAGAATCGGCAAGGTGAAATTCCCTTTTCACGTCTCTGCCTACAGGAAGACGCATCGTGGGCGGTGTTGGGGCATACTGCATCTCCCTCTTCGAGACTCCGTATCTCACCTCGCGATACGGAGCCTCTCATTTTGGAGGAGCCTGCCTTGGGCGGGCACCGAGAGGATGCAGTGGGCGGGTGGGATGCATCCTTCGGTGTACAGGAGGCATTCATTGACACTTTTGGGGCGCGCGATGGGGGGAACTGTGGTACCCTACGAAGGCGTATGTTTCGATAAGGAGTCTTCGGATGAAGCCTGTACCGTTGTCCGCCACTTCGCAGAAGCCGTTTGTCCCTTGGATGGGGTGGCTTCGCGTCATCGCCATGTTTTTGGTCTGCGTCTGCCACGCGGGAGATCCGCTGTCGGCATTTGGGACGCCGGCGGAGAAACTGTGGATTGAGATTTATGGCTCCTTTGTTCGTCCGTGCGTCCCGTTGTTTGTCATGCTGACGGGTGCGTTGCTGTTGCCGACGCAGGAAGATTTCGGCGGGATGGTTCGCCGGCGGGTCACGCGGGTGGTGTTGCCGTTTTTGGTGTGGACGGCGGTTTATGCCGCATTGCCTTGGGTGTTGCATTCTTCTGGCGTCGCGGTGGAGACGATCCAAAAGGTCTTTTTCCCCTTCGCCGCGCCTCTGCACACGGATGCCGCGAGCATTGTGCGAACCTTTTTCCTTTCGCTTTTTCAGTTCAACCAGTACGCCGTCCAACTGTGGTACGTTTATCTGCTGGTTGGCCTTTACCTGTTTATGCCGATTCTCTCTGCGTGGCTTCGTGAGGCGACATTGCGGGCGAAGGTGACGTTTCTTGGCCTTTGGGGGGTGACGCTCCTGTTGTGGTATTGGCCGCTTTTGCTGGATGCGTTGTTGCGCACGTCGTTTGGGGCCGCTTTTCTTTCAGACTATGCCGTCCGTTTCCTTGGTGCGCCGACCATTGATCTGGCCAAGACGGTGTCTTATGACCTTTACCCGATTCTTGGCGCGTGCGATTGGAATGCGTGTGACGGCCTCTACATGTTTGGGGGCTTTGTGGGGTACCTTGTGCTCGGCCATGTGCTGAAGGATGTTCGCTTGCCGTTGGCACGCACGCTTGCGGTGACTGTGCCGCTCCTGTTGGTGGGATATGCCATTGTCGGGTTTGGGACGCATTGGATGTGGAACCGCCCGGGTTGCACGCTGAAGGCGGCGGAATATTTTTGGTGGTATTGCTCGGTTCCGGTGGCCATGATGTCGGCGGCGCTCTTCTTGGTGATCAAGCACTTGAATTGGGCCCCCGCCCCGATCCTTGGGCTGTTGAAGGATTTTTCGAAGTGCGGGTTCGGCGTGTTTTGCTCGCACTATGTCTTCGTCACCGGGGTGTACTTCATCCTTCGTCCCTTCTTGCCAATCCCTGTGTTGGTGCCGGTTTCGGCACTCCTTGGGCTGTGCATCACGTGGGGGATCATTTCAGCGCTTGATCGCCTTCCCGGTGTTCGGCGGTTCATCGGATAACTGCGTGCATCGTGTTTCCCGGGCGCGCACAAGGAGATGTGAATGGCTCAGAGGTGCGGCCCCGGGAAAAACAGTTGCATCAGCCGATACGTTTTGTTATTATTTCGCAACTTTCTTTTAGAGGTGGGGCACTCCCCAGCAAGCGTTAAGGAGGTTCATTCATGAGCCAGCACAGAAGTCTCAAGGGTTCCGGAAAGATTACGGCCAAGCGCAATGTTCTCAAGCGCTTCGAGCGGATTAACCTGCTGATCAAGCGTGGTCAGTGGAAGGAAGGCGATCGTGGTCAGGGCCTTCGCAAGACCATGCCCGAGGCCTAATCTCCGAAGATTCGGAAAGATTTGATCTCTCGCGTCGCGCGGTTTGTCCGTGCGACGTTTTTGTGTGGGGAGCTTGGATCTACCATGGAGGAGCCGGGGCCTTTGTCTCGGGGACTTGTTCCAAGAACGGTCTAGCAAAAAGAACAACGCCGCCACCCCAATGGGGAGACGGCGTTGGTTCGTTTTGGGATGCGTTAGCAGTGTCCCTGAGCGATCATGGCTTCCGCGACCTTCACGAAACCGGCCACGTTGGCACCGAAGAGGTAGTCGCCCTTTTTGCCGAACCGTTCCGCCGTGGCGTAGGCGTTGTCGTGGATTGCCTTCATGATGGACTGGAGCTTCGCGTCCACCTCCTCGGCAGACCACGAGAGGCGCATCGAGTTCTGGCACATTTCAAGGCCGGAGGTGGCCACGCCACCGGCATTGGAGGCCTTGCCGGGAGCGTACAACGTGCCGGCGCTTTGGAAGACTTCGATGGCTTCGATGGTGGAGGGCATGTTGGCGCCTTCCGCCACGAGGCGGCACCCGTTGGCGACCAAGGTCTTGGCGGCCTCGCCATCGAGTTCGTTCTGCGTGGCGCAAGGGAAGGCGCAGTCGCAGGGAACGCCCCAAGGCTTGGCGTTGGGGGTGTAGGTGGCGGTGGGATACTTCGTGGCATACTCACTGATGCGTCCGCGGCGGACGTTCTTGAGCTCCATCACGTAGGCCAGCTTCTCCGCGTCGATGCCATCGGGATCATGGATGAACCCGTTGGAATCGGACAGGGTGACGACCTTGGCGCCCAACTGCTGGAGTTTCTGCACGGCGAACTGGGCCACGTTGCCCGAGCCGGAGACCACGCAGGTCTTCCCCGCGAGGGAATCCCCGGCAGCCTTCATCATGCTGTCGGCGAAGTAAATGAGGCCGTAGCCCGTCGCTTCGGGGCGAATGAGCGAACCGCCCCATGTGAGGCCCTTGCCGGTGAGCACACCGGTGAACTCGTTCGCGAGGCGCTTGTACTGGCCGAACATATAGCCGATTTCACGGGCGCCGGTGCCGATGTCTCCGGCGGGGACGTCGGTGTCGGGGCCGATGTGGCGGAAGAGTTCCGTCATGAAGCTCTGGCAGAAGCGCATGACTTCGTTGTCGCTCTTGCCCTTGGGATCGAAATCACAGCCGCCCTTGCCACCGCCCATCGGCAGGGTGGTCAGAGAGTTTTTGAACACCTGCTCGAAGCCGAGGAACTTGAGGATGCCAAGGTTCACGGAAGGATGGAGGCGCAGGCCGCCTTTGTAGGGGCCGATGGCGGAGTTGAACTGCACACGGAAACCGCGGTTCACGCGGTAGTTGCCCTGATCATCCACCCAAGGCACTCGGAATTGGATCACACGCTCGGGCTCGACGATGCGCTCGAGAATTGCGTGCTTTTCATATTTGGGCTCGGCTTCGATCACCGTTTCGAGCGATCCGAAGACCTCGGTCACCGCCTGCAAGAATTCCTTTTCGTGGGCATTCTTGGCCAGGGTTTCATTGAGCACGCGCGCGACATACTGACTCATGCTTTTGCCTTTCGTTTGCTTTGTGGTTTCCAAACGCAAATCGGTCTTCAATTCTAGCACCTCCTTTGGTGCCCCGCAATAAAAAACGTTTTTGGTGTGACGTGGTCAAAGGGTGGGCTCGCTTCCGTCGTCGTCAGATAGCCCCGGCAAGCCGCTTTTGCTATCATATCGCCACGCTAAGGAGATCCCGAAGATGGTGCTTCAATTTACAAAGATGCATGGCGCCGCCAACGATTTCGTGATGGTCGACGACCGTCAGGGCACCGTCCCGTGGCAGGATTACGTGCTGATGAGCCTTTTGGCCGCCCGCCGGACGGGGGTTGGCTGTGAGGGGGTCATCCTTATCCAGCGGTCGAACCGTGCGGATTTCCGAATGCGGTTTCTGAATCCCGATGGGACGGAAGTGGATATGTGCGGCAATGGGGCCCGGTGCGCGGCATGGTTCGCCCACCGGATCGGTGCCGCACCGAAGTCCATGACGATGGAGACGTCGTGCGGGTTGCTGGATGCGGAAATCGTGGATGCTTGCAACGTTCGGGTGTGGATGCCTGAGCCGACGGCTCGGAATTACGGGATGGTGATTCATGTTGGGGAGCGCCGTGTGGAGGGCGATTACATCAACACCGGGGTGCCGCACTTCGTTGTTCGCGTGAGCGAGAATGAGCGGGTGGATGTGGATCAGTTGGGGCGGGCGATCCGTCTGCATCCAACGTTCGCGCCCGAAGGGGTCAATGTGGATTTTGTGATTCAGCGGGAGCCGGATCGCCTGAGCATCCGCACGTATGAGCGAGGGGTCGAGGCCGAGAGCGGCGCATGCGGCACCGGGGCTGTGGCGGCGGCCGTCACGGCTGTGGAGGCGCATGGGGGTGTGTTGCCGATGACGGTTCGCACCGGGGGCGGCTTTATCCTTGGCGTCGATTCGGATTGGCGTGCCAATCGGTGCACCGGGCTCACACTCACGGGCCCCGTGCGGGAGGTTTACCAAGGTTCGATTGACCTCGCGACGCTTGGCAGTGACTTGGGTGCCATCGAATGAATCTGATCCTTTTGGAGCCTCACGAACTGGAGGGTACGCGTGGGTTTCTCTCCGGAACGAGGGCCGAGCATTTGCGTTCGTTCCTGCATGCGAGCCCGGGGAGTACCTTTCGGGTCGGGGTGGTGGATGGGTTGTGCGGCGTGGCGATGGTGACGGATGTTTCAGATCAAGGCGTTGCGTTTGAGGCTTCGCTGGATTCCGTTTCGTTGCCGCCGTGGTATGACCTTGTCCTTGCGTTGCCTCGGCCGCGATCGCTTCGGCGCATTTTTTTCCAAAGTGCGGCCATGGGGGTGAGGCGGATTTTCCTGACGGGTGCGGCGAAGGTGGAGAAGAGTTACTTTTCCATGCATCTGTTGCGTGAAGAGGAGTATCGGCCGGTGCTTTTGGAAGGCTTGATGCAGGCAAAGACGACGGCACTCCCAAGGGTTGTCGTTGTGCCCAAACTCCGTGCGCTTTGGGAGATGCTTCCTGCCGACAATGGGATGCGCTTCATTGCCAACCCGGCGACCTCCCGTTCGCCGGTGCCGGAGGAGGCTCCCGGAATCCCCCTTGTGGCCATTGGCCCGGATGGCGGGTGGACGGATGAGGAGACCGCCGCGTTTATGGAGCGAGGATTCCACCCGATCACGCTTGGGCCGCGTCCGCTTCGGACGGATACCGCGGCGATTGCGTTGCCGGCCATTCTTCAGGCGCAGGGGTGGGGGAATTGATCTTTCGGGCGTGGAGGTTACGAGGCGTCCACTTCCCGTGCGTTTCCCGGACGGCGGAAGCGTGCGCGAACCGCTAGCCTCAGAACCAAAACGATGGCCTCCCGTGCAATGGCGAGGGACATTTTGGAGGTGCCTGCCGTGCGGTCGGCGAAGACGATGGGGAGTTCTTTCAGACGGAAGCCTTTTTGCCATGCGGCATGGTTGACCTCAATTTGGAAACCGTAACCCTCCGCCGCGATGGCGCCCAATGAGATGGCCTCCAACACTTCTCGGCGGAAGCACTTGTATCCACCCGTCGGGTCCATCACGGGCATCCGCGTGAGCATACGCACATAGATGCCGGCGCCATAACTGAGCATCAGGCGGCGCAATGGCCAGTTGAGCACGCGCACACCTCCGACATATCGCGAGCCGATGACCAAATCGGCGGTTTCGGATGCGTTTAACAGGCGCGGAAGATCTTTGGGATCATGGGAAAAATCGGCATCCATTTGAATGATGCGGTCGTATCCACGCTTAAGCGCCCACCGGAATCCGTCCACATACGCGCGTCCGAGTCCCTCTTTCCCTTTTCGATGGAGCACGTGGAGCCGCGGTTCAGCTTGCGCAAGCGTATCTGCGATTGTCCCTGTGCCGTCCGGCGACGCATCGTCGACCACGAGGAGGTGGGCCGAGGGAAGTTCCGCCAGCACGGCTTGGACAAAGGCAGTGATATTCTCACGTTCGTTGTAAGTGGGGGTGACGATCAGAATGTTCATCGCGGTGATTTTTGGCACGCCTCTTCGGCGACAAGGCGCAATAACGTATCTACGGCCTCCGACTCGGGAAACGTGGCAAGGTGGCACCCCTTGCGGAAGAGCGCAAAGGTGCCTTTGCCTCCGCAGAGGGCCAGATCGGCTTCTCGGGCTTCGCCGGGGCCATTCACCACACAACCCATCACGGCCACATGAATGCGCCGGGCATCGGGATGGGTGCGATAGAACGATTCCAACGCGTCGGAGACAACTTCCGCTGCCGCCTGGACGTTCACCTGGGTACGCCCACAGGTGGGACAACTGGTGACCCATGCTCCCGGCTGCCGAAGTCCACAGGCCCGCAAAAGCTCCACGCCAACGCGAACCTCCTGCTCAATGGGGGCCGTGAGAGAAATCCGAAGCGTGTCGCCGATGCCTTCCTCCAGCAGACGCGAAAGCGCAACGCAACTGGTCACGGTTCCGCGCAAGGCGGTTCCCGCCTCGGTAAGTCCCAAGTGGAGGGGATAATCCACACGTTCCGCAAGCAGACGGTAGGCCGCCAATGTGCGCGGAATATCTGAGGCCTTCACGGAGATCTTGATCTCTCGGTAATCCAGCTCTTCCAGCAGGCGGACATGCCCCAACGCGCTCTCCACCAGCGCTTCCGGCGTGGCAAAGCCATATTTGTCGAGAAGCGGGCGCTCCAGAGAACCGCCGTTTACGCCAATCCGAATGGGGATCCTACGCGGACGAGCGGCTTCAACCACGGCTCGGACACGTTCAGCGCCTCCAATGTTTCCCGGATTGATGCGCAGGGCGGCAATCCCTGCCTCCAAGGCCGCCAAAGCCAACCGATAGTCGAAATGAATGTCCGCGACAAGCGGAAGGCGGCTTCGGGCACAGAGCGTGCGGAGGGCTTCGGCGGCTTCGGCATTGGGCACGGCCACACGGAAGATGTCACAGCCGAGCTCCGCGGCACGATCGATCTGCCGCAACACGGCGGGGATGTCGGCCGTGGGGACGTTGGCCATGGTTTGTACGGAGACCGGAGCGCCGCCGCCAACGGCAACGGGGCCTACATGAATCTGTCGGGTCTGGTGGCGGAGCGTCATGGAGGTTATCCGAAGAAGCGTGTGACGAACCGGAGCGAATCGCGGAAAACCAAAAGCAGCATCAGCCCAATAAGCAGACAAGCGAACACATTGGTGAGCCAGCCGATGACCTTGGGGCTGACCTCCTTCCTGCGGATTAGGGCATAGAGGGCAAAGAGGATATGCCCACCATCCAGCACCGGCAGCGGCAGAAGGTTGAGCAATGCCAAGTTCACGCAAATAAGACGCAGGAACCCAAGGCTGATCCACAAGCCCATCTGCACGACCTGCACCATCATGCCCAGAATCATGAGCGGACCGCCGAGACCTTTTGCCGCACGTCCAGCCTCGCCCTCTTTCTGTGGAAGGGTCAAGGCTTTTAACACGCGAACCACCCCGGAGGCATCGGAGCCAATTTGAGCCCAAACGCCGCGTTCGGCCATCCATTGGAAGTGGTGCTCACCAAACATGGCCATCACGATTCCGAGGCGTGGGCGGTCAGGCTCCGGGTCGCCCTCAATGGCGGCAAGCCGCACGGGGCGGAGCGAAACCGTTGTCGTCTCCCCTGTCTGCGGGGAACGGACTTCAAGCGTAACGGGGGCCGTTGGATCCGCACGGCGCGTCAGTTGTTCAAAGCGTTCAAAGGGAACCCCGTCAACAGAAAGAATGCGATCGCCCGGCTGCAAACCCGCTTGGGCAGCGGGAGAATCCGGCTCCACCGACCCGATGCCAAGCTCCAACGGCCCAGGCAACATCCCGCCGATGCCGTAGATTGGCTCATTTTCGGCAAGCTGCGTATCAAGGACCGCGTTGGTTTCGGCGGATTTCCCGGCACGTTCGTAGGTCAAGGTGACGACATCGTTGGTGCCTCCGGAGAGGAAACATTCCGTTTGGAAATCACTCCACGACCGGATGGTTGTGCCATTGACGGAGAGGAGGCGATCCCCCTTGCGTAGGCCGGCTTCCCATGCGGAGGAATCCGGCTCCACGTAGCCAATGGTGGTGGAGGCTCCGGTCGCCCCTTCCGGGGCAAACCACGAAATCGCCGCGGCACAGATCAGCGCCAACACAAGATTCCCCATCGGGCCGGCGAGCGCCACCAAAATCCGTTTCCACGGACAAGCGGGCGGCAACGTTTCCCCGTGTTCGCCTTGAAGGCGTTGCATCCCCTCCGGGTCCAATTGCGGGAGGGAGACATATCCGCCGAACGGAATCGCGGAGAACCGAAGTTCTGTCCCCCACATCCTGCGTTTCCATAGTGCCGGGCCAAATCCGATGGAGAAGACGTCGGCACGAAGCCCAAGCAGTCGGGCTACGACAAAATGCCCAAGCTCATGGATGAATACCGCGAGGCTGAAAAGAAACACGCCCAAAATGATGGAAAGCGGCCAAAGAATGTAGGATGGGAGCGGCATAGGGTCCTTTCTGAGATTGATTACGGCTCCAACGGTTCAAAGAAGCGCTCACGTGCACGGAAGCGGGTGAGCTCTGTGTATCCCACCCGGGCTAGCAAGTCATAAGCCCGAGAGAAATTGGAACAGGCAAAGCGAGCTCGATGGGCGTCTGCCGAGACGGTGACGGGGATTTCTCGGCAATAACAGGCACGCAGGATGGCCTCGCTCGGATAGCACTCTTGGCAATCTTTGCGCCATCCGGAGGTGTTGAGTTCCACCACCATGTCTGCGGCTTTCACGGCATCCAGCGCCTCGCGCACCCACGGCGTAACGTCGGTGGCGGCATAGAATCCGAACTTCTTGATGAGGTCGATGTGACCAACGATGTCGAACAGACCGCTTTCGGCCATCTCGCGCACGGCCACCCAATAACGGCGCACCAAATCGTCGATTTCCTCTTGTGAGAGGCTTTCCCACAAGGTGCGTGAGCAATCGAAGCAGGTTGTGCCCACGTAATGCACGGAACCGATGGCATAATCAAGGCGGGGATTTTGGGCCATTGGGGCAAGCCACGGAGCGGAGCCGTCCAGCCAATCAAATTCCAATCCCGTTCGGATTTCAATGGGGGCTTTGGCCTTGAGTTCGGATAACACCTCGAAATAACGTGTCTCCAAATGTGGCTTCAACGCCCATTCCGGGAAGGGGTCGGAATCCCCCGGATTGCGATAATAGTGGTCTGCGAACCCGAGGATCTCCACGCCCTGGGTCAAGGCCTGACGAAGGAACTCCTCGGGCGTCTCCGCTCCATCGCTGAAGACCGTGTGATTGTGGTAAGAAGCACGCTTCACTCAGCGGCTCCCTTCTTGCCGCCCCTCCGGCGGGGTTGGGCCGGCTTGGACGGTTTCTTCGGCGCAGACACGGACTTCGGCGACGTTGTGCGCTTAGGGGTCTTTATGGGGAGTGCCGCGGTTTCCTTGGCGGGCATACGGCGACCGGAATGGGACTTCCCGCCTCGAGTCTTTGCAATGGCCGCGCGGCGCGTCTCTTCCGCGTGGCGACCGCCATTCCAGAGGTCCACGGCAGAATCTTGAACGTAGGCGAAGTCGAGCCGACGGTTCGGGAAATCCACTTTGGCCACGTAGACTTTTAGGCTCATGCCTGCCTTGATGGACAGCTTCCCTGCCGAGAGCGTTTCGCTTGTGGGGTTGAAGGTGACGAATTGCTTCGAGATCCCGGCAATATGCACCATGCCGGAAACTTGGAGATCGATCACGTCCACAAAGAATCCGAAGGGCTTGACGGCCACCACCACAGCGTCGTAGACCTGCGGGGAGCGGGCATCGAGCTGTTGCTGGAGGAAGCGATACTTTTTGATTTCGGTGAGCGCCCGTTCGGCCTCGTCGGCAATCATTTCGCGCTCGGTGGCACGGGCTGCGGCACGTTCCAGCCATCCGGCATCCAGTCGTCCACCGTGTCCGCCGGGCGTGAGATAGTCGGCCAGTTGGCGGTGCAGCACGAGGTCGGGATAACGCCGGATGGGGGAGGTGAAGTGGGAATAATACGTGAGGGCGAGCCCGAAGTGCCCATGTTGTTTGGAGGAATAGAGCGCACGCTTGAGCGAACGCAAAATGAGCGTGTGGATGTGGTATTTCAACGGATGGGAGGCAGTCTCCCGCAAGAGGGCCGCCAGCTCTTTGGGTTCACGCAGATTGCGCGGGCGGATTCCGAGTTTCCGAAGCTCAAGCTCCAATTTGGCGATCTTTTCGTCGTCCGGCGCCTCATGGAGACGGTTGAGCACTGCCACTTGGTGGGTGACCAACTCTTTGGCCACGGCCTCATTGGCGGCGACCATGCAGCATTCGATGAGCTGGTGGGACTCGTCGTTGGACGCGGGATGAATGCCGACCATGCGCCCCTCTTTGTCCAACTCAATCTCCACTTCCTGAGACGCCAGCTCCAAGGCATGATTGCGTTCACGGATCTTTTTGAGCTGACGCGTGAGGGCGAGCGTTTCGCGCAACATCGGCGCCGTGCGTGGATCCAAGGGCCCGCAGGCGATTTCCGTGGGGCGGCCTTCGATGAGCGCCAAGGCTTCTTCGTAGGCCAAACGCTGGCGTGAACGGATGATGCTTTTGGCAAAACGCGTCGCGATGGGGTGCCCCTGTCCATCGTAGGTGATGAACACGGAGAACGCCAAGCGATCTTCATTGGGCATCAGTGAGCAGATTCCGTTGGACAGTTGCTCCGGCAACATCGGCACCACTTTGTCGATGAGGTAGACACTGGTGCCGCGGCGGTAAGCCTCTTTGTCCAAGGCCCCGCCGGGGCGAACGAAGTGGCTGACGTCCGCGATGTGCACCCCCAGCACGCGGTGCCCCTCGGCATCCTTCTCCAAACTGATGGCATCATCGAAATCACGGGCACTTGCGGGGTCGATGGTGATGATGAAGCGGTCACGCAAATCCTCGCGTGGCCCGGGCTGGGAAAGCCGTTGTGCCACCCGCTCCGATTCCTCCATCACCTCCGGCGGGAAGGCTTCCGGCAACTCGTATTGCCGCAGAATGGCCAACGTGTCCAACGATGGCTTGTCTTCCGGCCCGATGACTTCCAGCAGTTCCGCCTCAAGGCGATCGTCCTTCCCCTCAACGCGCCGAACCCTCACGACCACACGGTCTCCGGGGTGCGCCGTCTTGGGGTCGCGCAGGGAAAAATCACTCCTATAAATGGGATTGAGAGGAGACACGTAGAATTGCCCTCCCACACGGCGCACCGTTCCCACGACATCACGGACGGCCTCTTCTTCAATCCCACGAATCACGCCGATGGGGTCTGTCCGGTCTCCCGGGCGGTAGGCCACCGTCACACGGTCACCCTGAATCGCGTGTCCAAGGTCTCGGCTCTCCACGAACACCGTTTTCCCGCTGGCTTCATCGGTGACGATGCCGGCACCGCTGCGTGTCACGCGCAACGTTCCCGTGAGCGTTCCGGTTCCGGTGCCGGCCCTGTAGTAGCCGCGGCGCTTCTCCACCAGTTCCCCGCTGCGCACCATCTCGCGCAACAAGGGCACCAAGCGTTTCGCCGCCTTCCCCCTCAGCCCCAGCGTCTTGATGATCGCGGGTGCACAGAAGACCTTCTCCGGTTCCGACTGGAACAGATATCTGATAGCTTGTTCTTCTACATTCATGCCCCAAGTATAGCAAAAGCGTTTTGTTTGCCCCGCAGGATGGCGACAAAGATGAGCCGACCACCTTTTGCGCGGCCACCACTAGTGTCCGGGGAAAATTAAACGTGCTCATTGAGGTATCCTGTGAAGATACAAAAACAAACAGGAGAAGCATCTCAATGAGCACCAAAAGAAAGGA
>CASDPK010000014.1 GCA_949282555.1 uncultured Lentisphaeraceae bacterium | reverse complement strand
CCGGCAAAGGGTGAGACGCTCACACTTTCCCCAGGGAGTGCGCAGTCCGTTTCGATTGCCGCGGGTGCGACCGTCATTGTTGGCGAAGGGACGCTTTGCCTGGAGAACGGTTACGCGAAGCAAGGGGAGGGAACGATCGCCGTGGCGCTTCCCGAGGGCGTTGCGTTGGCCAAGGGTGAAGCCTTGCCGGTGCTGACGGTGAATGCCGGGATGGGGCCTGTGGTGGAAGATTTCAGCGCACCGGAAGGTCTTTCCCTCTATGTGGAGGACGGTACGCTGTTCGTGGCGAACTTGGTTGCTGTCGATCGCCCTTCCGGAGAGACGGAGACGTGGAGCCCTGCGGCGCTTCGGGCGCTTTCCTCGGCGGTGGGGGCGCTTCCTAGAGGGGAGAGCATTACGCACGTCACAACCGTTGAGATTGTCACACGTGGAGGCACTGTCGTCTCCAAGCGTGTGGCGGATGGCAATGCCGCATTGGCCTGTTTCACTGGGATTGCCACGGCGGAGGCTGGGGCCGATGGCACCGCGACCGTTCGGGTGGCCTATGACTTTGGTATTGACGCCATGGTGGTGGATGAGGATGGGCGCGGTGTCGTGGTGACACTCCGGGTTCAGGGCCCTGAGGGCGAAGATAGGGCCGACTTCGCAGAAGGCGTGCAGTTCACGTTTATGGATGCCGAGGAAACATCCCTTGAGGCAACACCTTTGGAGGGGGCGTCGCTTAGTGCGGGAGAGCGTTTGTTCCGTCTCTCGTTGCCTCAAGAAGGCGAGAAGTTCGCCTTCCGGGTCCGTGTTTCCAAACCTTAAAGCGCGTGATAACCCTCATTTGCATCCGTGCCCCCGCCCCGAACCGGCAGAGGCGTTCGCAGGTTGTCGGTTGCGTATGATTTTCTTGCGTTCCCCTGACGACGCTCCATCGCACAATTCGCGTGCGTCCGAAGGTTGCCTGACCTGGCGGATTGTGATAGGCTTCGTGGCATGATGAAACGTTGTTGTCTTTTGGTTTATGCCGCCCTTGCGGTTGTGGGGGCCGTGTTTGCCGCACCGACGCCGGAATCGGCCAAGGCGGCGCTTGATGAGACGCTCCGGAAGGCCAACGACGCCTTCACACCGGCGGTTCGTCAGGCTTATTTGGATTACACCGAGGCCGTCACGCGCGCCAAGTATGGCCCCGAGAAGATCAGCGAGGCCACGTGGAAATGGTTCCGCCAGCGTCCGCAGATTCTCAGCGCCGCCGCGGCCGCCGAGAGCCCGGTGAATCCGAACATCCTGCTCAATTTCCAGCGGTTGGGGCTTGCCCTCGGCCCTCAGCGGCTCGACCAGTGGCGGCAGCTGGCCTTGGCGTATGCCATCCGCCACCGCAACACGCTCTTCCCCATTGACGATGCGCGCGAGGAGTGGAACCCCGCGCGGTTGGAGCGGTTGGTCTCTGAGATGAGGAAGGGAAGGGGCGGGGATTTCGCGTTGCTTTCCGAGGAGGACTTCCCGAAGGTTTCCGACGAGGAGCGCCGCCTCGGTGAGTGGTTGGCCGGGCCGCAGTCGCTGATTTCCACCCGCCCGCCGCTCACCATCCCCGAGATGATGAAGATGCCGTTGCACGAAATCAACATGATGGTGCGCAAGAAGCCGGACGATCCGCCGATGCTCTCCAAGTTCCCCAACTGGGACAATGTGGCGATCGGTGGGCGCATTTATCCGCCCTATGTCGATGGCACCCCCACGCCTCAGCGGGCGGTGTTGATGAAGATCTACCGCAATGGACGCATCCCGGCGAAGTCCAACCGCCCGAATTTCCGCATGGAGCGCGCCGAGTGGCCTATCCTGCTTTATTTGGCCGACCTTGCGCAGATCGACGAGACCAGCTTCATCTTCAATTACTTCGTGACCAACAAGCGGATTCCGCCGTTGGGCATGGGGCAAAAGGCCAGCTCTTCGGGCGGCTCCGACATCAACCCCAACGATCCGAACTTCAAGTATGCGCGGAGCAATTGGCACCCCACGAAGTTCATCCGCCTCTACAACGGCTCGAAGAAGGATCAGGGCGGCCGGGCTTGGGCGTGGGGCCTGAATGCGGTGAATGTGCCCGCCACGGCCGTCGCCGCCCCGCCGGACGGGAAGTTCTATTACATGGGCGAGCGTGGCAATTATTCCACCTTCATGTCCTGCGCGGACAACGCTTTCACCGGCACGGGCTCCACCGCCGAATGGTACCTCTCCCTGCCCGCCACCGTCACGGAGCCGGGGCCCCGCCCGCAGGGTGGCAGTGCGCAACATCTCCACTTCATGGGCTTGGCCGACACCCTCAATCAGGGCCTTCAGGAGTATGAGGATGCCCGCATGGCGCTGGCCATCATTGACCTGTTCCGTCTGTCTCGGGCGCGGCGGGTCTCCCTGCTTGAGAGCGTTTTCCTGCGCAACCCGTTGAATGGCGATGTGTTCTATCGTCTTGCCGCGGATTATCGTCAGGCCGGCGACCTCAACGGCACGCTTCGACTGCTCACGTCTGCCCGCGCCTATGCCGCCATCGGGCTGAAGCCGCCCGTCTCCCCCGCCGCGGCAAAGAACGCCCGCACCGCCATGGCGAAGTTCTTTAACGCCAAGGAGCCGACGTATCAGGGGCTCCCCGTGGTTCCCGTGAAGGAGAGCCCGTGGTTCTTCCTCCTGTGCTCCGACGTCGCGATTCAGTATCTTCGCGACAACAACGGGCAAGGCAAGGAAGCCTTCCGCGCCGAACTCGAATGGCAGCGCAAGGCCGCCGAAGGGTGCGGCGACAAACCCATCGTCCGCGCCATCGAAACCCTCCAGGAATTGGTCCGCTGAGGCCTCCCATGGAACTCTCCTTCCTCTCCGCCCACCGTGATGCCATCATCCTTTCGCTGGACCTTTTCGGCACGGCCATCTTTGCCATCACCGGGGCCCTCCGGGGCTTCCGCAGCCATCTGGATTTCTTGGGCGTGGTGGTGCTGGCCTGCGCCGTGGGCGTGGGCGGCGGCATCACGCGCGATGCCCTCATCGGCGCCACGCCGGTGGCGGCCTTTCAGGATGGGCGCTATCTGATCCTCTGCGCGCTCGTCGGCGCGATCACGTTTTACGTCGCCCCCCGTCTGAGTGACCGCTGGAACATCATCCCCGTGCTGGATGCCGTGGGCCTGGGGGTCTTCACCTCCATCGGTTGCGAAAAAGCCAGCCTCTATGGTTGCGAATGGGTGGCGGTGGTGCTTTGCGGCGTCATGACCGCCGTCGGCGGCGGCGTTATCCGTGACGTCTTGGCCATGCGCGTGCCCGCCGTTCTGCGCAGTGATTTCTATGCCACCGCCGCGCTCATCGGGGGATTCCTCTTTGTGGGGTTGGTGCGCCTTGTCCCCGGCATCGACTATTTCGGGCGCTTTCTCATCGTCTCGGCCTCGGTGCTCTTGATCCGCCTCATCGCCATGCGTTTCAAGTTCATCCTGCCCAAGGCCCACTCCGTCCCCGCCAATCGCCGCTGGCACCTCAAATATCCCCGCCTCCGCCTCCCCAAAGAGTGACGGCGCCTCAATGAATGGTGGTCTATCCATAGCAAGGGCTCGATTGAAGGAATTGACGCTTCCATTGGGGGTGGACGCGCCATCGGTTAAAGTGTGGGTGCTTCGGACGTGGTGTCTCATGCCGAAGCATAACCCAAGCGGCCCTTAATGGGGCACATCAATGCAAATGAATGTGTCGCGGAGGTTAGACATGAAGCGTTTGTTCCTGATGGCAAAGCTCTTCCTTATGGTTGCCGTTCTGTGCGGTTGCGACGATGAGGCGGCGGTGTCGGAAAGGGTTGACCGGTTTCTGCGACAGCGCAACCTCACGTGGATTTCCGGCGTGACCATTGACGAAGTGCCGTATGTGTACGCCGTTGACAAGGAGACCATCGAAAAACATGCCGTGCCAAACACGTTTCGTCCCTCACAGTCTGAGAGTTGGGAGAGGATTCATCGCCTGGTGCAGCACGAGCTCTCACGAAGCGAAAGGGATGGGCGCCCGGTGATTTTGCACAGTGTGGAGTTTTGGCGTACGCCTGTGAACACCGAGAGGACGGTGTGGTTTTACATACTCTACTTTCAATCCGCCGATGCTGACGATGGGACAGACTTCCTTGTCCCTTGGGTGGTTTTGCATACGGGGGAGCGAATTCATCCCATCGTGCTTGATGATGAGGACGAACGCGCGGAACGCGACGATGAGCCAAAGGCCGCACCTGTCGTAACTCTGCCGCTTGTGGGTGAGCCGGAGCTTACGTTGGAAAAGGCGGACTCTGCCAATTGAACCGTGCGTGTTCCGTCTGCGCCGTTTTGGAAAGCGTGGGGCCACCGACGACCGCTCAGGTCCCGCTGAGTGATTACGCGAGCAGGTCCTCGATTTCGGCCATGGTGAGGGTGGAGAGGACGGAGGCGTCGGAGGCGTTGACGGTGGCTTCGATGAGGGACTGCTTGCGGCGTTGAAGCTCGAGGACCTTCTCCTCGATGGTGTCTTGGGCGATGAGTTTGATGGCCTGGACGGTCTTTTTCTGGCCGATGCGGTGGGCGCGGTCGGTGGCCTGTTCCTCGGCGGCGGGATTCCACCAAGGGTCGAAGTGGACAACGGTGTCCGCGCCGGTGAGGTTGAGGCCGGTGCCGCCGGCTTTGAGGGAGATGAGGAAGGCGGGGATGGAGGGGGTCTGATTGAAACGGGCGCACTGGGCGAGGCGGTCTTTGGTGGCGCCGTCGAGGTAACAGTAGGGGAGGCTTTCGGCTTCCAGACGCTCGGCGATGAGGCGGAGCATGGAGGTGAATTGCGAGAAGACGAGGAGGCGGTGGCCGCCGGCGATGGCTTCGTGGAGGAGCTCCATGAGGGCGTCGAGCTTGGAGGAGGGCTCCTCGCCGGGGCGGAGGGGGCGGTCTTTGAGCAGACGCAGGTCGCAGCAGATTTGGCGCAGGCGCATGAGGCGGGCGAGCATCTCGAACTTGGACTTCTCGAAGCCTTTGGCCTTGGCGAGGGCGCGCACTTCGTCGCGGGTTTTGGCGCGGAGGTCGTCGTAGAGGCGGCGCTGGGCGGGGGAGAGATCGCAGTAGGTGACGGTGCGGATCTTGTCGGGGAGGTCTTTGGCGACGTCCTTCTTCACGCGGCGAAGCAGGAAGGGGTGGAGCTTTTCGCGGAGGCGGCGCTGGGCGTTTTCGGCCTCGGGGCCGCCAAGGGCGACGGCGTCCTCATAACGCAACTTGAAGTCGTCGTAGGGGCCGAGGTAGCGGGGCATGAGGAAATCCATGATGCTCCACAGGTCGGCCACGCCGTTTTCGATGGGGGTGCCGGAGAGCACCAGGCGGGTGTCGGCGACGAGCTGCTTGACGGCTTGGGCGTTTTGGGTGGTGCGGTTCTTGATGGCTTGGGCCTCATCGAGCACGACGGCGGAGAAGCGGCACTGGGCGTAGAACTCGATGTCGCGGCGGATGAGGGCGTAGCTGGTGATGACGAGGTCGCTCTCCGGCACTTGCGCGAACAAGGGCGCGCGATCCGGCCCCGAAACGACGAGGCGGCGGAGCCACGGGACGAACTTCTCCGCCTCGCGGTTCCAGTTCTCGGTGAGGGAGGTGGGGCAGACGATGAGGGCGGGGGCGCGGCGGGCCTCTTCGCGGCACCGGGGCAGCTGGAGCCATGTGAGCGTCTGCAAGGTCTTGCCCAAGCCCATCTCGTCGGCCAAAATCCCGCAAAATCCGCACGCCTCAAGGAAGCGCAGCCAGTAAACGCCCTCTTTCTGATAGGGGCGCAAGGTGCCCTCCAACCGCCCGAGGTCCACCGGTTCCGGGGCACGTTCGCGGTTTTGCGCCGAGGCCCGGGCCCGCCAATCGGGCGCGGCCTCAAAGTCGATGCCTTCCAGCCGTTCCAGCGCGGCTTGGACGAAGGGTGCGTGGACGGCCTCCACGCGGGAGCTTCCGGGGGTGCGCCCGGCGCGGGCGGCGCAGGAGGCCAACGTCTCGCGGAGGGTTCGGATGGCCCCGATGTCGATCAACGCGGTTTTGCCGTCTTTCTCCACGTAGGCATTGCCGCACGCCATGGCGCGTTCGATTTCCGCGGGGGTCACCCGCACCGTGCCGCGCGGGGAGACGTAATCGGTGGTGACCTCGAATGCGGCGGCGGCGCTTGGGGGCTGTCCTGAGGATGGCGTCGGCGGCTCGGCCTTCACCCGCACCACGGGCACGATGACTTCGGCCTCGTCGAAGAACGACGCGAGGGGGCCGGCGACCGTCACGTGCCAACCGTCGCGGCGCACGGCGGTGACGTGTTTGCCCAGGAGGTTCAGCACCTCGCGCACCCCCGCCACACTGCCGAGGTCATCCCCCCGGCTGCCATAGAAGCCCATCTCGCGGACACGTTCGAGGGCGGCCTTTTCGGCCTCCGGGTTCCGCACGAAGCAATGGTAAAAGTCGTCCGGATCGGGGAGGGAGACCGGCTCTTGTCCGCCCGCCCACAGCGTCTGCCCCGCGCGATACTCCACCGCCAGCCGGGCCGACACGGAGGCGGGGGAGCCCCGGAGCTCCAGCCGGAAAGCGGGCACGGCGGGCGTGACGGTGAAGAGGTCTTGGGTGATGCTTTCCGGCGCCAAGGGCAACACGCCCGACAGGGCGGGCAGTTCCGAGGCGAAAAAGGCCATCACGCGGTCGCGCCCCACGCGCACGGGTTCGCGATAGAGCATATGGAAGGGCACGGGGAGCACCTTCGCCAAGGGGCGCACCGTCTCCCCGCCCAGCCACCACCCCGTGCGCCCCTCAACGAGCAGCCCCGCGCCGCCTTCGGGCACCACCACCTCCACGCGGAGGGCGTCGTGCTCCGGTTCGGCCAAAATCCTGAGCGGGGTCTCCAACGGTTCGCCCACGGTGAGCCGCCGCCGCGTGGCCGCAAAGCCCACCCAACTCCGCGCGGCGCACCGCAACAGCGCAAGGAAGTCCGCCCGCTCAAGGGTCATGGCGTCGGGGAAGGGGCCGCCCGAGATATCCTCCAGCACCCCCATCAGATTCTCATCGCCCTCCGAGACGGCATACGTCCCCGGCGGCACCTCCTGCGGTCGGAGCGCGCGCCCCTCCACGAAGAGACGCACCGCCACCCGCACCCCGCCTTGGGCGAATTGGCCCGGCACATCCGCCGGGAGAAACACGCGCACCACGGCCGGCGTGCCGGTCTTGCCCCGCACGATCATGCCCTTGGCCTGCGCCAACCGCGCGAGGCGGGCGCGTTCCTCGGCGTAGACCCGGCGGCGGGCCTCATTGCCATAGTGGTGCATCACGCCCAGCGCCACGGCGATGACGTGCTCGCACAGCATCCCTTGGTCGCGCGAGACGTAGCACGGGCAATGCCCCTCCACCAGCCCATTCGGGAGCATTCGGAAGGTGGCCAGGACCGGCGTGCCCGAAATGTTCGCGTAGCCCTTGCCCACGGGATAGCGAAAATCAATGCGCGTGACGCCCCCGCGCTTCACCAAAGCCTCCGCCCGCGCCATCAACGTTGGCCCCGCCCAGCGCAAAATCTCCTCGCGCGTCGGCGCCCGCTCGGCCGAAAAGGTCAGCGCCTCCTTGGCTTCCGCGCCACCATGGTCGTGGGCCCACTGCAAACCCACCGCCACCGCGTGTGCGCACACCTTCCCGCCCCGTGCCGCCGAACAATGGCACAACGTCTCGGGGCGCCCCACGCCATCTTCCGGCAAACGCAGGCGCACGACCAGCCGCGAGGCGCCCATCCGCACCGAACCGGCCAGCAGATTCCCTTGCGCCTGCGTCCCCTGCACGGCGCCGGAAGACTGCAACCGGCTCCCCTCCGCCAAGATGTCCGAAGGGGCCCATGTCATCACCTGTTGCCGTGTCAGGACCATGGGGAAGAAGTCTAGCACAAAGCCCGCGAAAAGGGCGCACGGATTCCGGCGCCGCACAGCCCACCGCCTCTCGGGGTGCTCTGCATCCCAACTTGAGATGCACTACGTCCCGACCCGAGATGTACCGTATCGCTTCCCGTGCCTTTCTTTTTCTGTCAGCCTTTGATCCACCATATTGTGCAACTTCCCTTGTACAACTTGTCAAGATTGTCGGTTGACGCGAATAGGAGGGGGTGCTATCATGTGCGTCACAAAGAGGTAAGGAGTTTTGTTATGCAATCTGTGTCTCGTTTGGTCTTGTTGTCGATATCGCTCGTGATCTCTTCTGTCGTACTGGCGTGTAAACACAGTGGAACAACGTCTAAGTGTTTGTTGTGTTTACGGGAGAATTATATGTCTTATGGCCGAGAGAAGGCTACTACCATCTGTGATCCGCGAAATTGTCCACTCGCCCAGCGAGGAACTAAAAGTCTACTGTCGCTGGAGAATCATAAGCACTGTGGAAAGCACGGTTCGTTGGTCACGCTTACACAGGAGTGCCCGGAATGCCGGAAGGAGGAAGCTCAGCAACACTGGCAGGAGGCGGAGATGGCGAAGCAGGAGGATACTGTTTTCAAGAAGATGGGAATTCCCTTGCCAGGGTATCGTGATGGTTCCTCTGCCAGAAAAGAGCAGATGATTGGCCGGTTGCAATACAAGATTGCTCAAATAGAGCAACGTATCGAGGATTATGAAGATAAGATGTTTCAGCCGAATATGTCGGAGGCTTCGCTTAAGATCTTGGAGAAGAAGATTAGTGAGCTAAAATTTATCCGTGACGTTTATTTCCGTGCATTAGAACAATGGGAGGCCGTGGCGAACCAAACATTATAAGTTCAACGCGATGGGGTACGTGATGAAAATATTGTTTTATGGTGTTCTCATTGCGATATCGCTGAGTTTCAATGCTTTGGCAAGCGAAATCGTTGGGATAAATGGAAAGGTCCTTGATGGGGTGCCTGTGGATGTGGCACAAGATGGGCGTATTGTGTTTGTTACGCGAGAAGGGAAACGGTTTCAGATAGCGGTTGAAAATATCGTCGAGCCCAACAAGGAAAAGCTCGCGGATTGGTTGGGTTTGTGTGCGGAAGACGCGCTTAATGGGGATCGAGTGATTGGGCGAGCTTGGCGGTTGGCAGAGAAAGGGGATGCGCTAGGAGGGGCGACAGCTGCTGGCGTTTTGGCGATTTGTCTTATGGAATCAAAGCCTCGCTTAGCGTTGGATGCAGCACTACGATCTGCAGAACGTGGTTCCTCCAGTGGTGCCTTGTTGGCGGGAATCTTTTACAAAGATGGAGTTGGAGCATTGCCGTCAAGGATACACGCCTTACGGTGGTATAAAAGGGCTTATGAGATGGGGAGTGGCTTTGGCGCATTGGAGATGGCTCGAGAATCTTTTCGGAAAAATCGTTTTGCAGAAGCAACGGATTGGGTGTTGCGTGCGACAGAGGTCTTTCAACAACAACGGAATCGTCAAGGTTTGGTGAAGTTAGCCCAATTGGCAGAAGATTATGGTCAGAATAAGATGGCCACGCTTCTTTTCGAGCAAGCGCAACAGATAGCCTACGAGGGGGCTCGCAAGGAGTCCCCCTCTGAAAGGGAGAAGCCCCCAATTTTGGGAGGTACGGGAACAGGATGGTTTATTACACCCCGTGAATTAGTGACTTGTTGGCATGTCGTTCAGGGATGTTCTCGATTGAGTCTCTATTCTTCAGAAGAAAAGCGCGAGATATCTCTCCGACTCATTGCGCATGATGCAAAAAATGATATTGCGCTCCTGTCCGTGATGGATGAGGCTTTTACCTGCACGGCACCAATCCCGTTAGCAGAGACGCCGCCCGGATTGGCTGCGGGAGTCTTTACGTTGGGATTCCCTATGCAGGACACATTGGGGAAATCTGTCAAATACACGGAAGGTACGGTGAGTGCCCTGCAGGGAATTCAGGGAGATCCGACTCATCTTCAGATTAGTGCACCAATTCAACCGGGTAACAGTGGTGGACCTTTGTTGAATAGTCGAGGTGAGGCCGTCGGAATGGTCACTTCAATGTTAAGTGCCGTTTATACTCTTACAATGGCGGATGTTGTGCCGCAAAATGTAAATTACGCCGTCAAAATAGATTACGTTCGGCTTTTACTTCAAAGTAATGCCATCCGTTATACAGGAAAGGCAAGGGGAACGGTAGCCTCACGGGAGGAGTTGGTGAAGGATCTTGGCAGGGCTGTCTTTTTGATACGTGCTCGTCCTTGAAGTTTCGAAAGAATAAAAGTTGACGGCGTGGGGTTGTTTGAGTGACCGTTGTGTAAATTGTTCGGCCTTTTATCAGTTTGTGTGAAGAAAACCAAAGAGAGGGAGCGTGCTCCCGATAAGTGGAAGAGGGATTACCCTCTTCAAGAAGCCACACGTTCCCGCACTACAATCTATTGCCTCATTTTCATCCTTTGCGGAGGATGATAGATGAAAAAAGAGTGATTTTTGAAGTTCAGCGCATTCACGGAGCGATCGGATTTAGTTACATAAACGAACAAAAGGCCTATAAGCGTTCCGTTCAACGTGTTCGGGGGAATCTGTTATAATGAAAGAAACCCCCTTACAGGAGTGCGTGTTATGGCGTCGAAACAGCGCGTGATTTGTGGTTTGAGCGTGGCGGCGGTGTGGCTGCTGGCGATTTTTGCGTTGCCGATTTGGGCGTTGGCGGTGTTGGTGACGCTGTCGGCGGGGGTTTGCCTCTATGAATTGTGCGCCATGCTGAAGAAGGCGGGTTATGCGTTGCCCTTCGGTTCGCTGGCGGCGGCGACGGCGGTGTGGTTTGGGTTCGTTTACGTGTGCACCGCAACCATCGTGGAGGGGCAGTTGCTCGCGGCGCGTCCGTACCTGCTGGCGGCGATTGCGGCGGCGCTCTTTTTCCGGGTGTTGCTGGATGCGCGGATCGCGAAGCCGATGGAGACGGCGGCGCTGACGGTGGTGAGTTTCCTGTATATTCCTTTCATGTTGTCGTTTCTCTTGGATATCGCGGTGCCGTTTGGGTCGGCGGGGGTCTTTTTGGCGTTCTTCTTGGTGTTGGTGACGAAGCTGTGCGACACGGGCGGCTATTTCATCGGGTCGGCTTTCGGGCGGCATAAGATGTGCCCGCGGTTGTCGCCCGGCAAGAGCTGGGAGGGGACGGTTGGGGGCTATGCCTTCGCGTTGGTGGCGGCCGGTGTCACGGTGGCGTGCGCGCACCTTTTCCCTGAGGCGGCGTTTCTGCGTTTGATTCGGGAGACGACGGATTCTTGCGCGGCCATGGTGTGGTTCTTCGTGACGATGGTGGTGGTGGTGACCGTCGGGATTTTGGGGGATTTGCTGGAGTCGCTCTTCAAGCGGCAGTGCGGGGTGAAGGATTCCTCGGCGCTCTTCCCGGCGATGGGGGGCTTCTTCGATACATTCGATAGCATTATCTTTGTGCCAGCCGTTTATCTTTTCATGCAATTGCTCTCCGGGAATACTTTCTGAGCCATGCGCAAACGGATTGTTCTGCTTGGGGCCACGGGGTCCATCGGCGCGAGCACGTTGCGGGTGGCGGCGGCTCACCCTGACCGTTTTGAGGTGGTGGGGTTGGCCGCGGGACGCGACGCGCGGGGGCTGAAGGCTCTGGCGGAGCGCTTTGGCGTGCGCCACCTTGCCTTGGCCGCGCCGAACGCGGAGGGGATTCCCCATGGCGAGGAGGCACTGCGCGCTTTGGCCGCGCTCCCGGAGGCGGATCTCACGGTGATGGCCATTGCCGGGATGGCGGGCTATGCGCCCACGTTGGCGGCCATCGACGCCGGGCACGATGTGGCCCTCGCCACCAAGGAGGTGTTGGTGATGGCCGGCACGGAGGTGATGCGCCGACGGGCGGAGCGGGGGGTGCGCCTTTTGCCGTTGGATTCCGAGCATTCGGCGATTTTCCAGTGCCTCCAGAGCACGGCGTCGCAGCCGGCGTGCGTGCGCATGGGGGCGGAGCCGAAGGCGGAGGAGCGCGTGGCCGAGGTGATCCTCACCGCCAGCGGGGGGCCTTTCTTCCGGCGGAAGGCGATTGACTGGGCCAAGGTGACGGCGGCCGAGGCCCTGAACCATCCGCGCTGGTCGATGGGGCCCAAGGTGACGATCGATTCCGCCACGATGATGAACAAGGGCTTGGAGATGATTGAGGCGTTGCACCTGTTCGCCCTCCGGCCCGATCAATTGCGGGTGTGGGTGCATCCGCAGAGCATCGTCCACTCCTTCGTCCGCTTTCGGGACGGCGCGCTGATGGCCCAGCTGGCCCAGCCGGACATGGCCCTGCCCATTCAATATGCCCTCACGTGGCCCGACCGCGCGGCCCATGCCCCCGTGGAGCCGATGTCGTTGGCGCAGATGCAGGGGCTGGAGTTCGCCGAGCCCGACCTCGACCGCTTCCCGTGTCTGCGGTTGGTCTTCGAGGCGCTCCCGCAGGGGGATTGGACGCACCCTGTGCTGACGCTCGCCAATGAGGTGGCCGTGAAGGCCTTTTTGGCGGGGCGCATTTCGGCCGACCGCATTGCCGGCGTCATTGAGACGTGCCTTGAGCAAGGGGCGGCGCCCTTCGATGAAATTGTCCGCCGGGCCGAGGCGGCCGTTGGGGCGTGAGCCGCCGTTCGATTTTCTTTCCGAAATTGTCAGAGCCATGAAAACGCATCCGCTTTATCCGCTGACCTTTCACCCCCTCTACCGCGATTACGTGTGGGGAGGGGAAACCATCGCGCACTGCTACAATCGGGCGAACGTGCCCCGGCGGTGTGCCGAGAGTTGGGAGCTTTCGGGCTTGGAGGGGAGCGCCTCCATCGTCACCAACGGCCCCTTTGAGGGGTTGGGATTGGACGTGCTGACGCGGACCTTTGGCCCGGAGCTCGTCGGCACCAAGGCCCCCGACCCGGAGACCTTCCCGCTTCTGATCAAGATTTTGGATGCGCATGATCGCCTCTCCGTGCAGGTGCATCCCGATGCCGAGACGGCGGCGGCCCTCGGCGGCCGGCCGAAGCATGAGATGTGGTATGTGCTCCGCGCTCAGGCGGGGGCGCATCTTTGGGCGGGGGTGCGGCCGGGCGCCGATCCTTCCGCGTTGCGGGAGGAGGATTTGGTGCGCTGGCCGACGGCGGAGGGGGATGTCTTCGACATCCTTCCCGGGGTGGCGCACGCCATCGGCCCGGGGAATCTGATCTATGAGGTGCAGCAACCCAGCGACACCACTTATCGCATCAGCGACTGGGGGCGCGGACGGGAGCTCCATCCCGAACAGGCCCGCCGCGCGTTGCGTCCGGAGCGTGCCGTTGGGCGTTCCCAGGCGCCGGAATCCCCGCGCCGCGATTTGTTGCCGCGCCTCACGACGCCTGATTTCACCTTCGCGACGCTGTCGCTGACGCGGGAGCGTTTCCTGCATACCACGGAGCAAAGCTTCATGGCGCTTTTCTGCGCTTCGGGCAAGGCGACGTTGGAGCACGCGGGGCCGCATCCGATCACGCTGTTGCCTGGCGATTTGGCGTTGATGCCGCCTGCGCAGGGGGGCACCCTTCATCCGTTGGCACCCTCGCAGTTGCTGTTGAGCGCACTGTGACCCGACGTAGCGTGGATGGCGGCAATTTTGGTTAAGCCTTCTGCTATAATGGTCGCGGATATGCCGAAAGGAGCCAAGCCATGAGTTTTGTACGAAAGACGTTCCGTGTCCTGCGCAGAACCCTCTGGGTGCTGTTTTGGGTGATTTTGGCGCTGTTGGTGTTCGTGCTGGCGGGCGGCCTTGGCCCGACGGTGCGCTATGTCGGCCCATCGGTGGCGAAGATGTTTGGGCTGGATTTGAAGGTTGAGCGCTGCGTGATCCTTCCGCTGGGGGGCTATGTGCTCATTGAGGGGCTTCAGGTCGAGAATCCGAAAGCCTTCTCGGATGCCAAGCCGAAGTTGTATCGTGACGAGCCGCTGGTGCGCGTGGGCCGCCTGGAGCTGGATGTGGGCGTGCGCAGCCTCCTTGCCAAGGAATACGTGGTCGACACGCTCCGCGTGGAGGGGATTCGCGCGCTGTATGCCTTCGATTTCGAGACGACCAACGTGGATGCGTTGCTGGCCCAGATGGGCGTGACCGGCGGCAAGGCGGAGACGCCGGCGGTTGTCGGGCAGGAGCCTCCCGCAGAGGAGAAGAAGGACGGGGAGGCCCCCGCCGGGGAAGGCAAGAAGGAGCTTCGCTTCCGCGTGGGTTATCTGAACTTCTCCGACAATGTGGTGACGGTGCGCAAATATGTTCCCGTGCCGATCCCGTTGCCTGCGCTCACGTTGCATGACGTGGACAACGAGACGCTCAAGGCGCGCGTCGAGACGCTCCTTGAACCCGTCTACAAGTCCATTCGTGCCTTCGGCAAGGGCTTGGGCGCCGCCACCGAAGCGCTTGGCGAAGGGGCCAACGTCCTGAAGGAAGGCGCCTCCGCCGCCGGCGAGGCGTTGGGCAAGGGCGCCTCCGCGGTCGAAGGCCTTGTGGGCGAAGGCGCCGACCTCTCCGCCGAGGGCATCGCCAAGGGCGTGGAGGGGCTCAAAGATGCCGCCGGAAGCCTCAAGGATGTGGGCGATGGCCTTTCGGAAAGCCTCAAGGATGTGAAGGGCGACGCAAAAGAAACCCTTGAGGGACTGAAGGGGCTCTTCAAGAAGGACAAGAAGAAAGACTGATTGAGGGTGTGAAGCCTTCTTCGGCTGATTTCGGCAGGGGCGCAACCCCTGCCGCTTTTCTTTCCGTAGGCGTGATCAAAGCCCCCAAAAAAACTTAAAACCCTCCCGGACAATGTCCGTGGAGGGGTGGGGTTGTGTGTCTGTGTGTAGGAGAATGTCTGAAAACGGCGCTATTATAGCATCCGCCTCTCTGGTGTGCAAGACTTTTTTTTTGTACGTGGAAAACATGGGCAAGTTGTGCAAGGTTTCAAGAAGCGGGATGGGCTGGGTGTGCTATACTGGGAGTTTCTTGGACGTCAATGGAGGCGAGAGGATGCAGCTGCCGATTCGCATGGTGATTTTGGGCGCGGGTGACCGCGGCAGGACATATGCCGCTTATGCCAAAGCCTATCCGGACGAGGTGAAAGTGGTCGGCGTGGCGGACATCAACCCGGCGGCGTCGGGCGCGGTGGCGCAGGCGCATGGGTTGGGGCCGGAGGCCGTTTGGGGGGATTGGACGGAGGCCGTGGCCGCGCGGCCGGAGTGCGACGTGATGGCGGTGACGATGCCCGATGCGTTGCATGTGGAGCCGGCGATCGCCTGCTTGGACGCGGGTTATCACCTGTTGTTGGAAAAGCCGATGGGGCGTTCGTGGGCCGAGTGTGAGCGTTTGGCGGCGAAGGTGCACGAGAAGGGCGACCGTTTGGTGATTTTGGGGCACGTGTTGCGCTACACGGTCTATTTCCGCAAACTGCGCGAACTCATCGCGGCAAAGGCGATCGGCGATGTGGTGAGCATTCAGCACCTGGAGAAGGTGGCCTACATGCACGCGGCGCACAGTTTCTGCCGGGGCAACTGGGGCAACACGGAGCGTTCCTCGCCGATGATTTTGCAGAAGTGCTGCCATGACTTCGACCAGTTCGTTTGGTGGCTGGGCAAGCGTTGCACGGGCGTTTCGAGCTTCGGCAACACGTTCCTTTTCAACGCGGCGCATCGGCCCGAGGGGGCGGCGGCGCGTTGCTTGGAGTGCCCGGCGACGGTCGAGCGGGCGTGCGCGTTCTCCGCGCGGAAGATTTATTTGGAGCGTCAGGATTATCGCTATCCTTTTGTGGACAAGAGCGACGCGGCGATGCTGAAGATGTTGCGCGAAGGCCCTTACGGCAGATGCGTTTACGCCTGCGACAACGACGCGGTGGATCACCAGGTGGTGAATCTGCGCTTCGAGGGCGGCGTGACGGTGGCGCATCAGATGGAGAGCTTTACCTACTCCGGCGGGCGGGAGACCAAGATCTTCGGCACGCGCGGGGAAATCGTGGGCGATGGCCGCACACTGAAAATCCATCATTTCGACACCCGCACCACCGAGCTGTGGGACAGCGTGCTGGAGGCCGGCGCCCCGCAGGGCTCGGGTCATGGCGGGGGCGACTTCGGCTTGATGGATGAATTGGTGCGGCAGCTGACGGAGTGCGATCCCGCGGATTACCGCGAGGTCTTCGACGTCTCGCTGGAGAGCCATCGCATTGCCTTCGCCGCCGAGGCCAGCCGCCGGGCGAACGGCGCACTGATGCTGGCGGATTGAGTCGCCGCCAAAGACGGAAGGAGTGACATGGACAAGCGGAAGATCATTGTGACGAGCGCGCTGCCTTATGCCAACGGAGCGTTGCACCTGGGCCACCTTGTGGAATACCTCCAGACCGACTTCTGGGTGCGCTATCAGCGAATGATGGGGAACGACTGCGTGTATGTGTGCGCGGACGACACCCACGGCACGCCCATCATGATCCGGGCGCGCAAGGAGGGCATCACCCCGGAAGCCCTCATCAATCGCTCCTATCGGGCCCGCGTGCGGGAGTTTGACGCCTTCGAGATGGGGTTTGACCTCTACGGTTCGACGAATTGCGACGAGAACCGCGCCCTTTCGGAAAGCATCTACCTGAAACTGAAGGAGAAGGGGCTCATCTCCCGCCGTTCGGTGGATCAGCTCTACTGCGATTCGTGCGGCATGTTCCTGCCCGGGCGCTTCGTGAAGGGCACCTGCCCGAAGTGCGGCGCGAAGGATCAATATGGCGACGGATGTGAAGTCTGCAACGCCACCTACAACGCCGGCGAATTGCTGGAGCCCTACTGCGCCGTCTGCGGCGGCAAGCCCTCCATGCGCCAGAGCGAGCAACTCTTCTTCGAGCTTGAGCCCTTCCGCGCGTTCCTCCGCGAGTGGTTGTCGGCGCATACCGACGCCGCCACCGCCGGCAAACTCCTCGAATGGTTCAATGAGCCGTTGCGCGGCTGGAACATCTCCCGCGACAAGCCCTATTTCGGCTTCGCCATTCCCGGAGAGAAGGACAAGTTCTTCTATGTGTGGCTCGATGCGCCCGTTGGCTACATGGCCACGCTGGAACGTTGGGCCAAGGCCAGGGGGCAGACCCTCCAGGATTGGTGGCAAGACCCCAAGGCCGAGATTTACCACTTCATCGGCAAGGACATCGTCCGCTTCCACTGCCTCTTCTGGCCCGCGCTCCTGGAAAATGCCGGCTGGCGCACGCCCACGCAAGTCTTCGTCCATGGCTTCTTGCAGGTCAATGGCGAGAAGATGAGCAAGAGCAAGGGCACCTTCATCTCCGCCGCCACCTACCTGAAGCATCTCCCCGCCCAGTCCCTCCGCTTCTATTACGCTTGTAAGCTCAATGGTTCCGTGGACGACATGGATCTGAACCTTCAGGACTTCGTGGGGCGCGTCAATTCCGACCTCGTCGGCAAGATCACCAACCTGGCCTCCCGCGGCGCGCAGATGATCAATAAGAGTTGTGGCGGACGCCTCGGCGCGATGGATGCCGAGAGCCGTGCCCTGCTCACGGAATGCCGCGCCCAGTTGTCCGAGGTCTTGGAGGCCTACGAGCGCCGTGACTTCTGCCGCGCCATGGTGATCGTGCGCGAATGGGCCGACCGGGCCAACCAGCTCTTCGACGCCAAGATGCCCTGGAAACTCGTCAAGGAGGATGTCGAGGCCACCCGCGCCGTCCTCACCGGCACGCTCAATCTCTTCCGCCTCATGGCCATTGTCCTCAAGCCCGTGCTCCCCGTCTACGCCGCGAAGGTCGAGACCCTCTTCGGGGAGGCTCCCTACGCCTTCGCCGACGCGGCCCGCGACGTGGAAGGCACGCCCATTGGCGCCTATGAGCATCTGGCCGCCCGCATCGACCCCAAGGCCGTCGAGGCCATGGTCGAGGCCTCCAAGGAGAGCCTCAAGACGGCCTCCAAGACGCTTGCCGAGAAGGACATCAAGAAAGGCATCCGCCAGCTTGCCACCAAGCCCGCCGAGGTCGCATTCCCGGAGCCTCTCGCCGAGACGATCGGCATTGAGGACTTCGCGAAAGTCGATCTCCGCGTCGCTTCCGTGTTGGCCGCCGAGGCCGTTGAAGGCTCCGACAAACTCCTGCGCCTGACGCTCGACGTCGGCGAGGCCCGCCCTCGCACCGTCTTTGCGGGCATCCGCAAGAGTTACGCGCCGGAAGCGCTGGTCGGCCAACAGGTCGTGATGGTCGCCAACCTCGCCCCCCGCAAGATGCGCTTCGGCGTTTCCGAGGGCATGGTCGTCGCCAGCACCGATCCCGACGGCTCCTTCCGCGTGATGCAGCCGCTGACCCCGACCGCCCCCGGTGCACGCCTGCACTGAGGGCTCCTCCCTCCCAATGGTTGAACTGTCATGAAAACTTTCACCTCCCCCGCCGAACTCCATGCTTGGAGTCGTGAACAGAAGCGCCTTGGGCGTGTGGTGGGCCTTGTGCCCACGATGGGTTGCCTCCACGAGGGGCACCTTTCCCTCATCCGCGAAGCCCGCGGCCGCTGTGACGTGGTCGTGGTCAGCATCTTCGTCAATCCCGCGCAGTTCGGCCCCTCCGAGGATTACGACGCCTATCCCCGCCGTGAGCAGGATGACCTTGCCCTCTGCGAGGGCGAGGGCGCGGACGCCGTCTTCCTCCCCAGCCCCGCCGACATGTATCCGCCGGATGCCAGCACATGGGTGGAGGAGACGGTGCTCGCCAAGGGTTACTGCGGGGCGCAGCGTCCCGGCCACTTCCGCGGCGTCTGCACCGTCGTCGCCAAATTGTTCAACATTGTTGGCCCCGACGTCGCCGTCTTCGGGCAGAAGGATTTTCAGCAAGTCGCCGTGATTCGCCGCATGGTGCGCGATCTCAATTTCCCCATCGAGATTGTCCGCGCGCCGATCGTGCGCGACGCCGACGGCCTTGCCAAATCCTCGCGCAACGCCTACCTCACCCCGGAAGATCGCACGTCGGCCCTCTCGCTTTCCCGCGCCTTGGCCACCGCCCGTGCGGCCGTCGCTTCCGGGGAGCGTTCCGCGGCGACGCTGGAGGCCGCCGCCCGCGCGGAGACCACGGCCGCAGGCTGGGTGCCGGACTATGTCAATGTCGTGGATTCTGAAACGCTTATGCCGCTTCAGGAAGTGCTTCCCGGGGCCTCCGCCATGCTGATTGCCTGCCGCAAAGGGAACCTCCGTTTGATCGACAATACGTTGCTGTGACCCCGTGCGGAGCGCGGCGTCCGCATCCACGGAGGCACAATGTTTCGCCCTTTGTGAACTTCCTGCTTGCAAGCACGTCGCCGTTCCGCTAAACTACGGGGTGTTGTGAGACATTACGACTGCAACACCGAGGAATAGACATGAACATTGTTTTGCGTATCCTGGTCATCCTGACCCTCGTACTCAATGGCGTTGCGCTGTGGTTCGCCACCGCCCTTTATGGCAAGCGCAATCTCCTCATTGACCGCAACGAATCCTTCCGCGATTTCGCGGTGGCGATTGCCAAGACCTTCGAGGCTGAGGAGCCGGTGCATGAAAACACCGCCGCCAACCACGAGGCGCGCGACATCTCCGAAGTCTCCCTCGCCGCCGCCGACATCACGCCCGACAAGTCCGACTTCTGGGAGAGCTACAAGGAAGAGCTCGAGAAGATTGACGGCAAGCGCTATTCCATCGACGCCCGCAAGGATGATTTGGACGAGGTCTATGTCCTCAACGCCGAGGGCAAGCCCGAGCTCGACGGCCGTGGCGCCCCCGTCAAGGAAGGCGCGCCCATGGACGTCCTCCTCAAGGAGATCCAGGATAAGGCCCTCGCGCAGTACAAGCGCCTGAACACCGTCCGCGGCGAACTCACCAAGGTGCGCACGGAGTTGGAATCTGCCATCACCGAGCTCAATGCCGTCAAGAAGCAGGGCCGTGAATCCCTCAAGACCATCGCCGAGAAGGAAGAGCAGATCGCCGGCCTCGAGGCTGACAAGGCCCGCCTCGAAGGCGAAGTGACCAACCTCAAGGGCGAAATCACCTCCCTCGAGGAAGAGAAGGCCACCCTCCAGGCCGACCTCGACAAGGCCAACGAAGAGCTCGAAACCGCCAAGGCCGAAATCGCCAAGCTCAAGGAGACCCTTGAGAAGATTGTCACCACCGGCAAGGGCACCTCTGGGGATGGCAACGCCGCCGTGGTCAATGTCACCGCCGGCGTCAAGGGCACCGTCGCCCGCGTGGACAATGAGTACAACTTCTGCCTCGTCACCCTCTCCGATGAAGCCCTCAAGGAGCTCATCGGCGAGAATGGCGACCGCGAACTGCCCGAGCTGGAATACCTCGTCCGTCGTCCCGGCGACGAGAACGGCATCGTCGGTAAGGTTCGCCTCCGCACCCTCACCAAGGATACCAAGACCATCGTCTGCGACATCCTTGCCGGCTGGAAGCAGGCGGAGTTCCAGAAGGGCGACGAAGTCTTCTATCTCGACTAAGGACACCCTCCAAGTTCTTTTCCTCAAGGCCCCGCGACAACGCGGGGCCTTTTTCGTCTCGGAGGACAAACCGGGGAACGGCTGAACGAACCGCGGAAGTTTTGCCGAAGAATGCTTTGGGATTCATCGTCGACGTGTGTTCCCGGCCGTGGCGACGCTTTTGTTTCGGTTGGACGTTTAGCGCGTTGGTGTGGGGGCGGGAAGGAAGAATCAAGGGTTGCGCACATCCCCTGTGCATTGTATAATGCACCCCACTTTTCCCTTGGGGCCGGGCTTTCGCATTCGGCCGAAATGTGGGATACTTCTCCAAGAGCGCCCTGTAGCTCAGTGGATAGAGCAGCGGTTTCCTAAACCGCGTGTCGCAGGTTCGATTCCTGTCTGGGCGACCATTTCCGAAAGGAGAAGGCAAGCATGAAGAAAGTGTTCTCGATTGTGGTCATCCTGGCACTCGTGGGGGCTGGGACTGCGTGGTTTTTGACGCGTCCGAAGGCCGTGCCACAGATTGCGTACAAGACGCGTCAGGTGACACAGGGTCAGGTGACGCAGACCATTCGTTCCACCGGAACGATTGAGCCGGAGGATCTCATCGATATCGGTGCGCAGATCACCGGGCAGATCATGGCCTTCGGCACGGATACGGAAGGCAAGGAGGTGGACTATTGCTCGGTGGTGCGGAAGGGGCAGTTGCTGGCGCGTATCGACGATGTGACGTACAAGGCCGAGGTCACGATCGCCAAAGCCAACCTTTCTTCCGCCCAAGCGCAACTTTCCAGTGCGGAGGCTGAGGTGGTGCAGTTGGCCGCAAAGCTTCGGCAGGCCGATCGCGATTGGAAGCGTGCGCAGAAGCTGGGCGTGGGGGATGCGCTTTCCCAGAAGGATTACGATGCCTATCAGAGCGCCTATGAGACTTCGGCCGCGAATCTCGACGTGGGCCGGGCCTCGGTGGAGCAAGCGAAGGCTTCCATCGCCCAGGCGCAGGCTCAGCTCGAAAAGGCGGAGCGGAACCTCTCTTACTGCGACATCCTTTCCACGGTGGATGGGGTGGTGATTGACCGCCGCGTGAACATCGGCCAGACGGTGACGGCTTCCATGAGCACGCCTTCGCTCTTCCTCGTGGCCAAGGACCTCAAGAAGATTGAGATTTGGGTGCCCGTCAACGAAGCCGACATCGGTTCCATCAAGGTGGGGCAGGAGGTGCGGTTCAACGTGGACGCCTTCCCCGAAAAGATTTTCAAGGGCAAGGTGGGGCGGATTCGCCTGAATGCGGGGATGACCTCGAACGTTGTGACCTACACCGTCGAGGTGACCACCGACAATCCTGATGGCCTGCTCTTGCCTTACCTCACGGCCAACGTGAGCTTTGTGCTCGCCGAGTCGCCGGAGGCTTCGCTGTTGGTGCCGGTGGCCGCGTTGCATTGGCGGCCCGAGGGGTGGGTGACGCCGCCGGAGCTGGAGGGGAAGGACTTCCTTTTCGTTCAGGACACGGAGGGGCATCCGGAGCCGATGGCGGTGCAGGTGGGTGTGAGCGACGACGCACGCACGGCGATTGTCGCCGAACAGCTTTCCGTCGGTGATTCGGTCATCACCGGGGTGCTCACCCCCATCGAGGTTCAGCAGGCTGCCGATGCCGGCGAAAATCCCTTCATGCCTAAGCCTCCGCAATGGCGTCGTCGTCGCTAACCGAGGAGGCGTTATGCGAGATGCTGCGGACACGTGTTTGATTGAGCTGAAGGATCTGCGGAAGACCTATCGCTTGGGCGATGTGGACGTGCCGGTGCTCAAGGGGATTTCCATGAAAATCCACGAGGGCACATTGCTGGCGCTGATGGGGCCTTCGGGCGGAGGCAAATCCACCTTGATGAACATCTTGGGCTTTTTGGATGTGCCCACCGGCGGGCAATACCTGCTCGACGGGCGGGACGTGACGACGCTCTCGGCGAACGCGCGTGCCGACCTTCGCAACGCGCGCATCGGGTTTGTGTTCCAGAACTTCAACCTGCTCGCGCGCACATCGGCCTTGAAGAATGTGCTCATGCCGCTGGAATACTCCCGCTCGCGCCGCCCTGCCCGCGAGGAACGCGCCTGGGCCGAGAGCCTGCTGGAGCGCGTGGGGCTGAAGGACCGCATGGAGCATCAGCCCTCCCAAATGTCCGGCGGCCAGCAACAGCGCGTGGCCATCGCCCGCGCGCTCGTCAATCGCCCGAAGATCCTCTTCGCCGACGAACCGACGGGGAACTTGGACTCCAAGACGTCGGAGGAGGTGTTGCGGATGTTCCAAGAGCTCAACGAGCAGGAGGGCATCACCATCGTGCTCGTGACGCACTCCCCGGAGGTTGGGGCCTTCGCGAAGGAAGCCTATCACATCAAAGATGGCCTCGTGGTCGGCGGCACCTACGCCGAGCGAGCCTAAGCGCGGAGGGTTGTCATGTTTCTGTTGCATCAGCTTGCCTCTGCGTTCGTTTCCCTGCGGCGCAACGTGTTGCGCTCCCTGCTCACGATGTTGGGCATCGTCATTGGCGTGGCCGTGGTCATCACCATGATGGAGATCGGCGCGGGCGCCTCCAAATCCATCAAGAAGTCCATCTCCAACATGGGCACCAACGTCATGATGGTCTGGCCTTGGGCGGTGAGAACGGCCGGCATCAGCTCCGGCTCCGGCGGCGCCGTCACCCTCACGGAAGAGGATTGCCAAGCCATCGCCGAGGAATGCCCCTCCGTGGAGGCGGTCACGCCCTCGCTTTCTCGCCGTGGCCTCCAAGCCATCGCCGGCAACCGGAACTGGACGCCCTATACCGTCTACTCCGGCAACGAAAACTATTTCACCGTGCAATCTTGGGGCGACCCTGAGAGCGGCCGTTATTTCAACGCCCGCGAGGTGGAAGTCTCCGCCTGCGTCTGCGTGCTGGGCCAGACGGTGTGCGATGAGCTCTTTCCCGGCGAAGACCCCGTGGGCAAAGACATCCGCCTCAATAGCGTCCTCTTCCGCGTCATTGGCGTGCTTCCCCGCAAGGGCGCCAACATGATGGGCATGGATCAGGATGACACCGTCATCATCCCCTGGAAGACCCTCCGCAACCGTCTCTCCCGCTCCGGCGGTGGCGCCACCACCAGCAGCAACTCCTCGGAAACCTCTTCCGACACGAGCGACGTCTACCCCACAAAGTCAGCCTCCACCTATCCCGCGCGCGATTCCGTGCAGGCGGAGAACTATCCCTTGCCCGTGCGCTTCAACAACGTGAACCAAATCACCGTCTCGGCCAAGACGCCCGAGCAGGTGCCCGACGCCATCGCCCAAATCACCCAAGTGCTCCGCCGCCGCCATGGCATTCCGGAGGGGGGCGAGGACGACTTCATCATCCGCGACATGTCGGAGATGCTCAAGACGATGACGGCCACGAGCGGCTTGATGACGTCGCTCCTGCTCATCGTGGCCTTGCTCTCGCTGGTGGTCGGCGGCGTCGGCATCATGAATATCATGCTGGTGAGCGTCACCGAACGCACGCGCGAAATCGGCCTTCGGATGTCCGTTGGCGCGCGCGGCAGCCGCATCCTCACGCAATTCCTCACCGAATCCGTCCTCCTCTGCCTGTTGGGCGGTATCGTGGGGATTGGTGTGGGGCGGTGCGCCTCGCTTGTCATCGCCCACGTGCTCCGGTGGCCCGTCAGCGTCTCCATCGGCGCCATCTTGCTTTCCGCGGGCGTTTCGGCGGCCATCGGCGTGGTCTTCGGATTCTACCCCGCCTGGCGCGCCAGCCGCCTCAATCCCATCGACGCCCTCCGCCACGAGTGAGAAAGGAGCCCCACGATGTCCCCGGAAGACCTGCTCGCCGCCGCACGCGATGCCGCCGCTCGGGCCTACGCGCCCTATTCCCACTTCACCGTTGGCGCGGCGCTGCTGGGTGAGGACGGGAAGGTCTACACCGGCTGCAACGTGGAAAATGCCTCCTACGGCCTCACCGTCTGCGCCGAGCGCAACGCCGTCTTCCGGGCCGTTGGCGCCGGGTGCCGTGCCTTTCGCGCCTTGGCGCTTGTGGCGCCGCGTTGTGTGACCCCATGCGGCGCGTGCCGCCAAGTGCTGGCGGAGTTCTGCCCGCCCGAGATGCCCATCCACATGGGAAGCCTCGAACTCTCGCAACCCTTCCGCTCCACAACGTTGGGCGCCCTCTTTCCCAATCCCTTTGAAGCCTGACCCTCCCCGCGCGATGCAGTGTATCCCGAGGCGAGAGACTCCGCGTCGCGACATGAGATGCACTATATCTCTCAGAGGGGAGGGACAACCCTTCGATGGGGATGATCTTCGTGTGATGTTAGGATGATGAACCTCTCTTTTGACGCTACGGCTGCCCAAGGGTACAAGAGCCCGTCGCAAATCGCCCGTCGGCTCACGGAGTCGTGGGTGGAGCGGCAGTTGTTTTGCCCCAGATGCGGTGCGCCTGTGCTTCATAAGTTCCCCAACAATGCCGCGGCGGCGGACTTCTTTTGTTCGGAGTGCCAAAGCCAGTTTGAACTCAAAAGCCACAATGGGAAATTTGGGACGCGCGTTGTGGATGGTGCCTATGCGGCGTTGCTCCAGCGCATTCAGGCTAAAGACAGCCCTGACTTTCTCCTGATGGAATATTCCCTTCAGACGATGCGGGTGGAGAGCCTGTGTTTCGTGCCCAAGTTTTTCCTCACGCCGGAGATGATCGAACGGCGGGCGCCGCTTCCGCCTTCTGCGCGGCGGCAAGGATGGGTCGGCTCCAATATTTTGTTGAGGAAGATCCCGCTTCAAGGCCGCATCGGCATTGTGTCGGAGGGGCAGGTTTGTCCCAAAGAAGCCGTTTTGGCCCATGTCCGACAGGCCGATCGCCTTCATGTTCAGCGTTTGTCCTCCAGAGGGTGGCTGTTGGATGTGCTTCAATGCGTCAATGCGATCCCAACGCCCACGTTCACGCTGTCAGAGATGTACGCCTTTGAGGAGGCGCTCGCGATGAAACATCCCGAGAACAATCACATCCGGGACAAGATCCGGCAACAGTTGCAAGTCTTGCGGGATCGTGGCGTCCTTCGATTCGTTTCCCCCGGCCGCTATCAAAAATCCTGTTGAGAAAAGGGGCGCGGGAGGTTCGGCGCGTGAAATGGGGGGCGGCGGTTGTGCTATCATGTTTCGGAAACATGTACGAAAGGACGTGCCATGATTGTCGATACGCTTGACCATGCCGATCTTCTTGATCTCGGCCCCCGTTTCGCCAAGGCTTTCGCTTGGCTTCGCGACCCCGCCAACGCGCAACTCCCCGTTGGGCACCATGTGATTGAAACGGCTCCCGACGGCACGGAGACGCTGTTCGCCAACGTGCAGGAATACGACACCCGCGACCCCAAGGATTGCCCGTTGGAGTTTCATCGCCGCTATGCCGACATCCAGTTCCTCTTCGAGGGCAATGAGGCCATCGGGTGGCGTCCGCTGACGGACGCGCTGGCCGTTACCAAGCCCTACGATGAGGATGGCGACATTGGCTTTGTGGCCGGCGAGGGCACGGCCGTGCCGTTCCCGGAGCGTGGGTTCTTCGTGCTGTTCCCGCAGGATGCGCACGCGCCCGGTCAGCGCACGCCCGCCGCCACGCGCGTGCGGAAAGTCATCGTCAAAGTGTTGCTGTGACGCCGCTTGTCCGCCTCGGTCTGCTGGTCAACCTCACGCGGCCCCGTGCCCGTGAGGGGCTGGAGGTGTTGTTGCGCGCGGCCCGCGAGACGGGCGTCGCGCTCCTTGCCCCGCCCGAACTTGCCGACTTGGGGGGCGGCGTGCTGGAGCCTTGCGCGGCGCCCGCTTTCGCCGAGGCCGGGGCGCAGGGCGTGATCTCTTTGGGGGGCGACGGCTCCCTGTTGGGGGCGGTGCGTGCGCTTCAAGGTGCGCCGCTCCCGTTGATCGGCTTCAATGTCGGCCGATTGGGTTACCTCACGGCCGTGAACGAGGAGGGCTTTGCCCGGGCGTTGCGGGCGTTGGCCGAGGGGCGTTATGCCGAGGAGTTGCGCACGGCGCTGTCCTCGGAGACGATCCTTGCGTCGGGGACGCCCGTCGCGGCGTTGCCGGACGCGCTCAACGATGTGGTGGTCTCCCGTGCCGAGAGTGGGCGGGCCTTCGCGCTGAGGGTTTCGGTGGATGGGTTTCCCGTGGCGCGTTGGCTCTGCGATGGGCTGATTTTGGCCACGCCCACCGGCAGCACGGCGTATTCCCTGTCCGTCGGCGGGCCGGTGGTGATGCCTTCGGCCAAGACCATCACGTTGAGCGTCATTGCGCCCCACGCGCTCAGTGCGCGCCCCCTTGTCATCCCCGACGCCTCCCGGGTGGACGTTTGCTTGGAGGACGACGAGCGCCCCGCCGCCATCTATGCCGATGGCCAGCGCGTCGGGCTTCTTGCGCCCGGGGATCATGTGTGCGTGGGGCTTTCCCCGCGGGCCATCCGCCTGCTCGTTCCCGAGGGCCACAATCCCTACGCGCCCCTTTCCCGGAAGCTGGGCTGGGGGGCGGGATTCACGCGCTGACGCATCGTGGGAGCGGAAGAGCCCAAGACTTATGGTATACTAACGGCGTGCGGAACGCGTGACCATGGACGATTCAGAGAAAAAACCTTTCGAGCTGACGGCGAGCCTGGAGGATTACCTCGAGGCCATCAAGCAGCTTATCGATGACACCGAGCACGGCCATGCCCACACCAGCGACATCGCCAAACGCCTGAAGGTGAAGATGCCTTCGGTGACGAATGCGCTGGGTGTGCTCCGGAAGCATGGCTACATCAACTACGACACGAATTATCCCGTCACCCTCACCGAGCTGGGCGAACGCGCCGCCGCGCGGGTGATCCGCCGGCATCGCACCCTTTCGGCTTTCCTGCGGAATGTGTTGTTGCTGGAGCCGGAGGTCGCCTCCGCGACGGCGTGCCGCGTGGAGCACGTGATAGACGACATTTTGGTGGAGCGGCTGGCCGTGCTGACGCGGGAACTGACCGAGACCCGCCGTTGTGCCACGCTGCGCAAGCGTTTGGCCGAAGGTTACGCCGGGTCGGACGCCGCTTCCGCAACCGTTTCCCCCGGGGGGCCGCCCCCGCCGACGAAGGAGTTTGTCCATGACGCATGAAGAGATGCTTGCCCGTGCCCATGAGGTGATTGCCGCCGAGATCGACGGCTTGCGCCGGGCCGACGCCGCCATTGACGGAACGTTCTGCCAAATCGTTGAGGCGATGCTCGCCGCGTTGCAGGCCGGCGGGAAAATCGTGGTCACCGGAATCGGGAAGAACATCCATGTGGGCGAGAAGATCGCCGCCACCATGGCCAGCACCGGTTCCACCGCCATGCTGTTGAACCCCGTGCAGGCCATGCACGGCGATTTGGGCATGGTGACGCCGCGCGATATCGTGCTGGCCATCAGCTACTCCGGCGAATCCGACGAGGTCATCCGCCTGATCCCCTCTTTGCGCCGCATCGGCGTGAAGGTCATCGGCATGACCGGAAAGGCCGATTCCTCCCTCGCCCGGAACAGCGATTGGGTGTATCTCATCGATTGCGGCCGTGAGGCTTGCCCCTTCAACATGGCCCCCACCACCTCCACCACCGCCACCCTCGCATTGGGCGACGCGTTGGCGATGGTGCTGCTGGCCGCGCGCGGCTTCCGCAAGGAGAACTTCGCGTTGTTGCACCCCGCCGGCGCCATTGGCCGGGCGTTGCTCTTCCGCGTGAGCGACATCATGCGCACCGGCGACCGCCTGGCTGCGCTTGCCGAGGATGCGACCGTCCGCGACGCCGTGGTGGCGATGACCTCCGCCAAGGCCGGGTGCGCCTGCGTCACGGCGCCCGATGGAAAGCTCTTGGGCATCTTCACCGATGGCGATCTCCGCCGTCTGCTCTCCGACGCTTCGGGCGACGTGATGGGGCGGCCCATCGCCGAGGTGATGATCCGCAAGCCGGTGAGCATTCCGCTCGGGGCGTTGGCCGTGGAAGTGCTCAACGTCTTTGAGAACCACAAGGTGGATGACCTCCCGGTGGTGGATGGCGAAGGTCGCCTCGTGGGCACGGTGGACATCCAGGATCTCCCGCGCATGAAGATCCTCTGAGGCCCCGCACAGCCATCGCCCGTGTCCTATGGTTTATCTGTTTGTCGGAACAGATGATTATCTGAAGAGCGAGGGCGCCAAGCGCGTCATCGACGCACGGGTGCCGAAGGCCGATCGTGACTTTGGCTTGGAGACGTTCGACGCCGCGTGCGACACGTGCGACGAGGTGCTTTCGTTGCTCGACCGCGCCGGGGAGGCGCTCTACACCGCGAGTTTCTTTGGCGGGGGAAAGGTCGTTTGGCTGCGCGACGCGAACTTCCTCCCCGGGGCCAAGGGCCGCGCCGTTGAGGCGCAGGCGGCGAAGGAGGCCGTGGCGGCTTTCCTCGAAGGGCTCCAGCGTGACCCTCTTCCGGAGGGGCACCACCTCGTCATCACCGCGAACACATGCCTCAAGACCTCCCGCTTCTACAAGTGGGTGGCCAAGGAGGGCAAGGTGGAGGAGTGCGGCACGGAGCTCCGCTCGTGGCAGTTGGAGAAGGCCGCGCTTGAGCGGTTGGATGCGCTGTTGCCGGCCTCCGGTCTCCGCATGGCCCCGCAAGTGAAAACCGCATTCGCCCAGCGCGTCGGAGCGGACACCCGCACCATCGTCTCCGAGTTGGAGAAGTTGCGCACGTATGTGGGCGAGGCGGGCGGAGAGGTCACGGAGCGGGACGTTGAGGCGGTGGTCTGCGCCACCGTGGGTGCGGAACCGTTTGATCTTTCCAATGCGCTTTTGGCCCGTGCGCCCTTGCAGGTCGCCAAGGCCGTTGCGCTGTTGCGGGCCGACCGCAATGCCGCCTTCCCCGCCGTTGCCGCCGTGCTCAACACGCTCAACGATTTGTGCTGTCTGCGCGATGCGCTCGATCAAGGGTGGCTTGTCGGCGGGCGTTGGGATCTTCCGGCCGACCGTCTGCCCGCCCGCCTCGCCCGGCTTCAGGGATGGGCGCTCAGCAAGCAGGTGGAGGGGGCCAAGCGTTACACGCTCAATGAGTTGCGGGCCGCCCGGCACTATGCCATTGAGATGCGCTTCCGGCTGGTGGACTCCACGTCGCAGGACCCTTGGGCGATCATTGAGCCGACGCTTCTGCGGATTGTCTCGCGCGCCGTGCGCCGGGCCTGAGAGAGGGGCCGGCGATGTTTCGTTTCATCGGAAAGGAGGCCCCATGTTTGATTTGCTGTTGCTGAACGCCCTGCATAGGGGGCGGCGTGTGGACGTGGCGGTGGAAGGCTCCCGCTTCGCGGCGGTGGAGCCTGCCGGGGCGCTTGCGCAGGCCGAGGCGAGGGAACGCCTCGACGCCACGCGCTTTTTGTTGCGGCCGCCCTTCTACAACACACACACCCATCAGGCAATGACCCTCCTGCGCGGCATCGGTGACGATTGCGCGCTCATGGATTGGCTTACGCGTGAGATTTGGCCGCGTGAAGCCCGCCTGACGCCGGAGGCGATCTATGCCGGGACGCGCCTTGCCATCCTTGAGGGTTTGCGCTCGGGGTGCGTGGCGTTCAACGATATGTATTTCCACCAGCCTGCGGCCATCCGTGCGGCCGCGGAGATGGGGGTCCGCGCCCGCATTGGCCTCACCGTGATGGATCAGGTCTCCGACCATGTGGAGAACGACGCCACCCTCGCATTGCGGGAAACGCTCCCGCCGACGATCAACCTCGCCCTCGCCCCCCATGCGCTCTACACCACCACGCCCGAGACGCTCCGCCGGGTGGCGCGTGAGGCCGAGACGCTGGGGCTGCCCCTGCATACGCACGCGGCCGAAACCGCCGCCGAGGCCGCGGTCGCCAAGGAACGTTTTGGGTTTGAGAGCCCCATTGCCTATTTGGATGCGTGCGGCATTTTGCGTCCGGGCACGATTCTCGCCCATTGCTGCCATGTGACGGAGGCCGATCTTGGCCTCATTGCCGAGCGCGATTGCGTGGTGGCGCATTGTCCGCAGTCGAACCAGAAGTTGGCCTCCGGCGTTTTCCCTTGGGTGAAGGCCGCGAAGGCCGGGGTTCGCGTGACCGTCGGCACCGATGGCGCCGCCTCAAACAACGGGCTCTCCATGTTGGCCGAGGCCAAGGCCGCCGCCCTTTCCGCAAAGCTTGGCGCCGGGGCGCCGGAGGCCTTCCGACTGGCCGATCTTGACCGGGCCGTCACCGAAGAGGCCGCCGCGGCCTTGGGCTTCCCCGAGGCCGGGCGCATCGCCCGCGGGGCCGAGGCGGATTTGATTCTGGTTGATTTGGAAACACCGTTCTTTGCCGGCGGCGGCGATCCCGACGCGAATTTCCTTTATGCGGCCGACGCCTCTTGCGTGGATACCGTGCTTTGCGCGGGGCGTGTGTTGATGCGTGGGCGGGCGATCCCTCACGAGGCCGAGATCCTTGCCGACGCCCGAGCCGCGGCGGAGACCCTCCGCGGCTGAGCGTGGGCGGGCGGTCTTAGAAGGTGTACATCAGCTCCCAGCAGAGGTAAACGCCGAGGTTGTTCTCGCACGCCTCGGTGAAGTAATTGCCTTTGCGCAGGGCCTCACCCAAGAAGACGAAGTCGAACCCTTCCAAGCGATCGTCCACCGCTTCGCCGAGATTGACGATCCACAGGAGTTGGGCGTAGATGCCGCGCAATGCGCCGGAATGGCCGTAAGCGTCGCGCTCCCGCACCGGGGCGAACATGGGGCCGCACTGCAAGGCCAGGGAGTGGCCCGCCCCCGGCGTGGCCGCGATGCGCAGGTGGGGATAGACGAGGTTGTTGTGGTCGAGCCCGGGATACATCGAGGCCGGGACATCGCCGAAGGTGGATTCACGGTTGAAGACGGAGTGCCAGGCGTGGCCTCCGCGGGTGCCGTCGGAATCGCCGGTGAGGGTGTAGACGGCGGCGGTGACTTCGGGTTTCCAAGGCGCATCGGAGAAAGCGTAGGTCAGGCCCGCATAGCCCATGCCGGCGAGAAGGTTGTCATCGCCCAGCTGGAGGGCGGCTTCCAATTCGCCGCTCAAGCGGTCGGTGAAGCGGGGAAGGAGGCGGAACCCGAAGGTGTGGGTGTGGAATGAGCGCGGGTCGCCATCCTCACGGGCCAAGAAGTCGGAATAGGCGCCGTGTTCGGCCTTCCACACATAGTAGGCATCCCAGCCCAAGGCTTCGTTGCTGCGGTCTTGCCAGTAGGCGGCCAGGCCGAATTCGCGCTGGGCGCCCACGGAATAATCGTATTCACAACCCTTGGAGTCGGGGCCTCACCCACCATGGGTGCTGCCGGGGGTGGGGAGCCAGTCGTGCCGCGAGAGACTGAGGGCGAGAAGGTCCAACGTGCGCTTGTTGTCGAAGTTCAGGGTCACGCGGGCGGCATCAAAGAAGTTGGAGCGCGAACCATCCACCGGCGTGCCGTCCCCGAAGATGCGGCGGGCGCCCAAATCGTCGATGTCCTGACGGCCCACCTTCACGTCCATGAAGTCCCACAACCCTTCGACGCGGAGCCACAGGTTGTCCACAAAGAGTTCGTCGGGGAAGCGCTTTTTGCCTTTGCCGCCCTCCGGGGTGAAGTAGTGGCGGAACTCGTTGCCGAGGCGCAGGTAACCGGTGAGGCGGCCCGCCGTGGCCTCGCCCCAAACACGGGTGCGGAAACGGAAGTAGCCCTCGTGGCCATCTTCAAAGCCACGGTCTTGATCGTAGCCCGCATTGCGGTTGTAATATTCGTAGCGTGCGCGGAAATCGGCGCCCCACCGGAAGGTCTCCGTCTTGGGCGGATCGGCCTCCGCGGCGTGGAAAGGCGCGGCAAGGGCACAGGCCACGAGGAAGAACGGCAGGGATCTCATGGGGATGACTTTCTTTGGGTGCGACATTGGGAAAAGGGCGGCGCAGGAATGTGCGCCGCCCCCGGAAGATGGAGATGCGGCGCAGGGTCAGTCGCCCGCCTCTGGGGCAGACTCCGCCAACGTGAGGACACGGAGCAGTTCGGAGATTCCCCACGCTTGTGCGCCGGTGCCGCAGGGCTCATGGGGCGCATCGCCTTGGACGCACTCCGGGAGCTGCGTCACCGTGTCGCGGTTGATCAACAGTTCGGAAGAGGCCAGCCAAGCCCGGGCGGGGGCTCGGGCGGCCTCGCCATAGACCAGCAGGAGCGCTTCGGCATAAAGCGGGAAGGGGAGCGTCCAGCCGGTGCCGTTGTGGTAGGCCGGCTTCCGCCGCGTGTCTTCGTCGCCCTCATAGCGGCCCCAATAGGGCTTGGCGGGATCGTTGAGGAGCTTTCCGTCTCGGACGATGGGCAATGCGCGGCGCACGGGGCGGTCGGCCAGCGTGCGGATGGCCCCGGGAAGCAGGAGGCATTCCGTCGCGCTCAAAACGGAGGCGGCGAGGGCCTTGTCGTCTCGGAGCAGGCCGAGGGTGACGGCATAGAGTTGATTGGGGCGGATGGCATCGTCCGGATCGGCCCGGCGGGCACTGATGCCCGGCCCGGCGTGGAGGCAGTCGGAGAGGCCGCCCTCCGAAAGCGGGAAGAGTTCTCGGAAGGCTCGGCGCACGCGGGAGGCGAGCCGCCCCCACTTGGGCGACACCTCGCGGCCGAGCAAGTCCAACAGGCGCACCCAGAGGGCCTGCACTTCCACGGCATAGCCTTGGCGCGGGGTGCCGGCGGGATAGTTGGTGTCCATCCACGTGTAATGCGCCGGGGCCCACACAAGGCCGGTGGCGGCGTCCACGCGGATGCCGTTGACGGTTCCCTTGAGGTAGTGCTCGGCGATGCTCACCAAGACGTCGCGGAGGGTGCGGTTCCCGCATGGGTGGTTCAGCACACGGTCGGCGCCCAGTGCGGCGATGGCGTCATCGCAGACGACGGCGAACCACAGGGGCGCATCCACCGTTTCGCGGTTGGCGTCATCCTCTCCGCGGATCATGTTCGGGAGCGTGCCCTCTTTCTCGAAGCGTCCGAATTCGGTGAGGGTGTCGAAGACGGTCTCCCAATCGCCTGCGGCGGCGACGCCGCGCAGGAAGATGAGGGTGTCGCGTCCCCAATCGAGGAACCATGGATAGCCCGCAATGACCGTCTTGTGGGCGTCGCGGCGGACGATGTAGTTGCGCATGGCCTGGCACATGGCTTCGCGCAATGGGAGGGAGGCCGAGGGAAGCGCCTTGGAAAATGCGGGGATGCGCGGGGCCTTGGGGGCGGCCTCCCCGGCGGTGAGCACGGCTTCCTGTCCGCGTTCGAGCTCAATGTGGAACCATCCGGGGCTCCAAAGATCCCCGGCGCCTTCTTGTCCACGGGCGGCTTCTTCGGGGTGGGGCACGTTGTAGGTCCACTCCGCCTCTTGGCGCCAATCGGCCCCGGGGAGCGTCACGGCGAGGCGGACGTTGGGCTCGGGGGCGAAGTCAAAACCATCGGGCCGGTGGGTGACGGCGGCGGGGAAATCGCGTTCCGGGCCGGCGTAGGCCTTTGTCTTGGAATGGAAATTGCGCCATTCGATGTCGGGCCGGAGCACCAGTCCAACGGAGACCGCCGGGTCGTGCCACGGGCCGCTGGCCTTCTCGCGGCGGAAGCGAAGCACCACACGATTGCCGCCGGGCTCCAACGCCACACGCAAAACGATGGGCACGCGGCGGCCCATCCCGCAGGGGGCGGCGAAGCGCCACATCGCGGCGGAGCCGTCGGGCGCCACGGTGACATGCTCCAAGCAGGGGCCGGCAAGCGGCGTGCTGAAGCCGTTGCAGAGAATCCATGCGCGGCAACGGGTCAGAAAGACCTGACGATCGGTGGGCACGGCGGGGTGGCGGTTCAGCGCCAAAAGGCAATCATACTGCGAGCGGATGTCTCCCCACTTGAGGCGCATCTGAGCCATGGCCCCGGCGCCGTTGGTCAGGAGCGCCCGGGCGTTGCCCAAATCGCGGACCTCCAATCCGGAGAAACGGCGGCGAACCCTTCCGGCGGTCTCGCCATTGCCCAACGCATGGACGGTGGCGGAGCGTCGGAGGACGCCTTCGGGGGCGTAAAGCTCAACGGAAAGGGAAAGCCGTTCGGTGTGGCGGCGGGGGGTGGCGACCGGGTCGGTGCGGCGGCGGGGCAAGAGCATGAGCCCGTAGCCTCCATCGCCCAGCGCGATGGCCGCGCCCACGGAGAGGGCCGCACCCGTGGCATCGGAAAGGACGGCACGGAAGGGGTAGGGCCCGGTGACGCACAGGAGGAAGCCCGGCGGCACGCAGATCTCGCGGCGCAGGTCGGCAGGCAAACGCATCCGTATGGCACGGGGCATCCCGGAGGCGGGATCGGCGGTGAAGGCCACAGGATCTTGGATGAAGCGGTTGGCCAACGCCTGAAGGTCCCCATCCAAATCCGGGCTTTCGCCGAGCCACAGGAGCGTGCGCAAGGCCATCACGCGGCGCTGGCGCAACGACATTTCGGCCACGGGGGCTTGGCCGCGTTGGCAGTAGGTGGCCTCGATCAGGCTCAAATCCTCGGCGCGGGTGGAGAGGCAGCGGACTTGCCCCGGGCCAAGGGGCATCCCCTCGGGGGAAAGGGGAACCGTTTCGCCGGAGAGGAGATCGTAGGCTTGCTCCCCGGGGAAGGCGTCTCCCTGGAACGCGACGGTCTGTGGGTGTCCCCAGTCGAGGTTGGCGAGGACGAGGAGGGGCGCGTGGTCGGGGCGCCGACGCACGACGGCCAGCACATTGCCCCCGCCGTGCTGGATCTGTGCCAGCGAAGTGCCGGGGCCGAAAAGCGGATGGCAGCGCAGAAGCGCGTTGAGGCGGCGGATGAGCGCACAGGCGTTGTCCTCGGCACCCCAGTTCAGACCGCCGCAGCCGTGGACGTCAATCTTTTCGCGGGCGAACCATTCCACGCCGGCGGTGATGCCGAAGGCGCCTTGCTGGGAGAGAAGCGCCGAAAGGGCGATGCGCATCCGGGCGTAGGCGTGGGAGGTGGCGGCGAGGCGGTTGTTGTCGTGCGTCTCGGCGAAGTGCACCAGCGGGCCGCGGCTCTCGGAGAGGGCCAGCATCCCGGGCAACATCGCCTCAAACGCTCGGCGATCGTAGGTTTGGAAGAGTTCGGAGTAAGCCCAATCGAGACCCGAGGCGCCGATGAGCGCGGCGGTGGTTTCCATGGGGCCGCCAAGACCTTCCAGCAGAAAGACGGTGTCGGGATACTCTCTGCGCACCAGCGCCACAATCACGTCCCACGCCGCCTTGGGGATCATGTAGCCCGCGTCGCAGCGGAACCCATCCACGCCCTGGCGGCACCAATAGAGGAAGACGTCCGCGATGGCACGCCGCGGCTCCGGCCGCGCATAGTCCAGCTCCACGAGGTCTTCCCACGTCACGCCCCACGCGCCCGGCGAGTGGAAGGAACCGTCGGCGTTGCGCTTGTACCACTCCGGATGATGGATTTGGAACGTTGCGGCCCAGCCGGTGTGGTTCGCCGGAAGATCCATGAAGAGCGAGGCCCCGCGGGCATGGACGGCGCCCACGAGTTCGTGGAATTGGTCGAGGGGTGTGGCCTTGGTGTCGAACTCCGCGAGCGCCGGGTCCACGGAGAGGAAGTCCAGCCCCGCGAAGGGCGACCCATAACGCCCCATGCGCGCAAAGGTGGTCGGTGTGGGATGAATCGGCAAAAGGAGAAGATTGCGGAAGCCGAGTCCGCCGCAAATGTGGTCGAGATGGCGGATGAGGGAACGGAACGTGCCGCTGGGAGGAATGACGGTATAGCCCGCGCGGTCAAGCAACGCTTCCTCCCGCGCATGCGTCCGCGGCGCCTCAGAGGCGGCCATGTTTCGCCCGAACTGCCGGGTGAAGGCGGCATAGATCATGTTGCCGGCCGCCGTCCGTGCTGGAGCCACCTTGATGACGGTGTTCGGCCCCTCCGGCCATTCCGGGATGGGGTCCCCGTCGGGAAGGAAGCAGGCCTTCCCCTCGAACACGCCCACCTCCAGCAACGGGATGCGCACGCGCCACTGCCGCCGTCCGCAAGGCTCCATCGGGATGTCGTGCCAATCGTCCCCGCTGATCAGCCGGGACTCGTCCACATGCGCCAAAACTTCGGCTTGTCGGATGGCCGCAGAGCCAAGATTGGTGCGAAAAACCATCCGCCCAGCGGTTCTGCGCTTTTCGCTACGCGCGACTTTCACTTCGAGAATGTCGCCAACCCATCTAAGCAATCGGGCTCCCGCCGCCGGTTCCTGTGTCATCTGAACTCCTTGTTCACGGGGGCAGTCTAGCAAAGCGGCGACCATTGCGCAAACCCTGCCACCGCACAAATAGGGTGGGGCAGAGGATGGCAGAGACGCACACTCTTGCATACGAACGTATACACTTCTTTGGAGGGGGCGTATTGTGTTGGGAAATGGGCCACAGATGTGCTACGTTGAGAGTGATGGTTCGTGCCGTTCGGACGCCAAGATCGGAGGAGCATGTATGAAGTCAGTGGCAATGGGATTGGCATGGGTGCTTTTGGCCTCTGGGCAACTCCTGTGGGGGCGGGAGATTTTCGTGGATGCGGCGGCGAAGACGTCGGGCGACGGTTCGGCGCAGGCGCCCTTCCGAACGGTGCAGGAGGCCGCCAACCTCGCCATGCCCGGCGACACGGTGACGATCGCTGACGGCATTTACCGCGAATGGGTGCGCCCGCCGCGTGGCGGCACGTCGGATGAGAGGCGCATCACCTACCGCGCCGCCAAGGGTGCCCGCCCCATCCTCACGGGAGGCGAGCCGCTCACGGGCTGGCAGAAGGCCGGCGATGGCGTGTGGAAACTCCGCGTGCCGGATGCCTTTTTCGCGAAGTGGAGCGGTGTAAATCCTTTTCGTGATTTGATTCATGGAGACTTCTTCAGTCCTCGTGGGAAGAAGCATCCCCGCGCCCAACTGATCGTCAATGGCATCCGCAGCCCCATGACCGATGACACGGTGGAGGCGTTGCGTGGGGCTCCCGCCAAGGGTGAGCCGCTTGTCAATGTGGCTTCACTCACCGTGGCCGGCACGGCGCTCCCTGCGGGAAAGGTCTCCTCCTCCGATCGTCTGAAGGCCGGAGAGGACGGGCTCTCCTATGTGTATGACGGTGCGTGGGCGCGTTACGATGGCGTGAAGGCTTCCGGTGTGGTGCGCCTGCGCATGGCCGCGCCGTCGCCGCATATCCTTTCGGACTATGCGTCGCAGTGTGCGCGCATCGAGGCTCGCGACGGTTCGCCGACGGGGCGCCTGTTGGGGAGCATCCCTGTGCGGACGACGGGTGGCTGGAATCGATGGGAAGAGGCGGAACTCCCACTCGCCGCACCCACGCCCTCGCTTTGTCTCGTCTTTCGCAAACAAGGCACCGATGGGCGCATTCGTTGGACAATGACGCGCGATGCGGCGTCCACCACCATCTACGCGCGTTTCCCCGCCGATCCTGCGACGCTTTCTGTGGAGGTGACGGCACGGCCGATGGTCTTCTATCCTCCGAAGACAGGGTGCAACCACATCACGTTGCGCGGTCTTGTGTTGCGGGACGCCGCGCCGAATTGGGCTCCGCCCACAGCCGAGCAAGAGGCCATCGTCGGCACCCATTGGAGCCGCGGTTGGGTGATCGAGGATTGCGAGGTCTACAATTCCTCTTGCGCCGGTATCTCCCTCGGAAAGTATGGTGACAGTTACGACAATTATTCCGGCACGAACTCCCAAGCCTTTGTCTTGGGCATTGGGCATGCCGGCGCTTTGGGTTGGGACAAGGTTGGCCACCATGTCGTGCGCAATTGCCGCGTCCATGACTGTGGGCAGGTGGGCATCGTCGGCTCTTTGGGGTGTGCCTTCTCGCGCGTGGAAGGATGCACCATCTACAATATCTTCTTGGGCGAACGCTTCTTTGGATGGGAGGAGGCGGGCATCAAGTTCCACGCCGCCGTGGATGCGCGTATCCTCAACAACCGCATTTCGCGGACGGGTTTCCACGGTATTTGGTTGGACTGGATGACGCAAGGGGCGCGTGTCTCCGGCAACATCATCACCGACACCCAAAACGCGGATATCTACGTGGAAGTCTCCCATGGCCCGGTGTTGATCGACAACAATATCTTCGATTCCGTCAGCTCCGTGTGGCTCAACTCTCAGGGATGCGCCCTCGTGAACAACTACGTTCGCGGGAGTGTCACCGTGCTTCAAGGCGACATGCATCATCGGCGTTCCCCCTTCTTCCGCCCTCACAGCGTCGACATCGTGAAGATGGAGGAGCCCAACTTGGGCGGCGACGCCCGCTTCTTTGGCAACGCCTGGGTGAAGCCTGTCCCGAGCGACCATAAGACGGCGCTTCCTTGCTATTTCCGTGACAACGTCGCAATGCCTGACGACGCCCTCCGTTTGGATGTTGCTTCCAATGGCGACATCGCGGTTCGTCGCACCGAGGCGTGGGCCAAGGCGCTCGCGGGAAAGTCCATCCCCACGCCGAAGGCCGAGGATCTCCCCATGGCGCTCATCCCCAAAATGCCCTTTGAGGACGTGGACGGCAAACCCTTCCTTTTGGACAAAGACTTCATGGGCGCTCCCCGCGGGGCAACGACCCTCCCCGGCCCTTACGCAAACTGATTTCCTTCAACCAACGAACGGAGACAACGATGAAACGAATCACCTTTGGTGTGGCATGTGTGCTCTTATCCGTAGGGCAAGCGCTCTGGGGAAGAGAGATCTTCGTGGATGCGGCGGCGAAAACGTCGGGTGACGGTTCGGCGCAGGCGCCCTTCCGCACGGTGCAGGAGGCCGCCAACCTCGCCATGCCCGGCGACACGGTGACGATCGCCGACGGCATTTACCGCGAATGGGTGCGCCCGCCGCGCGGCGGCACGTCGGATGAGAAGCGCATCACCTACCGCGCCGCCGAAGGCGCCCGCCCCATCCTCACGGGCGGCGAGCCGCTCACGGGCTGGCAGGAGGCCGGCGATGGCGTGTGGAAACTCCGCGTGCCGGATGCCTTCTTCGTGAAGTGGAGCGGGGTGAACCCCTTCCGTGACAAGATTCACGGTGACTTTTTCCATAAACAGGGTCGGGAACACCCACGCGCCCAGCTCATCGTCAATGGTGTGCGCAGCCCAATGTCCGATGACACGGTGGAAGCGTTGCGCAAGGCACCCGCGAAGGGTGAGCCGCTCGTCAACGTGGCCTCATTCACCCTCGCCGACGGCACGGCGCTCCCGGCGGGGAAAGTCTCCGCGTCCGAAGGCTTGAAGGCGGATGAGGATGGCCTTACGTGGATTTATGACGGCGCATGGGCGCGTTACGACGGCGTGAAGGCCGAGGGCACCATAACCTTGCGCGTTTTGGCTCTGCCGTCCAATGGGTGTTGCATTGAGATGCGTGACGGTTCCCCGACGGGACGCCTGCTTGCAAGCGTTTCTTGGAATCGCACAAGCGGTTGGACGAGTTGGGCCGAGATGGGTTTTCCGCTCGCCGAGCCAACCTCCTCGCTCTGCCTTGTCTTCCGCCGCCCAAGCCTCGCCGGGCGCGTTCGCTGGACGGTTGAGCGCGATGAGGAGGATTCCTTCTCCACGGTGTACGCTCGCTTTCCTGCGGATCCTTCGACACTTTCGGTGGAGGTCACCGCCCGCCCGAAGGTCTTTTATCCCCCGAAGACGGGGCGCGACTATATCACCCTGCGCGGTCTCACCTTCCGCGACGGTTGCCCGAATTGGGCCCCGCCCACGGCCGAACAGGAGGCGCTCGTCGGCACCAACTGGAGCCGCGGTTGGGTGATTGAGGACTGTGAGGTTTATAACTCCACTTGCGCTGGCATTTCCCTTGGCAAGTACGGAGACTGCTACGACAATTACTCCGGAGAAAACTCCCAAATCTTTGTGGAAGGCATCGGCCGCGCAGGTGCCTTTGGGTGGGACAAGGTGGGGCATCACGTCGTGCGCAACTGCCGCATTCACGATTGCGGACAGGTGGGTGTCGTTGGCTCCCTCGGTTGCGCCTTTTCGCGTGTGGAGGGGTGTGCCATCTATGACATTCACCTTGGCGAACGCTTCGGGGGGTGGGAGCAATCCGGCATCAAGTTCCATGCCGGCGTGGATGTGCGCCTTCTCAACAACCGCATTTCGCGGAGCGGGGGCTTTGGCATTTGGCTGGATTGGATGACGCAAGGTGCGCGCATCTCCGGCAATATCATCGCTGACACGCGGTCGGAGAACTTCTTCGTGGAGGTGTCCCATGGGCCCGTGCTCGCCGACAACAATATCTTCGTTGGCTCCGTCCGCTTGAACTCCCAAGGCGTTGCTCTCGTGAACAACCACATTGGAGGGCGTATCTCCGTTCACAAGGGCGACCCACGCAACACGCCCTATTTCCGCCCCCACAGTGTCAGCATCGCGGAAATGGAGGCGCCTAACGTGGGCGGTGACCACCGTTTCGTCGGGAACACATGGGTGATGCCCGTGCCCGCCGACATAAAGACCAAGCTCCCTTGTTTCTTCCGTGACAACCTCGCCATGCCTACAAACGCCTTCCGCGTTCGTATGACTGCCGATGGCGGACTCTCCGTCCATCGCACGGAGGCGTGGGAGAAAGCGCTCGAGGGGAAGACCATTCCCATGCCGAAAGCCGAGGATCTCCCCATGGCGCTCACGCCCAAAATGCCCTTTGAGGACGTGGACGGCAAACCCTTCCTTTTGGACAAAGATCTCATGGGCGCTCCCCGCGGGGCAACGACCCTTCCCGGCCCTTACGCGAAGTGATCCCATCGCAGCAAGTCTGTTTTCTCTCCGGCTCCGTCCACCCGGCGGAGCCGGTTTTTTGTCTCCTTGTGGAACGTGCGGAGCGACCAATGTCGGGATACGGAGCGTCTTGCCCTGAGATATACCGCATCTCACCCGGGGATACGGCGTGTCCCAAAGTGGGGGCCACTCCGGAAACAAAGAAGGCGCGCACGCCGGATTGAGCGTACGCGCCTTTGGGGAATTGTTCGTAGGAGAAAGCGATTTCCTATTCGTGACTTGCCTTAGGGCTTCGGCTCGGCGATGAGCAGCCAACCGCGGGCGGGCTCCAAGGGGATGGCTTCGTTGGTGGCGAAGGTCGCCTCCTTTTGGAAGCCTTCGGACGCCGGGGCGTGCCACTGGGTCTTGGCCGGGTCGAGCCCAAGGGCCTTCCAATCCACGGTGAGGGTGGTCTTGATGGGGGCCTTGTCTTTGTTGAAGTTGGCGACGGCCACAAGCACCTTGCCGTCGGGGCGGCGGTAGACGGTGGCCAAGGCCTCGGGGTTGTCGGCGCGGACGGGGCAGGCGGGGTCCCACCAGCCGGACATGTCGGTGCCGGGCACCATGCCGAAGGCGTCGAGGATGCGCCAGGCGGGGCGGCTGTCGCCGGACCACGGGCGGCGGACGAGCATACCGAAGACCATGCCGCGCCACAGGTTGCGGTCGGAGAGCTGTTCGCTCATGAGGCCGAAGCAGAGGCCGGACATCTCGGTGAGGATGAAGTCGGGCGTGCGGTTCATGTTGAAGGCGCCTTCGCCGTGCCAGAGGGAGTCGTAGTAGGGATAGAGCTCCATGAAGCAGATGTCGGAGTTGGCCCACTTGGCCAGACCGTTATAGTGGTTCCAGGAGTGCATGTCCACCAAGCGCTTGCGGGGGCCGTTCTGGTCGAGGATACGGCGGGCACGTTGCATGGACTTGCGGTCCAAGGCGGTGTCGTCGATGTAGAGCCCGTCGATGCCGACTTCCTTGACGAGGTAGTCGAGGCCTTCCAAATAGAAGTTGTTCCAACGGGTGTCGGGGGTGGTGATGACCGCGAGGTCGAGCATTCCCTTGTATTCGGGATAGCGGATGGTCTCACGCCAAGCGGGCACAAGGTTTTCCCCGGCGTGGGCCTTGAGCCAAGGGTGGGGGCCATTGCGGTTGGTCACGGGCCACGCCACGCCTTCGCGGCGGGGGAGCACCACTTCGCCATCGAGCGAGAGGAAGGCGAAGAACTCGGGCATGTTCTGCGTGACTTCGCGGGTGGTGTAGTAGACCTTGAGCTTGGCGTTGGCTTCGTGGGCGGCCTTGACCTGCGCCTTGAGGGCGTTGATGGAGAGGTCGTTGTAAGGATAGTTGATGAAGGGATTGGTGGGGCGGTTGTGGTGGATGTTGAAGACGTTGTGCCCTTCCTTCGTCAGGGCCGTGAAGTCTTCGAGCGCCCGGCCCTGATGGCCGTGATAGTAGCGGTTGGCGAAGTGGAAGGCCGGGTCGATGGTCTTGAAGGGGGTGAGATACCAATCGGTGTCGTAGACCATCGTCTCGCCGGGGGCGAGGGTGGCCTTCCCGCCGGTGAAGGCCAAGCGGGTGGCGTCCTTCCCCTTGCGGAGGGTCACGCCGCCGGTGCCCCAGCTTTCGGGCAGGGCGAGGGGGAGGAAGTCGTAGTAGGCGTTGATGAGGGGGCGGTGATAATTGGCGCCTTTGAGGCGAATCATGAGGCCCTGATTCACGCCGCCGATCCAGAGGGCATCCTGATGGTTGGCGACGTTCCACTTCCAATCGCGCGTTTCCGGGGTGTTGCCGCCCATGAGGCCCAAGCCCATGGCGAAGCGGGAGGCTTCGGGGGTGAGGGCAAAGGTCAGCGCGGCCTGCGGGTAGGTCACGGGTTCCGAGGCCTCGGAGCGCACGGTCATCCGCACGTTCATGAAGCCGTCATATTCCAGCGTGCCGTTGACGGTGAGGGTCAGCGTCCCATCGGAGGTGCGGTTGGTGGCCACCCAGTCCACGCCCACCGGGGTCTTGCGCGTGAAGGAGAAGTTCACGGGCGCCAGTGTCTGCCCGCCGATGGTGAAGGTCGGCGCTTCGGTGAAGGCCTCGCGTCCTTCGGGGAGGATCTTGGTGTTGGTGCCGTTGAAGAAGCTCTTGTACTGCTGCGGCAGGCCCATCGCGCTCAGCGTGACGGAACGCCCGAGGATGCCCAGCGTGCGGCTTCCCTCATCCACCGTGATGGGCGTGAAGGGGGCCGTCACCTCCGTGTCGCTGTGGGCGATGGTGGAGTTGAGCCACTTCATGCGCGCCAAGCGCCAGCCGTCATGGATGCCGCCGTCCTCAAGCGGCGCGCCCGCGATGTCCAACGTCACGGGGAAGGTCTTTCCGCCGAGGATCAGCTCAAAGGCCAGTTCCCCTTCGGCGTCTTTGGGGACCTGAACGCCGAACCACAGCGGCTTCACGTCGCCTTCCTTGGGCCACGGCAACGTCTTGCGCATGGGCTTGCCCATCATGTCCGTGCCTTCCAGCGAAAGGGCATCCACGGCCGGCACGGAGCGGAAGAGGCGGGTGAGCGCGTTGCCCACGGGGCGGATGTCCCATGCGATCGTCTCCGCCGGAGCCTTCGCCCCGCCCACGATCACCGCCTGGAACACGTAATACTCGCCCGGTTGCGCCGTTCCCCGGAAGCCCCCGAAGGCCGAAGCGCCCTCACTCAACCAAACGGCGGGGAAGAGATTGGTGCGCACGGCACGGTCGCGGCGTTCGCCGAAGAGCCAGAAATCCGCGGGATGCTGGGCCTTGAAGGCCGCGAGCGCCGCCGGATCGGCGGCCTGTTCCATGAGCATCGGGGTGAGATCGGTGGCCCGGGCGACCGTCTTGGTCTCGGGCATGTTGTAATCCCCCTCCTCCGCGGCGGAGACGGCAAAGGGAAAAAGCAACGCCGGCATCAATAACGCGGCGGGAAAACGCGATGTTCGCATAACAAGGCTTTCCTTTCTGGAAACATGCATCATTCGACCCTCTCAAACATAACGGAAAAACCCGCGGGCGACCAGCCCAAACGGGTTCCTTTTAGAGCCTGCGTCCGTCAGTATGCGGTGTGCGTTCCCGAAAGCGACGGCCTAACGTTTGTTGAGGAACGGGCTCGGAAGGATGTGGGTTCGCTGAGCCTCGGCCTCCCAACGCGCAATCATGTGTCGGAGACGGTTGGGATAGGCGGTGGCGAGGTTGTGGAGCTCGTTGCGGTCGTTCGCGAGGTCGTAGAGTTCCCATGGGCCTTGGGGGCCCTTGGCGACAAGTTTCCAATCGCCTTCAACGAGGGCTCGGTTGCCTTCGTGCTCAAAGAGCAACGGATGGATGCGCGGGGGCAAGGCGCCGCCGAGAAGCAGGGGGAGGAGTGAGACGCCTTCCGGCGGCGGCCCCTTCGGCAAGGGGCATCCGGTGAGGTCGGGCAGGGTGGCCATGATGTCCACGAGGTGGCAGGGCTCCCGCACCCATGCGCGGCGCGGCGGAATGGCGGCGGGCCAATGGACGATGCAGGGGGTGGCGATGCCGCCCTCATGCACCCAGTGTTTGTATTCCCTGAAGGGCGTGTTTGAGACGGCGGCCCAACCTTTGCCGTAGCCGCAACGGGTCTCCGGGCCGCCGTCGGGGATTGGCGTGGTGGGGCCTCGGCCGGTGGCTTCGGCGCAGGCGCCGTTGTCGGACAGGAAGATCACCAGCGTGTCGTCCAGCGTGCCCTGCGCGCGCAATTCGGCGATGACCTTGCCCACGGCGGCATCCATCTCCTCGACCATCGCGGCATAAATCTCCATGCAACGAGCCTCAAAGGCTTTGCGCCGCGTGCCGCCCCACGTCTTCGGGAGTGGCGGGGGAGGGGTCTCGGGAGGAATCAGGCCCGATTGTTTCTGTCGGCTCAGCCGTGCGTCGCGGATGGCTTCGTAGCCGGCGTCATAGCGTCCTTTGTGGCGGGCAATCGTCTCCGCCGGGGCTTGCAAGGGCAGATGGGGCGCGGTGAAGGCAAGGTAGAGGAAAAAGGGCGTGCTCGGTCGCTCGGCGTGATGCTCTCTCAGGAATCCGATGGCGGCTTCGGCACACGCCCGGGTGAAGTAGTAATTGGGATCCGCGTCGCGCCCATCGGGCAGGAACGCATGGTCGCGCACCAGTCCTTGCGTGCGGAAATAGCTGTCGGCTCCCCGGAGCTTGCCGTAATAATGGTCGAACCCTCGCGCACACGGCCAATTGGCCGCGGTGAAGTCCTTTGCGGCGGGGTCGATGTGACGGGTCACGTGCCACTTGCCTACGGCGTAGGTGCCATAGCCCGCAAAGCGCAGGGCTTCGGCGAGGGTCCGCGTTTCGGGGCGCAGATCGCCGGCGTACCATTCGTTGATGAAGTAACGTGCGCTCCATGCGGCGTTGCTGGCCATGTGGCCGATCCCCGTTTGGTGGGGCCATTGTCCCGTGAGCAACGACGCCCGCGCGGGACAGCATCTGGCCGCATTGAGGAAGCGTCCGAACTTGAGGCCGCCGGCCGCCAGTGCGTCAAGGTTGGGCGTTGGGATTTCGCTTCCGTAGCATCCGAGGTCGGAGAAGCCGAGATCGTCCGCCAAAATGAGCAGGAGATTGGGCCGCCGTGCGTCGGGGAGGAAATGCCGACAGCCCGCCGCCGCCCCCACTCCCGTGGCGGCCATCGCCCGCAAAAAGGCCCGGCGACTCAATGACATGGGCGCGACCCTGATTATTGGAAGGGCTCTCGGGCGATGGAACCATCGGCTTCGCCGGCCTTGATGATTTCCACGCGCCGCTGGACTTCCGAGAGTTTGGCGTTGCAGAAGGCCACAAGGCGGCGGCCCTCCTCAAACGCGGCGATCATGCCATCCAGCGGGAGTTGGCCGGATTCCATCTGGCGCACGAGCGCATCGAGGCGGTCGGAGGCTTCCTCAAAGGTCTTGGGGGCCTTGGGGGGCGCGTTTTCCGTGGGGACGTCGGTCATGGGGTCTTCTCCTTTGGGTAACGCTGGGCGAATTCGTCCCGCAAGGTTTTGGCTTCATTCGTGCGCCCTTGGGCTTCCAGATTGGCGATGGCGCGGCGGAACGCGGCGGGAACCTGCGTGGCGTCGTCAAAGAAAATGATCAAGGCCATGTCCGCCCGCAAGGCTTCGTCCTGAAGCCCCAAGGCCGCACAGGCCACGGCCTGGCCGGTGAGGGCTTGGGCGCGGAGGGCGCGGCCCTCGGCGGTGGCCGCGTCGGCGCGGTCGGCGGCGAGCGCGAAGGCTTCGCGGGCCTTGTCGTGGGCGCCTTCGGCCGCACGCAGACGGCCCACGCCAAGGGCGGCCACGGCATCGTGCGCGGTGGGCTCCTGGGCCGCGGCAAGGGCGGCCTCATAGGCGGCAAGCGCCGTCGCGGCCTGCCCTTGGCCTTCGGCGGCCCGCCCCAAAAGGGTCTGTGCCAGCACACGGTCGGCGGGAACCTTCGCACGCGCGGCAAGGGTCTTGGCGGCGGCCTCGGCCTCTGCCCACTCCTTCCGTTCCAAACGGAAGTCGGCCAGCCAACGGAGATAGGCGGGGTCGAGGGCCTTGGCATCCTTCAGGCCCAAGAGCGGCTGGAGCAGGGCGGCGGCCTCATCGCCCCGGCCTAATGCGTGGAGGCTCTGCGCGCGGCGGAGCGCGGCGTCGGTGCGGCGTGCATGCGGCAGGGGGGCGGGCCCTTTCCCTTCCGTTTGGCCGAAGGCGAGCGCCTGTCCCAGACGGGCTTCGGCGGCGGCGAAGTCTTTGGCGTTGAAGAAGACGAGCCCGCGGAGATAGGCGGCTTCGGCGGCGGCCGGCCCCTCGGGGAAGCGGGTGAGATATTCGTCCAGCGTGGTCGCGGCCCCGGCGGCATCGTTCTCCGCAAGCTGGCCCCGCGCTTTGAGCAGGAGCGCGTCGGGCACCACGGCGGCATCCCCGGAGGCGAGGGCCAGTCGGAGCGCGGCGTCGGCGCGGTCGGGCAGATTGGCTTGGCGGAAGGCGTAGGCGGCGGCATAGGCCGCCCGTCCTGCGGTGGGGGTGTCGGGCCAACGTTCGGCGGCGGCCAACCACGCTTCGCCCGCGGCGGCGGGATCGCCCATCTCCCGGAGCAACCACGCCAGCCGATAGGCGGCTTCGGCGGCTTGGCGGGGTTCGCCCTTGTCCGCAAGGAGCGCGGCGGCCTCGGCGGCGGCCTTGCGGTCACGCACCTGCACGGCGGCATCGAGCATGAACGGCGTCAACGTCAGCCGCGCCTCGGGCGTGAGCCAACGGGCCACCCGGGCGGCATGCCCGAGAAAGGCTTTGGGATCGCCGGCCTTGGCCCGCAGGGCGAGCATGGCTTCGGCGGCGCCGGCGGCACGCTTGCCCTCGGGAAACTCGGAAAGGATGCGCTCATAGGCCGTACACGCGCCGAGGTCATCGCCCAACGCGGCGGCGACGTTCCCTTCCAACCACAGGCGATCTTCCGTGGGGGTGGGGGAGCGGAGTTTTTCGGCCGCGAGCCAGGCGCGGGCGTCGGCGGGCGAACCTGCCTTTGCGGCGGCCCAAGCGGCGGGCAAGAGGAGCCCGGCTTCACCCAACGGCTTGGCGCCGAGCTTTCGGGCGTATGCCGCGGCGGCGGCAAAATCCTGCGCACCGTAGGCCAAGCCGAAGGCCAACGTTCCGGCGGCGGTGTGCCGATCCTTCGCGGCGGCATCGGCCAACAGGGCGTCGCAGAGGGCCAATGCCTCCTTGGTCTTGCCTTCCTTCCCAAGCCCATCCGCCAGCCGCAACCGGGCAAAGGCCGCATAGTCCCCGCCCTTGTCGGCGAGCAGACGGTAAAGCGTGGCGGCATCCTTCCCGCGGCCCAAGGCTTCGTAACAGACGCCCAAACGGTAGGCCGCCGCATCGCGCAATGACTGCGACGCCTTTCCCGTGGCCAACGCCTCCAGCAAGGGCTGGGCCTCCTTGGGCTGCCCGGCCTCCAAAAACGCCGCGGCCAAACGCAACTGGGCGGCAAAGCGGCGTTCTCCCTCGGAGCCTTCGGCCGCTTCCTTATAGAGGGCGCGGGCGCGGTCGTTCTGCCCCATCGCCTCGTAACATTCCGCCAGCCGGAACCGGATGTCTGCGGCGGCATCCCCCTCCGGCTTTTCCTTCAGCAACGCCTCATATTCCGCCGCGGCCTGTGCGTGCAGACCTCGCCGCCACAGGCCATCGGCAAAGACCAACCGATCCCCCGCGGCCATCGCGGCCCCGGCCAATCCCAACAACAACAAAACGGGAAACGCTCTCATGGGGCCTATGATAGCACAGCCGCCCGGCGGGTTCCGAGCCTATCGCGCCGTGCGGCCATGAACCTTAGGCATCGCCCAAAAGGCGGGCCAGCGGTCTGGGAAGGCAGGCGATTGCTTCCGCGACGCCCCACGAGGCCAAGAAGATCGCGCCTGTGAGCAAGGGCATCCCTACCACAGTGGGCAATCCCCAGCGCGCGAACAGACCCCATCCCCACACGGCGAAGGCCCAATGGACGAGGAAAATGACGAAAGAGCGCTTGGCCAATCGGCTCACCACCGCCCCCATCCGCGCGGAGAGGGGGATTTGACGTAACGCGAGGAAACATCCCGCCGACATCAGCACCACAGCCGGACTGAAGAAGTCGATCACACGCTCCAACATCGCGGCATCCCCACGGGTCGGCGCAAGCCAAAGCGCGCACAGCAACGTTGGCACAAATCCCAAGACGAACAGCCCCCCGCCCAGCCACATGGAACGTTGGGCAGAGCCTGTGTTGAGCCGAACCAGCAGACACGCGAGCAACAGATACCCGATGTATCCCGTGAGGTAATAACCCGTCCCGATGCGATTCCATGCACAGATGCCGTGGATTTCGGAAAAACCCGCATAGGAGAGGAACGGATAAAGCAACGTCAGCCCCCACAGCCCCACGAAAAAGGCAAGCTGGCGCACCGAGACCTGGCGAATCCACGGGGAAATCATCGGCATCAGAAGATAAAGCCCCATGATGATGAACAGGAACCAATAGGGACAGGTCTTGCCGGTGAAGGTGAACGGGATGGTGAGCAGTCCGTAAACCACCTCCGCCCCATAATCGCCGAAGGCCGGCGTACACGCATAGATGGGGGCATATCCCCGGAGATCCTCCGGCAACGGAAGAAACGCGAAGATGGCCGACCACACGGCAAACGGAACCGCCACACGCAGGAAACGCCGTCGGAAAAACTCCCTGTCGAGCCGCGGAGCGGCAACAGCAACGCCCCCGACAGCATCACGAACAAGGGAACGCCTGCCCGGACAAACACCAGAAAGAAGGCCGCCCAGAAATCGAGCGTCCCATCCGCGTGATATGTGTAGGGCCCACGTGCATGGACCACAATCACCATCAGGCAGGCCAGCACGCGAAGCAAGTCCCAGCCACGGTCACGGGCTCGTGCGGAAACAGCGTCGGCCGAGGTGGGGAGGGGAACGGAAGGAATCGCAGAGGTCGTACGCATGGGATGGATTATACCCCGGTCCTTCCTTGCCCGAAAGCCTTTGCGCCACCGCCCCGCACGCTGCCTACTCCGGGACACACCCGCCGCGGAAGGTTTGCCGGATGGGCTTCTGCTATAATGCGCGGCCATGGCTTTGATCACGCTGCACAATGTAACGGTCGGGTTCGGCAACGCACCCGTGCTCGAAAATATCTCCCTCTCCGTGGAGCCGGGGGCGCGCGCCTGCGTCACGGGCCGCAACGGCGAGGGAAAGTCCACGTTGCTCAAGGTGATTGCGGGACTGGTGCCACCCGATGCGGGCGAGGTGCTCAAGGACGCCGCCACGCGGGTGGCCTATCTTCCGCAGGATGTGCCGGAGGATCGCCCCGGAACGGTGCGCGACCTTCTCCGGGCGGCGGTGGGCGAGGCCGGCCGCGCACACGTGGCCGAGGCGTTGATGACGCGCCTTGGGTTGCCGCCGGAGCAAGACTTCAATGCGTTGTCGGGCGGGCTTCGCCGCCGCGTGTTGCTGGGCTGTGCGCTGGCGCAGGAGCCGCACGTGCTCTTGCTCGATGAGCCCACGAACCACTTGGACGTGGAGTCCATCCGTTGGCTGGAGGGCTTTTTGGCGTCGGCCCCCTTCGCTTGCCTCTTCGTGACGCACGACCGCGCCTTCCTCCGCGCCGTGGCCCGGACGGTCTTCGATCTCGATCGCGGCCTCCTCTCCGGCTGGGACTGCGACTATTCCACCTTCCTTCGGCGCAAAGCCGAGCTGTTGGCCGATGAGGCCGTCTACTGGGAGCGCAAATCCAAAAAGCTCTCCGAGGAGGAGGCTTGGCTCCGCCGCGGCGTGAAGGCCCGCACCTGCCGCAATGAGGGCCGCGTGGCGGCGCTGATGCGCCTGCGGCAAGAGTTCGCCGGACGCCGGGCGCAGGTGGGAAGCGCCACCTTGAGCCTTGGCGCCGAGGGGCGCGCGGGCGACATTGTCTACCGCTGTGAGGGCGTCACCTTCGGCTACGACCCCGAGCGGCCCATCCTGCGCGACGTCTCCCTGCGGATCTTGCGCGGCGAACGCATCGGCATCCTTGGCTCCAACGGCGCGGGCAAGACCACCTTGCTCAACCTTCTGCTGGGCCGCTTGACGCCGCAATCCGGCTCGCAACGCCTCGGGGCCAACGTCAAACCCGCCTTCTTCGACCAGCTCCGCGACGCGCTCAACCCCGAAGCCACCGTCGCCGAGAACGTCGCGGAAGGCAAGGAGTTCGTCACCGTCGGCGGCGTGCGCAAACACCTCTTCGGCTATTTGGGCGACTTCCTCTTCACCCCCGAACGCGCCCGCACCCCCGTCAAAGCCCTCAGCGGCGGCGAACGCGCCCGCCTTCTGCTGGCCCGCCTCTTCCTGAATCCCGGCAATCTGCTCGTGATGGACGAGCCGACGAACGATTTGGACATCGAGACGCTGGAACTCTTGGAAGAGCAACTCGCGAACTACGGCGGCACCCTGCTGTTGGTGTCGCACGACCGCGACTTCATCGACCACGTGGCCACCTCCGTGCTGGTCATCGAAGAGGGCCGCGTCACCCAATTCCCCGGCGGTTACTCCGACTGGCAAACCGCCCGCGCCCGCCAGGCCGCCAACGCCCCCGCGCCCACTGCGGAGCCTGCCGCCAAAGCCGCCCCGCCCCGTCGGGACAACGCCGCCACCCGTCTTTCCTACAAGGAGCAACAGTTGCTCAAGACGCTCCCCGACGAGATCGACCGCCTTGAGCGCCTCGTCGCCGACCTCAATGCCCAGCTCACCGCCCCCGGCGCCGACTACTCCGCCCTCTCGGCCCAACTCGCCGAAACGCAGGCGACCTTGGATGCCGCGGTGGAGCGTTATTTTGAGGTCGAGGCCAAAGCCGAGGCTTTGCGCAACGGCGCCTCCTGAATGGGGGCGTTGCGTGGCGGGGTCCACGCAATTTTTGCCGAAATCCCCTTAAGGGTTCGCCTGCCGCTTCGTGAGCGGCCTATGGAGAAACACCATGTCGCGCAGCAGGATCCCGTCATCAATGATGGGGTTCGGGTAGTGTTCCGTGAAGAAGTTGGGGAGGCGGTCGGCCAGACGAAAGCCGCACGCGCGATAAAAGCCAAGGGTGCGCGGCGTCTCCCCGGTCCCCACACGCATCTCGCGGAACCGCGCGGCGTAGTGTTCGCAGAGGAACGTCACAAAGCGCCGCCCCACGCCTTGGCGTTGGCACGCGGGGGCGACGGCGAGATTCTTGAGCTCACACACGCCATGCCGCTCATCGGTCAGCACGGCCACGGCGCAGAGGATGTCGTCGCATTCGGCCACCCACAGTTCCCCGCGCGGGAGGTAACGCATCACCATCTCCTCCGACGCATCGGCCAGCAGGAGCAATTCTTTGCAACGCGACGGATTCCCCTCTCGGCGAAAACGGAGGTTCCCGTTAAGAACGGACTTCATTTGTCGGCTTTTGCCAAGGTGTCGGCGGCGGACTGGAAGAGGGATTTGAGGGCTTGGTAGGCGTTGGCCTCGGGATTTTCCGGATTGATGCGGCGGTCTCCCGCGAGCGCGGATAGGCCGACGGCCTCCTGCAACGCGCGGGCTTCGTCGGTCGGGAGTCGGCGGCCGGAGGCGGGATCGCGCGGGAAGGCCGCTTCGGCCCGGAGTGCCATCTCTTCCAGCAACACCCAAACGTCCAGCCCCAGCACGGCCGTCCGCCCCTGAATGCGGAGCTTCCGCGTGAGGCTCAGACGATTGCCCTGCCGGCTCAACCCTTCGGCAACGCCGCCCGCGCGGAGCTTGGCCTCCAACCGTCCGGCGAAGGCGGCGGATTCCTCGGCCAGCGCATCGCGGAGCTGAAGCAGGGATTCGATCTTCTCGCGGTTGCGGTCATAGAACTTCAGGGTCTCGGCAAGGTCTTTCATGGCGTCGGCTCCGGTGAGGTGTGCGAGCGTGGTCATCCAGTCGGTGAGGGTCTGCCACCAGCGGGCGTCGACGCGCTCGGCGATGCCGGGGAGGAGGCGCCGCAACGTGTCGAGCAAGCGCCCCCATGGCAGGGGCTGAAAGGGCGCGGGGGCCTCGTCGGCGCCGAGCAGGAAGGCCGCGTTGCACCGTTTGGAGGGATCGGGGGCGGGCGTGAGCCCGGGCGGGGCGTCGGGGAGGGCGACCCAAAGGCAAGCGTCGCGCGTCTCCACGCGGATGAGCCCATCGCGGACGGACAGCGCCCGGACGGCCCGGGGCGGGGGTTCCGTTTCGCCGCGGACACACCGCATCAGCGCCGACACGAAGAGATCGCCCAACCCGTGCTCCCGTCGGGAGTCCAAAAAGAAGGGTAAAAGGGCGCAGAGCCTCTCTGGGGAAGCGCCCAAAAGGTCGAAAGGGGTCAGCCGCGAGGGCTTCCGGCGCAACGCCCGGAAGTCCGTCATGAGCTGGTCAAGTTTGGCCTGTGTGAGCATACGGCCATTCTAGCACATCCCAAGGGGCGGAACTGTGAAAGGCCATACCAATTCCCTCTCCTTTGTATTGTGCTAAACTGTATTGCGCTAAACTCCGCTCCGCGACGGTGCGAGGTTCCATTCATTGTGCGGTGCAACAAGGTGCTTTCAAACATGATTCTCTTTGGTACGCGAGCGTGACCTTATGAAAATCCGCCCCATCATGTTGATTGCAGGGATATTGTTGGGATGTCTCGGATGTTCTTTCGCGCGGGAACACTCTTCGGCGTTTGGGCGGATGACATTCTCGCAAACAAAATGGCAAAGCCCCACGTGTTCTCCGGATTCCCGATTTCTGCGCCGAAACCGTACGAGATGTTGCCAACTCAAGACGCTTGGGCCTCAAAACGGATACTACGAGGCCACCATAGATGGAGTCCCCAAACAACGTATTTACTCGTTGGGCCCATTGTCGCCGGAACGGGTGATCGCAACGCCCACGGCATTTTTGACGATGGTTTACGAACGGCAGAACCAGGTCATTCGGTCGGAAAGTTTTGCCGCGAGGGAGCTTGTTTTTGTGCTACGACACGTTTACGACGAAGTGTGTCTTCCTCCATCGTGCGTATCCCATTTGGATGCCAAAATCAAAGGAAAGATTCACGGAGGTTCCAACGAACGAGAGGGCGACGCACCGTCTACGAACGGTTGGGTGCGCACAGAGGCGCCTTTTGTGGGGGAGGGATACTTTTTTGGACGTGAAACAAAGGGGAAAACGGATGAGGTTCGCTTTTATCGTGTCCTTCTTTGGCTAACGATTGACGACCGTGACGGCGCCGTGCGCCACCCTCCCTTGCGGATGGGGGATGAATGGCTTCGCCTCCCACCGATGGCAATCCTTGCGGTTTGCATTCAGGAGGCGGACAGCGTTTTGCTTTTGACCGATAAGACACACCGATGGGAATCGATTGCTCCCAATAACTGCCACGATAGGTGATGTCTTTCTTCTGTCGGCGCATTTCGGGAGGCTCCGTATCCCGACCCGAGAGGCTCCGTATCCAGATGGGCGATACAGTGCATCTCGCTTTCATGCGCGTTGCGTTTCGCGTGCGTGTGTTTGGTGTAAGCATCCCATCGGCTTGTCGGGGCTCTTCGTCAATCTGTGTGGGTAGCCATAGAAGGAAGGGAGTTCCCGACAGGGGGCGCCGGGGACTCGAAAATCCCCGCGCCCCCTGTAGAGAACT
>CASDPK010000013.1 GCA_949282555.1 uncultured Lentisphaeraceae bacterium | reverse complement strand
TCGGATCTTTTCTTTAATAATATTTATCCATCTATACAATCAATCGGATACAAAAATGTGGGATAATTTATCCCGAAATTTTCCGGGATAAGCCTGTCTTACAGTGATTGGTTGAAAAAACAATGTGTTACTGTTATGATGTTCCACAATCTCAGATGATGGACGACAGTCCCAAAAATGCGAATGGTGACCGGGCCTCATTGTGGTGAAACAGTGCCTTTTGCCACAGAGGTCTTCGCGAGTGAGATTGATGCGTTAAGTGATATCTTGTCTTTATATCTTACGTGCTGGATAACAAGACACAAAGCCTCGACGTTCCATAACGTCGAGGCTTTGTGTGACAAACGGCAATACGATCAACGCAGATTACGGCCGAGAGCGTCCTGCTTTGATGATCTTCAGCAAGGTGGCATGCATCGCCTTGGCTCGCTCTGGGTGTTTTTTGACGAGGTTTTGCTTCTCACTAGGATCCGCGCTCAGATCGTAGAGTTGGCCGTTGAGCGGATCATGGCGTTCCGTGGGCGCATTCCTTGCGGGGCCGGGGACAATGTATTTCCAGTTCCCTTCACGCAAGTTGAGCCGGAAATCTTGGCAAACCATGTTTTTGCGAGCACTCGGAGCGGATGCGTCAAGGAAGGTCGCGCTCTGGTCAAAGGAGTCCGGAAGCGCATCGGGGGACAACTGCACCCCGCGCAACGCCGCGAAAGTGGCTCCGAGATCCACGAGGGAAACAAGGGCGGCATTGGTTCCGCCACCGGGAATGGTCCCAGGCCAAGAAACAATGAAGGGAAGACGGTGTCCACCTTCGTAAGGCGTATACTTGTGCCCGCGCCAGTCGCCGGAGGGCTTGTGGTTGCCAAGGAGTTCAACGGCTTTGTCTTTGTAGCCATCGTTCACCATGGGGCCGTTATCGGAAGTGATGACGACGAGCGTCTCTTTCTCAAGGCCCAACACACGAAGTTTTTCGATGACCCGGCGCACACTGTCATCAAATTGATAGGTGGCATCGCCTCGCGGCCCAAAAGGCGTCTTCCCGACAAAGCGGGGGTGGGGGACGCGGGGCACATGGATGTCGTTGGTGCCGAGATAGAGGAAGAAGGGTTTGTCTTTGTTCTTTTCGATAAATGCGTTGGCCTTCTCGACGAAGATATCCGCCATATCCTCGTCCACCCATCGCGCCTTCTTTCCGCCCTTCATGTAGCCGATTCGGCCAATTCCGTTGACGACGGCTTGATTGTGCCCGACATCCCAGTCCATTTTGAGCGTGGCACGGTCACGCTTGCCATCCGGTTCCCCGGGATAATTGTGCTTGTAGTTCACTTCGATGGGATCGTTGGGATCAAGGCCAACGACAAGCCCATTTTCCACGTACACACACGGCGTGCGATCCGCGGTGGCCGCCATGAGGAAGGTGTAATCGAAGCCGACATCGTTGCCGGAGGGCGAGATGGGTTTGTTCCAATCGGTCTTGCCGGGCCCAGGGCCCATGCCCAAATGCCATTTGCCCACGGCACCCGTCACCATGCCCGATTGTTGCATCAATTTGGGCAACGTGGGAAGCGTGGTATCGATCAGCAATGCGGCATCCCCCGGGGCAATCCCGGTGCCGGGCTTTCGCCAGGCATATTGTCCGGTGAAAACGGCGTAACGGGTCGGTGTACACGTCGAGGCCGGAGAGTGCGCGTCCGTGAAACGAACGCCTCCCTTGACATACTGATCCAAAAACGGGGTCAGCCCTGGCGTGGAGCCGTAGCAGCTCACATCTCCCCAGCCAAGGTCATCGGCCAAAATCAGAACAATATTGCGGGGACGCTTTGTCGTTGCGGTCGTGGATGCAAAGGTCGTGCTTGGGAGGCACAATGCCGCTGCGCCGAGTCCAAGGCTCTTCAAGAATGTACGACGGTTCATGGGGAATCCTTTCGCTTCGTTGACTTGCAATCATAGCATATTTTCCCGAATGTCCAGCGCCGCGCGAAATGACGGCATCCGAGAAGTACGGCTTTTCACATGATTGCGTGAGGGGTGGTACAATGCTTGGCATGTTGTATACGTTGCATGAGATTTTTGGGACATTGCAAGGCGAGGGGCGAAACACCGGCCGTCCCTGCGTTTTTGTTCGTTTTTCGGGCTGCAATCTCGCCTGTCCTTGGTGTGATACCGATTTTTCTCCGAAGTTCCGGCTGAAGTTGTCGGCTTTGCTCGACCGAATCCTCGCTGAAAAGACAAACAGTGTGATTCTCACAGGCGGGGAACCCTTGCTTCAACCGGAGTTGTTGCCTTTGGTGCAAGCATTGAAAGCGCGGGGCTTTTGGGTGGGGGTGGAGACCAACGGCACTTTGGAGCCTGGGCCGGAATTGCGGGCACTCCTTGACTATATCGCCACCTCTCCCAAAGTGGGGGCGCCCCTAGAGCTTGTGCAGGCGGACGAGGTCCGTTTGGTCGTCGCGGAAGGGGTGACGCAGGCTTGGTGCGAGGAAATCCGGCGCCGCCTTCCCGCAGTGGATTACTATCTTTCCCCGTGTGACGACGGGACGCACATCCATGTACACGAGGCCATTGCCCTTTTGGGAAAACTCAATGCCTCCGCTCCTGAACCTCCGTGGCGTCTTTCGTTCCAGACGCATAAGCTGGCCGGTATCCCATGAACCTTTCCGTAAACGAAACGCGCTTTGATGGACAACGTGTCGTTGTCTTCTCTCCATCGGCCCCACATGGCACGCTTGTGTGGTTTCATGGCGGCGGGTGGATGATTGAACTCGGTGAAGATGCGCTTCGCTGGGGGCAGGACCTGGCTGAGGCAACCGGATTTTCCGTCATGATGCCGGATTATCCGTTGGCGCGCCAGCACGCATATCCCGTCTCAAATGCTTGGTGCAGTGCGTTTTGGCGTCATTGTGCGCGGACGGCGCAGGGGCCGTTGGTTTTGGGTGGGGATTCCGCGGGCGCCCATTTGGCACTCTGCTCTCTGCCGGCGGCGATGCCGGACAAGGCCCTCTTTGTTTATGCCGTCACCACGCTCTTACCCACGCGAGGCGTCGGTTCTTGGGCCACTTACAAGAAGGGGTGGCCGCTGTCGCCCCGGTTGATGGATTATTTCTACGATGCGTATTGTCCGGATCGGGCCCTGCGCTATGGCGCCTCGCCCTTGGAACAACTGGAGCGTATCCCGCCAACCCTTCTTCTGACGGCGTCGGATGATATTCTCGCCGACCAACAAACCGAGTTCGCGCGGCGTTTCGGTGCGCGGCAGGAAATCTATGAGGGCGCCTGCCATATCTTTCTTTCCCGTCCGGAGGGCGCACCTTTCCGCGAACGTGCGCTGCGGGATGCCGCCGCATGGCTCACCGCATGACGGCACGATTATCCGATCAGCATATCCAGAACGGTGCGACGCGGGCCCGGGAGCAGGTCCAGATGCGCCACCAAAAAGATCCCAAGGAAACGGCGTAGCCCGAAAATCCCAGGAAAAGGTTCGGGGCGGCCGAGGTCATCCGTCCGCCCGGAAACGCGGGCTTCCTCCAAGGTCAGCCCCAAGGGCTGGGCGACAAAGCGACCGAAGAGATCCGGAATGTCATCATGGAGGGTGAGCGTCGGCGGCGTCCTTAGACGCGAGGGCCGATGGGGGCAGACGTAGCGCCCCTCCTCCACGGAGAAGCATCCGCGTGGGGAGGGAGGGCAGTGCGGGCACCGCGAGAAATCGGGCGTCACGCCCACGGCGCACAGCAGATTGCACTCAAACCACAGCAACGCCAGCGGCACTTCATGCGGGGCGCATCCTTGGAGCGTGTCGAGCAGCGCTCCCAATGTGTCGAACAAGGAGGGGTTGGACAATCCCGGCTGTGCCGTGCGCAATGCAAGGTCGCACGCATAACTTGCCGCCACGGCCGGCCGCCACCGTGCCCTCAACGCTTCGCGGAGGATGAGCGGCGTGCATTCACGGATGTGGTGGACGCCGTTGCGCTCTCGGGCGTAGAACACCAATTCGCACGTGTAGCCGATGTCGTAGCGTCCGATGAAACCGCTTTTGGGGCGTTGCGCACCCTTTACGGGCGTGGTGACGCGGCCATAATCCGCCGTCAGCCATGTGACCATGTGGGAGGTCTTCGAGAAAGGCCTCACATTCAGGCATACGGCTTCGCTTTTCAGCAGAAGGGCAGATTGCGGCGTTCCCACCACGATGATCACACTCCGGGCGCGTAATCTCGCCGATAGATGGTGAGCCACTCTTCAAACGCACGATCGAGATAATCCGGCGCGAACGCGGATGCGTGCGGCAAAAGGAAACAGCGCGGAGCGTTGCGGAGCGGACCATCGTTGGGGTAGGGCTCTTCGTGCATTACATCCAAGAAGGCGGCATGAAGCGTCCCTGCGGAAAGTGCGCCGCAAAGCGCCTTCTCGTCCACGGCGTTCCCTCGGCCAAGGTTGGCCAAGATGGCATGAGGCGGCAACAGGCTTAGGCGGCGGGCATTGATGATACGATCGGTCTCCGGCATCGCCGGCAATGCCAAAAAGAGCGCATCGGTCTGTGGCAACAAGGTGTCCAACGAGTCGAAGTTGGCCCGTGTGATGCCCTGCACACGCACTCCCAGAGCCTCCAATTTGGCCCCGATCGTCCGCCCAATGTTCCCGTATCCAAGAATGACGGCGGAGCTCCCGGCGATGGTGGTTCGGCCCGGAACCAAGGTCGGCCAAGGGGCCTGTTCCGAGCACAAGCCCAGCCCGGGCAGAAGGCCACGGCGGATGGCAAGCAACATCCCTACGGCCGTTTCCGCCATGATTTCGCCGTGAAAGGTGCCGTGGGTCAATCGGATGCGGTCCGGAATCTGTGCCCCCAAAAGTTCCTTCCCCGCGGCGGGTGTCGCCATCCAGCGCATCCGATAAGTGAGCGGAAGCCACGCCTCGGAAAAGCGGAACGTAAAGGCATACGTGGCCTTGGAAAGGCCGCGCACAAAGGCTTCCTGAGAGTCCGCGAAGACGACGTCGAGCTCAGGCACACGCGCTGCCCATCGGGCGACCTGTTCCTGTGTGGCGGTGAATTCCGGCACGTCCCGAAGGGCAAGCCAAACGAGGAGGATGGGTTTCATGAGCGAGGCTCCCTTTCTGATGATGGGACAACGCTTCTCCGGCGCTCCCGCGTGGAGGGAATGCCCAGTTGTTCCCGGTATTTGGCCACGGTTCGCCGGGCCAACAGAATGCCTTGGGCCGCAAGGGCTGCGGTCAGGGCTTGGTCGGAGAGGGGCGCGTCTGGGCGTTCTCCTTGGATGAGGCGTTGAAGTGCCTGCTTGGCCTGACGCTCCGAGATGGGGTTCGCATCCGTCGCGGCGGTTGGCACGGCGTGGGTAAAGAAGGCCTTGAGGGGGATCTGCTTTCGGCTGGTGGCGACGCGAACGGCCTTGTCTTTTACGGCGCGCGAAACGATGCTTTCGTCGTATCCGACGGCTTCCGCGATTTCGCGTTGGAGGAGGGGGTGAAGCGTCGCCGGGTCTCCCCCCGAAGCCAAAAAGGCTCCTTGACGGTCGAAGACGGCTTGCGCCACGCGGCGCAGGGTTTCGTTGCGCTCCTGGTAGGCCTCGGCCCACAATCGGGCCCGATTCTCCAACCCGGCGATTTCCGTGCGTTCCTCCTGCGTGGTGGCGGCGGCTTTCGCGGCGGCCACGGAGGCCTCATCCACGCGAAACAGCGGGAACTTGCGTTCGTCGCACAGGGCCCGCCATCCTCCGGCGTCATCCGGGACGGCGACAATTTCGGGACTTTCCGGAGGGAGTTCGGGGGCAAAGGCTCGGCCGGGAAAAGGGTTTAGGGTGCGCAGATAGGCCAAGGCCGCGGTCAGATCTTCGGGCGTGCATCGAAGGGTTTTGGCCAAACGTTCCGGGGGATCGGAGAGAAGATTCCCCAATCGGTGGCAAAGCCGTATGCGAAGGCCGCGCTCCGTGCTTGTGCGAGGGTCCGCGCGCACTTGCAGCTCCAGGCATTCGGCGAGGGAACGCGCCCCGACGCCCACGGGATCGAAGGTTTGCACGGTTTCGATGGCGTGGGCGAGATCGGCCTCCGAGGCGAGGACTGGCCGGCCGCCGCAAGCTTGCCACCAGTCGCTTAAGAGGGTTTGTGCCGGGGTTCTGAGGTACCCATCGCCATCCAAGGCGTCGCAGACGAACAAAACGAGATCGCGTTCGGGGCCGGGGGCCAGTTGGCGAAGGGCCTGCCGTTCAAGGTGGCGATAAAGGGTTTCAGGCTCTGTGTGTGACAAGATTTGCCAATCGTGGCGTCGCTCGGCTTCGGCCGCGGCCACGGGATCGGGCTGATCGCCAAACCCTTCGCGGGAGGCATTGAAATAGTCAAGATTGTCCCGTTCATCGTCCGCCTCAAAGGCGGCATCGGTCAGCGCGTCGAGCGATTCCGTTCGGATGGGCGGCTCGTATTCGAGAAAGGGGTTTTGCTCTGCTTTTTGCCGCAATTCCTGGCCAAGTTTCGCCAAAGGCAACGGCAGAAGCGCCAGTCGTTGGCGAGCCTGAAGCGAAAGCGTCTGCTCTTGCGCTTGGCGCTGCCGTTGCCCGAGGTCGAGGCCTGGGGAGAACGATGGGGACATCGAGGGCATCAATCAAAGAGTGCGTCACGCCACGTTGCCTCAATGGCTGCGTGGCCACCGATGGCGTGGGTGAGGATCGCACGTGCGAAGTCTGCGAATCGCCCCGGGCCTTCGGCGGTGATGAGGTCGCCATCCACGACCACACGGCCGCCCGCGTAGTGTTCGCCCAGCGCTTCGATGAACTGCGGCGCGGGATAACACGTGACCTTGCGTCCGCGCAGAATGCCGGCCGCCGGGAGCACGAGGGCTGGGGCGGCACAGATGGCGCAGATCGCTTTGTCTTGCGCGTCGTATGTGCGTATCAGGGACAAGACGTCTTCGGAGGCCGCCAGCGTTTGGGCGCCGCCCAGCCCTCCGGGAAGGATGAGGCCGTCACAATCTTCCCCCGTCATGTTCGCAAGGCGTTCATCCGCTTCGGTCACGATCCCATGCGCACCCGTTACGCGCAGGCTTTTGCCCACGGCGCAGGTGACCACGTCCAAGCCGCCCCTGCGGAGCAAATCCAGTGTGCCCAGTGCTTCGATTTCCTCGAATCCGTCCGCAAGCATCAACAAAAACCGCATGGTTTCATCCTTTCCGTTCCGTGGCGCACCCGTTCTCCGGCGCGCGAGTGAAGTATAACAAAACGCCGGGCCCTTCTTCCCTTGTCATTCGCGTGGAGGTACGCACGGCAAGGTCCCGAGGATGCGGAAGCGGCAGAGGCGCCTTCGTTCTGTTTGGGGCGTCGTTTTCAGATATACGGCCTCTCGAGGGGAGATGCACTGCATCTCGGCAAAACATACGCCGTACCTCGGGTGGAGGTACGGCGCACATGTAGAGGGGGCGCTCCGTCTCAGAGATCGGCGGGTGCCCAAGAATACTTCCAGTTGAGCACGGGCTTCTCGCCTTCCCATTCGATGGGGAGCCAAATATAGCGGCCATCGATGGCGTTTTTCGGCGTCCAGCGGTCACCGCAGTAGATGAAAACGCCCGGTTTCTTGGGGTGAGGGAGCACATAGGTGCTCTGGGAGTAGTGGGTCTTGTCCGCATTTTCGCCGCGGGCCGGATTGCCCAATTCCTTCCAGGGGCCCCAAATGGAATCCGCCACGGCGGAGCGGGCCGCGTTGGGCGCCCAGCCGGTGCAGCCGGAACCGATGAAGTAATACTTTCCGCCCTTCTTGAAGATGGCGGGGGCTTCCATGAAACGGCCCTCGAACACGCGGACGTAACGACCGGTGTGGGCGGTGTAGGTGTCGTCAAGTTCGGCGATTTGGAGGGTGCCGTTCTCTTCGGAGGCGTAGACATGGTAGGCTTTGCCGTCATCATCGACGAAGATCGTCATGTCGCGGGCCATCTGGCCGCCCTTGAAATCGCGGTAGAAAAAGGCGGCCTTGTCCATGCCTTCGGGGAACCAGCTTCCGCTGAGGCCCTGCGATTTGGGCGCGCCCTCGAGCGTGCGCTTTTCGGCCGGGAGGTTTTCGGGCCATTTGCCGGGATTGATACGGCCGGAACGCAGGAAGGTGTAGGGGCCCTCGGGACGATCCGCCACGGCAACGCCACTGCGGGCGGCGGAATATCCCTTGCCCTTGAGCTCAAGGTGGAACCACATCACGAACTTCCCGGTCTTTGCGTTAAAGACGACTTTGGGGCGTTCAAGGATGCAGCCTTTGGCGATATCGGACTTCGGATCGTCGGAGACCCGCAGGGCGATGCCTTCATCCTTCCAGTTGACGAGATCGTCCTCATCGGAAGAGTAACAGTGGACGCCGACTTGGGCGTAGTTGCCGGCATCGCCGGGCACTTTGTGTTCGCCGAACCACCAAACTTTGCCGCCATAACGGAGGAAGCCACCGCCGTGGGCGTTGATGTGGTTGCCGTTGTTGTCCTCCCAGAGTTCTCCGGGACGGACGAGGGTTTGCGGCGGGGTGGGGGCCGCCAGCAGGGGCGCTCCAAACGTGAGCAGGAGCAGGGCGGGGAGGAGGTGTCGCATGGTGTTCCTTGGGTTGGGGGTGGAATTACTCGCCGAAACGAAGGACGAGCGTTTCAAAAGGGGGGAACTCAATGGGCTCTTCGGGATTGAGCGTCTTGAACGTTGAGGCGTAGTCTATGTGGAGGGTTTCCGGCCGGAAGGCGTGCCCTTCGGGGAGCTCTAGGATGGCCTTCCAGTCGGGCTTCCAACATTGGGCCTTGTCGGAGGGATTGCGCACGAGAACGATGCTTTCGGTGGGAGACCATGAGGCGTAGCCGTAGACCTCCCCCTTTGCCGGAGAGCCGCCGTGCCAATGGGTGTCGCGAAGGGTCGCTTCGTGGGCTTTGAGCCACTTGAGGCCTTCGGCCAGAATGTCCCACCATTTCGGGCTCATGCGTTCGGGCGTGAGGTAACATTCCTGAAGATCCGTGCCGCAGGCGACGCTGGTCCAAACCTCGTTGGCGAAGGCGCGGGTCTCGGCCTCTCCATCGCCGATGGCCATGCCGAAGAAGTCTGCGACGATCACGCCATGGAGCATGATGGAGTTAAGCGGATAGAGCGGGCAAGGTTGGGCGAAGCGGTCATGGATGACGCTGTCGCGGTAGGTGATCCAACGTTCACGGTTGGGGCCCACGCCGGCCATGGCCCAATCACTGCCGCCACGCCAGATGCTGTCGGCCCACAAGGTCCAGAAGGGTGAGGGCCACGTGCCGACGGTGCAGTTGATGAAGACATCGGGTTTGGCTTTTCGCAGGGCCTCGATATGGGCGAAGAACCCCTGGAGGTCGGGGGCCGTCCGAGCGTCGGTGCCCTTTGCCCAAACGCCGCCACCGATGCCGTCGAACTTAAAGAGGTTCATGTCGTAGTCGCGGATCATCTGGAGGCACCGTTCGGTGAAGGCCTCGCGGTATTTCGGCTGCGCCAGCGAGAGGCCGCCGGCGTTGGTGGGCAGACCAATGGCCTTGGCGTGTGTCACGCGGGCGACTTTGGACTCATTGTAGCCGCCCCACGGGCTCAGCCATGCGCCAATGTCGCCTCCATGCGTTTTGGCGTAGTCGGCAAGGGGGCGAATCCCTTGGGAAAGCCTTTGTGGTAGGTCCAAAGGGAATTCCAATCATCCCAGCCGTCGTCCCAGAGATAGGAATCGAGCGCGACGCCGCGTTGGGCGAGTGGCTCGGCGATGGCCTTCATGGCGCGCAGACACTTCTCCTCGGTCATGCGGTCAAGAGGGTTGGCGTTGTTGTAGGTGGCGAGGCCAAGGTGATACCAGCTGTTGTAATGGGGAAAGGCACGGTAGGGGTGGGCGCGTTCCTCCTCGAGATAGGCCTGAAAATCACGCCGCAATTGGCCGGGTCGGAAGGTTCCCTCCACGGCGGAAAAGACCCAAGGGCGCCCCGGTAAAAGGGTGTCGTTCAGCGGCAAGGAAACCTGATAATTGTCACGCGAGGAGGACACCGTGATGGTGCCGTGGCTGTCGGTGCCGTCCACGAGGACATATTCGGCCACCAACTGCGCATTTTTCACGCTGTGCGGCACGGGAAGCGTGTAAATGGGATCTTTTTGGGCGATTCCCGTATAACCTGGGTGGCGATCCTCCGCAAGTGTCTCTCCGTTGGCGACGAGGCGGACGGCGGCAATGTCAAGCCGCTTGATTCCGCGGGTGTAGGAAAAGGCGACGGTGACGGTTTCGCCCTCGGTGAGCGCGGGCAGGGAGAGCGTTTGGGATTTTGCCGCATAGTCCTTCGGCGTCCACGTGGCGGAGGTCAGTGTCCGACGTGCGAATTTGGCCATGGGGTGCTCAACCGCGAGGAAGCGGTGGCCGACGAGGAGCACCGAGCCATCCGTATCCCCGCAGACGCTGGCGGTGCTGGGCGCTTCAAAGAAGGTCAGCGTTTCGATGCGCGTGGGGCGTTCGGCGGAGAGCTCGTAGACCATGCGGCGGTAATTCTTCCGCTCGCAGCACTTGCGCACCAGTGTAAGACCGTCACCGAGCGACTCCGGAGCCCCGACGGTCCACACGGTGTCGGTTCGTTCGGCGAGGCGGGCGGCCGTTGGGTTGCCGGGAACCGTCAGTGTGGTTTTCGGCAGATCGGCCCAACGCGCGGTGGCCGAACGACCATCAGCGGAAAACCCATCCGGAAACGTCTGCGCACTCAGTTGGAGCGCACAGAGACCGGAGAAAAACAGAAGGTACGGACGGTGCATGGGTGGGAATCCTCTCTGTTTTGGAAGGCCCAATCCTCATTAGTTTACGCAATGTATTATATCTTCATTTGGGTCCATTGTCTTTATCTGTCGCAGTGTCGTCTGCGGGGCAAAATTAGGGAGCCGTGTACAAAAGGATGCACAACCGCGAAAAGAAAATTTCGTTTTCCACACAAGCCGTGCCTTTGTTATCTTACAAGGTGCAGTGAATGTGCAACATGATCAAAGGATTTCATATTTATGAAGCATTCGAGCCTCTTGTCTCTCAGTATCGCCTGTCTTTCCGCGGGTGTTGCCCCAGCGATGGGATTTCCCGAACCTAATCCGTTCCCGTATCCGTTCGATCCGATGCCGTCCATTTACAAGCAGGGATGGATTGACCTAAACAAAAATGGTGTGAAGGACGTTTATGAAGACCCGAAGGCCGATCTTGAGGCGCGCTTGGATGATTTGCTTTCGCAGATGACGCGAGAGGAAAAGGCGATGCAGTTGCTGACGCTTTATGCCTATCCCAGCGCTTGCAAGGATAAGCATCCGACCAAAGAATGGAAGACACGGGCGTGGAAGGATGGCATCGCCAACGTGGACCAAGCGGGCGACGCCTTTGCCAACGGCACGCAAGATTACAACAAGACGCCGGAGCGGAATGCCCGGTACATCAACAATCTCCAACGTTTCTTTGTCGAGCAGACACGGCTGGGAATTCCTGCGGATATGACCAATGAGGGAATTCGCGGGGCGAATGTGCTTCATGGGACGAGCTTCCCAAGCCCACATTCCCAAGGCATGATGTGGGATCCGGCGTTGGCCTACGAGATTGGTCGCGTGATGGGAAGCGAATCCAAGGCGGTGGGTTACACCAATGTCTATGGGCCGATCCTTGATGTGGCGCGTGATCAGCGGTGGGGGCGCTGGGAAGGGACGATTGCGGAAGATCCTTTTCTTGTGGCGGAGACGGGCAAACAGATCGCCAAGGGCCTTCAAGACGTTGGCGTCGCGTCTTCGCCGAAGCATTTTGTCGGATATGGTGAGAACAAAGGTGCGCGAGGGTGGGATTCCCGAACGGATCCGCACATCACGGCGCAGACCTTCGAGGCCATCCATATGTATCCCTTTCGGCGTGTCTTTTCCGAGGTTGGGCCGTTGGGGGTGATGTGCGCTTACAATGACGTCAACGGTGTGCCGGTGGCCTCCAGTGCGGATTTGCTCAAGAAGCGCCTGCGCGAGGAATTCGGGTTCAAGGGATACGTTGTCTCCGACAGCGGAGCCGTGGAGCGTCTGCACAATTCCATGCGAGTGGCCAAGGATTTGAAGGAAGCCCACGCAATGCGCGTGAGCGCGGGGCTCAACGTGTGGACGAACTTCGCGCAACCGGAGAATCCTGCCAAGTGGCTCGTCGCCGCGATGGAAGAGGGCACGTTGCCGATGGTCGACGTGGATGAAGCGGTGCGGGACGTGCTGCGTGTGAAGTTTTTGCTTGGGCTCTTTGATAAACCCTATGTGGAGAGTCCTGCCGCCGCTGACAATGTGGTGGGCAATGAAGCGTTCCAAAAAGTGGCCCTTCAAGCCGCGCGTGAGTGCCTTGTGCTGCTCAAGAATGAGGGCGGTTTGTTGCCGCTTGATGCCAAGAAGTTGAAACGTGTGGCCGTGATCGGCCCGAATGCGGATTCCACCGCGTGCATGCCCACGCACTATGGCCCTCGTGCCTTTAAGTCGGTCACGGTGCTGAAAGGCATTCAGGCCGAATTGGAAGGCACGGGAATTGACGTGGCCTATGCCAAGGGATGTGATCACACCGATCCCGGTTGGCCGGACAGCGAGCTCATTTCCGAGCCGTTGAGTGCGAAGGAGCAGAAGGAACTGGATGCCGCGGTGGCGTTGGCCAAGACAAGCGACGTGGCGATCGTGGTGCTGGGGGATTCCGGAAGGACCTCCGGAGAGAGCAGAACACGTAACAGCCTGAATCTGCCCGGACGCCAAGAGGCGTTGCTCTGCGCGGTGCAGGCCACCGGCAAGCCGGTGGTGTTGGTGCTCCTGCATGGTCGCCCACCGGCGGTGAACTTCGCTCACAAATATGTCCCGGCCATCCTTTCCGGAGGGTTCCCCGGGGGACATGGCGGCACGGCCATTGCCGAAGCGCTCTTCGGGAAGTACAATCCCGGCGGAAAGACGAATGGCACGTGGTTGCGCAGTGCCGGACAGATCCCCTACAACTTCCCCGCGAAGCCGCGTTCCAATGAGGAACCAAACGCTCGGGGCCGTTCCCATTACGATGGCCCGTTGTGGCCGTTTGGCTACGGCCTTTCCTATACCGCGTTTGATCTCGGGAAGCCAAAGGCGGAGCCTGTGACGACCTCCGTCACGGTTCCGGCTGAGGGATTCTTTGCTTCCCTTTTCGGAAAAACCGAGGTGCAGACATCCATCACCGGTTGGCGTGTGACGCTTCCTGTCACGAACACCGGAAAGATCGCCGGCGACGAAGTGGTTCAGCTTTACGTGGCGTACACGCAGACTCCGCGCGTGAGCTGGTTTGACCAAATGTTGCGTGGGTTCCGGCGAGTTCATCTGAACCCCGGAGAGACAAAGGACGTGGTTTTGGAGGTTGATGAGGACGGCCTTAAGATTGCGTTGGACGATCAATCGTGGGTATTGCCGGAGTTTCCCTTTGAGCTTCGGATCGGAACGTCGTCCCAACACATCCGTTATCGTATCCTCGTCAAAGATGGCAAGGTGGTGAAGGTCGAAACGGTTGACCCCAAGGCCAAGCCCCGTGAAAATCTCAACCCGCTCAGCGCCTAAATGGCGTTTGTCACGCGTATGCAAATCAAAACGGGCGACCCGATATTGGGCCGCCCGTTTCTTCGCAACATGACAAATGCGCGGGATTACAATCCCTCGCGCATCCGGCGGGAGGTTCGCACCGCGCAGAACGCCTTGCCGCACATGGAGCAATGGTCGTCGTCATGGGCGGCTCCGGATTCCGCACGGGTGCGGAGCCAACGTTCACGGGCGGCGCAGGGATCAAGTGCAACGGCGAACTGCGCGTTCCAATCGAAATTATAGCGGGCCTCGGCCATACGATCATCGCGGTCACGCGCGCCGGGGAGGCCGCGGGCCACGTCGCCGGCATGGGCGGCGATGAGGTAGGCGATGCACCCCTGATGCACTTCGGTGGCATCGGGAAGGCCGAGATGTTCGGCGGGCGTCACGTAACAAAGCAAGGAGGCACCATAGGTGGCGGCGGCGGTTGCACCGATGGCCGACACGATATGGTCGTATCCTGGGGCGATGTCGGTGACCACGGGGCCAAGCACGTAGAAGGGGGCGCCGTCGCAGAGTTCCTGCTCGCGCTCCATGTTCATCTGGATCTGATCAAAGGGAATATGCCCCGGGCCTTCGACCATCACCTGAACGCCGCGAGCCCGACAACGACGAACCAGTTCGCCCAAAACGGAGAGTTCCGAGAATTGGGCCTCATCACTCGCATCGGCCAGACAGCCGGGGCGGAGGCCATCACCCAACGAAACGGTCACATCGTGCTCCGCGAGAATCTCCATGACCTCATCCCAATGGGTGTAAAGCGGGTTCTCGGCATTGTGCTGCTTCATCCATTCGGCCATGATGGCGCCGCCGCGTGAGACAATCCCCATTTTCCGCCGCATGGCCAACGGCAGATGGGCTTGCAAAAGCCCCGCATGCAGCGTCATGAAATCCACGCCCTGCTCCGCCTGCTCCCGAATGACTTGGAGCAGGTAGGCGGGGTCCATCACGGGAATCTCCCCGTCCAAACGGGAAATGGTTTCGTAAATCGGCACCGTTCCCAAAGGCGCGGGCGAATGCGCAAGCATCCCTTGGCGGATGTCACGGAGTTCGGATCGGATTTCTTCCGCCCCTTTGCCTGTGCCGACCGAAAGATCCATCACAAACTGTGCGCCGGCATCAAGCGCCACTTGCAGTTTCGTCAGCTCGTCGCCCTTTCCGGAGCGTGTGGGAGAACGCCCGAGATTGGCATTGATCTTGGTCGTGAACATCCTTCCCACGCCTGTGGGCTTGACGCCTTTATGGGCGGGATTGAGAGGAATGACCGCGCGCCCGGAGGCCACGGCATCGCGGACGTTTCCCGGCGTCAGCCCTTCTTCGGCGGCGACGGCGCGCATGGCGTCGGTGACGATGCCCTGGCGGGCGGCTTCCAGTTGTGTCATGACGAGACTCCTTGCGAAGATTGCATGAAATGAATTACGGGCGAAGTATAGCAAAAGCACAAAATGGCCTTCTTTCGGAGTGGGGCCCATTTGAACGACGACTGTTCCCGAGAGCGCGTCACAGCGGGAGGCTCCGTATCGGAGGGCGCGACACTCCGCATCTCGATGGGGGATACGGAGTGAATGGGAAAGCGGTGCGGAAGGGGGCGTTTCTTTGGGCACGGAGAGGTTCTGCTTTTCCCATACATTCCCTCTTCCTTCCCTCACAGATATCAGGCAAAGGTCCTTTGCTTTCGTGTGAGCAACCTTTTCCCGAACACGTGCGAGGACGACGCGAGGACCACGGCGGAATGAGGTTTTTTGATATACTTCCGTCATCCACTTACACCTTTGCAGGAGAGAGCAAATGGCCGACAACGTGATGGTAGAGATTTGCATGGGGACCACATGCTACGTTATGGGGAGTGCGCAATTGGCGGGGATCGCCGAGCGCCTGCCTGAGGAATGGAAGGCGCGCGTGACCGTGAAGGGAATGCGTTGCACCGGAGCCTGCCAGCAGGCGGGGCAGTTTGGGCGCGCGCCTTTCGTTCGTGTGAATGGACATTTGATTTCCGAGGCAGACGAAGGGAAGGTTCTGTCTGCCATTCGTGAGGCCCTTTCTGAGGAAGGAGAGTGAGTTATGCCGATTCCGATGATTTCTGAGGCGGATCGTTTGCGCCGTGAAGTGTTGGCGTATGTCATTCAGGCCGTGAAGGCCGGAACGTATGAGGATATTGACCGGATTCCCATCCGGATGCGTCCGAAGGGGCAACCGTATTCGCGCTGTTGCATCTACAAGGATCGTGCGGCGCTTCGGTATCGGTGCATGTCTGCGCTTGGGTTCCGCGTGGAGGATGAGACAGACGAGCTCAAGACGCTAAAGTCTTACGCTGAGGATATTGACGAAAATCCCCCGGCGTCGGACCCCTTCCTGACGATTTTCCCTGACGCGTGCTCTGCGTGCATGGAATCGCAAATTATGGTCACTAATATGTGCAAGGGGTGCCTTGCCCGACCTTGCACGAACATTTGCCCGCGCCACGCCATTCAGGTTCGCAACGGGCGTGCGGTCATTGCCCATGAGCTGTGTGTGAATTGCGGCAAGTGCGCCGAAGTTTGCCGTTATCATGCGATCATCCAAGTGCCGCTGGCGTGCGCGGATGCTTGCCCGGTGGGTGCCATCGGCAAGAGTGAGGATGGCCGTGTGACCGTGGATCACGAGAAGTGCATCCGTTGCGGGAAGTGCATCAAGGCTTGTCCTTTCGCCGCGATCATGCAGAGCAATCAGGTGGCCCATGTCGTGCGTGCCATCGCGCAGGGCAAAAAGGTCATCGCGTTGGTGGCGCCGGCGATTAATGGATTTTTCCCGACGGAGCCCGGAAAGCTCTATGCCGCGCTTCGGAAGCTCGGATTCGCCGATGTGTACGAAGTGGCGCGTGGCGGTGACGACACGGCCATTGCCGAGGCGGCCGAGTGGGCGGAACGCAAAGCCGAGGGTGCGCCCTTCATGACGACGAGCTGCTGCCCGGCTTGGATTGAGTGCGTGGAGCGGCATCTCCCCGAGCTGAAGCCGTTCGTTTCCAGCACGCCCACGCCGATGGCCTTCACGGATCGCCGGGCGAAAAAGGATCATCCGGACGCGATCACCGTGTTCGTTGGGCCGTGCATGGCCAAGCGTACGGAGGCGCACAAGCACGGCTCACCCGATTACGTCATCACCGCCGAAGAGGTCGGGGCGTGGCTGATGGCCGAGAACCTTCAGCTTGCCGAACTTGAGCCGGAGCCTTCGGCGGTCGCGGGTACGCAATACGGCGCGGAATTCGCCATCAGTGGAGGCGTCGCAAACGCGGTGGCGCACTATCTCCCCGAGGGTGTTGCGAAACCCACCGTGTTCAAGATCAACGGATTGAACAAGAAGAACATCGCATTGTTGCGCGTCTTCGCGAAGACCAAAAAAGCCCCCGCGGAAATCATTGAAGTGATGGTTTGCCCCGGCGGTTGCGTGGCGGGCCCGTGTGCCATCAACACGCCCGAGGAGGCCGCGAAGGCGATTCAGTCTCGCCGTCCGGAAGGGTTTGAGGCTTAAACGTTCCAAGGGGAGTCCCTGCCATGAACCGGGATATCGCCTGTATCGGGGCGGGCTACATCGGTGGCCCCACGATGGCGGTCATCGCACTCAAAAACCCTGACCGCAGGGTCATGGTGGTGGACATCTCAAAGGAACGCATCGACGCTTGGAACTCCGATCAACTCCCGGTGTATGAGCCGGGTTTGGACGAGGTGGTGCGCGCCTGCCGAGGAAAGAATCTTTTCTTTTCAACGGATGTGGCTGCCGCCATTCGCGCGTGCGACACAATCTTCGTGGGGGTGAATACCCCTACGAAGACCTTTGGCGAAGGCGCCGGCTATGCGTCGGATTTGCAATACTGGGAAGCCGCCGCGCGGACGATTGCCGCTGAGGCCAACGGGGACAAAATCGTGGTGGAGAAGTCCACCCTTCCTGTGCGCACGGCAGATGCCATGGCCGCCGTGCTTCACACGCACCCAGAGCACACGTTCACGGTGCTCTCCAATCCTGAGTTCCTTGCGGAAGGCTCGGCCATCGAGGATTTGCTTCATCCGGACCGTGTGTTGATCGGGGGGCCGGAGACCAAGACCGGAAAGGCTGCGGTGCGTGCGCTTGTGGAGATTTACGCGACATGGGTGCCGCGCCGCCGCATCCTCACCACGGATGTGTGGTCAAGTGAACTTTCCAAGCTTGCTGCCAACGCCATGCTTGCCCAGCGCATTTCGTCCATGAACGCCTTTTCCGCCCTTTGCGAGGCAACGGGGGCGGATGTGGACGAAGTCGCCGAAGTCCTTGGCATGGATCGCCGCATTGGGCCGCATTTCCTCAAGGCGGGGCCTGGTTTTGGAGGTTCCTGTTTCCGGAAAGACGTGCTCAATCTGGTGTATCTTTGCCGTACATATGGATTGAAAGCGTGTGCCGAATATTGGGAAGGGGTCATCCGCATGAACGAGGAGCAACAGCGGCGCATCGTGGAGCGGACGGTGCGCGCGTTGTTCAATACGCTTTCGGGCAAGCGGCTTGTTCTTTTTGGATTCGCCTTCAAAGCGAACACAGGCGATACACGGGAAACACCCGCCCTTGCGGTGGCACGGCTGTTGTTGGAGGAGCGGGCATCGCTGGTCGTCACAGACCCGCGGGCACTGCCTAATGCTCGTCAGGATTTGGCGGGAACCCCTGTGATCTTCGAAGAGGATCCTTACGCGGCCGCGCAGGGGGCTGATGCGATTTTGTTGATGACCGAGTGGTCATGCTATCGCGAACTCGATTGGGCGCGGATTTATTCGCTTATGCGTAAGCCCGCGTTGGTCTTTGATACGCGTAATATCCTTGATCATGCCTTGTTGCGCCGTCTTGGATTCCGCGTATTGGCCGTTGGGAGAGCTTGAGATGGAAGTGTCTGCCGCAGAGCGGGCAGTTGAATTGTTCACGCGCGGGTATTCCTGCGCGCAAGCGGTGCTGGCGGCCGTCGGGCCGGAACTGGGATTAGAACGCGAGGTGGCTTTGCGTTTGGCTTCCGGATTGGGCGCAGGGTTGGGCGGATTGCGCGAGACGTGTGGAGCGGTTATGGCCATGGCCGCCCTCATCGGTTTACGGCATGGCCCTGTTGAGCCGATGGAGCCAAAGACGAAGGCTGCGCTTTATCGGGAGGTTCAATCCGCCATCGCCGATTTTAAGGCGACGTTCGGCACGCATTGCTGTTTGGAGCTGTTGCGGCGAGCCTCCATTGAAAAGCAGGCCGGTGTGGCCCCGGAAGCTCGAACGCCAGAGTATTATGCCAAACGTCCCTGTGCTGCTTTTGTCCGTTTTTGTGCGGATCGGGCGCTTCGCCCTTGATGAAATTGTGCCTGAATTTATGACGGCCCGTTGAGGTTGTTATACGAAGCCATCCCCCTTAATGGATGATGGCTTTGATGTTTTTGGTGTGGAGTTTCGTTGTATACAGGATGAGTGTCGGTTGCCATCGCGTGAAAGCAGAAAAGGTGGTGGGCAGTGGCATGGGGGGATGTGTTACAATGGGCGCGCTATGTTTCCCTTTTTCTTGGCTCTCAGATATCTTCGTCCCAAACGCGGAGTGGCTTCGGTCGTCACGATACTTTCGGTTCTTGGCGTCACGATTGGGGTGGCGATCGTCATCATCGTGCGTGCGGTTTTCACCGGATTTGGTGACACGTGGCAACGCAAGATTTTGGATTTCAAACCTCACATTGTGGTGCGTCCGGCCTATCGCGGCACGTTGGAGCAACCGGAGGCCCTTTGCGCTCGTTTCGATGCGCTTCCAGGGGTGGTAGCTTGCTCTCCGAGTATTGAGACGCGGGTGCTCGTGGAATACAACAAGCGGATTCTTGCGCCGATTTTGCTGGGGACTGATGCCGAACGCATCCGTAAGATGTTGCCGCTGGCGATGCATAATGGCACCTTTGACCTTTCCGGTGAAGGCGTGGTGCTGGGTGTGAATATGGCCGCCCAATTGGGCATTGGAGTGGGGGATGAATTGCTGGTTTATTCCCCGATGAACCTCGTCAACAAGGAGGAGATTTACTTCCCTGAACGCCTTCGAGTTTCGGGCATTTATCGCACGGGACAGGCGGAATATGATGGAGGCTATGTGTTTGTTTCGCTCGCGGTGGCGCGGGATCTTGCGGGTGTTCCTTCCGGAGCCAACAGCGTGAGCTTGCGTGTGGAAAAGCCGTTGGACTTGCCTTCTTCTCCCACTGCCGCAGAGCCGGGTGAACTCTACGATCTCGTATGCCGTGCCACGGAGGAAACACTTGGTCCTTACCGCGCGCGGGTGAGCACCTGGCAGGAACTGGACAGCCTTATCTTCAATGCGGTGGCGACGGAAAAGAATATGATGACGCTATTGCTGATCTTCATCAGTGTGGTGGCGATCTTTTGCGTGGTCAATACGATCATCGTCATTACCGTACAGAAGACTGGGGAAATCGGGCTCTTGAAATCGCTTGGTTTTTCCACTCGGCAACTGACGATGACGTTTGTGCTGTACGGTTGGATACAATGCATCTTGGGAACGGCATTAGGGATTGGCTTGGCGTTCCTTGTGTTGCATAATCTCCAGAATCTCGTGGAGTTGCTGGCCCGCTTTGGTGTAGAGGTGTTCCCGCAGGAGGTTTATGGACTTGATGCATTGCCGTGGCGCGTGGTTCCCTCTGAGATTGGTCAGGTGGCCCTGATGGTGGTGGCGTTTTGCGCGTTGGCTTCGTTGCTGCCAGCGTGGCGTGCGGCGGCGCTGGACCCCGTTGAGGCTCTTCGCAAGGAGTGACACCCATGTCCGATTTCCCCTTTTCGGCATCCGGTCTTCAGAAGGCCTATCTGCTTCATGGAAAACGCCTCGATATTTTGCGTGGGGCATCGTTGGAAGTTTCGTCCGGGGAGACCGTTGCCATTATCGGGCGCAGTGGCGCCGGTAAGTCGACGTTGCTTCATGTACTCGGAGGGCTTGACCGGCCAGAGGCAGGCGAGGTCTTTGTCGGTGGCCGGGGATTGTATGCTCTTTCGGCCGCACGCCGCACACGGTTGCGTGCTGAAGCGATCGGTTTTGTCTTTCAGGCATACCATCTTCTTCCGGAGATGGATATCGCAGAGAATGTCATGCTTCCGGGGATGGCGCTGGGGCGCCACTCTCGGCGGACGCTTCGGGCCCGGGCAGAGGCATTGTTGGAGCGTGTGGGGTTGGCGCATCGTTTGCGCCATACGCCGTTGGAGCTCTCCGGAGGCGAGCAACAACGCGTGGCTATCGCACGGGCGCTTATGAACGAACCGCCGGTCATTTTGGCCGATGAGCCCACCGGCAATCTTGACGCGAAGACCGGTGATCAAGTGCTGTCGCTCCTCTTTGAGTTGGTCAAAGAGCGGCAAGCCGTGCTTGTGATGGTAACGCATAGTCCTGCCACGGCGGCACGTTGTGATCGAGTGCTGACGTTGCGTGAGGGTGTCCTTGAGGGGTAATGCCATCCTAAGACGCTAAACCCCAAACAACAGGAGGCATCCCACGTCGGGATGCCTCCTGTGTTATGCCGTCAGGCATGGTTTCGACAAAATTTGCCCCACAGGAAGCACCTTTCCCGCGGGGCAACAGATTTCCCTTTTACCGCCGTTATTCTTCGCAGACGAGGCGAATACCAACATTGGCTACGCGCTGCCACTGCGGGTAATGCACGCGCAGAGAGACACGGGAGAACCGGGGGAGCAGATCCCACGCGCCGCCTCGGGCAACGACTTCGTCATTTGCGGTTGGCGTATTGCGGGTGTCGTCTGCGTAAGGGTAGGGTGCGTAGGCCGATTGTGTCCATTCGGCCGCGTTTCCGATCATATCCTTGAGACCAAACGCATTGGGCTTGTGCTTTCCGACGATGCCGAGCACCATCTGTCCGTCGTCATAACGCATGTCACGCAGGTAGTAATGAAGCGTCTGGCGTTGATTCGGGAGTTTGTCGAGGGCCTTGTCGGCAAGATTGGCATACGGGCCAAAGTCATCATCCTCTCCTCCCCAGTAGAATGGCGTTGCAGTGCCACCACGGGCGGCCCATTCCCATTCAGCCTCCGTCGGCAGGCGGAAGGTCTTCCCGGTTTTTTCGGAGAGCCATTTGCAGTAGGCTTGGGCCTCTTGCCAGGAAACGCGGACCGCAGGGAACCACGGGTCGTTCATCACATTGACGCCGGGAGAGGTGTGATCCTTTCCGAGTTCATCAATATATCCGTTGTAGTGATCCGGCTTCCACGCGAGGAAGTTACGCAGGGGAAGCTCAATGTCGGCCATCAGGAACGGTTTTTTGATTTCGACGACGTGTGGGGCTTCATCGGTGTAGCCTTTGGCATCGCCCATGACGAATTTGCCCGCAGGAATGCGCAAGAAGGTCAACGAACCTCCAGGCATATCCACTTGGACTTTTTCTTCCTTTACGTCCTTCAGTGGCCAACCGGGGAGGACGGGCGCCTCGGCCTTCGGGCGTCGAGGCTTTTGGGGTGGCTGATAGGTCACCTCGGCGATGTCATCCGCACATCGACCAAAGCCATAGGCATCGGCCTCAATGATGGCATCCATGTTGCTGACCTGATAACGGGCGTTCCACTTCTCGCGGCGCGCGCGCGATTCGTTCATGCGTTCCAACTGCATCTTGGCCCCGTGGATGCCGATCCAGTTGCGATGGAATTCATTGGCCCAGTTGAGGGCAAAGTCGGTCCATGTCCCCCAGAAGGGCGCATTGAGGTCGATCCATGTGTAGAGCGTCCGCCATTCGGCATCGGTAAGCTCAACGCCGTAGTGGCCGCGCTTCAGCAGCTGGATGAGCGGGGAGGTGTTGGCGGCATATTCACCGGGGTTGAGAAGGTGGTTGTCACTCTCCGGGCCGGGGCGGCGGACATACGGATTGAGGTCGTGATAAGAGCGGGTGAAGGCTCCGGCACCGCCCGGATTGAGCCCGTCCCGATAGGCAAGGATTGTGGGGTTGATGTTGGCAAGGTTGGGGCGCCGCCCACGGAGGGACTGTTGTCCATAAAGTCCCTTCATCGTCATATCGGTGTCGGTGGTCTTGTCGTTGTGACAGCCTGCGCACCGTCGGGTGAGGATGGGCTGGACATCGCGCATGAAGCTCCATGCCAAGCCCTTTCCGCCCCAGGGGCGAAGTTCTTCAGGCGCTTTGAGCAGGGGTGGCACGTTGTAGATGGAATTGGCGGATTCATGGCAACCGGTGCAGGCCACATGTTCGCCGGGCATTCCCACCAGCCAAGACCGCATGAGCTGGAGCGATTGCCCTTGTGCGTCAAGCGGCTGAAGGGCAATCGGCGTGTGCGCCGGAGCTTTGAAGTAGACCGAGCCGTCAGGATTGACGGGGGCCGTGCCCAGAACATACTTCATATCCCAGCTGGATTCCGTCCCCACGCCTTCATGGGAACCGGCACGGTTGTAGGCGTAGTGATAGGCGAAGACACGGACTTCATTCACGGTGCCGCGGGGCACACCCCGCAGGCCGGGGCCATTGTAGATATCCGCCACATGAACGGTGCAGGTCTTTTCACCGGGCACAACGCTGTCCGGATAGATCGGTGGCAGCGCGCGCTTCTCAAGGCGGATGGGCTCCGTCAAGGCAGACCCTTCCAGTTGGCAGAGAAGCGTCATATTGTCGAACACGTCGACGAGATAAATTCCCCACAGGTCTTCGTTGCTTGCCCGCATGGCGGTAAGGAAGAATTTGCCTGCGCCATCTTTTCGCGGACTGGTTCCCAGCGGGTAGGGCGTAAGGAATCTTGGCCAGTCGCCGGCGTACAGGTAATCCTCGATGCGTTCCGGAATGGGTTGCTTCCATCCGGGAATCATCTGCACGCAACCCGCCTTTTCGGCGCGCCCCATGGAAACGTCGAACAACGCCAAACGACCGGACTTATTGGCGTGATGGCCCGTGGCCACGGTGATGAATTTGCCGTTTGCCCCGGGGATGGGCTTGGGGTCTCCGTAATGGTTCGGCCAAAAACCGTTGGAACCGAAATAGGCCATTTGGCGGGTGCCGTCAGGGCGCATGGTCATGACGATACGGCTGAAGAAGTGTGATTGGTCACAATATTCCCATCGCACGAACATCACACGCCCATCGTCCATGACCGTTGGCGACCAGTTGGAATCTTGGTCGAAGGTAAGGCGATCCATCTTCCCTGTCGCGGGATCGTAACGATAGGTGTTTGTCATCGCCAAACGGCCGGATTCGCACGGCAACCCTTGCTCTGCCGCCGTTGCCGTCACAATGACTTTGCCGTCGGGCAACCAGCATCCGTCACCGATATCGTAGTCCACACCTTTCGGCGTGATGGGGGTAGGGGCCGAACCGTCCAAACGCATTTCCCAGAGTTTGAGACGGTTGCCGTCTTCCGGATCTTTCCGCACAAAGCAAACTTTGTCGGCATTCCAGTGCAAATCAACGCAAACAATCGTGGCACGCGGAGAATCGTAGAGAACCTCCACTTTCGGCGCTTCGGCCGAGAAATTTGAAATACGAACCAACTGCGAATTGATGCCACGGTTGCCCTCCACCATGTTATAGCATGCCAAACTTGGCTGGGCTGGGGCATTTTGACGGCGGGCATTGACGCCGAAATCGTACTTCATTGCCAAAAGTTCCATTCCGCGGAGCATCGGTTGGGCGAGCACTGCGCGGCGAACGTCCAATGTGAGCGTCTGCGCGGCCGTTTCATCGCCTTGCTCACGCAACGCGACAATGGCTTTGGTTTTCTTTTCCGGGAGCGTTGCGATGAGCTTACGCAACGTGGTCAAGTCTTCCGATTTCCCGTACGTGGCTTCCCAATCGTCAGCCATGCGAGTCAAGGCCGCGGGATTGATACGCTCGACTTCTCGCACGAGGCACCGTTGCTGCACAGAAAGCTCGGGCGCGGCACTTAGGATACAGGCTGTCAACGAGACAAGGGAAAAGACGTGGGCTTTCATGGGGACTCCTGTCATGTAATCCCATTTAGTCTATCATATTTTGGCCTGAGAACCTCAAACGATTAGTCTTCCTGCATACAACATTATCCAGAGAGGATGGAGATGCGTGGGGATGGGGCACAGAGGGGGCTTAGGCGAGAGGCTCCGTACTTGGGAGGAGGATATAGTGCATCTCGGGGTGAGATACGGAGGACGTTGTGAAACATCCGGCGGCGATGATGGATGTTTGCCTTCGTGATCATGAATTACGTTGTGGAATCTTCTTCTTGGCTGACAGGATGGTATACTTTGTGGCATGGAAACGCTTTTTCTCCCTGAATCGCTTTGTTCGTCACCTTTTGCCGTGTTGTTGCTCGACAAGGCCATCAAGCGTGCGGTTGCCGAGTGTGGCTCAACACCCACCAAGATCGTCTTCCCGAAGGAATTCCCTGATGCTCTCACACGCTTGCGCCTTCTTGCGGAGGCGGCACGGAATGGGATTTTCTGTGAAGAGGGGCCTGTCCCGACGTCAGAAGATCCCTTTGAGGTCTTTTTAGGTGCCCGCTCAATGTCTCTCCGTCTTCCGCATGGGCTTTGCGATTGGCACGCGCACACGCAGTTTGCCTATTGCTCACGTGGGATTGATGCGGCGGATGCAGTGGCCTTTTCCCTCGCGCTTGGCACGGAGATCCAAGGGTTTTCGGAACACGCCTTTGCGCTCTACTTTCCCTCGAACGCGCTGAAGTTCTACTGGCAATCGGATGCCGCCTTCGTTGAGCGCGTTTGGGCCACCTCGGGGCGTGGGCGGATGGCCGCGTATCGAGCGTTGGTGGACGTTTGGCGTGCGGCGTTGGGGCCACGGGTTCGTTTTGGGCTGGAGGTCGATCTCTTCGGCGATGGACGGCTTTGTCTCGCGCCCGAGGATGCCGAGGGGTGGGATTATCTCATTGGTGCCGTGCACGAGGTGGAAGGGATTGACCCCACAACCGCGACCGATGCGGAATTGGAGAAGGCATGGTTGCGCGATGTCGAGCGGTTGTTGTCCTATCCCATCGCCGTGCTTGCGCACCCCTTCCGCTATTTTCCGTGGTATCATCGGGAGATCCCCCGCCATCTTTATCGCTCTGTGGCCCGAAGGTTGGCACAGGCGGGTGTGGCGGCGGAAATCAACCACCATCAGAATCCGTTTGAGCTTGATTTCTTCCGGGCGTGTTTGGAGGAAGGGGTGCGGATCTCCCTTGGAACGGATGCGCACATCACTCGGAACATCGCTGATTTTCTGCCGCACCTTGGCACGCTTCAGGCGTTGGGCCTTCGCCCGGAAGATACCTTCCGCCCGAGAGATTGAACGATGCTTTCCACGAAAAACAGCGGCGGCCCGGGGTGTCCCAGGCCGCCGTTCGTGTTTGGGCAACGTCAGTGTGTCAGAAGGGTGCGGAGCCGTTCGGCGGATTGTGTCGCCACCTGCTCGTAGAGACTATTCCCGAGCGCATCCATCGCCACCGTCACGGGGAATCCGTGCACGCGCAGGTGCCACATCGCCTCTGCCGCACCGAACGTTTCCAAAAAGTCCACGCCTTCAACACGCTCCACGGCGTGGGCAATGACTGTGGCCGCGCCGCCAACCGCTTGCAGGTAAACACATCCATGTTCTTTGCAGGCGGCAAGCGTCTTGGGGCCCATGCCACCCTTGCCGATGATCACGCGAAGGCCGAAGCGTGCAATCACGTCCGCCTCATATGGTTCTTCGCGCGAAGAGGTGGTGGGGCCTCCGGCAACCATTCGCCATCCTTCCCCCTGTTGGACCATCACGGGGCCACAATGGTAGAGCGCAGAGGTTCGGAAATCCACGCCCGGGGGCAGGGCACCCCCGTCGTGGAGATATTTGTGGAGTCGGTCGCGCCCGGTATGCACCAAACCGTCAAGCCGGAGGGTCTCCCCTAGGCGAAGAGTTCGGACGTCCAACGTGGCGATGTCCATCGTCGGTTCCTCGCGCTTAGACAAGGGAGGCCCCGGAAGCCGCAGCGAGCGATGCTGCATTGGCGGTCATCCGTTGTTCGTCTTCCATCAGGCCGTTGAGCGCGTGGACATAGGCACGGATGGCGGCCTCAATGATATCCTGCGCCACACCGCGGCCGAGGTAGACCTTCTGATTGTGCCGGATGCGGAGATCGCATTCACCCTGCGCGTCGACATTGGCCGTAACGGCGGAAACGGAGAAGTTTTCCACCGTCACGTGGAGGTTGAGCATCTTGTTGATGGCGTTGAAAGAGGCTTCGATGGGGCCGCTTCCCATCGCCACCTGTTCCACGGGCTGTCCATCGACCTTGAGGCGGACGGTCGAGACGTTGGCGTTCGTGTTGCCGGTGGCGGCAAGGAAACGGTCGAAGACGAGCCGCTGCTGGGCGTCGCTGCGCATCTCCAGACCGCGGGCCAAGGCTTCGACGTCGGCATCCGTGACCACCTTCTTGGCATCGGCCAAATCTTTGAAGCGGACGAAGAGTTCCTGCAGGTGCTCTTCCGAGAGGGAGATGCCGAGCTGATCCAAGCGATCTTTGAGCGCGTGCTTACCGGAATGTTTGCCGAGCACCATTTGGCTCTGCGTGAGGCCGACGGATTCCGGCGTCATGATCTCATAGGTCTCGCGGTTGGCGAGCATGCCATGCTGATGGATGCCCGACTCGTGGGCAAAGGCGTTTTGGCCGACGATGGCCTTGTTGTTTTGCACACGGCTACCCGTGACAGAGCAGACACAGCGGCTGGTGGACATGATCTTCGTTGTGTCGACGCCGCAGGAGATGCCATCGAAAAAGTCGTGCCGCGTCTTGAGCGCCATGACAATCTCTTCCAGCGCCGCGTTTCCGGCCCGTTCGCCGATGCCGTTGACGGTGCATTCCGCTTGTCCGGCGCCCGCACGCAGGGCGGCCAGCGTATTGGCGACGGCCAATCCGAGGTCGTTGTGGCAATGCACGGCGATGGTGGCCTTGCTCACATTGGGGACATGTTCCATCACGCGGGCGATGCGTGCTCCGAATTCTTCGGGAATCGCGTAGCCCACTGTGTCGGGCAGGTTCACCACGGTGGCACCGGCGGCGATCACCGCTTCAATGATCCGCCACGAGAATTCCTCTTCCGTGCGCGTGTAGTCTTCGAGGGAAAACTGCACATCGGGGCAGAGGCTCCGCGCGTAGCGAACCATGTTCACCGCTTGGTCGTGGACCTGATCGGGCGACATCCGCAGCTTGTACTGCATATGCACAGGGCTGGTGGCCAAGAAGGTATGGATTCTCGGGCGAGCTGCACCGCGAACGGCGGCCCATGCCTGGTCGATGTCACCTTTCAGACAACGCGCGAGCGACGCCACCGTGCTTTCCTTCACCTGATTTGCGATGGCCTGCACGCTTTCAAAGTCGCCCGGGGAGGCAATGGCAAAACCGGCTTCGATCACATCGACCTTGAGCGCTTCGAGGTTTCCCGCCACCAACAGCTTGTCGTGAAGCTTCATGCTGCAACCGGGGCTTTGCTCGCCGTCGCGCAGCGTGGTGTCGAAGATTGCGATTTTGCGTGTGCTCATGGGTTTCTCTCTTCCTGTTTGTCGGCCCAGTGGGGATGGCGCCGTCCTGATACGAAAAGGCCTCCGCCATCAAACTTACCCGCGGAGGCCATTGTTCATACCGTTTTCACGCCTCACCCGAGGCGAAACGCCCTCCACGGTCTGCCGCCCAAAAGCGGCAGAAGGCTAAGTCGAAGGCCTTTCATGGATGTGACGCGTTGCATAACTGGATTCACGATAGCAAAAGACCAGGTATCCTGCAACTCTGAAATTGTGATGGGTCTGTCGTGATGCGTAGGTGTTTTGGTGGCCTGTGATATACTTCGGCCATGTTGAATGAAGTACAACTTTCCGTCCTGATCGTTTCTTGGAACCAAGCGGAGCGCTTGGCGAAATGTGTTGGGGCCGTGCGCACGTTTTTGCCAGAGGCGCAGACGATTGTTGTGGACAATGGTTCTGCTCCGCCGTTGAATTTGCCCGAAGAGGCCATCGAGGTGGTGCGTTCCGCTCAAAATCTTGGCTATGCGGGGGGGAACAATCTTGGGTTTGTGCGGTGCAGAGGGGAATTCGTCCTTCTGTTGAACAACGATGCCGTGCTTCCTTCCGCCCGCCCAATCGAGGCGTTGGTGCGCTTTTTGCGGGCGCATCCCAAGGCGGCCGCGGCGCAAGCCAAGCTCATGCTCCCTGATGGCACACTCGATGCGTGCGGTGAATTCTTGACTCCGGCGGGAGTGTTGTATCACCATGGATATCGGCACTTTGATGGACCTCATGCGGATCATCCTTTCCCGGTTTTTGCGGGGAAGGGTGCATGTCTGCTCATACGGAGATCTGCGGTGGCAGACGTTGGGGGGCTTCTCTTTCGCCCAAGCTTTTTCTGCTATTACGAAGACGTTGACTTCTGTCATCGTTTATGGCTGGCGGGTCATGAAGTGTGGTTTGTGCCCACAGAGGCTGTCTTTCACGACGAGGGGAGCAGTGCGCGTCTCCTCCCTTCGCGTATGGTCTGGCAACGTTATCTCTCCAACATGCTCTCCTCTGCCATGGACCTTTGGAGGGCGCGTGCGTGGCGAACCATGGGGCCGCTTTTCCTTTTGTTTGTTTTCGGTGGGGCATTATTTAGGGGAACTTGGCCAAAGATTCGGCGAGTTCATCTTGGGTTCCCCCGAAAACGGGCAGAGCGGGATTTTCTGCCGCGCGTAACGGTGCGGGTTCCATTGCGTTACTACTGGGCGATGGTCCGCCGCCGATTCGACGTGGTGCCCCCCTGTTCGCTTCCCTCGCAAGAGGCTTGATCCCCTCAGCTTGGTTTCATCGGAATCGAGGACTTGCGTCCGTTTGCCTACCTGCGTTACAATAAAGCACGTTTTGGCCGGAGGTGGCGGAAGCGCGGGTGCGCGGCCAAGCCCCTGACGGCACAACCAAAAGAAGAATGAAGGAGCAACCATGAGCTGCTGCTGCAAGGCCCTTGAAAAGATCACGAACGAAGAGCTCAAGGCTTGGGTGAAGGAATTCGCCGAGCACACCACCCCCGAAAATATCGTCGTCTGCGACGGTTCCCAGGAGGAGTTTGACCGCCTCGCCGCCGCTGAGGTGGCCCGTGGCTCTTGGATCAAGCTTGATGAGAAGAAGCGCCCCGGGTGCTACCTCGTGCGTTCTCACGAGTCTGACGTCGCCCGCGTCGAGAAGCGCACCTACATCTGCTGCAAGGACAAGGAAAACGCCGGCCCCACCAACAACTGGATGGATCCCACCGAGATGAAGAAGATCATGTGGGATCTCTACAAGGGTTGCATGAAGGGCCGCACGCTCTACGTCATCCCGTTCTCCATGGGCCCGATCGGTTCCCCGCTCTCCAAGCTCGGCGTTGAGCTCACGGACTCCGCTTACGTCGTTTGCAACATGCGCATCATGACCCGTATGGGCGATGCCGCTCTCGATCTCATCAACAAGGGCGCCGAATACATCAAGTGCTATCACTCCGTCGGTGCGCCGCTTGAGCCCGGCCAGAAGGACGTTGCTTGGCCCTGCGCCCCCATGGAGAAGAAGTACATCACCCAGTTCACCGATCCCGGCGAAGAAGCCATTTGGTCCTTCGGTTCCGGTTACGGCGGCAACGCGCTCCTCGGCAAGAAGTGCTTCGCGCTTCGCATCGCTTCCGCCCTCGCCCGCAAGGAAGGCTGGATGGCCGAGCACATGCTCATCCTCAAGCTCACCAGCCCTGAGAACAAGAGCTACTTCATCACGGCGGCCTTCCCCTCTGCCTGCGGCAAGACCAACCTCGCCATGATGCTGCCTACGCTCCCTGGCTGGAAGGTCGAGACCTGCGGCGACGACATCGCTTGGATCCATGTGGACAAGAAGACCGGCAAGCTCCACGCCATCAACCCCGAGAACGGCTTCTTCGGCGTGGCTCCCGGCACCTCCAAGGTTTCCAACCCCAACGCCCTCCATGCTTGCGAGAAGAACACCATCTTCACCAACGTGGTGCTCACGGACGATGGCGATGTGTGGTGGGAAGACATGGGCGTTCCCGCTCCCAAGCACGGCATCGACTGGAAGGGCAACGACTGTTACGCTTCCAAGGAGAAGCCCAGCAAGATGGTCGCCAATCCCGATGGCACCGGTGAGATTATCAAGGCCGCTCACCCCAACTCCCGCTTCACCGCGCCTGCCGATCAGTGCCCTGTGATTGCCAAGGAGTGGGAGGATCCCGAGGGTGTTCCCGTCGACGCCATTCTCTTCGGTGGCCGCCGTCCCTCCACGATCCCGCTGGTCAACATGGCCACCGACTGGGCGCACGGCGTCTACATGGGTTCTGCCGCCGGCTCCGAAGTCACCGCCGCCGTCATCTCCGATCAGATCGGTCAGGTGCGTCGTGACCCCATGGCGATGCTGCCTTTCTGCGGCTACAACATGGCCGACTACTTCGCTCACTGGTTGGAAATGGGCAAGAAGGTTGCCGCCGACAAGCTCCCGAAGGTCTTCTTCGTGAACTGGTTCCGCAAGGATGCCGATGGTCACTTCATGTGGCCTGGCTTCGGCGACAACTCCCGCGTCCTCAAGTGGGTGTGCGAGGCCATCGAAGGCAAGGCAAAGACCAAGGTCACCGCGATCGGCATCATGCCGACCGATGATGCCATCGACTTGAATGGCTGCGAGACCACGCCTGAGACCCTGCACGAGCTCCTCACCGTCGATGTCGAGGGCTGGAAGAAGGAAGTCGCTGGCGTCAAGGAATCTTGGGAGAAGTTCGGCGATCGTATCCCCGCTGAGCTCACCGCCAAGCTCGCCGAGATCACCGCGGCTCTCAATAAGTAAAGTCGCAGGGGAATGATCCCCCAAGTAAGCGCCGTGGCACCGAGAGGTGCCGCGGCGTGCTTTTTTTGAAACGTGGGAATGGGAAGGAAACTCCCACTTGGGAGTGTTTGGAGTGCTCCGTCTTCGCACATGGAATGCTCCGTATCTCACGTGGGGATACGGAGCCTCTCGCGTGTTGTCTTTCTGGCTTTGGTTTGGTGGCGATCGTTTGATTCGTGTCTGCTGGTTGTCACAGACCTCACGAGGCGCGCCAAGTAAACGCAGGAAGCGGCGTTTTGCTATCCTATACGTTTCACATGGAACCACGGAGAAATCATGGACCCTTGCGCCACTGAAATCGCTTACGGATCGGACGTCTTCAACGAGAAGGCGATGCGGGAATATCTCGCGAAGGATACGGTAGAGGCGTTGTTGCGTACGATGAATGGTCGTGCGCCGCTTGATCCCTCCATCGCAAACGAAGTTGCGCATGGATTGAAGCAATGGGCGATGGCGCGCGGCGCCACGCATTTCACGCATTGGTTCCAGCCTCTGACGGGAAGCACGGCCGAGAAGCACGATGCCTTTTTTGAGCCGACGGGCGTGGCGGAGACCATCGCGCGTTTCTCGGGCAAGAATCTGATCATGGGCGAGCCGGACGCCTCCAGTTTCCCTTCCGGTGGTTTGCGCCGAACCTTTGAGGCCCGTGGTTACACGGCTTGGGATGTGACAAGCCCTGCGTTCATCAAGCGCCACAGCAATGGTGCGACGCTTTGTGTGCCGACGGTGTTCTGCTCGTATACCGGTGAGGTGCTGGACAAAAAGACGCCGCTGTTGCGCTCGATGCAGGCCATGGATCGTGCGGTGCAGAAGTTGATGGCGTGCTTCGGCGTCACGGGTGGGCAGACGATGATCACGTTGGGCGCGGAGCAGGAATATTTTCTTGTGGACAAGCGCCATTGGTTGGCTCGTCCGGATTTGGTGCAGTGTGGCCGCACCTTGTTTGGCGCTCCGCCGGCACGTCACCAACAGCTGGAGGATCACTACTTTGGCTCCATCAAGCCGCGCGTGTTGGCGTTCATGGAGGATGTGGAGCGGGAGCTTTGGCGCTTGGGAATCCCGGCCAAGACGCGCCATAACGAGGCCGCTCCCGCGCAGTTTGAATTGGCGCCGATGTTTGAGGAACTGAACCTCGCGGTGGACCACAATATGCTCATCATGGAGACGCTGAGGAATGTTGCCGAGCGGCACGGCCTTGTGTGTCTTCTGCACGAGAAGCCCTTCGCCGGAGTGAATGGTTCCGGAAAGCATAACAACTGGTCTGTCGCCTATGACGGAAAGAATCTGCTCGAGCCGGGAAGCAATCCGCAGCAGAATGCGATCTTTTTGGCGACGCTGGCCTCGGTGATTCGCGCCGTGGATCTTCATGCGGATTTGTTGCGGGCCTCGACGGCCACGCTGGCGAATGAGTATCGGCTGGGTGCGTTGGAGGCTCCGCCCACGGTCATTTCGATTTTCTTGGGCGATGAGTTGATGCGGGTGATCGAGCGCCTGGAGAAAGGGGCTTCAGCGGAGACGGGGAAGACGTCAAAACTGCGGATTGGGGTGGATACTTTGCCACCGCTTCCGCGGGATACGACGGATCGGAATCGGACGTCGCCCTTCGCTTTCACTGGCAATAAGTTTGAGTTTCGTGCGCCGGGCTCCAGTCAGAACTGCGCCGGGGTTTGCATGGTTCTCAACACGATTGTGGCCGAATCGATGACGGTGGTCGCCGATGCCATTGCCAAACTTCCGAAGGCTCGTTTCCATGAGGGGCTTCAGAAGATTGTTCAGGCGATCTTGAAGGATCACCGCCGCGTGATCTTCAATGGTGACGGCTATTCCGAGGCTTGGAGGGAGGAGGCGGCTCGGCGTGGGTTGCCCAATCTGAGTTCCGCGCCGGAGGCTCTTGCTACGTTGATAAAGCCCAAGAATTTGGAGCTTTTCGCGGAGCAGGGAGTCCTGTTGCCCACCGAGATGGAGAGCCGTCATGACGTGTTCCTTGATGATTACGAGCGAAAGGCGAGGATCGAGGGCAAGGTGGCGCTTGATATTGCCCGGGGCATCGTGGAGCCCGCGGTGACGGCAGAACTCGGAACGCTCGCGCGGACATTGGCCGATGCCAAGGCCGCCGGGCTCACGTTTGGGCTGGAGAGTGTACGGGCCACGGCAGAGGGCATTGGGCAGGGCTTGGATGCGTTGCATGCGGGATGTGCGCGGTTGGATGAGGCGTTGGGAACCGGCGCCCCTGCGGATATTCTCCGGGCCATGGCGGCGTTGCGCACGGAAGTGGATGCTTTGGAAACGAAGGTCGACGACGCCCGTTGGCCGTTGCCGAAGTATCGGGATATGCTCTTTGTCCACTGAGGCGGACAACCGCTTGCGGAGGATGGCGTAGCTTTGCTAGACTCTCTTTAGACAACGGAGGACGTACATCATGGACGAAGAGACCCAAGACGTTGAGATCATGCCCACCGACATTGTGTTCGATTGCCCCCATTGTGGGCACAATTTGGTGGTCGATTACCGGGCGGCAGGGTTGCAGGTGCCTTGCCCTTCGTGTGGGGCCATCATTCAGGCCCCGATCCCCGAAGGGATGCACTTGGAGGACTTGGATTCCGATCCCGGGGAGTTGCTCTCCCAGTTGTTGCAGACGCGGCGTATGCTTGTGAAGGCGGAAGCCGTGGCCCAGCAGATGGGTGAAAAGGTGGCGGAGATGACGCAGCAGATCGCCGATTACCGCAAGACGTTGCTTGCGGTGAAGGCGCGGGTTGAGACCCTTCAAGAGGCGGCAGATCTCGCCAATGCCACGCGCCAGGACGTGCTGGATATCATCGCGTCTGCCGGTGGGGGCAAGTAAAGGCTGCATGAACGCTCGTATTCGTTTTCGTCATCGGCTGGAATATGCAGCCCTGCGGACCACGCAGGCGGTCATCGCTCCGATCCCTCTGAGATTTGCCGGGGCTTTGGTCTCTGGCGTGCTGAGGGTCGTTTTCCGTCTCTGTTGGCCGGCAAAGAAAGAATCGGTATCGCGGATGCGGGAGGTCTTCGGTGAGGATTTTCCCGTGTCGGAGTGTCGGCGCATTGCCCGAACATCGGTTTGGAATCTCACGATGAATTTCGTTGAGCTCTTCCACGCGGCGAAAATGGACGCTTCGTATCTCAGAGTCCATCTGGAGGGGGCGGAAGCCGCGAGGGAGCGGTTGCTGGCCCTCATTGCCAAGCATGGAGGGGTGGTGCTTGCCCTCCCGCACATGGGGAACTGGGACTTGGCGGGGATTGCATGTTCGGCCTTTGGCATTCGCTTGATGGCGTTGGCTCGGGCACAGAACAATCCGCTGTTTGAGAAGTGGATGCGGCAGAACCGCCTAGGAAATTTTGAGGCGGTGGATCGCCGGTTTCCAAGTTCGTTCGTTCGGATCGCCCACCATCTTAAAGGGGGCGGAGCCTTTGCCATCCTCCCCGATGTCCGCCACAATCGCCCCGGAGTGGGGGTGACGGTCTTCGGTAAGCCAGATGTGCAACTTGGCAAGGGAATGGCGAAGTTTGCGCGCATGGGCAATGTGCCGATTGTCCCGGTGTTGATGGAACGTAAGGATGCGAGCCATCACATCATTCGTTTGGGTGATCCGATCTTTCCCGACTTGGAAGCCGATGCCGATGTTGATGCCAAGCGCGTGACGCAGACGGTTTGGAATCTTTTTGAGCGGAGAATCCGTGAGCGCCCAGAGCAATGGTTCTGGCATAACCGGCGGTGGATTCTTACCCCTCTGTACACTCAGACCCGATGATGTTGGGTCGCAGAAAAAGGAAGCGTATCAGATTATGATCCTCGCGAACGAAAACTTTGGGAAACTTCAATCCTCGTATCTCTTCTCGGAGATTGCCAAGCGGGTTGCGGCCTATCAGCAGGCCAATCCGGAGGTAAAGATCATTCGCCTTGGCATTGGCGACGTTACGTTGCCGTTGGCTCCCGCGTGCTTGGAAGCGATGCACAAGGCCGTTGATGAACTTGGGCATGAGGCGACGTTCCGTGGCTATGGCCCGGAGCAGGGATATGGATTCTTGCGGGAAGCCATCGCGAAAAAGGATTATCAGGCTCGTGGGTGTGACATCTCCGCAAGCGAGATCTTTGTGAGCGATGGCTCGAAGTGCGACTGTGCGAACATTCAGGAACTTTTTGCGCAGACGCTTCGAATCGCGATTCCAGATCCGGTTTATCCGGTTTATGTAGACACCAACGTGATGGCGGGGCGTACCGGCCCTGCTGTGGACGGACGTTACGAGGGATTACATTATTTGGAGAGCACTGCGGACAACGGGTTCGTCCCTGCACCGCCGGAAGCTCCTGTGGATCTGATTTATCTTTGTTTCCCGAACAATCCCACGGGCGCCGTCGCGACACGCGAACAGCTCAAGGCATGGGTGGATTACGCCAAGGCGAACAAGGCGTTGATTCTTTTCGATGCCGCTTATGAGGCCTTCATTCGCGATCCTTCGATCCCGCATTCCATCTACGAGATTGAAGGAGCCAAGGACGTTGCCATTGAGTTCCGTTCCTTCTCCAAGAAGGCGGGCTTCACGGGTGTTCGTTGTGCGTTCACGGTTGTGCCGGAGAATCTCGTTGCATATGCCAAAGATGGTTCGGAGATTCGGGTGCATCCGCTTTGGAATCGCCGCCATACCACGAAGTTCAACGGCGTTTCCTATCCGGTCCAGCGTGCGGCGGAAGCCGTCTATTCTTCCGACGGAGAGCTCCAGACCACGGAACAGGTCGATTACTATCTCGGCAACGCAAAGTTGATTCGCAAGGGAATTGAAGCGCTAGGCTATGCGTGCGTTGGTGGCGACAATTCTCCCTACATTTGGGTGAACGTGAAGGGCGACTCGTGGGCATTCTTTGATCGTCTGCTTCGCGAAGCTCAGGTCGTTACAACCCCTGGTGCCGGATTTGGTCGATGCGGTGAGGGATACGTTCGCATTTCAGCCTTCAATAGCCGGGCGAAGGTGGAAGAGGCGATGGCGCGTATTGCTAAGGCGTTGCGGGCCTAACATGACAACGGGCGGTGCCGTTTGACGGGGGCCGCCTGCGGGCGGCCCCTCGGTTTCATGGCAGAGTCTTGCACAGATTCCTTCAAGGCCCCAATGGGCATATTGTCAGGAGAGAGTGAGTATGACCGGAAATATGCTGATTGCTCAAAGCGGTGGCCCCTCGATGGTCATCAACCAGAGTCTTGTTGGTGCGGTCTTAGCCGCCAAGGCGTCTACGAAGATCGTTGAGATTTACGGTGCGCTTCATGGGATTCAGGGAATCTTTGACGAACGTTTTATTGATTTGAGGGCCGAGCCGGAGGAGGTGTTGTTGCGTGTGGCGCAAACGCCGAGTTCCGCGTTGGGTTCAGTGCGGCGGAAACCGACACCGGATGACTGCCGTGCGTTGTTTGCCATTTTGGCGAAGCGTGATATTCGTTACTTCTTCTATATTGGCGGCAATGATTCCGCTGAAACGGCGAACATCATTGCGGAGGAGGCGGAGCGTCAAGGATACGACTTGCGTTGTTTCCATATCCCAAAGACCATCGACAACGATCTGCTTTGCAACGATCATACGCCTGGCTATGGTTCGGCGGCTCGTTTTGTGGCATGTGCCGTTCGAGGGGATGATTTGGACAATCGTGCGCTCGGAGGCGTCAAAATTGACGTGATTATGGGCCGCAATGCGGGTTTTCTCACTGCGGCGGCGGCGTTGGCCCGACAGGATCCGGATGATGGCCCTCACCTGATCTATTTGCCGGAACGCCCGTTCACGGTTGATCGGTTCGTTGCTGACGTTGCCGAGTGCATGAATAAATACAAGCGTTGCGTCGTGGCCGTGAGTGAGGGAATTCGTGGCCCCGATGGACGTGCCATTGCCGAAAGCTTCTCCACGGAAACCGATGCGCATGGAAACATTCAGTTGACGTCTGGCGCGTTGGGTGAGAACCTCGCCGCCGTTATCCGTGAACGTTTGAAGGTCAAGCGTGTTCGTGCGGACACCTTTGGGTTCATCCAACGGTGTTTCGTTGGTATCGCTTCCGAGACGGATGCCCGAGAGGCGCGTTTGGTAGGATCTGAGGCCGTAAAGGCCGCCACGGGTGGACGTTTCCGGAGTGGGACGGTGACGATAACGCGCCTTCCGGGGGCGTCCTATCAGGTGGACTATGGGATTGCGCCCTTAGCGGCGGTGGCGAAGCATACCCGCGAGATGCCGGAACGTTATATCAATGCAGACGGAAACAATGTGACCGGGCTCTTTTTGGATTATGCTCGCCCCATCGTGGGGCCCCTGCCTGTAACGGCGCGTTTCAATCAACTGCGTGGACGGGAATAGACCACGAAGAACATCGTTCTTCATCACACAGAGGTGCCTTCTCTGCATCACGCAGGAAGGCGCCTTGTTTTTGTCACGAGAAGCGTCAAACGATGACGACTATTCAATCGCCAATGTGTCGCGAGAATGAACCTTAGCGGGCCATCCAGTCATGGACTTGATCAAGCGCACGACGGATGACTTTGTCCATGTCGTAATACTTGTATTCTCCGAGGCGGCCACCGAAAATCACATTGGGGAGCGCTTTGGCTTCTTCTTGATAACGGGCGAGCAGTGCCGCGGAGGCATCGGTGTTGACAGGGTAGTAGGGGATATCCCCAACTTTCCAATCGGCCGGGTATTCGCGGCAGATAATGGTTTGTTCTGAGGCGTACACTTCTTTGCGTTCGGGGTGAAAGTGCTTGAATTCGTGAATCCTCGTGTAGGGAACGTCGAGATCCGCATAATTCATTACGGTCGTTCCCTGCCAGTCGCGGACAGGCTTCACTTCCCATTCAAAGCGCAAGCCACGCCACGGCAATGCACCATGGCGGAAGTCAAAATAAGCATCAATGGGGCCGCTGTAGAAAACGGGAAGTTCCGCGGGGAAGGCGTCCCGGATCGCGAGATAATCTGTCCCATACCTGACCTCAATGCCAGGATGGTTCAGAAGTGCGGCAAAGAGCGAGAAGTAGCCATCGCGCGGGACCCCCTGATGGGGATCGTTGAAGTAACCGGTGTTGTAATTCGTCCGCACGGGAAGTCGGCGGATGATGAAGGATGGCAAGGTCTTTGGGTCGGCGTTCCACTGTTTTTGGGTGTAACCTTTGATGAATGCCTCGTAAAGCGGACGGCCGATAAGGGAGATCGCCTGCTCCTCAAGATTTTTCGGCTCTCCGGAAAGTCCGGATTTGGCGATCTCGGACGCAATGAACGCAGGGACCTCATCGGGGCGCAGATTCTTGCCATAAAACGCATTGATGAGCGCAAGCCCCAATGGCATGAAGTAAACTTTTCCCGCGTGCTCGGTGAGAACGGTGTGCCGATAGTCGGTGAACGTGGCGAAGCGATTGGCATAGGTCCACACTTCCTCATCGGACGTATGGAAAATATGCGCGCCGTAGCAGTGACACTCAATGCCGGTTTTGGGGTCTATGGCACTGCGGGCATTGCCGCCGGGGAGGGTTCGCGCTTCCAACACCAAGACACGGTTTCCCGCCTCGGCCAATTCACGCGCAACGACACAGCCCCACAAGCCGGCACCGATAACGAGGACATCGTGTGACAGGGATGAATTTTCCATAGTAGCGTCTCCGGTTGGAACATTAGCGAACATTTCCCCATCGGGGGGAGGCAAAGGGCCAATGGACAAACGTGGCAGGCCCCAACAGATTTTTTGCGGGAATCGTCCCCCAATAGCGACTGTCGAGGCTGTTGGGAGAGTTATCTCCGAGCGCCAGGTATCGGCCGGGGCCAAGCTCAAAGTGGCTCATGGTCACGGTATAGGGCCCTCCCGGAACGGCGGTTTGGTAGCCGGGGTAGGCGGGTGCCCCCGGCCAAGGAGAGGCGTGGTCGGCGATTTCGCAGAGCCGGCGCGGCTTCAGCGCTGGCTCTCCGTTGACCCACAGGCGGCTATCGTTGGGGCGCAACTCCACGGTATCCCCGGGGCGGCCACACAATCGCTTGATGTAATGCTGGTCGGGCGGAAGGCCGGGCAGTCCGCGAGTTGAGAAAACGATGGTTTCTCCCAAGCGTGGGTGACGGAAATTCCAAATCCAGCGATTGACAAAAAGAAAGTCTCCGCTGTGCACCGTGCCGCGCCACAATGGCGTTCCGGCGCGTACGCCCATGCCCGGCTGAAAGGTCGAGCGAAGTGTTCCCACCGCCGCCTCCGGGATGTCATAGCGATCCACGCGACCGGCCGCATTCACGAAAAGCGAGGCATATCCGGGCACAGCGCCCGAACGCCATTCCACCACTCGGCCAGACCGTCGAACGCGGATGTCCTGATAGGTCGCACCGGTGACACACCACTTCAGGAAACGCAATGGCTGACGATCCCATGCGGTTGGCGTGCCACCGGGTTCTGCGTGGATTCCATAGAGCGTGGGCTGCATGGACCCTGTGGGGATTTTGAATGGCTGATAGTAGTAGGCGCGGAAACAGAAGGCCACGGCCAACGCAGAGACGATGACGTCAAACCATTCCGATGCCCACGGCCATTTGGGCTTGGGAAGCGTGTCATCCAATTCGGCGCGCACGGTTGCGAGGACGGCCGGCAAATCTTCCGTTTCGCGGCATCGAATCGCTTGGTGGAGGTCCGTGAGGCGTTCTTCCAAAGCTGACCGCGTTTTAGGAGGCAAGACGTCGCAGTGAAGTCTGAAGTCGTTGCGGAGAGATTTAAAGGCCTTACGGGCAGACCGAAGGGTAAGATAATCGCGGAAGTTCATAGGCAAAGCGCTTTCGTCAATTCCGAGCGTAGGGCCAGCGTAGCCCGTTCGCCTTCAGCCACGGCGGCACGTCCACCGTGGAAGTCAAGAGTTTGGATATGCCCGGTCTGGGGGCGGATGAGAACGTCTGCGGGGGTGCGTTCCAAGGTGAGGCGGCAGACGCCGTTTTCGACCATACGCGTGGTTTGGAGCAGGGTGGCAAGGAGGCTTGGCGGGCGGTGACGCTTCGGAAGCTCCATGGCGGGGGCCGTGCCATTGACATCCACCGCAATGACCACGTCCGCTCCCAGGTCTCGGGCAACATCCACCGGCACGGGATCGGTCAATCCTCCATCGACCAATGCGTACCCATCACGCAAGACAGGATCAAAAACACCGGGAATCGAAATGGAAGCCCGCACGGCTTGCACAACACTCCCATGGTTGAGCGTAACGGCCTCTTCGCGATAAAGGTCCGTGGCAACGGCTGCGAAGGGGAGCTTTAACTCGTCGAATGTTTTGTGCCCCAAAAGCGATTCTTGCCCCAGCCAAGCCATAACCGGTCTCCCGGAAAACAGACCATGCTGCGGCAGGCGCACTTCCGCGAAAAAGCCCGCCAATCGCAGAAAATTGAGGCTCTCCGCTTCCTCAACGAAGGTGTCGAACACTCCTGCGGCATACATCGCGCCCACCAAGGCGCCAATGCTTGTGCCGGTGATCACGTCTGGCTCTATTCCGAGCGAACGCAACGCCTTGATGACGCCAAGGTGTGCCCAACCACGCGCACCGCCGCTCCCGAGGACCAACCCAATTTTGGGACGAGGTTTCACTGCAACGTCAGCTCCACACGAAGGGCATCGGCAGGAAAACCTTCCGGTGCTTCACCCAAAAAGATGTCCGAGGGCTTGAGATTGAGAGCGCTGGCCAACAGCTGGGTCAGGATTTCGCGTTGCGCGGTACGCTTCGGGTCGGAAAAGAACGCGGAAGAGAGGGCAACACGCGTCACATTTCCTTTGTAGGGAGCCAACGTCGCGAGTTGCGCTCCCGTGGGCAAGGCCGGCCATTCCATGGTCACGGGCGGCACGGGCCGAGGTGTGTACGTGACGATTGAGGCAATCACGATCCCGGCGAGAAGACAGAAGGGGGCCAAAAGCAGGCACAAGGCTTTCCAAGGCACGACGCACGGCGTGCGCCCAAGGTTCCGTAAGGCCAAACGGGAAGGCTGGTGCTCCGGATGGAGCGACTGGATCTCCTGCCATAGACGGCGCGCCTCTGCGATGTCACCTTGCTCCGTGCGGATGCGGGCCAACAGGTCCATCGCTTCCGTGGTTTTGGCCAATTCGCCATCGGAAAGGATCAACGCCTCTGCCTCCGCGTAACGTCGCGCGGAGGCCAAGGTGTAAGCGCACAAAAGCGCGATTTTTGCATTATTCGCCATCGGAAGGAGCCTCCTCGTGCTTGAGGTGGATGGTCGGTTGCGGCACCAAGACTCCCCGCTTGGAAAGCAATGCCTCGATTTCGTGCAATGCCGCCAGCGTTCCCTCTTGATCCTCATCGCAGAGCGTTTGGTACACACGTCCGAGCGCGGCCCCCACTTTCGACCAATCCGCCTTTTCGGCCGCGATTTGTGCCGCGGTGATCTCCGTGCGGCGCACCATTTCCAATTCCAGCTCGGCAAACTGTTCGGACACACGTACCAACCCCTCGGTATCGCAACCTGCGACCCCGACTTCTGGGCGTATTTTGATGTTCCCTTTTGGCATGGGCAGAATCTCCTTCGGAATATCCCAATTATGCCATATTTCTTCTTTGTGCGCCGCTAAGAACAGGCGCCCGGGGACAATTTTGAAAATGAATGACGGAAGCGTGTGCTCTTTCGGGGGAGGATGAACGCCTTCGCGTCATCCAGCGAGTGTGCGGAGTCGGGAGGCTCCGTATCGGTGGGGGAGATGCTCTGCATCCCAAGGTGAGATACGGCGTGGAACGGAGGACGGAAGGGAATCTGATTTCCTTGGTATGGGGGAACATCCATTCATGCGTTTCTTCCTTGCGACGGCGCGGCACGATTGTGGACGATTCAATCGATTCTCGGATTCATTTGGCGGACGCGGAAGTTTTGGGATTTCGATATAATGAAACGGTATGGCTAAGGATCCTGACGGTTTGACCCCCATGATGCGGCAGTACCGCCGCACCAAGGAGGGGCTTGACCAAGACACCATCCTCTTTTTTAGGATGGGTGACTTTTACGAGATGTTCTTTGAGGACGCACACCGTGCGGCCCCCGTCTTGGGCGTCACCATCACCAAGCGGGCGGGCGTGCCGATGTGTGGTGTGCCTTACCATGCGCTTGATGGTTACCTCGCCAAGGTCGTTCGGGCCGGGCTCAAGGCCGCGGTCTGTGAGCAAACGGAAGATCCCAAAAAGGCCAAAGGGTTGGTTCGTCGGGAGATTACGCGGATCGTTTCGCCCGGAACGGTGACCGAGGATACGATTCTTGACGCCGGAACATCCAATTATCTCGCAGCGGTTTATGCCGGGAAGAAGGAGGTCTACGGAATCGCCGCGCTGGAGCTTTCCACTGGGGCTTTGACGGTGGAGGATGCGTCGGGGGTTTCGGCCTTGATGGAGGCGTTGCGGCGCATCGCTCCCAGTGAAACGTTGGTTTCCGATGAGCAACGTGCGCTTTTGGCTCCGGCACTCGTCCATGAAGTGGCGGGGGCCGTGACCGAGACGGAGGCGTGGCGGTTTATGGCCGACCAGGCTTCTGACACGTTGCGGCATCATTTTGGCGTGGCTTCGCTGGAAGGGTTTTGCGGACAAGGGGCGAGGCCGCTTTGGGTGCAAAGCGCCGGGGCGCTTTTGCATTATGTGCGGAATGAGTTGCGACGCTCCGTGGAGCATGTGCGGGGCCTGGACGTCCGCCAGGGGGGCGATTTCCTCACGTTGGACGAGTGTACGTGCCGCAATTTGGATTTGTTGCCTTTCCCCGGTGGGCGTCCGGAAGAGGAGACGCTGTTGGGCGTGCTCGATGGCACATGCACTCCCATGGGCAAGCGTTTGCTCCGTGCGTGGATTCGTTCGCCGTTGCGCGATCCGGAGGCCATCCGTGCGCGGCAGGACGTGGTGGAAGAATGGATCTCTGCTCGGCGATCGCTCTCTGAGTTCCGGAAGGCCTTGTCTGAGACGCGGGATCTTGAGCGTGTGATGACTCGGCTCGACGGCGGCTCAGGAAATGCGCGTGACTTGCGGGCGCTCGCAGACTCTTTGGCGCAGATCCCCGGGCTTCGTGCGCTTCTTCAGGAGGCTGCGTCGCCCTTGCTTCGGGAACTGCGGGATGCCTTGAGCGATCTTCCGGAGCTTACGGATGAGCTGACGCGCGCCCTCGTGGAGGACCCGCCGCTAACCGTGCGCGAGGGGGGAATCATTCGCGAAGGGTACAGCGCCGAACTGGATGCCTTCCGCACGGCCACGCGCGACGGACACAGTTGGATCGCCGCCTATCAGGCCCAGCAGCAGGAGGCCACGGGGATTCGGACGTTGCGCGTGCGCCACAACAATGTGTTCGGATTTTACATCGAGGTGAGCAAGGGCCAATTGGCAAATGTCCCGGCCTCCTATGAGCGGCGCCAGACGGTGGCGAATGCCGAGCGGTTTATCACCCCAGAATTGAAGCAGTATGAAGGCCTCATCCTTGGCGCCCAAGACAAGGCCGATGCCTTGGAGTATGAGCTTTTTCAGCAGCTTCGCCTCAAAGCTTGCGAACGCTTGGCGGAGATTCAGGCGACGGCGACGGCGCTTGCGCGCATGGACGTTCTGCAAGGGTTTGCGGATCGGGCGCTCGCACTGGGGTATCGCCGTCCGGTGGTGGATGATTCCACGGAGTTGCTCATTCGTGGGGGGCGTCACCCAATTGTGGAGCTTCAGCGCGATGGGGAGTGCTTTGTCCCGAACGACGCCCATTTGAATGGTGACAGCCGTCAATTCATTCTGATCACCGGCCCGAACATGGCCGGTAAGTCCACCTATATCCGCCAAGTGGCCGTGCTCACGGTGATGGCCCATCTTGGCAGCTGGGTCTCTGCCGATGAGATGCGGGTGGGGGTGGTCGATCGGATTTTCACCCGTGTGGGCGCGGGGGATGATCTCGCGCGCGGCCGCTCGACCTTCATGGTTGAGATGCAGGAGGCGGCCAATATCCTCAACAACGCGACGCCGCGCTCGTTGATTGTGCTGGATGAGATTGGGCGTGGCACTTCCACGTTCGATGGCATTTCGATCGCTTGGAGTGTGGTGGAGTATCTTCACAACACGCCGAGCCGAAAGGCTAGGACGCTTTTCGCAACGCATTATCACGAGCTTACCGAATTGGCCTCGGCGCTTCCCGGCGTCCGTAACTACACGGTGCAAGTCCGTGAACAGGGGGATTCCATCGTCTTTTTGAGGCGCATTGTTCCCGGCGCGGCGGACAAGAGTTATGGCATCCACGTGGCTCGGTTGGCCGGCATGCCGGCGCCCGTGATCGATCGCGCCAAAGTTATCCTTGCTGGCCTTGAGGGGCAAAAAGCCGTCCAGCCCGAGCTTCCGCGTCGCCGCAAGATGACGCTCGGGGATGACGATCTCCAGATGAGCCTTTTTTGAGTGATGTCCCCGTTTGGAGGATGTCAGGCGTTGAGGAGGTGTCGGGTTTCCTCAGGCCATAGGGTGTCGTCGGGCGTTTCAAGGATCAACGGCATCCCATCCATGCGAGGATCGCGGGCGATGGTTTCGAAGAGTTCCCACCCAAGGAAGCCTTTGCCGAGGGATTCGTGGCGATCGAGGTGGGAGCCGAGTGCGCCTTTGGAGTCGTTGAGGTGCAGGCCGCGCAGGCGATGAAGCCCCACTGCGGCGTCCACTTCGTCCAAAAAGGCGTTCCATCCATCCGGAGTGCGGATATCATAGCCGGCGGCAAAGGTGTGGGCGGTGTCGAGACAAAAGCCGATGCGCGTTTTGTCTTCCACGCCGGAAAGAATGCGTCCAAGCTCAGAAGGCTTGGCTCCGAGATAGGCGCCTTGTCCGGCGGTGTTCTCGATGACGACCGTGACGCCTTGGGTCTCCGTCAGCGCGCGGTTGATGCTTTCTGCGACACGGTCACAGGCGGCTTCGGGAGAAAGTTGGTTTAGGTGGGAGCCGGGATGAAGATTCAATCGGTCAAGTCCAAGAACTTCACACCGATGCAGTTCGTCGAGGAAAGACGCCATGCTTTTGGCGTGTTTCTCCGGGTCAGGATTGGCCAAGTTGATAAGATAGCCTGCGTGTGGGAGCACCTGGCAGGCCGTGTAGGGGGCGGCGGCCATCGCGGCGGCAAACGCCTTCGCGTCCGCTTCGGGTAGGGGTTTGCCGACCCATTGACGCTGATTCTTGACGAACAGGGCAAACCCTGTCGCTCCAACGGAGAGGGCGTTGGCGATGGCGGTTGCAGGTGAACCGGCGGCGGAGACGTGGGGACCAATAAAACGCATGAATGACTCCTTCGTCGCGTCAGTATAGCACAGTTTATGAATTGGACTATCTTTTGAATAAACAACAGGTTGTAGGGATGGTTTTGCGGTTGGTGTGATTGCCTTGACGATGGAAGGTTTTTCGGGGGAGGGTGGGGGACTTTGCTATAATGGGGGGCATTCAGTGCGGGATCTTTTATGGATCTGCAAGCTTTGTCGATAGCATTCAAGGAGTGAAGATGAAAGAGCTGAATCAGACCATTGCGGCGATTGCCCCTTCCGCGACGTTGGCGATTACCAGCAAAGCCGCGGAATTGAAGGCGCAGGGCGTGAAGATCTGCGCATTCGCCGCAGGTGAGCCGGACTTCGACACGCCTGAGTGCATCAAGCAGGCGTGCGCGGAGGCTTTGGCCGCGAACAAGACACGTTATGTGGCGGCAGCGGGTTTGCCCGAGTTGCGCAAGGCCTTGTGCGGGAAACTGGAGCGAGAGAACGGGCTGATTTATGAGCCGTCGCAAGTGTTGGTCGCCAACGGAGGGAAACACGCGCTTTCGCAGGTCTTTCAAGCTTTGGTGAAGCCCGGGGACGAAGTCATTATCCCTGCGCCTTATTGGCTCTCTTATCCGGAGATGGTCCGGGTTGCCGGAGGAACGCCGGTTTTTGTGGAGACGCATGTGGAGGATGGCTTCCTGATGACCCCTGCGCAGTTGGAAGCCGCCATTACGCCGCGGACGGTGGCTGTGGTCATCTGCTCTCCCTCGAATCCGACGGGGATGATGTATACGCCTGAGCAACTTCGCGCGGTCGGCGAGGTGGCCATTCGCCACGATTTGTGGATCGTTTCTGACGAGATTTACGAGAAGATGGTTTATGGTGATGTGCCGCAGGTCTCCATGGCGTCTTTCGGTCCGGACTTCTATGAGCACACCGTCACAGTGAATGGCTTCTCCAAGACGTATGCGATGACGGGATGGCGCTTGGGTTACGCTGCTGCCCCTAAACCTTTGGCCAAGGCACTTGCTTCCTTGCAAAGCCACATGGCATCCGCTCCGAACACCTTTGCCCAGTGGGGTGCGTTGGCCGCGTTGGAAAAAGGTGCACCGGCGGTCGCCGAAATGGTGGCGGCCTTTGCTCGTCGGCGTGATCGCATCTATGAGTTGATTTCGGCCATTCCCGGGGTGAAGTGTCCCAAGCCCCAGGGCGCGTTTTATGTCTTCCCGAACATCGCTTCGTTCGGCATGGATTCGTTGACCTTCGCTCGTCGCCTCTTGGAGGAAAAGCACGTGGCGGTGGTGCCCGGCGTCGCATTCGGGAATGATCGTTGCGTGCGCCTGAGTTACGCCTGCTCCATGGAGAACATCGAGGAAGGTGTCCGGCGCATGGCTGAGTTCTGCGCTACCCTTTGAGTGGGGCGTAGCGTCACGGTTATGGGGTTGTCCATGGCGCATGACTTTGCGTTCAGTGTCATTGCCGGAACGGTGCAGGTGCGCCTGCGTGCCGGTGATGACATTGCGCATTTGACGGAACTTGACCCCAACGTGTGGTTGATGCTTTCTTGTGCCGTCACGGCGATGGGGCCGGAGGGCGAGTCGGTCCTTCGGGCTCTGGACACGGACGGCGATGGAAGGGTGCGGTTGCCGGAAGTTCTTGCGGCCGTGGAGTGGTTGAAACCGCGCCTGAGTTCCTTCGACAAGCTTTTTTCGCCGAGCCAGGGGCTTTCGAATGATGACATCGCTGGCGGAACCCCAGAGGGGGCTCCGTTGGCGGTTTTGTTTGCACGCTTGGCACCTAATGGTGAAGTGCTCACCTCCTCAACGCTTGGTGAGGCGTTCGACTGTTTTCGAGCGTCAAGGGCCAATGGTGACGGCGTTGTTCCGACGGATGCCGCTGGGGCGGAGTTTGTGCCGTTGGGAGAGGCTGTGATTGCCGTCACAGGCGGAACGCCTTCCGCAAATGGGGCACTTGGTGTTTCAGCGGAAGCTCTGAAGGCCTTTGATGTGGCGCGTGAAGCTTACCGGACGTGGCGTGCAGATGAGCCCAAGGAAAGACTGCCAGGAGACCTTGCCTCTGATGCCGTCACGGCCGCGGTGATGCGGTTGAAGGAGAAGGTGGCGGCATACTTCCTGAACTGTGACTTGCTTCGCTACAATCCGGCTGCGGCGGGGGAAATTGCGATTCCCTGTTCTGCGAAAGAGTTGGCCAATGGCCCCGTGGCGCTTCCTTCGGCGGATGCACGGGCGTTGTCGTTTTCGGACGGGATCAACCCGGAGGACGCCGCCGATATGGCCCTCGTGGCCGCCTTGGCCGAGGCGTTGGAACCGGAAGCCCGATCTTTGACGCCGGAGTTGTGGAAACGTGTGTGGGAGACGGTGGCGCCGTTTGCCGCATGGGTTGCCCAACGTCCAGCCTGTGCGGATGTCTTTGACCGCATGACGGAGGCGGGTTGGGCGGTGGTGGAGGCCCCTGCCGGGCGGGCAGCCTTTTCAGCGGCGTTGGCGGAAGATTCTGCCCAAGCTCCTCTCGCGTCGGCCTTTGATGATTTGCGGCGGTTGTTGACGTTGCGCGTCGGCTTTCTGCGATTTCTGCGCAACTTTGTCAATGTTGAGGATCTCTATCCGCCGCAGGCCCGTGCTCTTTTTCAAACGGGGACGCTTTTCATGGACGGACGGGCCTGCACCCTCTGTTTCCCAGTCGAAAAAGCCGCCGTTGCCCATGCGGCCGCCGCAGGCGGCTCTAACTGTTGTTTGGCCTATTGTTCGATTACGCGCCCAGCGACAGGCGAAACCCGCACCCTTTGTGTCGTTTTCACGGCGGGCTCCGCAGCGACGTTGGCGGTGGGACGCAATGGAATCTTCTTCGATTTGGACGGACGGGATTGGGAGGCAACGTTGGTGCATTTGGTCCCAAGCGTCATGAGCGTTGGGGAAGCCTTTTTTGCACCTTGGCGGCGGATTGGTGTTGCGATTTCCGAGACCACGCGGAAGTTGGTCGCAGGGAAAGACGCCTCCGCCGCGCTGGCCTCGCGCGCTGAAACGACTCTGGCCGAGGCGGATCGTGGGAAAGGTCCTGGCGTCTCGGCGAATGGTGGGGCAACGACGGCATCCGTTGCGACGCTGGGCATTGCGCTTTCTTTTGTCGCAACGGCAGTTGCGGGAATCGTTGCAACATTGACGAATACCCCTCTCTGGAAGACAGGGCTTGTGGTGTTGGGAATCATCCTCGCGGTCTCTCTTCCGAATGTTTTTCTTACTTGGCTCCGTCTGCGGCGGCGGGATTTGGCCCCCATCCTCAATGCTTCCGGATGGGCCGTCAACCGCCGCATTGGGTTGACCCCTGCCTTGGGACGCTTTTTCACGCGGCGTGCCGTTTGGTTGGGCCGTAGGTTTGTGCCTGCTCCGCCGATGACACGTGTGCGCCGATGGCCGATGCTGGTGCTATCGCTCACAGTGTTGCTTGTGATCATCGGTGTGCTTGGTTGGTTCTTCTGTCCGTGGTCGCCGCGTAATCGGGCGGCGACGGCTGTTGCTCCGGATTCTGTTCCTGTTTCTACATCTATGGAGATCCCCACGAAATGACGCCTGCAAATTCCGTCCCCTTTCTCGGTTCCGAGCATGCCCCTGTCGCAAAGGAGAAGGCGAAGTTTCACGTGATTCCCGTGCCGATGGAGCTCTCGGTCTCGTATGGCTCCGGCGCGGCGAAAGGCCCGGCCGCCATTTTGGAGGCATCGGATCAGTTGGAGGCGTTTGAGGCCGGAGGCTTTCCGTGTGAGGGCGGCATCTTCACACGTGCGGCGGTTCGGCCTTCGGCCACAAAGGCAAAAGATCCGGAAGCGTGGTTGCGGGCGATTGAGAAGGCCGTCGGCGAGGCATTGGATTGCGGCGCTCATCCGGTCATGCTCGGAGGGGAGCATACGGTGACGTTGGGGGCGTTGCTGGCTTACAAGGTGCGCGGCGAAAAGATTGGCATTGTCCATTTCGATGCCCACGCTGACTTGCGCGATGTGTATGAAGGGTCTCCGCTTTCGCACGCTTGTGTGTTGCGGCGTTGCCATGAACTGGGATTTCCTGTGGCGCAGTTCGCCACGCGGGCCTATTGTGAGGAGGAAGCGGCTTATCGAGCGGCCAATCCCAAGACGCTTTTTGCGGCGGATGGGGAAACGTTGGCGCTCAAGGGGCCGCCCTCCCCGATCTTGCCCAAAGGGTTCCCCAAGAAAGTGTATGTGACGTTTGACGTCGACGGGCTGGATCCGTCGGTGATGCCTGCGACGGGAACGCCCGTCCCCGGTGGACTGATGTGGTATTCCGCGCTTTTCATGTTGCGTGAGATCGCCGCCACCCATGACATCGTGGGATGCGACGTGGTGGAGCTGGCGCCCATCAAGGGATTGCATCATGCCGATTTCACCGCCGCGAAGTTGACCCAACGGCTGATGGGGTTGATGCGCTGATGAATTCGTCCACCGATGCCTCTGCCGTTGCGTTGGCCTCTTTTGGAGGGGCCAAGCTGTCGTATGTGGACGGCGTCTGGGTGAATGAATCCGTGCGGGGGCGCGACCTTAAGTATTACGTTTTTGACTGGGACGACAACGTACTCTGCATGCCCACGCGCATCCATATGGAGCGCTTGGATGAGCATGGGAATTGGGTTCCCCACGTCTGCACGACCTCCACGTTCAGTGTCATCCGAAAGGATACGGCGCATTATCGCTTCCCCATGGGACGGCGGGAGATGGCGTTCGTGGAGTTTCAGGATGAGCGCACGCCTTTGGGCGGCGGGTGTTTCATCGCCGATTTGGATCGGGCATTGGACGACATCGCGGAGGGGCGGCGCCTTCCGCCGCCGAGTTTCAATGTCTTCCGCAAGACGCTGGTGGAGGGTCGGTTGTTTGCCATTGTGACGGCCCGCGGCCACCGTGCGGAGACGTTGCGGGCGGGGGTGGAGCGATTCATTGAGCGTGTGCTTACGCCTGTGGAGCGCGAGATCATGCTCATCAACCTGCGGGGCTACTCGTATTGTTTCGACGGCGTCCAAACGTTCCCCTCGCAGACGGCGGTTTTGCGCCGCTACCTGTCGCTGAATCGCTACCATGCCATCACATCTCCGGCGTTCGATGCGCGGCTTGTGTATGAGGCACCGGAGGTGCGCACGCAGGAAGACCGCAAGCGTTTTGCGATTCACGATTTCATTGAGCATTTGGTGGACATCCTTGATCGCACGGGCATGGATGCCTTGCGTTTGCCCATTTCGATAGGGTTTTCCGACGACGACCCGCACAACGTGGAAGCCGTGCGGGAATATATCGAGCGCGTGCTTGTTCGGCGGTTCCCCACGGTGAAGTTCTGCGTTTATGACACTTCCGACGGGAAGGGTGCGCACAAGATGATGATTTCCGGCCAACTGGAGCTCTCGTTGGAATGAGTGGGCCTGTCGTTGGCGTTGCGTTCTCCGGTGGCGTGGATTCGGCCGTTTGTGTCCGTCTGCTGCAAGAGCAGGGGTACACGGTCGAAGCTTGGCATATGCTCACGGTTTCCGAGTCTCCCTCCGAGGCAACGGTCCGTTTGGCCGAAACCTTGGGTGTGCCGCTGCACGTGGTTGACCTTCGGGAAGATTTCGAGCGTGAGGTCGTGGCCCCCTTTTATGCCGCCTATGCGGCCGGTCTCACGCCGAATCCTTGTGCATGGTGCAATCCGTTGCTCAAATTTGGGGCGTTGCGCCGTGCCATTGGCGGTCTTATGGCCACGGGGCATTATGTCGGGGTGGGGGTGGAGCCGGAACATGGCGTATGCACGCTTCGCCGCGCGGCCGACGCCGCCAAAGACCAAAGTTATTTTCTTTATGCCCTTCCGCCGGAGGCAATCAAGGAAACGCTTTTTCCCTTGGCGGACTTCACGCGGGGTGAGGTGGTGGAGCTGGCCCGCCGCTGGGATTTGCCGATACCGGAGAAGCGTCTGGCCTCTGGGAGTCAGGACATCTGCTTTTTGCCGGAGGGTGATTACCGCCCGGAACTTCAGCGGCGCCATCCGGAGACGGCGACCCCGGGAGACATTCTCAACACGGAGGGGCGTGTCCTTGGTCGGCACACAGGCCTTGCCAATTACACGCGCGGCCAGCGGCGCGGCCTTGGCGTTGCCATGGGGGAACGCGCCTTTGTGGTGGGGTTTGACCGTGCCCGCAACACGCTCACCCTTGGCCCGCGCGAGGCGTTGTTGACGGCGCGCTTCAGGGTGGGGGAGCTTCGATGGCTTGTGCCGTCCGCGTTCCCGTTGCGTTGTGAGGCCGTCAGCCGTTATCATCACGCGCCGTTTGCGTGTACGGTTTTCGATGATGGCACCGTGGTTGCCGATGTCCCGCAGGCGTTGATCACGCCGGGACAGGCGTGCGTGTTTTACCGTGACACGTGGCTCCTCGGCGGTGGCATCATTCAGCCGTTCGCCGAAGCGTGAGCGATTGCCTGTGAGCGCATGAGAGGCGGAATGGGCTTCCGCGCGGAGGGCTCCGTATCTCACCTCGCGAGGCTCCGTATCCGAACCGCCGATACGGAGCACCCCACGATGAGGCACGGCGGGGAAGGAAGAGCGCAGGCGAGTCGCAAGGTGGGGGTGCGTGGCCTTGCGCTTATTGCTTTTGGGCCGAGGACCATTCCAACTGGGAAATGTCGAACCCCATGGATTCCGCGCGCGCCACAAGGGCGTTCACAGTTTCTTTGTCCAGTGTTTTGGTGCGTGCCAAAATCCAAAGCGATGTGCGGTCTTCTGAGGTCACCAATGCCTGATCATATGCCGGGGACACCCAAAGGACTTTGTAATCCGCATAGAACGGCCAAAAGAAGGTCACGCGGAAGAGCCCAACGTTCGGTTCTCCGGCAAAATACCCGGTAGCCTGCGCAGTCTTTCGTTCCCCGTCCCGAACGCCGGCATTCAGGATGTTGAGCCGCCCGTTTTCCAAGGAATAGGTCGCGGTGACGTCGCTCATCCCGCGCTGGAACCATTGCGGCAAACGCGCAATTTCGTGCCATGTGCCCATGTATCTTTCCGCCTCAAACGGCGTAATGGCTGCAAGATCGTTGTTGGGACGGGTCGATGAGCACCCCGTCAGCAAGGTGGCAAGCACGCAGAGAAAAGCCATGGTTTTCATCATTTAACCTCCATTTCTTTGTTTCTTGCGCCTTTGTCCAGGTTGAGATTGTCACAGACGGCGCAAAAGGCGTTCGAGCCACGTGAGACGGTCATCCGCGGAACCTTCCGGAACCGGGAGCCGTGTGAAGCCTCGCACGGGGGCGTGGTTGGGTTTTGAGAAACAGGTGAGGAGCCCTTGACGGGTCTCAATTTTGGCAAGGTTTCGCTCGGCGGCGAGGATTCTTAGGTGGGCCAAGCGCAATGCACGCCGGGCGGCGGGGGGGAGGGGGCCATACCGATCTGCCAATTCCGCTTGGAGATCGTCGAGCTCCCGGTGGTTGATGGCCTCGGCCACACGGCGGTAGGCATTCATCCGTTGCGCCTCATCATCCACATATCCATAAGGGAGGCAGGCGGCGGAGGGGCCCAAGGCGCCGGGTGAGGCGTCAAGGAAGTCGAGCGTGATTTCCACATCCACGAGGTTGGGCACGGCCTCCCCTTTGAGTCGGGCGACCGTGCGCCGCAACAGCTGGCAATAAAGGCCGAAACCAATGGCTGCGATGTGTCCGCTCTGCGCGGCCCCGAGCAGATTGCCGGAACCGCGGATTTCCAAGTCGCGCAAAGCGATGGCATATCCGGCACCGAGCCCGCTGTGGCGCTTGAGGGCCTGGAGCCTCCTGCGGCCGTCGCTGTCGAGCATCCCATCCGGGGGGAGCAGGAGATAGGCAAATCCCTTGACGGCGGAGCGTCCCACGCGCCCGCGCAATTGATAGAGATCGGCCAAGCCAAATCGGTCGGCACGGTCAATCAGGATGGTATTTGCCCGGGGGATGTCGATGCCGCTTTCGATGATGGTGGTGCAGAGAAGGATGTCGGCTTCGCCGCGTTCAAAGGCCCGCATGGTCTCGGCAAGCGCTTCGGCGGGCATCTGCCCATGGCCGATAAGAATCCGGGCTTCGGGAACGATGCGGCGGAGGCGTTCGTGGACACGCCCGATGGTGCGCACACGGTTGTAGAGGTAAAAGACTTGCCCTCCACGGGCGAGCTCTCTCCGGATCGCTGCGGCCAAGGGGGCGTCCTCGTCCCGCTGGAGGATGGTTTCCACTGCCACACGGTTTTGCGGTGGCGTTTGAAGCAAAGAAAGATCCCGTGCGCCGGTCAGGGAAAGGTAGAGGGTGCGTGGGATGGGGGTCGCACTCATGGTGAGCACGTCCACCAGTGCCCTCAAGCGTTTTAGGCGTTCCTTATGGGCAACGCCGAAACGCTGTTCCTCATCCACGATCAAGAGACCGAGATCATGAAAGGGAATGTTCTCAGTGAGGAGGGCATGGGTGCCAATGAGGATGTCCACTTGTCCCTTGGCGGCAGCTTCGCGTGTCTTGGCGCGCTGGCCCAACGTGCGAAAGCGAGAGAGCACCTCAATGCGCACAGGGAAGTGGGCCATTCGATCACAAAAGGTGGCATAGTGTTGCTCAGCAAGCACCGTTGTGGGTGCTAAGACGGCCACTTGTTTGTGGTTGGCCACGGCGATGAAGGCGGCCCGCATGGCCACCTCGGTTTTGCCATAGCCGGCGTCTCCGCACAGCAAGCGATCCATTGCCACGGGAGCGGCCATGTCCCGCTTGACTTCGGCAATGACGCGCGTTTGGTCCGGCGTCTCTTGCCAAGGAAAGAGGGCTTCAAACTCCGCAATCCAAGGGTCCGTGAGGTCAAAGGCAAATCCCGGCATTACGCGCCGCCGCGCCTGCGTCTCCAGCAATCCTGCCGCCAAGTCCTCAATGCCGTGCTGTGCCGCCTCACGTTCGTTGCGCCATCGCTTGCCATCGAGTGAGTGCAGGCGCACGCGGCGGCTGTCGGGGCCAATATAGCGTGAGAGCAGATGAGCGTGGGTGGTTGGCACATGAAGCCGCGCACCATCGGCGTATTCCAAGGTAAAGACCTCGGTTCGGCGACCATCGAGCTCGATTTCCGTAAGGCCGAGGAAGCGCCCAATGCCGTGCTCGAGATGCACCACCAGCTCGCCGGGCTCCACGTCGAAGGCATACTCCAACCGTTGCCCCGCCACCGGACGTGAGATGCGTGCGGGTGCCCGCCATGCGCTCCGTGTTGGATAAAGGTCGCTTTGTGCAACGATCGTCAGGCGCAGATTGGCGACTTCAAATCCTTGTGAAAGCGCTTCGGGGAAAACGGCGACTTTTGAATCTGACGGGAGTTCATGACTCAAGAGTTCACGGGCCGCCGCAGAGTCGGCACAAACGGCAACGGTTTCACGCTTTCGCGCACGTGCATCGAGATCCGCCAGAAGCGTCTTGCGTATGCGTGCATAGAAATCCGGATGATGCGTTCCGCCCGTTCCGGCCAAAGCCCGAACACCCTGGGCAGAGCGTGCCACCAAGGCAACGGGAGGGACTCCTTCGCGCAGGGGTTCACCAGACCAGCAGACACGCGGGGATTTGGCCAGTTGGGCCGCAAACCATTCTGCGTTCGTCGCGGTTCGCGACACCTGGCGAAGTTGTTCCAACGCCGCCTCCACAGCGGGCGTGTCTAAGACCAAAACCGTGGCATCCAGCATTTGGGGCAACAATTGCGCCGTTTTCAGCTTGGCAGAGGGCGCGGGCGCCAACGTGAGCGTGTCCAAGCGTGCGACGGAACATTGAGTCGCCGGGTCAAAGGCACGCAGTCCGTCCACCGTGTCCCCGAAGAACTCCGCCCGCACGGGCTGTGCCGCACCCGCTGGCCATACGTCCAAAATGCCTCCGCGCACGGCGAAAGTCAGGGGTTCGGAGACGATTTCTTCTCGGGCATATCCGAGCGCCGTCAATGTTTCAGGCAATGTCTCAAACGGGAATTCGCCATTGAGGCTAAGCGTTCGGCTTGCCGCCTCCAGCGCTTTCGGGTCTGGCACCGGCTGAAGGAGCGCATGGATGGAGGTGACGATGATGCTGTGCCCTTGCTGTGTCAGGATGGCGCGGACTTGTGCCACACGTTCCCCTGTCAGCAAGGCCTCTTCATCATCGGCGGGAACCAAAGGCAAGATGGGGACCTCTGGCAAGAGCAATGCGGCATCTGATTCGGCTTGATCGGCGGTCGCCGGGCTTGGCGTCACAAGTAGCGTTCTGCCTTGGCCCAGCCCTGCCGCCGTCATCACTGCAACCGGGACTGGAAGATCGCCGACGGCAAAAGCCTTCACCTGACGGGGAAGGAGCCCTGCCAACAATGTTTCAAATCGCTTCGCGACTTCCGCCAATCGCTTCATGCGACTAGGATAGCAAACGTGCGGGCTAGGGGGTACACTTCTGTCACACTCGTTGAGGATTCGTGCAGTATGTTGGTGAAGAGAGAATGGCGCTATTCGTCAAATAGAAAAGACACCGAAGGTGTGAGAGGGGTGGGAAGGTGTTCGTCATTTACTGGACACTGAAGGATGGAGGGAGTGGGGCGAGGT
>CASDPK010000012.1 GCA_949282555.1 uncultured Lentisphaeraceae bacterium | reverse complement strand
CCTTTCTTTTGGTGCTCATTGAGATGCTTCTCCTGTTTGTTTTTGTATCTTCACAGGATACCTCAATGAGCACGTTTAATTTTCCCCGGACACTAGTGCGGATGCCTCAGCATTCGCCTCTTGGTTTTCCATCGTTTCTCCATGCCTTTTTATGGCAAGCCGACCCACGGCTTGTACTGATTGCCCATACACTGCGGCCTCTGCCGCGCCTGCGATCCCGACCGCCGCCATGGACACGGGTGTACGCCGTCCTCACATCTGAGCCGCCGTCCCCATTCCACGACCTCGCGCTTCCCCGTCCAATGCTGACAGGTCCCGCAACACGTTGCCGGCAATGAAATCATAAGTGATGCCATGGCAGTTATCCTTCGTCTTGGAACTTTTTCTGAAAGAGTTCCAAACGATGCTTAAGCGTTTCGTTGTTGATGGTATTAAGTTTTTGCTCTTGGTAGTTGTGATAAATCCAATATCCTGTATATGCTACTGCTGTTCCTGCAACAACTGCAGCCGCAAAGGGGGCACTTGCGATGACAAGTCCCCCGAGACTAGCCCCGCCAGCACCTACAGCCCCACCTCCTGCGGCTACCGTTGTCGTGACAGTTGTTGCTGCTGTTATTTTTGCTATTCCGAGACTAACACCCAAAGATGCGTAATGCCCAGCCACGAGTGATGCTGTTGTAATGGTGGCATCTATGCCTCCTTCTGTCCAAGTTTTATCTCCTGTTATGCAACCGTGCAGGGCTATGGCAACTGTGGCCGTTGTTGCAACGGATCCGCCTAATCGTGTGGCCATTCTTGAACTTATCGTTTTCCCGAACACCTTTTTCCCTGTACTGGCCAATGCTATGTGTTGGCTACTTTGTGAAATTCCCGCGTCGAGAAGAACTTCGAGTCCAGTATATTTTGCAATTTGTATGTAATCCTCTATGGATAATGGTTTTCCCTTCATTGTGGGCATAACGTTTTGAAAAAGCATGAATCCTGCTGTCCAAGCCATACCTTTTCTTGCGCTTGCCCAAATCTCCATTTTCGCGATTTTCTTTGCGTCCCGCGCTTTCAGCACATCATCATATGAAAGTTGCCTGTTAAGTATCTTTGCTTCATGTCTTACCGCGGCATCTGACCATGCCGGATTTTCTTGTTTGATTATCTCTTGAAGTGTTGTCAAGCTAGCACTTTCTTTTGCGCCTTTATGTATAACTACTATTCGTTCGGAATTTGGAATCACGTTCGAATTTTGATCAAGTTTACTGATGGTAATCTGAAAATCGCCTGTTTCTGTAGGTGGGGACACGTGAAGTAAATGTTTGCGTCCTACAATTGTTCCCTCCGTTATTCCTTTCCAGTAACGCCCATACGTCTTGGAGCGTGTTTTCAGTTGATTATCTGTAACTTCTGTTTCATCTATATTTGCATACCATCGGTTGTCGCCTTTTACTTGCCACAGGATGACAGGGCGATCTTGCGAGATGTAAACTTCAATTTTCTTCGTTGTTCGGAGTGGAACTTTCTTCATTCGAACAATGGGAGCGTTGCTAGAACTCATTTTAAAATAGTCGTCCGCGAGAAACTCGATTCGCGACAAAAGCCATGGATTAGACATCTGCTTACCATCGCGAGTATTTCCTAGCCGACTCGTATTGTACTTTGTCTCCGCAAAGATTACATCATTGGGGAGTCCGTTTTTGTCTATGCGTAAGAAAATATGATCAATCCCTTGTGCTTTGTAACGAGGAGCGATTGAAACATATTTTCCCTTCTTTGATTGAGCGAGCTCGGGGCTTCCAAAGAACGCCTTTTCGGCAATTGCTTCTCCAATGCTACCACGAAGTTTGTTCATATTATCGTGCCCCAACTCATAAATCATACCGAGCTCTACACTGCGTGATTGTTGTAGCAATATCCCTGTTATAAATGAAGGGACTACTAGAGAAGTTCGAGAGGCCTCATTGTCTTCTGTCGTAAGAACCTCCTCCCTTTCGATGCTGTAAAGGGGGGAAACATAGATGACAGAGGCAATGGCGGCTAGGAGCAAAAGAAGTGTCTTCATTAGAATCTTTCAAGTGAGCACTTTTCTGTTGTCGCCATGTCGTATAAAAGTTTAGCTTTGTCTTGGCTACGCTCAATCTTTTCATTCACCCACTCCATATAATCTTTCATTAATAAGTCGTAAACCTCGCGATACAGTTCATTCAATTCTGGTTCAAGAAGCGCACGATTGATAATTGCGAGGTCATCCTTAAAGTTCGTTTCAGCCTTTTGCTTCTTATAGTCTTTTTTCTTAAACGCCTCCCAAGGCTTGCTTTTTTCTTCGTCAATGATGCGTGTAACGATGGCTAAGAGTTTGTCGTTGGCGAATGCTTGATATTTTTTCATACGGTTGTTGTTTGCTGTCTTCAATGAACTTATACAATTCTCCTGTAGTGTTGATATCTTCTTTTTATTGATTGATGTTGTGATCAGTTGGGCATATTTTGCAAGTATATTAAGGCGCATTTCTGAGGTCTTTATTTTTTTCGTTTCCGCGCCATATTGAACGTCTGGATAGGACTGAGATGAGACCACAATTCCTGCGATATATTGATTAAGCATGTTATACCTATCATCATCAATTGCTTGAATAGATGCTTGTATTTCTTGGACGACCTTTTCTCGTTTTTTTAAGTATGCACTTCGGGATGCCTCAGATAATAGTGATATTTCTATCCGGTGAAACTTCTCAAGTTCCTCTTGGGCAAGTAACAATGGTTCAATGATTGAACTATTTGTTAGTGCTTCCAACGATTTTTCAAGTTGCTCCTCGCTATTAATATTGCCAGTCCTAATGTTTGAGCGCGCTTGGGTGACTTCGGCCAAGTGTTCTGATATCGCAAGTATTGCGGATGTGGCTTGTAGCATTTGCTCAGCTTCTGCCTGTAATGCCTCCTCTTGCTGTGTATTATCGATATCGTTAGCAATTAAACTTTGCAATATCTCAAGGCGTCTTTGGAGAACATTTTGGTCTTCTCGATCAAACGTCCAGTTGGGAACTGGCAAGGACGCAAATTGTTTTCGTAGCTTCTGAATTCGTTCTTGTGAAACCTGTTTCTCGTTTTGTTCAACTTGATTGTTGTGAGATTGAATTTTTTCGTCCAATTCGTGTACCATGCCGGTAAGCTCGGGGATGGCATTTGCATTTGCTGTGTTAAGTGAATGTGCTAGCATCATCCGATATTCTTGTGCAAGTGCCTGTAAGTACCCGGGGTTAAACGTCGTTTCCCGAAGTGCGCGAATATATCTTAAATTTGAGGGATCTTTTCGGATTGCGGTCTCAAGACAAATAATGGCAGATTCATTTGTTGGGTTTGCTGTGTAGAGCTCAAATGCCTTCATAGCTGCTTCGCTTTGTTCCTGCTGCATTTTTTTAAGGTAATGCGCCATCTGTTAACGTATTTAAAACTTGGGAGGATTTTTCTGAAAATGCTTTTATTTCCATATTGAATGCAGAATCACGCATATGCGCATTTTTCTGCATCCCTTCCACTACTGTATTAAGGCTCGTAAGTGTGGTTTCGCTTTTGTTCTGAAATGTTTCCAAGATTTCTTGAAAGAGAACTTGTCGGTTATTCGCTTCCTGCATAGCTGCTTCGCTTTGTTCCTGTTGCATTTTTTCAAGGTAATGCGTCATCTGTTGTTCCATCGTCCGCGTGATTTGCTGAAGCGTAGCTTCGCTTTTGTTACGAACGTATTTAAAACTTGGGAGGATTTTTCTGAAAATGCTTTTATTTCCATATTGAATGCAGAATCACGCATATGCGCATTTTTCTGCATCCCTTCCACTGCTGTATTAACGCTCGTAAGTGTGGTTTCGCCTTTGTTCTGAAATGTTTCCAAGATTTCTTGAAAGAGAACTTGTCGGTTATTCGCTTCCTGTTGAAGTTGTTTTTCTGACACCTCTGAGAAGTGATTCCCTAAAACTTCAAGGCGTTGTTGTGTATCGTTTAACGATGTGGTTATAAGCTCAGAGGTTTTCGTCTCAACCAAGTCGGCGACTTTTGCCTGAAATGGTTCAGGGAGAGAGAGGCGAATGTGCTGTACTTCTTCAACACGCTGAGTCAATGTCGTAATTTTTATGAAGAATACTGTACATAGAGCGATATTGAAGAATACAATGATTGCGAAACGGTGGCATTTAGAAAATGTTAATATCGATTCAAGTGTTATCATGTAACCGCCTACTTTCTCTCTTTCTTCGATTCTTCATTGGAAGACTGAAAAGAAAGCGTCTTTTGTCAGGATCCCCGGTTGGCGAAAGGAATACCTGCAGGAAGACGCAAAAGTACCGCCCTGTTCGACGGCTTTGCAAACCACTTGACGGCTTCTTCATAGGACTTGGAAACGCTTTGTCCGTTGTTGTATATGACACCGAGGTCGTGCTGAGCGAAGGGGTGTCCGTCCTTCGCGAGGCGTGTTAATTCAGCAATTGGCGCATTACCTTCGCACTCTTTTGGGAATGTCAGTTTCCCAACATAAAACCCTTGATCAATCTCTTGGACAACAAGCAAGGTTGGGCAAATGAGAGAAAATGAAACGAGTATTATTGACAAGTGCTTGGTCTTCATAATGGATTGTAAATGTTTTAGTTGCTTGATTCACAATGATTTGACGGTGGTTTTTGGGTATGGCAGGCTAACGTGGGTTTGAGACGCATACTCACTCAATCCATTCAATCTTGATGTCCTTTTGAGGATCTTGGATACCTGGAGCGCAAAGTGCACGCAAAAGGATTTCGGCATTCTTTTTGGCACGATTGCGATTGCCTTTGGTTGAAAGGTGAGCTTTCAGTGCCGCACCAACAAATTGGAGAATATGGGTTCGTAGCCGATTAGCTTCTTCTGTATGGCCAAAACTATTCCAGCTGATTTCACAGCGAGGACTGATGGGTAGCGTTCGCAAAGTGTCAGGATCGAGAAAAGGAACGTTTGCCTTAATGACGAGCTTCCTAGCCTTTGGCTCTTCAACTGTTCTGACTTGGGAACCTTTGCGCCATTCAATAACCGCAACAGTGTCGGTCGTCTCAATCTTGACATCGTTGAGATCAAGTACATATTCCCCGCGCCCTTCCCATTGGTAACGGTAGGTGGCCAATTTCCGTTGCTCAGGGTCGTAAGGGGCATCTAGGAAATCACCAGCGTAGCATGTGAGAACTTTAAGTCGCCCCTTTTTCTCAATCTCGGTGATGAATGTGCGAGTACTCTGGGTCTCCTTACCTTTTACCCATCTAACGGTGCTGTCTACAAGTCCACCGCCTTTTTTGGAAAAAAGAGTGAAGGGATTGGCCCAAAAGAGTGTCACAAGAACTGCGATGATAGCCGCAATCCCAAGAACACCGAGTCGGTTTGAAAGATGGAGTAGAAATAGACCAATGGACTTCATGTTCATTGCATGCCTCCTTGCTTAATCAGATCACTGCCAGTATCGGGTTGTTGTGGTTTTTGTTGCTCATCTTTCCATACGATTTCGACATCTTTAAATCCTGCTTGAGCGTAGAGGTTCCCCAATACGAGCAGTGCTTGCGCCTTGGCAGCCTGAACGTCGAAATCCGTAAACGTGGTTTTCAATTTTTGTGTAACGTCTACGAAAAGTCTGTCTCGAAGCTGGCTGTATTCGTCAGCATCAGGACTGGAGGTTATTTTCACAGTGACGTTATTTGGATTGATGCCGATAGAATGTTCATCCAGTCGTGGAGGCGGCAAGATTATGCGGACGTGTTTCCGCCCTTCTGCGATGCCTTGTTCCACTTCGGCTTTGTCTAAGTCAAGCACAACGTCGGCTGATCCACGATGTGTAATGCCGAGTCGGACGGTTGATCTAAAGGGCCTTACGAGCTCTCGGTACGCAGTTGTGGTGGCGTGAATGCGCAACGTGGTTAATAAACCACGATTCAGCGAGGCAAAGGAAGGAGGATCGACCTTCTGAGTAGGTGGAGAGGACAGGCCATCCCCTTCTTTTTCTTCCTTGGGTGGCAATTCATTGCTGCCAAGGCAAGACTTTAGAAGGATACATCCTCCGCAAATGGCTAAAATACAAAGAGAAACTCGATTTTTCATATTCTTTCCTCTTGGATGGTATCCGGGATTTGATTGGTTGGAGTGGTTTCTTCTTCCGTAAACGGCGGTGGAGTTTCGTCACCACCGCCACAACCGGCCACGATTAGACCGCCAATGATCACTCCAAAGCAGATAAACGTAATACGTAGCATGTGCTTCCCTTGAAAACGCGTGTGAATGTGAAATTGCCTCAAGATGAAGATAAAGCAGGCTAAAGAAAGTCTACGCTTTGGTTTCTCTCGGGCGTTCATCTATGACAAGCAGGCATTTCTAAGAAAAACGCAGGCCGTGCACAATATTCTGACCAAACGAATCACAGCAAGTTATTCACGAAGTCTGGAGTCACTCATTCTTGCTCCACTGCGATAGCTATAATTTTAAAATCATTCTGTGCGAGATTTTCCTCCGTGAGTTTTTTCAATTTCTCCTCTTCAATTTCAATGGTATACCATTGTGTTGCGCCAATAGTTGCACATTGTAAAACTCCAGGTTTATCACCTAATTGCACTTTAATCGTTACATCTTTCTCTGTCGGGACATGCCAAACCTTTCGGACAGACGAATCACCACTTTTTTCTTCAAAGTATTTGACACATGTTGTCTTTAGCCACGCAGAAAACTCTGTTACAAGTTTAAGTTCACATTCTGTAAGTGTTACCTTCATCAATGTTGCCTGAAATTGAACATTTGCCATGTTTATGCTCCTTGTAAGTCTCTTTTCTCTTGCCCAACACTGGAGACGGAAAAGAAGACGCCATCCAGTGATTTTCGAAATGATGTTACGTGAGTTCAACAAAAACAACGAACGAAATGTGCGACTGAAGTTTCCTTTTGTTTTTCCTTGTATGACACGGCAGCCGCATAATCACAATCTAAGATGGTCGCGCCAGTACATAGCGTGCTTCACGAAATCATCGTGATACATCATGTATTGAGAATATCCGACCGAATCAAGATGGTGGGACAATTCCTTAACGTAATTCTCAAGAGATCCCGAATGCCTTGCTATAGCGTTCTCAGAAGGCATAATCCACGCGGTATGCGAAATCTGCTCATTCGGTTGTGCGAGGTCGTATGTAACAGGAATAGGCGTATAGGGCCTATCTTTATCCTTATCAACGACCTTATGAAAATGTACACCCTTAAGAGAATCCCCACGGAGCAGAAACTCCGAAATGGAATGGCCTTGCAATATACTTTCGGAAAGCCCGAATAGAACATACATTCCCTGCTGCATTGCAATGCGAGGGTTGGTAAACCGAGGATAAACGCACCAATTTGTGAAGAGTTCTTGAAAGTTGTTCCAGAAAACATCCTCATGAAAATCAAGATTCTCTTGCTTTATCTCATGAAAGAGCATATCAAAAGAGAACTCTTCTTTAACTTTCGCTAAGCAACAGATGTTCGTGACAAGATCGCTTTCCGCCTCTTTAATGCGATCTTTCGGAATACGAATCACATCAATGCGAGGGCATGGGAAGATGGTGTTTTGAGGGTCTATGTTCGAATACTTACAACGCAACGCATTTGTGGGATTGCCTTGCCAAGAGTCCAAGGCCATAAAAAGCGCCGTCAGAATGTTTTCTGAAATATCCAACAAACGCACAGGGAACTCGTAATGTCGCATTTGAGAAAGACGGTCAAACGTTGTTTGCAGATGCCTGAATTGTTCAGGCATACTGCTCAAAGCTTTTTGGTAAAAGCGATCTTCCTTTTTCAATCCATCTTTGACGTTAAAAAGTGATGCCTGAATGGTGTTGTAGCAATTGGTCTCGCCACGAAAAACGTAAAGGCAATTATCCTCTTTCTCTTTTTGCTTGTACTTCCACGCTAGGTCGACCAATTCCCCAAGCGAATCGAAACTTTCATACTCCACGCGCGGATTCTTAATATAAGGGGGGCGTCCAGGAATAGTCGAAAAGACAGGTAAAGACGTAAAAGCCATAAGTCCTCCTTACGCTATTTCGATCTTCGTAAGTTCGTTATCGGCAACCATCACATTTATGGCCTGTCCGCTTGAGAGCAAAGAAAGAATACGTATAAAACAGGAAGACTTAGGCGTTGTTGCAATCGTCTTGTTTTTAGGCAAGGGCAATAATACCATCCCATTAGCACCATCAATATCTAACGGCAACTGTTGCGTAATGGTTTTGAACATCTCTACTGCATTAGTATCACCTGAAACGACAACCTTAAAAAATGCTTTGTTGTCATACGTTAGAATGTCCACTGGTTCTAAAAGAACCTGAATTTTGTCGTTATCAAGAACTTCAAGTCCCTTAAAACGTGCTCTAAACTCTACTTGCATAATCATAATCCTTTCTATTACTCATCTCTTTTCGCACAAAAAAACTACTTTAAGACAGAAAAGAGAAAACGTCTTTCAGCAGTTCTCGGGTTTGGGATGTGGCTAAAGAGCAGGCAAGGAAAAGCGTATCTGCAGTTCGATTTTCCCACTTGCCTCGCTGTTACCATTCGCGTTCTATTTCCTTATCGTTACAGGCATAAAGGATTTAGAAATAAGGTATGCACCAATAGCAATAGTGGGAAGCCTAAATGATGACTCAAATGAGCCTCTCATCTCTATGCCATTTACAATACATATCACGCCCGCTACAATTGCAACGAGATGATTGAGTAGAAGACCTAAATGAAGGGTTCGCTCGACTTCTGTTTCGGAAGGGACGGTGTCCATTCGTATTTCCTTTCTGTTTTTGGTAACTTGGGTTAGTTAGTTGGTTACGGAAGGTTGATCGATTGATGGGGGTAGATCGCGTTGCCAACGGGTTCGGTGGGGATGACGCGACGTTGGACAAGTTTATGTTCACTTGTCCAAAATTGGCGGGTGACGCGACAGCCCCTCGTAAAGGCGCAAGGGCTACTCCATTGAACTGTGTCCATGGTTTCGCACTCCTCCTCTTTTCATTCCAAGAAACTGCGTAGAAGACGGAAAAGAGAACGGCTTCCGGCAATCGGCCTTCGAGGCCTTGAAAGTGGCCGAGAGGAATGCATTGCAGGAAGACGCAAAGCGCCGCCGATGGGCGGGCGGATGTGCGCTTTCGCGGGTGATGGCGTTCCCTTCGTGCAAACTGTCAGATCTCCGAAGAACATCCATCTCTCGCGACGCGCGGATGAAGTTTTGGCCAAGGTATGCCCCAAAGGTGAGTATGGGGCAACCGGGCCATTTTCGTCCGCGGCCTGCAAAGACATTCCAAAAGGTATTTGCCGCCATCTCCGATTTCTTACGCAATTTTTCTATGTACCATGACGGGAAAGATGGTGGGGCATTGGGTCAATGGTTTAGGAGTCGGTCAATCTCGGCCTGCAAATCTGCGTGGAGCGATTCTCGGGTCAGCGGGTCTTCCGCTTCGGCCAAGACGTTCATTCCCAGACAGTGATCCGTCGGCAATTTGCCCGTTCGTGCGTGGATCACGCGCCACACGGCGGTTTCTGCACCCAAGGCGATATCTTGGCAGATCTGTTGCAGCTCTTCCAACTCCTGCTGTCTTGTGTTTGGGGTATTCATTTTGTGGATACCTTTTCCGTTCCTCTTTTCGGCGGTGGAAGTTGCCGGGGACAGAAAAGAGAACGTCTTCCGGCAACATTCTTCGGAGGCCCTGACAAAGCCTGAAGGGAATGATTGCAGGAAGACGCAAAAGCGCCACCCAAAATGGATGGACGGATTTGCGCTTTCGCTGGCGATGCCGTTCCCTTCGTTGAATTTGTCAGATTTCCGAAGAACGTCATCCCACGCGACGCGCGGATGAAGTTTTGGCCAAAGTATACCCCAAAGGTGAGAAAGGGGCAACCGGTTGTTTTCGTCCGTGGCCTGCAACGGCATTCCAAAAGGTATTTGCCGTCATCTCCGATTTCTTACGCGAAGGGTGTGGCGGGGGGGGGGATGTTTAGTGTTTGGGTTCCATGGCTTTGAGGCAATCGGTGGCGTTGTGTTCTTTGGCGATGTCGCGCGGGGATTTGCCTTGGTAGGTTTTGAGGTCGGGGTCGGCGCCATGGCGGAGCAGGAGGGTGACCAAGGGGGCGTTGTCGCTGGCGGCGGCCAACAAGAGGGCGGTGAGGCCCTCCTTGGAGGCGGCGTTGGGATTGGCTCCGGCCGTGAGAAGACGTTCACAGGTTTTGAGGCGGCCTTCGTCGGCGGCGTGAAGGAGGGCGGTCGCACCAAGGTCATCCGTGGCATTCACATCGACGTTTGCCTCAAGCAGGGCTTCCAGTGCCGAGAAGTTGCCGTGCCAAGCAGCGTACATGAGCGGGGTGAGATGGGTGCCACTCTTGGTTTCGCGGTGTTCGGGGTTGGCCCCCGCCGTGATGAGGTGCTTGACCCATTTGGGGTGATTGGCATCTACGGCATACCAAAGTGCCGTCCAGCCACTGTCGTCCGCCAAATTGGGGTTGGCCTTATGATTGAGCAGGGCTTTGATGGCGTAGGATTCTTCGTGGGCAACGGCATAGTGCAGGGCGGTGGTGTTCTGTCGGCACCGCGCATTGACGTCGGCGCCATTCTCCAAAAGTGCCTTGACAATCACGTCCATGCCTTCCGCGGCGGCACGGGCGAGCATGGTCATGCCGTCCGCATCTTGCCGGTTTAGGTCGTCCTTTGCGAGGGTGAGGGTGGTGGTCTTGTTTTCGTCATTGACGGCGAGCGTTCCCCAACCGTAATTACGCATCGTCGCAGGTAGGCGTTCATTCACAAAAAGAATGGTGGCGGCATAGGCCGTGTTCGTCTCTTTCGCGGATTCCGCTTGTTGGATCGTACGATTTTGGTCTGAGAGTGGGGACGGTTCCTCGCGGCATCCGCAGAGGCAAAGAGCTCCCATGGCCATGATGGAGCCAATCAAAGATTTCATCGTGTGTGCCTTTGTGTCGCTTGTGTTGTCTTGTAAAAAGGGCCCCATGACGGGGCCCGATGGGGTCGCTTCCCATAACCTATGGGCAGGGGAAGATCAAAGCAGGCCGAAGAGGCCGCCGGCGGATTTCGGCCCCGAGGACGCCGGCGCGGCGGAACGGAAATCGGTGATGCCGACCTTCGGCGCTCCGGAATAATCGAGGAGGGTTTCGTAGGGCTTGATGCGGATGACCTCTTTGCCCTTGTCAATGAGGACGGGCTTATCTTCGAGGAGTTTCACGCCCGTGACGGTGGCCGGGAAGCCTTGCACGGTGCATTCGACGATGGAGGTGAAGAAGTAGTCGGTGACTTTGTAATTGTAGGTCACGCCAAGGAGGGCGTCGGCCTTGTTTTGGACGCAGGCCTCATAGGTGGCGGCGGCTTTGGCCTTGTGGATGGCGCGGTCGGAGGGGAAGAAGCCGAGATTGAGTCCGGGGACGGAGGCATACTTGTTTTCGCCGGAGGTGAAGATCCAGAAGTTGACGGAGGCAGAACCTTCGGCGGTGACTTTCTTTTGGGACACTTCCCATTCGGTGCGGTATTCGGGGCCGCTCATGGGGCCGGGGTTGACGAGGGCCTGTGTGCTGCGCTCGGTGTAATAGGTGGTGCAACCGGTGAGGGCCACAAGCGCGAGGGCGGCGAGGGTGAGGGCGTGTTTCATTTGGAGGATTCCTTCTCTTTTCGGTGGTGGAAGTTGTCGGGAGGCGGAAAAGAGAACGTCTTCCGGCAACATTCTTCGGAGGCCCTGACAAAGCCTGAAGGGAATGATTGCAGGAAGACGCAAAAGCGCCACCAAAACGGATGGACGGATTTGCGCTTTCGCCGGCGATGCCGTTCCCTTCGTTGAATTTGTCAGATTTCCGAAGAACGTCATCCCACGCGACGCGCGGATGAAATTGTGCCGGAAGTATACCCCAAAGGTGAGAAAGGGGCAACCGACCATTTCCGTCCGTGGCCTGCAAAGGCATTCCAAAAGGTATTTGCCGCCATCCGCGATTTCTTACGCGGCATTTTTGTGTGGGGCGGATGGCCGGGGCAGGCGGCGATTCACGGTGCGGTCTATCCCGATGGGTGATACGGAGCCTCTCGGGGTGAGATGCAGAGCGTCTTGTTGTGGGAGGGGGAGCCTTGCTTCGGTGGGAAGGTGTCCGCATTGCGTTGGGGGCTGTGTTACACTATGGCGCACAGAAGGAGCCTATGGTATGACCTCAACGACGAATCCTTTTCTTGATGATGCGTGGATGCCGAAGTATGACGCGATGACGCCGGAGGCGTGTGCCGCGGCGTTGGAGGCCTCGCTTCCGAAGGCGGAGGCGGCTTTCCGCTCCGTGGAGAAGCGGCTCGACATTTCGTGGCAGGGGCTTGTGATCGCGCCAATGGAGGCGGTTCGGACGCCTTTTGAGGTGTGGGGGACGCTGTGCCACCTCACGAGCGTGATCAATTCCGAGGCGTGGCGACAGGTGGAAGAGGCGTGGCAACCGGCGATCATTGCGCTGTCGCAACGGGTCTCGCAGAGCAAGGCGTTGTATGAGGGGACGTTGGCCCTGCTGGAGAGCGGCACGTTGGAGCCGTGGCAACGGCACGTGGCGGAGCGTTCGGCCCGGGCGATGCGCGATGCGGGCGTGGGGCTGACGGGGGCGGCGAAGGCGCGCTTCAATCGGATCCAAGCGGAGTTGGCGCGGCTGTCGATGCGGTTTTCCAACAATGTCTTGGACGCGGAGAAGGCGGCGAAGGTGGAGATCGCTCCGGGAGAAGAGGCCGGCATCCGCCCGGATCTGTTGCAGGGCAAAGGGCCGTGGACGCTGGGGATTGACTTTGCCACCTATGATTCGGTGATGCGGTATGCGGAGGATGCGGGCGTTCGTGAGCGCTTTTGGCGCGCGCGTGTGACGCGGGCATCGTCCGGCAAGGGGAACAATGCGCCGCTGATCGAAAAGATCCTGCGGTTGCGTCAGCAACTCGCGGAGTTGCTGGGGATGCCTGACTATGCCCACCTTTCGACCGGCGCCAAGATGGCCGGGACGCCCGAGGCCGTGAACGCGCTCCTTGCGCCCATGGCTGAGGCGGGGCGTCCGGCGGCGAAGGCGGAGGAGGCGGAATTGGCGCAGTTCGCGCGGGCCAACGGCCACAAGGGCGCGCTTCGTCCTTGGGATGTCCCTTATTGGGTGGAGCGGCTGTCGCAGGAGCGCTTCGGGTTCGACGAGGAGTCCTTGCGGGACTATTTCCCGATGGAGCGCGTGCTGGAAGGGCTTTTCGATCTTGTCCATCGGCTCTTTGGCGTCACCTTCGAGCGAGCCAAGGGAGCGCTTCATGCTTGGCACCGGGATGTGCGCTTCTATCGTGTGCTTGACGCCAAGGGGGCGCCGGTGGCAGGGTTCTACTTCGATCCGTATGCGCGCCCCGGCACCAAGAATGGCGGCGCGTGGATGAACGAACTCCGCACCCGTGACTTCGAGACCCGCCGTCAGCTTCCGATTGCCGTGGTGTGCTGCAATCAGAAACCGCCGCGCGGCAAGGCTCCCGCCACCATGAGCTTCTATGAGGTGGCAACGCTTTTCCACGAGATGGGCCATGCGTTGCAGGAGATGCTCACCACGGTGGATTCGCCCACCTGCTCGGGAATCAACAACGTGGAATGGGACGCCGTGGAGATCGCCTCGCAGTTTCTTGAGCAGTTCCCCTACGACGTTGCGGTGTTGCGTGCGCTTTCCGCCCATATCGAGACCGGCAAGCCGCTTCCGAAGGCGTTGGCCGAGCGGATCGTTTCCAAGCGAACCTTCCGGGCCGGCAATGCGCTGGTGCGTCAGTTGCTCTTCGCGCAGACGGATCTCTTCCTCCACTCCAAGGGCTATCCCGGGCGTCACAAAACCGCCAACGCCGTCAAGGAGTCCTTCGCCCGGCGTCTTCTGCCCAAGCCGATGCACGCGGATGATCGTTTCCTCAACGCGTTTACGCACATCTTCTCCGGTGGTTATGCCGCGGGTTATTACTCTTACAAGTGGAGTGAAACGCTTTCGGCCGACCTCTACGGCGCGTATCTTGCCCAGCCGCCCGCACGCCGGAAAGCCTTTGCCCGGCGTTATCGCGACACGGTGCTGGCCCTTGGGGGGTCGGCCCCCGCTGCGGAGATCTTCCGTTCGCTGATGGGGCGCGATCCAGACCCCACCGCGATTCTGAGGCAAGAGGGCTTGCTGAAAGCATAAGGCGGGTTTCTGGGAAGAGCCTTCCACCGTCTGAGAGGTGAATGGTCCAACGGAAGCCACAAGTATGGATGCGAGATTAGCTTTTCGCCTTCTGTGTTGTCCGGTGACGCTTCACTTCTCGGGACGGTGGACGATGCTTCTGCCGACGTTGTGGCTGGCGATCGGCGGGGTGATGTTGACGGTGGTTTCATGCGTTGGGGCGTGGCTTGGATGCGTGGGGCTGGTGAAAGGTGGACAGACGGTGTTGGCCGTCTTGGGCTTGGGGTTCGTCGCCTGCCGGTGGCTGTTGGGGCTTTCGGGCGTTTGGAATTGGTGGATCACCAAGGAGTGGCGCACGGCAGTGCTGGCGTGGCTCTTCGCTCTCGTGAATGGGGTGGTGGCCTATGCGTTAGCCTTTCTTTGGACAAGTGTTGTGCTGTCGGCCGCGCCAAATGCGGAACTGCTCGCGGCACGGTTGCTGTTGCCTTCGGATGTGGAGGTGTGGTATCCCGCGAATCATCCGGATGCCGTTGGGGCGCAGAAACGCACGGATGGCGTCTTCTCTCTGGCATTGGAGACGTCCAAGGAGAAGAACGCCTTGGGAGCGGAATTCGCCAAGTGGCGGGTTTGTGCCCGCTGGCCCGAAGAGACCCTGTTGGAGATTTGTCCCGTTAACGCGGACGTGTCGCTTTTTGGCCCCGTGCCTTTGCCTCAGGGAGAACCCCTTATGGTCGATCGTTTTGCGTTGCGGATGCAACTGGCGGCGTTCGGTGCGTTCAATAGGGCAATCCCACCGGATGTTGTTCGCGTAAGGGTTTACCCCAAGGCGGAACCTTCGCGAACGCTTGTGGAGCGCTATTATTTGCTTTCCGTCGAGTGATTCCCTCTTCCCATGGTGTGATATGCGAAACGGTGGAAGGTTGGCGTTTCTTTGTTTGCTGGACAGACGCGCAGGAGAGATGATGTCTTGCGGCGATATGTTTAGGGGTGCCTGAAGCGGTGCCCTAGGCTTTGAGGTTCGCGTCGCAATGTTCCGTCCAATCCCATCGACCGTTTCAGCATTTGAAGGTTATCGTGTGATGGCCTTTCGGCAGGGGCGGTGCAATCTTGCCGAGCGGACGTTGCGCGAAACGCGGATCTTGTTTGCGCCGCCGCTGGGGCGGGTGGGGATCTTTCTCCCCGCGCAGGGAACGATGGTTGGGGAAGCGACTTTGCGTGCGGTTTGGGAGGCAGAGGGGGCCCCGAAGGTCTCCGTGCCCGGGCCGACCGATGTCGTGCTCTTTGGCAGGGTGTGGCCGGTGCGGTTTTTGCCTTTTGCCGGGTGCGATGATCTCTGGGAGGAGGCGGGGGCATTGGTGTGCGCCTGCCGCCGGAAGGCCGATCCGCAGACCCTTGCCGGGCGGGTGGGGGCCTATGGGCGCCGTCTGGTGCAGGAGCGCGCGGAGCAACTTCTGGAAAGGTTCGCGCCGGCATTGCCACGGCGTCCTCTGCGGATTGTGGTGAAGCCGCTTCGGCCGCGCATTCTTGGGCAATGCACACGGGAGGGGGAGATTCGCCTCAATCCATCGTTGCTGACTTGGCCGGAGACGGTGTTGGCCGAGACGTTGGCACATGAACTCACGCATCTTACGCATTTCAACCACTCTCCGGCCTTTTGGCGCGCCCTCACTGCGCTTTTGCCGGATTGGCTCCCGCGCTCCTTGGCGCATTATCTTTCGCATTGACGACAGTGCGGGGTGGCGTTGTGGGAATTCTGCTATACTAAGGGCAATCGTATCTTTTCGGAGAAAGACCGTATGAGAAAGACTTTGTTTCTGCTGACCTGTGCCGCCACGATCGTCTTCCTTGGTTGCGATAGGGAGTCTGCCGCTGAGCGTGAGCGTGCCGAGCGCTCCAATGCGCTTTTTGCCGAGGCCATGGCGGCGGAGTCGAAGGGCGATCCGGCGGGTGCGGAGCAATTGTATCGGCAGCTGCTCCTCCAGGACAATCAAATGGCGTCGGCGCATTTGAACCTTGCGATTCTCCTGCAGGATACGCGCAAGGATTATTTGGAGGCGGCCCACCATTATCAGGCGTATCTTGACCTTGAGCCGAACTCCGAGAAGGCCCCGATGGTGCGGGATCGCCTGACGTCGGCCAAGGGATTGCTTGCGTCGCAGTTGGCCGCGGACATTGTGGCCCGTGAACAGCGCGTGCTTGCCGCCGAGCGGGATGGCCTCAAGGCCCAAATCGCGGCGTTGGAGCGGACGGGCTCGGAACTGCGCGGAACCATCGCCGAAAAGGAGAAGGCCATCGCTGAGTTGCAGGTGCAGGTGACGCAGTTGCGCAAGTTGGTGGATTCCATGAAGTCCGCGGAAGCGGAGGCGAAAGTTTCGTATGAGGCGGAGATCGCCGCGGCACGGAAGGCCGTTGAGGAGGCAAAGGCGGCCACGGAGGCCGGCGCTGACCGTGCGCTCATTGACGCCGTTCGTGAGGATGCCAAGCGGATGATCGAAGAACCGGATGGCGGGCAGGCGGCGGTCAATGCCGCGACGCGCGCCGCCGCCGAGGGCGTTCAGGATGAGCCCCCGTTGACGGCAACGCCCACGCCCGGAAAGCGTTATGTGGTGCGGCCCGGGGACACGCTTTCGCGCCTTTCGCGGGAGGCCTACGGGAATGCCGCCGGGTGGGCCAAAATCCGGGATGCCAACCGGTCTTCCACCAATCCTGACGGACGCCTTCGGGCCGGGGAAACGATCCTGATCCCGTAAGGTTTTCGGTTCCGGACAGGACCATGTTTTCTTTCCGCAGACGGCATAACGTTTCCTTTCATCGACCGAATGACGGATTCCGTTTGGACACGGACGATGTGGAGGAGGGCGTTTCGTTTTGGCGGAAATTGTTTTTGGGGCGTGGACGCCACCGGAGCGTCTTTTCGCGTTATATCGTTGCGGGTGGCGCCCGTGACGCCCGGCAGGAGGGGGCCGATGCCGCGGAGATGCGTTCGTGGCGGCGCTTCTCGTGGGTGTTTTTCGCCTTTGTGCTTCTTTGGCTTGTGGGATATTTTCTATGAGACGGGTTCCTGAAACGCCTGCGTTCGTTGTGGATACGGTGGCCTTGCGGCGCAATGCCGAGATTCTGAGTCAGGTCGCCGAGCGTGCCGGTGCGCGAATGCTCTTGGCGCTCAAAGCTTTTTCGATGCCTTCGGCGTTCCCTTACATGAAAGCCTTTGGAACGTGTGCCAGCAGTGTGCACGAGGCGCGCTTGGGCTTGGAACGCTTTGGCGGTGAACAGCATGTCTTTGCCGCGGCCTTCTCTGAGAAGGAGATGCGGGAGCTTGTGGCGCTGGGGATTCATCACATCACGTTCAACAGTTTCGCGCAGTTGCGTCAGTGGCAGCGTGTCGCGGGAAATGCCAACATTGCCGTTGGGCTTCGCATCAATCCGGAGCATTCCGAAGGGCAAGTGCCAATCTATGATCCGTGTGCGCCGCATTCACGTTTGGGGATTCGTCGGGAGGCTTTCGCCGGAGAATCGCTGGAAGGGGTCACAGGTTTGCACTGTCACAACCTTTGTGAGCAGAATGCCGATTGCTTTGTGCGGACTTTGGCCGTCATAGAGGCGCGGTTTGGGGATTTGCTCCCGCGGATTTCATGGTTCAACTTCGGTGGAGGCCATCACATCACGCGTCCTGATTATGATCGGGAAGCGTTGATTGAGGCGCTCCGCGGGTTTCATGCGCGTTATCCACATATCACGATGTACCTTGAGCCTGGCGAGGCCCATGTGCTCCGTGCGGGGACGTTTGTTTGCACCGTGTTGGATGTGGTGGAAAACGAGGGCCCCATTGCCATCCTTGATGGTTCTGCAGCGTGCCATACGCCCGATGTCATTGAGATGCCTTATGTTCCGCGGGCCTTCCTGGATTCCGAATGGGATGGTGCGGCGGAGCCTGGGCCTTCGGCGCTTCGGGCCGGCAAGCCAGGGGAACGGGCCTTTGAGGTTCGCCTTGCAGGGCCAAGCTGTCTGGCGGGTGACGTGTTTGGGGACTATTCCTTTGACCGACCATTGGTGCCCGGGGATCGGGTGATTTTTGAGGACATGGCACTTTACACAATGGTGAAGACGAACACCTTTAATGGAATTCGTTTGCCGTCACTTTGGTTGCGTGACGCTCCGGATGCTTTTACGTGCGTTCGAACGTTTGGGTATGAGGATTTCCTTTCGCGTCTTTGAGGGAGGTGACCGTATGGGTCGTGCCATCGCTTTGTTCGCGTCTCTGCTGTTTCCGTTGCTGCTGGTTGCCGCTGGGAAAGCAGACGACGGACTCCTGACAATCAAACAGGTTGGGGAGGCGCTCACGGCGCCGAACCGAGTCTATGGGGCATCCCTTTCCGCGGCGGATTTGCCTGGGCGGGTGGTGTTGGTTTGGAATATCTCGGAATTCGTAAATCCAGTGGCACAGGCCGTTCGGAATGAGAGTGAGCTTGACGAGAAAGCCGAGAATGGACCGTTTGAGAAGCTTCGCGGACAGACGAAGGTGTTGCGGTCTGCAGCCAAGGGCGCAATGCGTGACGGTCGATTGCTGATTATCGCGGTGGATGCCGCGCCAACAGATCCTGAGCTTCGCCGATATCGTTCGGAAGCGGTGCGGCGACTCAAACCGGCATTCTCGGTGTATGCGGTAGAGGCGGCTTCTCAGCTTTTTGGTCCGGATGGGAGATTCCTGACGCGGGTACCCTCGATTGTGGATCTTGCGGAGGGAGACCGTTTGACGAATGCGCTCAAGGATGCGCCCGACTACGTGCCTGGTAGGATTCTTCTCTTCCGAACGGAATTTCATGAGTCTGTTGCCAAGCGTTTTGTGGAGGGAAAGAATATTGAGGCGCCGCTTTCCGCGCTTCGGAAGGAGGCGCTTGGCTCCGGGGCCAAGGCTGATGAGGCCAGACGCATGGTTGAGGCAGTGGAGGCGTATCTCAAAGAAACGTGTTCTGAAATCGAGGCCGACCTTAAGTCTGCGCCTTCGATGGCGGTGGGGCGCATTGCGATGCTCGCAAAGACCAGCCCATCGACGGCTCGTAGGTATTACGGGGCCTTAGGTGCGTTGCGGCGGACTTCGGAGGTCAAGCAACTGGGGGCTGTGCGTACCTTTCTGTCTGCCGCCAACGCAGGAAAGGTGGGGCGCGGCGATATGGGGAGGACGGCCGATGCCATGATCCAAAGGCTGGAATCTATGTCCAGGCATGCCAATGCCTCCATCGCGGCAGAGGCGGCTCAGTTAAAAACGTCTCTGCTCGCATTCTCGTCAGAGGCGCTTGAACGGGAGCAAGATGGTGTCCGTGGTCAGATGCGGGCACGTAAGGCTGCTGAACGAAAGGCTGCGGAACGTTCGAAAGAAGAAGGTGGGGCGAAATCCAAACGTCCAACGGCCGCATCAGTATTGGCGGCGAATGCCGGAGCCGCAACGATTGCTCCGCTCATGGAAGAGCTTTCGCGCATTGACGATGCTACTTGTAATTACGAAAATCTCCGGAATACATACGTCAGATATGAGCAACAGGAGGGAGAGAAGAGTGTCGCTGCGCGGGCGTTGATGGCGGCGATTGATGGGACCCGAAAGAGCCTGTTTGATGATCTTGTCCGGATTCAGAAGGAAGGGAAACCGCTGGATCTCTATGAGCGCGGGAATTGGGAACGGTTGATCACCGTGAACTACCCCTCCTTGCAGTCTACGGATGAAGGTCGGGCCGCACTCAAAATGTTGCGAGATTCAGAGATTCGCCGGATTTACGGTATCCTTGACGATATCCGCCATGGACATGCCGACCGTGAAGAGGGTGAGACCGGAGAAGCTTATGCCGTGGCGCAGACGCAATATCTTCAAACGAAGCTGAAGGCGCTGCTCAAATACCGGAAAACGAATTCCGCTTATGGACGCCTTTGTGTCGCTCAGCTTGACGCATTGGGATTTGGCGAGCAGGCCATCAACAAACAACTCTCCGACCTCGACGACAAACTCAAAGAGCAGAAAATCGCGGCACGTGCTGCCGAGAAACGGCGAAAGGATGCAGAAAAGGCCGCCCGTAAGAATCGCGATGATTGACCCTCTTTTGGGGGAGCAGACGGAGTCGTGAGGGGATGGCCGAAATGTTCAGGTGTTTGGGAATGGCGACCGCGTCTTAGGGTTGTTGTATTGGGGCCCCTCAAAGTTTGGCTTTGGGGGTGTTTCGTCATGCGGGATCTATCAGATGGTGTGTTTCGGGGAGGAGGTTTTGTCTGTGGCTTGTCGTACGCAGGCCGAGTTTTCCCTTAAGAAGCCTTTCTCTCCCATTGAAGCGTGTGTTATTCTCTCAAGGCAGTGGTGATGGGGTAATCTGATATCCTCATTGAACATTCGCAGAGAAAATGAAACGGTCTCGCATCATGAAATGTCTTTGGTACGCTTTCCTGGTCATTGCCGCGGTCTCCACCTTGCGTGCGGAACGTGTTGTAACGATTGATTGTTCATCACCGCTTCCGCCACCTGAGGCAGAGCCGAATATGGGTGGAAAAGCGGCGGATGGAACGTTTTATGGCGTCAATCGGCGATTTTTCACCCAGAATGGGCGCCCGTGGTTCCCGGTGATGGGTGAGATGCATTATGTCCGCGTCCCGGCTTCGGAGTGGGAGCGTGGCCTTGCCAAGATGAAGGCCACGGGCTGTGACGTGGTCTCCACCTACGCGTTATGGGTGAATCATGAGCGCACTGAGGGACAATGGCGGTGGACGGGACAGGAGGATTTGCGCCGTTTTCTGATGTTGGCCCAGCGTCAAGGTCTCAAGGTATGGCTTCGCATTGGCCCTTATTGCAATGCTGAAGCGCGCAACGGCGGATTTCCCGACTACGTCGCACGGATGCCGAACAAACGTTCCAATCGGAATCCCGCATATTTGGCAGCCGTGCAACGATGGTATGCACAGGTGGCGGAGCAGACAAAGGGGCTCTTTGTGAAGGATGGCGGCCCAATCGTCGGCATTCAGCTTGAGAATGAATATGCCTCCGGCCAACCGGAACATATCGAATGGTTGCGCAAGACGGCTGAGGCGCTTGGGATGTCCGCGCCTTATATTACGGTAACGGCAAATACGCGCTGTGATTTTGCGTCGGGGCGTTATTTGCCCCTTCAAGGGGCGTATCCCTTTCGCTTCTGGGGCAATCTTAATGAGCCCACGCAGGATTTTCTGTACAAAAGCGAAACGTGGGGGGCCATGTTCAACGAATACAAGGACTACTATGATCCCGCCCGTTTCATGGTTGGATTCTGCGAAATGGGCGCGGGCATGGATAGCTCCGATGGGCAGCGCGTGATTGTCCCCACACGCAATGCCGAGGCGTTGGCACAGGATACGCTCGGGCGCGGCGGCAATCAGTTCGGTTGGTATATGTATCACGGGGGCACCCAAGAACGTGGGATGGAATGTCAGGGCCACCGTCTTACGTACTACGACAACGCTCCCATCGGTGAGTTTGGCCAAATCAATGCCTGCGTGAAGGGGCTTCGCTTGGTTCAATCTTTTGTGCGAGACTTTACTCCGGAATTTGTCCCGACAGTCCGGAAGGAACCGCAACAACGCCCCACCGGCCCCCGTGACACGAAGACGCCCCGAGTGGTCGCCCGCGATGGTGGAGGAAGTGGTTTTGTGCTAATGAGCACGTTTCAAGGCAATGTCGCCATGGAAGATCAGCGGGAAATCCGTTTCCGGCTTGCGCTCCCTGGCGGCAAAACCCTGACCTTCCCTTCACAACCGTTCACGCTGAAGAAGGAAACTTCCATTTGTTTCCCGTATGGTCAGACCTTTGGTGGCGTTCCGTTGACCTACGCTTCGGCCGTGCCCTTTGCCCGTCTTTCCGAAGGTTCGCACACCGTGCTCTTCTTCTACGCGGCGGAGGGGATTCCTCCTGAGTTTGCTTTCCCCGAGGGGGTGAAGCTGTCGGGGCCTGGCCTTCGTGGAAAGGCGGAGGGCGTCTCCACAATGGTTCCCACGCCGGGGCTTCGGTCCGCATTTACGGCGACCGCTCCCAATGGGGTCAGCGTTACGTATGTCACGCTCACGCGCGCGCAGGCGGAGCAGGCGTGGCGTATTCGCCTTGCAGGAAAGGATCGCCTGTTATTGTCCGCTGCCGACCTGTGGAGCACGGATGGCCATACACTCACCCTCGCGGCTCGTGATCCCGAATCGCTTATGGTACAGACCGTTGTCTTGGAGCACGGTCAGCCCACGTTTGCCATACTGTATCCGGTTGAACGTCCGGTGCCTCTTGCGATCACGCCCATGTGGAAGGAGCATTCTCCGAGTTCCTATTCGCTGACGTGGACGGGTGGACTTCCGAAGGGTGTGAACGATTTGTGGATCGACATGCAATACATCGGCAATACGGCGGCATTTTATGTTGATGGAACACTCCATACGGATCATCGGAACAATGGAGAACCCTGGCGTGTTGGCCTCCGGCGGTTCCTTGGAGACGGGAAACCTCACACCTTCCGCGTGGATTTGGAGCCCTACAATCCTAACGTCCGGGGACTTCCTGCCCATGTCATTCCTCAAACACCCGAAGAGGCCAAGGGATGTTTTCGGGAAAGAGCGCTTGTCCCGGAATATACCGCCCAAATTGATTTTTCGCAACGCTGAGACTTTGGGCGAAAGCTTCTTTGGGGCTGTGGCCGAAGGGTAGGGCACCTTAATCGAAGAGGCTCCGTATCTCGGGTCGAGATACGGAGCCTCTGGTGTTGAGGGACGCTGTGTTCCGTTGTCGCGCGTTTGTGGAATTGATCAGTCGAGGCGGCGACCGCTTTCCGGGTCGAAGAGGTGGGTGTGAATATAGGCCGGTCGGATGTGGCGCAGATCGCCGTGGCGGATGGGCCAATCGGGGGCGGTGCGTGCGGTCATGCGGGCTTCCGCCACGCGAAAATGGACGTAAGCCTCGGCACCCATCTGTTCAATGATATCGGCTGTTGCGGCGAGCGTCCCCGGTTCGGCTGTGGGAACCGTCTCTGCGATGAGGTTCTCCGGGCGGACCCCAAAGAGCACGCGACGGCCCTTGGGGAGCGAGGGAAAGAGCCCTGCGGGGGGCAAAAGCGTTCCGGCCGGGGAGACGAAACGCCCTTGACCATCGGAAACAACCTCCAAGAAGTTCATGGGAGGCGTTCCGATAAACCCTGCGGCAAAGAGATTCTCGGGCTCATTGTAGAGCGTGATGGGGTCGGCGGCCTGCCGGATGTGCCCGCCTTCCATGACGACAATACGGTCGCCGAGCGTCATGGCTTCCGTTTGGTCGTGCGTGACGTAAAGGATGGTGGCGTTGAGGCGAAGGTGGAGGCGGTGGATTTCCTCGCGCATCTCCACACGCATTTTGGCGTCAAGATTGGAGAGCGGTTCGTCGAAAAGGAAGACCTTGGGCTGGCGCACAATGGCGCGCCCGAGGGCGACACGCTGACGCTGACCGCCACTGAGTTGCTTGGGCAAACGCTCCAATAGGGGCGTCAGTCCGAGTGTGTCGGCGGCCTCATCGATGCGGCGCGCAATCTCGGCTTTTGGGGTGTGGCGGAGACGGAGGCCAAAGGCCATATTCTCACGCACCGTCATGTGGGGATAGAGTGCGTAATTCTGAAAAACCATCGCGATGTCACGATCCTTCGGCGGCAGATCGTTGACAATGCGGTCTCCGATGCTGATTGTCCCGGACGAGATTTCCTCAAGTCCGGCGACCATTCGGAGGGTGGTGCTTTTCCCACACCCCGAGGGCCCCACCAACACCAAGAATTCGTGCTCTTTTACCGAAAGGTCAAAATCCTCAACGGCAACGACACCATTGGGGTAGACCTTTCGGACATGGGAGAGTGTGAGAGAGGCCATAAAGAGGGCCCACGCAGTGTGGGCCCGAAAAGAAGGGTTACTTACGAACCCGGATGAACGAAGGGCTCGTTGGCCTTGCACATCGGGCAATCGGCAGGTTCCCAAACCTGCGGCTCAATGTGGAGGAGCGCGAAGGTGGGATGGTCGAAGTGCGCCTTCCCGCCGGAACGATCCACGAGCACGAGCACCGCCGCAACTTCGGCACCGGCCGCCTTTACGATGTCGATGGTTTCCTGCACGCGGCCGCCGCGGGTAATGACGTCCTCCGCGACGACATAGCGCTGTCCGGGAAGAATCTTGAAACGGCGCATGGTGAGCATGCCTTCCGCGTTTTTCTCGGCAAAGATGCACTGCGTGCCAAGGGCCTTGGCGACCTCATGGCCCACCAAAATGCCGCCGAGCGCGGGGGAAATCACGCCATCCACGGGGCCGATGTCGGCTTCCGCTTTCATGCGGCGTACGAGTTCGGCGCAAAGGGTCTGCGCATGATGCGGCCACCGAAGTACCTCGGCGCACTGGAAATAACGGTTGGAGTGGAGCTTGGAGCGGAGCTCAAAGTGCCCCTCAAGCAATGCTTTGGTGTCTTTGAAAATCTGGAGGACATCATCGTCAGTCATGGCAAGGCCTTTCAATAAGGAAGGAAAGGGTTAGGGGAGGGCACGGGCCCCTGTGTTTTGTCCGGGGAAGGTTTCGGCGGAGATCTTCCACATGAGCGTGGCGGGCCCCTTGAACGTCATCGGGTGGGGAATCCAAAAATCTTTGGCATCGAACGTGAGCTCTTCGGGGGACGCCCCATTGACGCCCACATAGAGGCGGACTTCCTTCTGGGTGGGACGACGCCACAGAGAGAAGGCATAACGCTGATCTCCCAAAGGACGGCAGAGGATGGCGTTCACATCGGCACGGAGCACGCGCATTCTCAACATGGTCTCCAATCCTAGGCCGATGGCTGCGGAGGTCGTTTGATCGATGTCGTTGGGCAGAACGGCGGCCCCTGTCCATTTCAGATACAACATCGCGGCAAACATGGCGGCGGCCGGTTGCGTCGGCACGGAGCCGTCATAAACGGGTCGTCCCGGGAAGCGGCGAGTCCACTCCGCCACCGCCAGAGGGAAGGGAATCCAGCCCGGTTTCCCCGCATCCCTGGAAAGAATCGTCCGCAAGTGCGCCAACTCCGTGAGGCCGGAGTCGTCGTCGAAGGCTGGTCGGGTGTAAAGCGTGGCGAGAGGCGCATCCCCCAACGCATTGACCGTTCGGAACAGACAGGGCAAGCCTGTGTGGAGCCGGGTGTCGGTGGTATAGTGCAGGGTCAGCTTGCGGCCATCGGCCTTGGCAAGGCGTTGCAACCAATCACCGATGGCGTGCTCGAAGGCGCCATCGTAAAGCACGGCGGAAAAGGCTTCGCCCACGCGCAAATCGAAGGCTCCATGGACCTGACGATCCGCAGCGTAGAGCACGGTCTCCCGTTCGGCGAAGCCCTTGCGGATGGAGCCGATGAGGTCGTCGGCGACTTCTTCATGGAGCCCGGGCAGGCGCGGGAGGGATGCGTCTGCGCCATGGACGGCAAGGGTCATCCCGGCAGCCATGACGTAGGCTTCGGTGACTGGCCCTTTGGGCACTTTCCCGTTGTAGAAGGCGTCGTCGGTATAGACGCGTTGCCACACCTTCGGGAGCGGCACGATGCCACACCCGCTCCCCAAGGCCATCCGGGCCGTAAGGGTGAGGCGGCGGTTGTCGCAGAGCCCGCTCATCTTGTAGACCGGCTTTTGCGCGGCGACGACGAGAGGTGCGGCGACAATCGAGGACCGCTGGGAACGAAGGGCGCAAAGCGCCAAAAAGCCGAGCTCCGCCGGCTCCCGGGCGGAAGGGGAGACGAAGAGCGTCTCCGCCGCGAGGGCCTCATGTCGGGCTTTTGCGTTCTCGGGCGTGTTCACCCAAGCGGAGAGGAAGGTGGTGCCGTTGGTGATGACGGTGACGTCGTCACCAAGCATGTTCCCCAAGCTCTCCGCAACGGCAGGGACATCCATGGGCGCGCCTTCCCCCACCACCCAGACGGTCTTGGCGACGAGCAACGGGGCGGCAAGGGCCACCGTGGCGAAGAACGCAGAGCGGAGTGAGGCAAAGCCCGACATGGAAAGTCCTTGGGTTATCTGAAATCAGGAAGGGCGGAGAAGTCGAGGGTCGCGAAGTAGTCTTCGATGGTCTCGGCACGGCGAATCTGCACCACGGAACCATCTTCACGCAGAAGAAGCTCAGCGGAGCGGAGTTTGCCGTTGTAGTTGAAGCCCATGGCGTGGCCATGCGCACCCGCATCATGGAACACGAGCAGGTCGCCGGGCACAATCTCGGGGAGCTCCCGGGCGATGGCGAACTTGTCGTTGTTCTCACAGAGCGAACCGGTGACGTCGTAAACATGGTCATGCGGCGCCGAGGCCTTCCCAACCACGGTGATGTGGTGATAGGCGCCGTAGAGCGCGGGGCGCATGAGATTGGCCATGCAGGCATCCATGCCCACGTAGTCGCGGTAGGTGTGTTTAAGATGCCGCACGGTGCTCACAAGATAACCGTAGGGGCCGGTGATGCAACGGCCGCACTCCAAATAGATGCTGAGCTCGGGGTGTCCCTTGGCGAGGAGGTGCTCTTCATAGGCCTTGCGGATGCCTTCACCGACGAACTCCACATCCACCGCGGTCTGTTCCGGGCGATACGGAATGCCGATGCCGCCGCCGAGGTTCACGAAGTCGAAGGTAATCCCTAGGGTGTCTTTGAGTTCGGCGATGAGGTCGAAGAGCAGGATGGCCGTATCCACGAAGTATTGCGGATTCAACTCGTTGCTGGCGACCATGGTGTGCAGGCCGAAACGGCGCACGCCTTTCTCCTTCAAGCGTCGATAACCCTCAAAGAGTTGCTCGCGCGTAAAGCCGTACTTCGCCTCTTCCGGCTTGCCGATGATGGCGTTGCCGCCCTTGAGGGGGCCGGGATTGTACCGGAAGCAGACGAGCTCGGGGAGTCCACAGGTCTTTTCCAGGAAATCGATGTGGCTGATGTCGTCGAGATTGATGTTGGCCCCGAGAGCCTTGGCCTTCACGAATTCCTCCGCAGGGGTGTCATTGGAGGTGAACATGATGGCCTCGCCGGGAAGGCCCACCTTCTCCGAGAGGAGCAGTTCGGGAAGCGACGAACAGTCCGCCCCGAATCCTTCCTCTTGAAGAATCCGCATGAGGTAAGGATTGGGGGTGGCTTTCACCGCGAAAAAGTTGCGGAACCCTTTGTTCCAAGCGAAAGCAGCGCGAAACCTCCGGGCGTTGGCACGGATGGCCTTTTCGTCATAAAGATGGAAGGGGGTCGGCCACTGCGCGGCGATTTCGCGCAACTGAGCTTCGGAGCAGGGGAGGGTCTTTTCGTTCATGATCACTCGGCGGGGGTGAAGGGGATTTCTTTGGCGTCTTTCCACAGGGCTTCGATGTCGTAGTAATCCCGGGCTTCAGGCGCAAAGATGTGGGTCACCACGGTGAAAGCGTCCAGCAACACCCAACCGCTGTCGGCTTCGCCGGAGAGGCGGTAACGCGCGTCTTCCTGTTCTTTCAGGTAACTTTGCGCGGCGCGCTGCAGGGCTTTCAAGTGTGGCGCGGAGGTCCCGGAGGCCACCACGCAGTAATCCGTCACCGTCGAGACACCCCGCACATCGAGCACGCGGATGTTCTCGGCCTGCTTGTCGTAGAGCGCTTGGGCGATGCCCAGCGCCAACGCTTCGCTTGTCTGTTTCATTGGGACAAAGGCTCCTTCATGTAGAGATGGCGGTCTTTGAGGTAGCGTTCCTCCAAATCCCCCATAGGATACCGAATCGCGCTCTGTGCCGCAACCGTACGGCGGATATCCGAGCTGGAAATATCGAGCAACGGGCCGCGCAGGCGGTGGGCCAAGAGGCGCGCGTCAAAGGGGGGCTCCGGTGGCGATAGGCCAGGTCGGTCGAACGCGATGAACGCGCATAGTTCAAGCAGTTCTTTGGGCCGATACCACCGCGCAAAGTCGCGGACGGAATCCATGCCAAGGATGAACCATAGGCGAGCCCCGGGAAGCTCGCTTCGGAGTTCCAAGAGGGTGTCATAGGTATGCGTGCGTCCGCCGCGGAAAAGTTCGCGGCAGTCCAGCGTTAGTCCGGGTTCTCGCGCCAACGCCAAGCGCAACATGGCGCAACGATCTTCCGCTGGGGCCGGACGACGATCTTTCAGAGCCTGCTGAGCACAGGGCATCAATCGCACTTCGTCAAGCCCGAAGGTCTCCCGCGCCGCACGCGCAAGGGCCAAATGCCCCGCATGAACGGGGTCAAACGAACCGCCGAGGAGGCCGATGTTGCGAAGCTTTCCACTCATTGTTGCGGCCCCTTTCCGGAGGGATAGGGTGGGTGTGTCTTCGCGGGAGAGAGACGGAGGTAAAGCACGGCGCCAAGAATCAGCAGTCCGCCCACAGGGATTGCGGCGAGCATTTTCCACAAAAGGCCGCTCCCCGCCATGTCCAGCAGGAAGACTTTGGCGATTGTGGCGGCGAAAAGCCCAAGCCCTCCCAGGCGCATCGCACGGTGCCGGCGCCAAAGTCCCAGTGCCATCAGTGTCAGGGCGTAGAGTGCCCAGGCCGGGCTGACGGCGATGTTTCCGGCCTCACTGCCCCAAAACCTCCATCCAACGGCGTAGGCCACGCGTGTGAGCACAAGCCCAAATACGACGGCAGAGAGTGTGTGAAAGAATCGTGTTCCCGGTGCCCATCGCCCGAGAAGGAAAAGGTGGGCGGCAACACAGAGCCCCGCAAGCGGATACTGTAGGGCCAACCATTCCCCATGCGTTGTCGAGACAAGATCGATGAACAGCCACAACCCTAGCCAAATCGAAATGGCAAAGACCGCAAGAACGGTGACCCCCTTTAGCCACGCCGCCTTGGGGCGAATCAGGGTTGGGACAAGCCCGCTCCACGCCGTGACGGCAACGGTTGCAATCAACAGGGCCGTCTCTTCCCCTATGCGTTGCTGAATCAAGAAGAGGGGCGCGTAGGGTAGCACACAAATCCAACCCAACACCGCAAAGCCTCGGCTTCGGAACTCCGCTTGTCCGTCCAGTCGCCACCAGCCATGCACCGTCAATAACGCTGTTCCGATAAGCGAGGCGACCCAATACCCCAACGTTCCCTGTGCGGAGTCGACTTCAAGGCAAGTTGTTATCAATGTGGCGAAGAGGGCAAAGACGCCGAAGCATTGCCCGAGGTCGGTGAGGGCGGATTCTTTCGTGTGATGCCCCAGCTCAACCGCTGCCATCGCCAACAGACACCATGCCAACGCGGTGCCGACCATTTCCAGCCCGAAGAGCGCGGCCAAGGCCAAGCAGACGAGCGCCAACAGCGTCGCGCACCATGTCATGCGGCGGTCGCCCCGGTCACGCATGAGAACAGCGAGTAAGGCGTAAACGCCGGCAAGAACCAACGCCAACACGGTTTGAATGCCCTCCGCCACCGTCAGCACAAGGAGGGCGCTCCAAAAGACGGCGAGGTTGGCCAAAAGGGCGGCAAGCGTGAGCCAACCCCCTTTCCAACCCCGGTGCATGAGATTGGCGAAAATGAGGCCCACATAAAGCAAGTGAAGCGTCGTGAACCACCAGGGCGTGCAATCGACCTTGGGCGCCAATAAGGTGACAATCCAGGCGAGGGCAAATCCCAGCACGGCCAGAGCATCCCACCGTCGCCACCATGTCCCGGCTCCGATGCCACAGGAAAGCATGCCAAGATAGACGTAAAGCAAGGGGATGTTGGCGGTTTCGGCATGCAACAGCACCGGCGTGAACATGCCGCCCAACGTCACGAGTACGGCGACAGAGGGTAGACGCAATCCGAGGGCGAATCCACCCGCAATGAAGGTCAGTACCGCCATTCCTGCAAAACCGACAAGCAGGGAAAGCAAACCGAACATTGCCGTTGCCGCGTAGAGGGAAAAGTAGAGCGCGACAATGCCCACGCCGGCAAGTCCCTCGCCGATGATTCGGTAGCGCGTACGCAACAAACCCATGCCACCGCCGACAAAGGCGAATCCGGCAAGGGCCGTGAATGTGCAGCGGCCAACAGGTCCCAAGAGGCCATGCAGAATCGCCCACCGGACAAAGAACGAAATGCCAAAGAGCAACGTGATCACACCGGCACGGATGAGCCAATGTACCGCGAGCGCCGTTTCACGCGGGAGATCGCCCTTGGGAGCGAAGGGTCCCCGCACCAAGAGCCAGTCCATGGCAAGGATCTGCAATCGCTTGAACCAAAGCGCCAACGCCGATGGTTGTAGCTGCGGTGCCTTCGGAGACGGTGGGATGAATGGAGGGGGAGCCGAAGGCATACGCCTTTGTACTGCGCGTGTGGGTTGAGGGGTGGGAGGTCGTATAGGGACGACCGTGGGCGGCCCCGATGGGTGTGTTTGTGCTGACGGTGATTTCGGCGGCGTGGATGCACGCAAGTGGCGGATTGACTGCTCCAGATCCGTCAGGCGCCGCAGGATGCCAAGGAGCAAAAAGGGCGTGACCAAGGCAACCATCGCCGCGATGAATACGACGAATACCACAAAGATAATCAGAAATTCCATGGCCCGACTCCTCTCTCAGTGCAACGACGTGGCACATCCTCTATGTGCAGTATAGCACAACTCACACTTGGTCCCGGCGGCATCCATTGATGAAAAACCTCGGTGTCCCCATTGCATCAAGGGTGTGATTGGAATAGGGCGGTGAGTTCTCGATCAAGGGCGGCGTTGAAGATTTCGGGTGTGAATCGGCTGGCGTTTCGGCGGAGGGCTTCGCGATCCCAACGTCGGGCGGAGGCTTCTTCCAATGTATTGCGGATGGCTTGAGGGGTGGGGCGGTCGAAGAAAAGGCCTGTCTCGCCTTCTTGGATGGTTTCCAACGCGCCTCCACCGCGCAATGCAAGCACAGGGGTCCCTGCGGCTTGGGCTTCAACGGGAACGATCCCGAAATCCTCAATGCCCGGGAACAACAATCCTTTGGCCCCCGCATAAAGCCCAGGGAGGGCGTCATCATCCACGCGACCAAGGAAGGTCACATTGGGCGGAGCCAAACGCTCAAGGGTGGCACGCAAGGGCCCCTCTCCTGCGACCACAAGTCGTTCATTAAGCCCTCGAAAGGCTTCCACAAGGAGATCGGGGGCCTTGTAAGGAACGAGTGCGCCGAGCCACAGCCAGTAGGTGCGTTCGCGTTCGGGTTCGGAGATGAAGCGGTTGATTTCGACGGGAGGATAGATGACGGTAGAGGCTCGTCCATAGATCCGGCGGATACGTTCGGCAACAAAGGCGGAATTGGCGACAAACCGATCCACCTGTTCGGCACTTCGAAGATCATAGCGGCGGAGCATGGGCGTGAAGCTCCGCATGGCGAGGCGGCCTATGGGTCCCGTTCGTTGATAATAATCATCGTAGAGATCCCAAAGATAACGCATGGGCGTGTGGCAATAACAGAGATGACGCACCCCAGTAGGCTTGCGAATCCCTTTTATAGGGCCCGATTCACTGCTTACAATCAAATCGAATCCGGAGAAATCCCACGGCCGCAATGCCAGTGGCATGAGGGGGAGATAACGCTGGCAACTACGTCGGGCGTGGGGCAAGAGGGAAATGAAACTTTCTTTGATCGGATGGGAGCGGAGGGTGGAGGAAAGCGCCTCCCGATGGCAAGCGTGCGTATAGATGGGAGCCTCGGGAAAACGGCGGGCCAGCGCTTCAAGGACCTTTTCGCCCCCGCGCATGGAAAGCAACCAGTAGTGAAGGAGTGCGGTTCTCATGGACGTGGCGAGGGAGCAGAGGAGGGTGACACGTGACGTTCGTTATCTGGGAGTCGACGGTAAAGGCGCCACGGATAACGCGTCCCGAAGACTTCCCCGACAAAGCGGTAGTGAATAGGGGAAGGCTCCTTAAAATGGTCATCCACGCGTTCGGCACGGTAATCCTCCGGCAACGGATAGCCGAAATCGGTGAGGTCGCCATGCCCTCGCACGGCCCATGCTGCCGCGGCATACGGGCCAAGGACAACCGGCCGCCGGGAGGTGTAGTATTCATGCGAGACATAGCGGAACGCCGAATGACGCGCCGGGCCTTGATAGTCCGCACGGATCAATGGCGCCATCGCTTCGCCTGCGACCAACGCATCGCGTGCCGCACCGCGTCGGTACTCCTTGACAAGCTTCTTGCCGCCCTCATAGCCTGCGACTTCAAGCAAAAAAGCAATGATCAAAAGACGGAAGAACCAACGCCAACCATCCTTGCGCCATTGCCATAGCCAAACAAGCCCATATGCGGTCCAGAGCCAAAGGAGGGGGGCCACGGGGCCAAAGTAACGATCCGGCAAGTGTCGGAGCTCACCATCCCCCGCGATTAATTGTGCCACTTCCAAGAGGTGATGCCCAAGAAGCAGGGCCAATAACAACCACTCCACACGTTGAAAACGATGCGTGGCGATACGCACGACAATCACGCCCCATGCCACCAAGGCATACGGGAGAAAGAGCCCTTCGCCAAAGAGTCCAAGGCCGGTGAGGTTCATGGCGTCCCTCCGAAGAGGCGGAGCCATACGCCCGCGATTTGAGTGGAGGGCAACCACAGGCCAAGCCATTTCCATGTCAGCAGGCATCCCGGCTGAAGCCAGGCCGCCATCCATAACATCGCGAGCAAAAACCGTGCGCCGAGGCGGTCATAGAGTCCATAAACCAAGAGGAGGGCTCCGCCTATGGCAAGCGTGTCGCTCCGAAAGACGCAGAGTGCCGGCAACGCCGCCAATAAAGGCCATAGACTTCCCCATCGCATCCCCTCACGACGCCGGAGAATCGCGAGAATGGCACACAAAACCCCAAGCGTTCGGAACGGCTCACGCAGACCACAGAGCGCCCAATAAAACGTCATGGGGCAGATGGCGTAGAGGAGGGTGGACATCCATGCCGTCGGTCGTCCAAAGACACGTTCAGCCACAGCGAAAAGCGGCGGCACACAGAGTGCCCAAGCAATAAGTGCCACCCATGCACATGCCGTCAATCCATCGCAACCGATCAGCCAGACAAGGCTTCCTGCCACGGTCGGCATCCCAACGCCAAAACGCGGATGAAATGCCTCCAGCCAATTCCCTTCGGCAAAGGCCTCCGCCATTGGCGCATAACGGTAAAGCACGTCCGCTTGAACGCCCACCCATAGCGTCGTCAGCGCAAGCCCCGTCACGGCCAAAATCGCGGACACTCCCCATGCCCCCCAACGATACAAGCCAAAAGTCTTAGTAGCCTTTTCGGTGTCAGAAGGTTGCGCGAGCATATAGCCGACACCTCTCCCGCAAGCCTGAACCAAGTGAAAGACCGCTTTCTTAGGCCGAAACGTGAATACGGCCTGAAGCGCCCGTATACACTGAAACGCCATTGCCTTTCCGATGGCTAAGATGCCATAATGATGGTGTCGCAACACCCATCCATGGCCAAGGCCGTAGTTCCACCCACGGCGAAGCTTCCAAGGCCCCTGAAAAACAGGATGGAACACCTGCATACTTCCGTCATAAGAAATACTCAGACCTTGGGCCAGCAAATGTAACAGAAAATCGGTTTCTTCGCCAGAGCCGAATGGCGTGCCACTGCCAATGCCGAGATGCTCATTGAACCGTTTCGCACCGATGACGCTTCGCTTTAGAAAGAAAGAGCATGAAACTACCGTTCTCCAAACGTTTCGGCGCGTGATTATCATCCGTTCGGCACTCATCCAGCCAGCAGAACATCTCCCATGTTCATCCTGCACACGAAAGGACACACCGTCAATCGATGTGTCCGCCAACACATCGTTTACATGCGCCAATAAGCCTGGGCCATACCAGCAATCATCATCCGGAAATCCGACAATATCACCCCGTGCCAGTGTCAATCCTAGATTGCGAGCTTTCGAAAGTCCCGGAGTCGCTGTCACCCGACGGATCATAAGCGACGGATACTCCGTCAAGTGTGGCATCAGATGGTCATCACCACTCTGATCAATCAATACGACCTCAAAATCCCGGAAGGTTTGTTGTTCCAGCGAAGCCAACAGCCTTTTGAGCGGGGCCTCACGCCCCAACGTGCCGACAATGAGTGAAATCATTTTCCTGCCGTTGATGATTGAGGTGAGGGGAAAAGCATTTGCGCCGTCGTAACGTCACCACGCGTTCCATGCCACCATGCAAGGAATAAGAGCCAAACACCCTTTGGATTGTGCTCGACAATGAGGGTTAAGATGAGAGCTTTGAGCCACTCGTAGGCAAACTGGAGTCGAGCACGATCACCTCCTAGACCATGGCGGCGAAGATAGTTTCGAACCAAGCAGAAATTCCGCAGATGGAAATAACGCCCAAAGAGTGACGAGTGGTATCGCCATTTCCCGATGAATGGGTTTTCTCGGTCAAACTGCTTTTGAATGCAGAACTGCTTGAGATAAAGGTTAGTCCCGGCTTTCGATGCCAACATCCCAAAAAGGATGTCGTCCCATGCGATGAAAAAGTTCTGCCATGGGGTTAGGAGACTCTCGGCCAAGTGTGCATCCACAAACAGCCCCTCAAAACAGGCCGTGTCGCAGGGCACAGCATCTGTATTTTGAAAGACTTGGGCATGGGGAAGACACCGCCGTTTCAGCGTTCGCCAGTCTATTTTCCCTTCGAACTCAAAGATTTTGCCTGCCGCTGTCAGCTTGGAAGGATTGAGGCAAGCCCCCGGTTTGGCGTATGCGGCAAAAACCTCCAACGCCCCCGGGAGGGGTACCACATCGTCATCCATCAACCAAAGCCATTGATAACCCTTCGCACAGGCCCATCGTATACCGGCTACGAATCCTCCGCTTCCTCCACGGTTTTTCGATAAATACAATACATGAATTGAGCGGAAGGAACGAAGTGTCTCTGAGGTCTCATCCGAGGACGCATTGTCTACAACAAGGACATCAACACTGAATGTTTGCAATGCGATGAGCGCACGAGTCACACATTTACTCCGATTATGTGTCACCATAATGACACAAGTCGTTCGAGAGAAGACGTCTGACTTTATATTACTAGGTATTATTTGGCGCAAACTATTCCTCTTGGTTGGCGTTCCTTATGGACTCCTCAAATGTGCCAAACTTTCCTTACAATCGGCCAGTGACATAACGAGAAGGACGAAATTCCTTTGGCGAAATAACGGTTTACAAAGCATGAAGGTACTACTGTCGTGTTTCGATCTTTGTCATGTAACACGTTCGTATTTGCGAAAAAACGGCATATCCACTCCGTCTTATGCATCTTAGCAACACTACGAAGACACAACAAAGCACAAAGATAAACATAGCGTAACTCAATGAACAACCGATTTCAACGAATAGATTTGTCGTATCATGTGTGTATGGACTGTAGAACCAATCTCGAATCCCGAGGGCGTTAACTTTGCGATATACTAACGTATGAATCAAATAAATGCCTAGGGTCGTAGATGCAATTTTTCGAATCCAACCTTGTGTAACACGTGGCATATCCTCGAAATTGAATGTCACGAGTGCGAGAAAAAGGGAAATGGACGAGAGAAATCCCAAGCTTGTACCGATTCCCAGAAAATATATGTCATAACGTGAAATTCGTACATCGTGTATGACAAGGACGCTTTTCAATATGCAAAAACAAAACCAACTTAAAAAGCCAACGATCCTGACTTTTTTCGCGTTTAGCAACATGGCATCATAAAAACGTGATAATTCATATCCAAGCATCACGTAAAGAAGCGTTGGAGATATTATATGTTGAATGACAAGCGTCCAATTCATATATGGTCTCAGCAGGTGGCGAGCATCTGAATTTAAGATGGAGAGGGCTGTAAGTAACATGACGTATTGTCGACATTTGTTCGCTTTTGGCTCATCCACGCAGATGTATCGTAAAAGGGGCATCCAAAGAATCACAATGACATACGAGAACACGTACCATAGGTGTCCGCCATAGGTCATATCGGATTTCCATTTGATGATGTTTCCAAACAAGTTCTTCGCATCGAAACTATGAAAATCTAAACACGACAAAAAGCCTTCACCTATTCCTCCGGCGACGATCCAGTCTTTCCAAATTTGGGCGACCAACATCACCAAAAATGCGGGGAAAAGAAGATCATGGGCCGTCTTTTTCAATTTCCCCCACAACGTTATATTGGGATTACGAAAGAGGAAAAAGCCCATGATAAGCCAAAACAACGGGACTCCGTCCATCAGAAAACACCTTATGAACAGTGAGTTTTCTATTATACGAGAGGGGGTCCTAAACCACGTAATCGTGTGCAAACAAACTACGATGAAACAAGCCACAATGCGTATGACTTCTATTCCGAGGATTCGGTCGTTTTTCATGATTGAGTTCCCAAAATGGACGACAGGTCCTTAATGATGTGAGACGATCCCCGAACCTTTTCGGGTTGACGCAAACGGGGCAACATCTGTCTTCTCAATAGGAACAATGGTTCGTAAGTTACTCAGTTATTTCGCGCTTGCGCTTTTCCATGATGAGTCGGGCTGTTTCGTTCTCAAGAATTTCTACGCATTTGGAGCCAATACTCGCGATACCATCGACAAACTTCTGCCTTTCGCTTTGTGGCATAGAAGAAGGGGTATTCTCTTTGGATGGAGGGGATGGAAGACTAAGAAATGCCTTTTCCAAAGCGAATAGGCGTTGCTTGATGTCCAGTAACTCTCTTTGGATATCATTGGCTTGGACTTCATTAGATGTACTTACATGATTAACCACTCCCAATGCTTGAATTGTTTCTTCAAGTTTGTGAATCCGCTGTTCGTACTCCAACGTTTTCCATAGAACTAATCCCTTACTCTTTACTGGAGTTTTGGGGGCAACAAGTACCGAAGCTAGCCACTCATAACTATCCTTTTTGAAGTTCCTTAAGTTGTTGTCTACCAGCGTGAAGTCTATCGGGATATTCCATGGCTGATGATTGACGAAATCTTGGTAACTATATTCAAATCGAGATGTCAATCCTGTGAGTTCCGCTAGATCTTCAAATCTCGTTAACCCTCTTAATACGTTTGGGATAACAGACATTGGTCGTTTAAAGATAATAGAAAAGCAAAATCCGTGATAGGAATCCGTAACCAGGTAATCAGCATGTTGGATAAGGGATAACCAGTCCTCGATTTCAACGTTTTCGAGTACATTAGGGTCGTTCATTTGCTGTTTAATCGCGTCAAAATTTGCTTGTCCGTCCAATATAATATGATATGGGAGGTCGAGTTGTTTTGAGATTAACTGAATCGCCTTTTTCTTGTCTTCCGTGGGATTAAGTATATATCCTAAAACGTATCGTTTGTGCGTCTTTTTCTGAGAACGTGCCGCAGCACGTGCATATTCTTCGACATCGCATAAAAAGACGGGATCAATCGTATGCGTTGCAACGACATCAAAATCTCGTTTACATGTTGTTACTCCACTCTTTTCTCGAGTTGAGATTGCGTCAAAACGTTGCATATAATACGCAATCCGGAGTCGCATATTTTCAGGATAGTGTACATTTTCATGTCCAAAAGAGGTCGAATAAGCAATTTTCTTCTTTTCTTTCTCGACAAAATCTAAGAAGTAAAAATAGGTTTTTACGTCCCGATTACTCCACCAATTCCAAAGTTGATCGGAGCCAACCAAAAAGGTTTCACAATTTTTATTGTATTTGTGATAGTCGGCTAGAGCTGTCAACGGTGCATCATCATAATACTTTTTTGCAAAACGCCGTGTTGGTGTGTTCCGTTTGATTTTTGGAACGGGGCCATTCACAATCGGGAAATCCAGCATCAAGACGGTTTTTCCCATGGCTTTTAGGACACGATTCAAGGCAAAACTGGTCAATGCACTTCCGTAATTTGCACCATACCACCATCCGATGTAACCAATGTCATATTTGTCATTAAGAACATAATCGACAGCCTTTTCAAGTGTGAAATGATATTCGTTAAGCAAACGATAAAAACGAGTCCTTTTAGGTTCGTTATGGATTGAAGAACGAACCATTTGCGCGTTATATTTTGTGGCATGTTCAAGCGGAGCTTTTACACATAGTTTGGCTCGTTTTCGGAGAATCTCATATAGCAATTCTCCTTTTTCATTATTTACTAAAACCGCACTAGTTCCTTTGCGGTCGTCGAGAGTCGGATTGTATCGATGTACATCCCAAAAATCCGCGATCGTCAAATCTGCTGTACGTGGTAACTTGGCAAACAGACAATTCCCACAACTTGGTCTTATGTCCACAGCATTCAAAAAAACACGCAGATAAGACGACTCGTTGCGTTTCCATTGACCTTTTTCGCCATTTTCAAACCGAATTGATAAGGCTGGATCCCAAGCGGCGACGGTTTTATCGCGCATATTGACCGTAATGGCTTTGGAATGAAATTCCGCCTCTTTCTCCTTTATGAACCTCTCAAAGAGTCCAGGGGCGGGAACTCCGTGACAAACGACTTCAACAGTGTAGAGTGTGCTGTATGTGGTACCGAGATACGCATAAAGTGCCGCAATTTGACATGGGCATCCCGTGAAGAGCACTATTTGACCATTAGTCAGATGTTTTTGAATCTTCCGGTAAACGAAGCCTGTATCACTTTGGACATACTTTGAGCCTCTCAATCTAGATAATTCTGTCTTTTTATCAATAATTAGGTGCTTTACTGCATAACAATCGTTCGTATAAGCGGCACCGACGACAATTCCCCCTTGCTCCAATGCCCAATTGGCCAATAGCGTAAAAACGCCTCCAGAAGAACTCTGATGTCGTGTTTCATCATCGGCCCAAACCGCGTAACAATTAGGGCGTTCTACATTTTGACGCGACTCTTGGGTTAGCGGACAGGTTTTTAAGCACAATCCGCAATTGACACAAAGCGACTCATCAATGGTTGGGAAATAGAAACCCTCTTCGTTCAATTCCATTCGAATGGCATTTTTGGGGCATTTATTGAGACATGCCCCGCACCCGGTGCATTTTTCCGAGGGGATTTGGCGGATGGTTTGGTTCATGGTGATAGTCTTGCTGATTGAAAAAGGGAAGGATAAGGGAGAGGGTCAATTGACGTTTCTACGCTTCCAAATGGAAATAACGCCATATGGAAGGGAAAACTTCACGACACGCCGCAATTTCTTGCTTAGGGGCGGATAGGTCCACAAGGGTAAATCTTCTTGTATCCCATATCGTCTCTGTTTCCAAGAAACCACGATGCCGTAGGGGCAAAGCGCCACGAACACACGTTTGGCCACCTTGGAAAGTCGGAAGGGCCATCCCGTGAATGCCTTCGCTTCGAAAATATCACCTTCTTCTGATACGTCTGCTTGGGTTCCGAGAAGGTTGCGTAGGCGATGTTCTTGTCCAGATAGCACCGCGTTGAGCAAGGGACGCATGGCGATTGAACATGTCTGCCAGTTCCAATTGGCTCGCTTGGGGTCATTTACAAAGGCTCTCAAGGCATCATAAACGACTTTACAGGGAGACATCTGGTAGGTTTTTGCCAATATGTGAATGGCATACGTGAGGAAGGGTTTTTGCAGTTCCTCTGCAATTTTTTTCTCTTCAAGTACTTGGTGAACGCCATCGAGGAGGATTAGGTGATCCAACACGCGCGTATCCGATACACTCATGAGGGAATTTTTCCGGATACGGTAAAGGTAAAACGCGCAAGCGATAGCGCCGATACGTTTCGCAGAAAAAAGCAAATCAAAATGAATTACCGCATCTTCATAAAGGACTCCCTCCGGGAATCGCCGATTCCCCCAAAACGAACGACGGATTATCCGACAGGGAGCGTAACAACAGGAGTCGAACGGCGTTCGTCCCATCTCTCGCCATGTATAGGAGGCGCGGTAACATTTTTGCGGAAGCCGCAAACAGTTCCACGGGTTGGAAAGGTAGCACCCCGTTTCGTCTTCGACGTCCTGTATTTCGAAGAAAAGCATCTCCAAGTTAAATCGTTCCATCTTTCGCAACGACCGGGACCAAATGAATCGATCCACCCAGTCGTCGCTGTCCACAAAGGCTAAGTATCTACCCTTCGCCGCGTCGATGCCCGTGTTACGTGCCGCGCCGAGCCCCGCGTTCTTTTTGGTGATGATGCGGATACGCTTGTCTCTTTCCGCGAACGCGTTCAAGATCTCAAGCGATCCATCCGTGCTCCCGTCATTCACGCAGATAATCTCAATGCGTTCCTCGCTTTGGCCGCAGACGCTGTTAAGGCAACGGATAAGGTATTTTTCAACGTTATAAACGGGGATGATGACAGAGAGGAGAGGATGGTCGACCGCCTGTCGAGGTGCCACACAAACAGTATCCGCGAGACGCGGTTCCGGAAAACAACCTAAAGGAACGGCGGTGGCAAACCAAGGTCGGGCGCCTAATTGGTCCTCTGCGTATCTGAGCCACGCCATAATCAGGCGCTCACTGAGATATCCGAAGACTCGGGCCTGTTCTTTGTCCTCTGGAATCTCAATCCGGCGCTCAAGCTCAAACAGTACCTTGAAAAGCCACTCCGAGTAGGCGTCAAAAAGCTCTTTCCGCATGATGCAGATGTTACCGAAACACTGCACTGTGTCCACGCAAAGAGCCTTGTTTGCATATTTGTAGAGGTTCGGGGTGACATCGTAAATCACGCGCAATGTTTCCGCGATGTCGGACTCTCGATGTTCATAGGCGTGAAATTGATACGGCGTCATCAGATTTCCGGGTTCGCCGGGTGGAAAAACTGACCATGCAGGCGGTAACAAGATATCGTACTTGGTCAATAGACCTGCAATGGTTTCTTTGTCCCAGCCAAATCGCCGACGAGTGGCATCGTCGAAACTCCAAAAGAGGGGATTTGTCGCGGATGTAAAACTGGGAATCCGTCGATAATGGCACAGCCCAACATAGTCTGCTTTAATGTTCTTCCATATCCAGTATTGCGCCGTAAGTTCGCAATAATTGGGATTTTTCTCTGCAATATTGTCTCCGGTGTTGTCGCGGCATTTGATACCTGGAATTGCCGGGCCGTTCCCTACTTGGATGGGGACGAACGGTTCACAATTCGGCAATGGGACTTCTTTGTGCAAGACCACAAAGACACGAATATCCTTTTCCTGTTTTGCTTTCATGCCTTACCTCAGTAAATCAATCCTATTCTTTCGTTCCTCAAGACGATTATGCGAGATGTTCTACGGAACCATCGAAAATTACTTTCCCGTGGTCAAGTTTGATCACGCGTGTGCAGTACTTTTTGATGTCGGCCATGTTGTGGGAGACCAAAAAGAGCGTTGTCCCCTGTGAGAGGAGGCGTTGGATGCGTTCGCCGCACTTTTTCTTAAAGCTTGCGTCACCAACGGCCATGGCCTCATCCACCAACAAGATCTCGGGCTCGATGGCCGTGGCGATGCCAAAACCGAGACGTGCCAACATGCCGGAGGAATACTGGCAGACGGGTGAATCGATGAAGGGGCCGATATCGGCAAAGTCGATGATTTCCTCTTCAAGGGCCTTCATTTCCGCTCGGGTGCGGCCCTGGAGCACACCGTTCAGCAGAATGTTTTCGCGTCCGGAAAGTTCCGGACAAAACCCTGCCCTGAGCGCCAGCATCATGGAGATACGGCCGCGGACATGGACCTCGCCTTGGTAACGCCGGTAGACCCCTCCGATGACGGAGAGAAGGGTGGTCTTCCCGCATCCATTATGGCCGATAAGGCCAACACGTTCGCCGCGTTTGACGGAGAAGGTCACGTTGTCAAGCGCGGTAAACCATCGAAGGTTGGCACGATCATGAATGTACTGCGGCAGGTGGAGGAGAATGTTTTTGAGGCCATAGTGGCGCTGCTCGATGGCAAAACGCTTGGTAAGGCCGTGAAGTTCGATGATGGGGGTGTCGCTCATGGGTGTGGACTCCTTACATCATCTCCGCAAAGCGGGGTTCGAGCTTTCGGAAGATCCATCGCCCCAACAGGAAAACGATGAGGCAGACGGGGGCAAGGATAAGGAACCTCTCAGGGTGAAATCCCGGTTGATAAAAGATGTCTCGCCACGTGCAGAGAATACCGGCCATGGGGTTGACCGTGTAAATCCATAGGAACTTTTCCGGCACATTGGAGATGGGGATGAAGACGGGGGACATGAAGAGCCATGCCATCATGATCACCCCCATGATGCGTTCCAAGTCACGGAAATAGAGATTGATGGCCGCATAGGCATAGCCAATCCCCACGGCGAGCAGGGTCAACAAAGACAGGGCGACAAGAAGATTGGGGAGGAGCGTTGTCCACTGCGGAACCACGCCATAAACGATCATGATGCCCAATAGAATGGGGATGGTCAGCAGAAAGTGGAGACTTTCAGTGAAGAATGTTCCCCAAATCAAAAGACTTCGATCAAACGAGGTCTTTTTGAGAAGGGTGCTGTTCCGCAAGAGCACGCGTCCATTCATCATCACCACATTGGCAAAAAATTGCCACATGAAGTTTCCGCTTATTAGGTAAAGCGGATAGTTTTCCGCTCGCCAGCGCATCATGATGCCGAAGACGAAAAAGTAAATCAGGCTGGAAAAAAGCGGCACAATCAATGACCACGCGAAACCAAGCGCGGTGGAATTGTATTTCAGCTTAAAGTCCTTGGAAACGAGGACAAGGATTTGATCGCGTTTGAGCTGTAAGGTACGGGTCATGGGCATCAACAGGCGCCGCGCTGGAATAGCACGACGGCAAAGGTTTTCAGGAAAATCCACAGGTCGAGCCACAGGCTCCAATTCTGTGCGTAGTAGAGGTCAAGGGCCACGCGCGTGTCGTACCCCACATCACTGCGGCCGGAGACTTGCCAGAGTCCGGTGATCCCGGGTTTCACGGCTGAGACGATGGCGTAGTAGCGGCCATAATGGGGGACTTCGCGGGAGACGATGGGGCGTGGGCCGATAAGAGCCATTTCCCCGCGTAGCACGTTCAGCAATTGCGGAATCTCGTCTAGGGAGGTTTTGCGCAACCAGACCCCCATTCGCGTGACGCGTGGATCATCGCGGAGTTTCCCCGTGAGTTCCCATTCTCGGGCCTTTTGGGGGTCAGAGTCGAGCATTGCGGCCAAACGTGCCTCCGCATCGGGCACCATGGTGCGGAATTTCCAGCAGGTGAAGGGGCGCCCCCCTTTACCCAGCCGCTCTGTGCGGTAAAAGACACCCCCCCCCCTAAAACCAGAGCACGCCCAAAGCGTCAGGGCAATCAAGACTCCCGGAATCAGGCAGAGAATGCCCGCCACGGTGGCGCCGAGGAACTCCACCACGCGTTTTGCACTCCGAATACCACGTTGACGCAATTGGTTGGCCATTTCAAGGCCTCCATATCCGCCGAATTCAACGGAGTGCGTCATGGCGATAGGGAAAATCTGGGGTTCCGGCATACAGACGAGAACGGAAAACCATCCCAACAATTCGTGGATTGTGACACGGAACACCCTCAGCGGCTGACAGCTGATGCAGTGCTTGATGTCTCGCGTTTGGGCGAACGTCAGGGCCGCCTGTGTCTTCTCAAAGGTCCCCCGCACGGTGAGTCCGGTATAGGGCGAGGCATCCAAGAGATTGAAGAGGTGTCGAGTTTCGGCTTTTGGGCCAACCAAAACCACCGGAATCTGAGCGAGTTTTATCCGCCGGAGCAATGCGCGCAGGGCATTGCGCATGGGTTGCGCAACGAGAATGTTGAGGAATACGGCCAAAACCACCACCCACGAGGGCAGAGGAGAGGCTTTCCCGTAGAAAGAAAGGTAGGCGAAAAAGAGGATACCCGTCCCAAGAGAGGTCAGCACCAGCCGCCGGAATTCCTCCACGGGCGGAAGCGCCATGCCGGGATAGAACGGATTCCCATGGTAGAGACGGGTCACCGCATTGAGGCAGAGATAGACGACAAGGAAACCACCACGGGAGAAAAGATAGCGGACGGTCGAGGCGTCATTTGCGAGGAGGGCATAGCCACCAGCCGCAAGGAGCCAACACACACTCAATGTCAGCGCGTCCACCGATATCAGAAGCAATACTCTCAAGCGTCCGCTGTTCATTCAAGCTAACCTAAATTACGGTTGGGAGTGTATCATATTACAGGAGGTTGAGCAAATAGCAAATAGCAGGAGAAGGGTAATGGGTGCATGGGCAGGGCACACGCATGAGGAGGATAAGGGAGTGTCACGGTGTGCCGATGGGAGGATAGGCCGCTTCGTGTGGCGATACAGAGCGTCTCACCTTGGGATATAGTGCATCTCGGATAGTGAGACGGTATGTTGTGATGGGAGGTCGCCGCCTACGGAAGAATGCACCACCGGTATGATAAGGGTGATCGCCCATCGACAACGTGAAGGCGATGCGTTAGTCTAGAAGCATGAAACGCAATCTTCTTTCTTTGTTGTTCTCCCTTGTGGCAGTGGTGGGCCTTCGGGCTGCGGAGGCGTTGCCTTCGGTGAATGTGGTGTATTTTGTGCCGAGTGATTTGGAGCCGAGCGCTCACTATCACGCGCGCTTGAATGAGGTGCTTAAGGCCATGGAACGCTTCTACAACGGAGAGCTTCGCCGTCATGGGGCAAAGGCGGCTTTGCGGTTTCAGACCGATCCCGCGCGTCCGGATCAAATCCGCGTCTTCACGGTTCACGGCAAGGAGCCGCACACGGGCTATCCTCGCAATGGCGGCGGCGCGAAGGCTCACAAAGAGGTGGAGGCCTTTTTTGCGGCGAATCCAGGGCTGAAGTCTTCGCCCAATGTGCTCGTGCTGATGCCGTGTGAAGGGCCGGAGTATGGGCCTTTCCACGGGTGGGGGAAGTACTGCTTCGCGATTGACTTTAAGGAATTGGACATCCGATATCATGGGGATAAAGGGCCAAAGGGTCAAAAGTTCGCCAAGTATTATGGGGGGATCGCCCACGAGCTTGGCCATGCGCTTGGGCTTCCGCACAATCATGCCACGCGAAGCGATGAGAAGGCGTTCGGAACGGCACTGATGGGGGCCGGAAATTACACATTGAGCGCTTCGCCGACCTTTATCACTTCGGCTTCCGCAAAGATCTTGGAAGTCTCGGATTCCTGCCGGTTGGACAAATGTCCGGAAGCGCCTTCTCGCCATGTGTTGAAGGAGGCCAAGCCCACCGTGACGCAAGGGGAGGGGACGGCCCGGATTCAGGGGCGTTTGCCTGTCCCTAACGATATCCATGCTCTCATTGCGGTGTGGGATAAGGACATGTGGGAGGGCGTGAACAATAACTACGATGCGGAGACGTTCGTGGTGCCGGTTGCGGCGGATGGGTCTTATGATTTCACCTTCCCCAAGGCGGAGCTTTCGCCGGGAAAAACGCCTTATGTTCAGGTGCAACTGCGCTACATTTACAAAGATGGAACGCAGGAGCTTTATCGCCACACCCTTGACCCGAAACCGGAGAACGAGAAATGATGTTGCGCCATTCCGCCGTTGCCTGCCTCTTGGCCGCTCTCGCTCCATTCGCCCATGCGGCGGAGACTGAGCCGCAAAAAAGGCCGGAGGCTCAGCCGGCCGTGACGGCATCGGAGGCCTCGCCGCTTCCTATGCTGAACGTCATCTATCTTGTCCCGAATGACATGGAGCCGTTGCCGGGGCATCGGGAGCGGTTGGGAAAGATTTTGCTCGAGATGCGCGATTTCTATAATCGCGAGTTGGCGCGGAATGGCTCGCCCGCACGTTTGCGGATGCCGTTGGATCCTCAGACGGGCCTTGTGGCATTGGACGAGGTGAAGGGAACCCATCCGCTCAAAGGATATCCCTATGAGGGCGGTTGGAAGACCGCGCTTCCCGATGTCGAGGCGCACTTCAAGGCTCATCCGGAGCGCAAACGGTCGGATCGGACGCTCATTATCTTGCCGACGCGGGGGAAACCAGGGGTGCCCTTTTACGGGTTCGGAACCTCGTGTTTCGCCCTTGATTACGAGGGATTCGATTACAAAGATTGCGGGAAAGACACGCCCGAAGGTCAGAAGTTCAAGCCGTGGTATGGCGGGATGGCACACGAGCTCGGGCATGGTCTCGGCTTGCCTCACACCCATGCCACCAAAAGTCAGGCCAAGGAGCTTGGCACTGCGCTGATGGGGGCGGGCAACCGCACGTTGGGGTTCACGCCCACGTTCCTCACGCCCGGGGATTGTGCCTTCTTGGAAAGTTCGCCGCCCTGCCGTGTTTTTGAGCCGCGTCCGCTTCGCAAGGCGGAGGGATTCCGCCCCGATATTCGCAGGGAAGGGGGAACGGTTCGGGTGACGGGGCGGTTGCCGGAGGGGGCGACGGTGCGCCGCGTTGTCGCTGCGTATGACAAGGATGATTTCGGCAGCGTGAACGACAACTACGATGCGGAATCGTTTGTCGTGCCCTTTGGCACCGACGGGCGTTTGGATTTTGCCTTCCCGATGGAAGAGATCCATCCCGGGCGCACCGGAAAGGTGCAGATTCAGCTTCGCCTGATTCATGATGATGGCACGGTGGAGCTTATCCGCCACACCTTGCCCGAGGTTTGATGGTTGGGCGCATTCTTTAGTGCGCACCCTTTCGATTTTTCGATAGGATGCTTGCTTGCGGTGCTTTGATTGCGCTATTCTACAAGTCAATGATTGAGGTTTCCCCGAAAGGAGTCCCCCAGCGATGAAACGATTGATTCCGATGCTTGCTCTCTGTGCGACGGCCACGATGGCTTTGGCGCAGGCGTTGCCCTCTCAGGCCGAGATTCGCGGCATGATGCGCAAGGTTGCCGATTGGCAAATCCTCCATCAGCCCCAAGTGCGGCATGCTCCTACGGATTGGACGAATGGGGCGCTTTACATCGGTATGTTGGATTGGGGTGAACTCGCGGAGGCCACGGAGAAGGACACGTCTTACACGCGGTGGATCGAGGGCATCGGCAATGGATGCCGGTGGCAGCCGCATCCTCGTGCGAACAATCCTTCTCATGCCGATAACTTCACGGCTTGCCAAGCGTGGCTTCGGCTTTATCAGCGCTTTGGTGGGGCAAAGCGATTGGAACCCACGCAGAAGCGGGTCGATTCCATCCTTGCCAAGCCTCCGACGGTCTCTCTTGACCTTCACAGTTGGAAGGCGTTGGAACGGTGGAGCTGGTGCGATGCGCTTTACATGGCGCCGCAGGTGTACGCCCAGCTGTGGGTGATCACCAAGGACGCGAAGTATCTCGATTTCATGCACAAGGAATTCAAGGCGACCACGGATTATCTCTATGATAAGGAAGAGGCGCTCTTCTATCGCGATTCCCGTTACTTCCCCGATGCCCCCAATGACAAGTTCCCCCACCGGGAGGCCAATGGCGCCAAGGTCTTTTGGGGACGCGGCAATGGTTGGGTGATTGGCGGATTGGCGAATCTTCTGCGTGTGTTGCCCAAGGACGCGCCGAATCGGGCCTACTACGAAGATCTCTATCGGCAGATGTCCGCTCGGCTTGTGAAGCTTCAGAATCCCGATGGTTATTGGCACGCCAGCCTTTTGGATCCCGCAAGCTATCCTTCCCCCGAAACGAGCGCCTCGGGCTTCATCGTCTACGCGTTGGCGTGGGGCATCAATGAGGGATACCTTGATCGTGCGACGTATCAACCCGCCGTTCTCAAAGGCTGGAAGGCCCTGTGCGATGCCGTCCAGGCCGATGGGAAGCTGGGATATGTGCAACCGATCGGGCAAGATCCCCGAAAGGTCACGAAGGACATGACCGAGGTGTACGGTGTGGGTGCGTTTCTCCAGGCGGGGGCCCAGTTGCACCGGTTGGTCGCGCCTCAGGCCAAGTGATAGCTGATTGCATTTTGTTTACTCCTACACGGCGACGGGGGGCGACACCCGTCGCCACCTTTTTGTGACCAGACCTTGGAATGGAGGGCATGCGGTTTCCCATTGAAATGGGACAGAAATCAAGAAGCCTCCGGGTTCGCGCCAGAGGCTTCTGAGTGCGGCGTGGGATGTGGGAAAGTGGATCAGGGCGTGGCAGTCGCTTCGGCACCATCCGTCTTCTCAAAGGCGCCCTTGCGTGAATCCACGAACTGCTCCAACGCTTCCCGTTCGCGCGCCTCACGCAGGGAGGCCATCAAGCCTTCCTTGGCTTCCTCAAACAACATGGGCTCTTCGGGAAGGTGGGCCAGCACCCGAATGAGGTGCCAACCAAAGGGCGTCTCGATGACATCGGTGATGGCGCCTTCTTCTGCGGCGAACGCGGCATCTTCGAACGCTTCCACCATCGCCCCTCGGGGGAAGAAGCCGAGGTCGCTGTTCCCTGCGCAGTCAGAATGCTCCGCGACTGCCTCTTCCCACGAAAGCGCCCCGGAAATGAGTTTGGCGCGAAGGTTCAACAATTCCGGAAGCGCGTCGGCGGCGGTGTGGTCTTCGCGATGCAGAACGATGTGTTGGGCATGGACACGTTCCGGCGCGACAAAGCGTTCCGGATGGGCCTTAAACTCTGCGCGAGCTTCCTCCACCGTCACTTCCGGGACTGCGGCAACGATCGACTTCATCAGTTGGTCGACAGTTTTGCCTGCGGCCTTGGCCTCTTGTTCCAAAATGATCTGTTCGCGCAGATTCTCCGTGGCCCATTCACGCAACTGGACGGGATCGGGCGTCTCTCCCTGCGCTTGCATAAAGGCTTCGTAGCGGGGTTGGAGACGCGCGACTTCGGCATCGATGGCTTCAGGGGTGGGCTGGGGGTAAGTCATAGGAGATCCTTGTTGGTTGCGGAGGGGGTGGGGGCCTTTCGAAAGGCAACGCCTCCAGCACTTGGAAGTTGGGCGTGGCCCACTTGCTCGTGTTCGGCGGGTTGTTGCGCAGGGGTAACCTCTTGCTTTTGGTCGTCCCCTTGCTTCGGAGTTTCCTTTTGGGCGGGAACGCGGAAGACACCCGCGGCCTCAAGCTCTGCGTCCTCTTCCGGCGTGAGCGTGATCGGTTGGGTGGGGGGCAAGCCTTGCTTGATGCGTTCAATCTGCACGCGACGGGCGGCCTTGATCTTTTCGGCTTCGGCCTCCGCCACGCGGTTTTGGAGCGCTCTCCGTTCGGAGGCTTCGGCCTCGGCTTTGGCCGCTTGACGCATCAACAGACGAGCCCGGAAGGAGGACTCTTTCTTTTCCGGTGCGGGCGTTCGCTCTTCGGCGGAGGCGACTTCCTGCGGATCGTCCTCATCGACGGATTCCTCTGCTTCGGGAGGGGCGTCAATCAGCCCTTTCCCCAATCCGAGTGTGAAGGTGAGGCCATCCTTTGTGAGGGTGGCATATTCTTTCACGTAGTCGGCGGAGACGAGGGTGAATCCGTTTTGCGTTTCCCCAATGGCGAGCAAATAGCTTGCCGTTTGTCCCGTGGTCTCATCAAGAAAGGCAATCTTGCGTGTGCCATCGGGCATATCCGTGATGCCGCACATCCTGAACTTTTGGGCGATCTCTTCCTTTTGCTTCTGCTGTTCGGCCAATGTGGCGGTGTCCGTTTCCGTTGTGGCGGCCATGTCTCCGAACGGCTTGGCGTCAATAATCGGCTGATAATCCGCTTTTGGGGACAGCCCCGCGGACAGCATGACCGGGGAGAGCGACAGCAACAACGGGAGGAAGTTCATGTCAAAGACTCAAGAAGCCTGTGGAATTGAGGAACACAAGGATGATGGCAATCGGCGCCACCCAACGCACCAACAGTCCCCACGCCAGCAAAATCCAGCGAGGGAAGGTGTCCCCTTCTCCGGTTGCCAGCAATTCCGGGGCGGCCCGTCGGGGTGTCCACACCCAACCCACCAACAACGTGATTGCCAGGGCCGTGAAGGGCAGGCACCAATAGGAGGCGAAGTTGTCCAACGTGTCGAACCAGCTTCCTTGAGTGAGCGACCCCATGCAGGCCCGCACGCCACGTTCAAGCCAAGGAAGGTGCGACCAGTCGGCCGTGGAGAAGACGGTGAGCAGTCCCATGATTGTGCAGATGACAAATCCGGTCAATACGGCCGTGCGCCGAGAGCCCCTCTTGTGTCCGCGGCGGAAACGCTCGATGAAGACCGTTGCGCCACACTCCAACAGGGACGCCGAGCTTGTCACTGCAGCGATGAGCAACATCACGAAGAAACAGGTCGCCCATATTGCCCCGCCCCACATTTCAGCGAAGGTCGCCGGCAATGCCCCGAAAATCAATCCAGGCCCGGAAGACGGCTTGAGGCCGACGGCAAAGACTGCGGGGAAGATCGCCAATCCGCCCAAGAGCGCCGCAAGCGTATCCAGCACACCGACCCATCCCGCGGCTCTCAGGATATTCTGATCTTTGTGCAAATAGGAGCCGTAGGTCACGGTGATGGCCATTCCAAGGGAAAGCGAGAAGAAGGCCTGCCCGAGAGCCATTAGAACCACTTTGGGCGTGAAACCGGCAGACGTCGGCTTCAGCAGGAAGACCACACCTTCCCATGCCCCCGGCATTGTGACACTGCGGACGATTACGATTAGCAGCAGGACGAAGAGCGCAGGCATCAATATTTTGCTGACACGCTCGATACCGGAGCGGATGCCACCGAGAATCACGGCTCCCGTCAATGCCATAAACACCACGAACCCAATGAGCACGCGCCATGGGTCCCCGATGTAGGCCCCAAACGATTTTCCGGACTCCACGGCGATCTGCGAGGCCTCTGCGGAAAGTTCAGCCCCCGGGACATGGGCGGCCAATCCGCCTGTGACAGCGCGCCAAATGTATTCGACGATCCATCCGCCAACGACGGCGTAGTAGGAGAGAATCGCCAGCGCCACGGCCGTGCAGACCCAACCGATCGCGGCAAAACCACGCCGAGCGAAAGCCCACACCGCGAAAAGAGCCACACCGACCATCAACCATGCTTCCATGAGCGTAAAGGCCACGGCCATGCCGGCGGCCAAGACGCTCAAGGCGAACCGGACGGGGGATCCATTGGCGATATGCTCCACCTTGCCCATCGCGTTGATGACGTTACGGCGTGTGTGCCGTCCGATCAACATCTCCGAGCACATCACGGGGAGGCCTATCAGCAACACACACAGCACATAAACCAACACAAAAGACCCGCCGCCATTTTGTCCGGCGACGTAGGGGAATTTCCAAATATTGCCCAATCCGATGGCAGAACCTGCCGAAGCAAGGATAAAGCCGATTGAAGAGGTCCAGTTTTCGCGCGACATGGGGATTCCTTTCTGTCTCGGAGTATAACAAATTACGACTATGGGTGCCTTTATGGGGGAAACATTCGGAGTGAATGGATGCGCTGGTAAGGATAGACGATTTGGGGCGTTATGAGGCAATCAAACGGATGTTTTTCCATTGGCCTCGGGCGAATCGCCACAGTAGGCCACCTCCGGCGATCATGACATATCCCAGCATTGTCAGCCAAAGAGAAACGATGCCAAAGTCCAACCAATAAAGCAGAAGGAGGGCTGGCATCCAAAGGAAGACGGCTGTTCCAGCGACCCAGTACATGACAAACCGCGTATCTCCGGCACCCTTGAGCGCGCCTCCGAGAACGATGTTGAGGGTGTCAAACCAGGCCCAAACCAAAAAGATGACAATGAGGCTACGTCCGAGCGGAAGGTATGCATCGTAGGAGAACGGCGCGTTGTGCGGATAGAATGCCCGCAAGATGGGGTCGCAGAAGCCGCCAATGACGATTGTGCACAGGAGGATATAAATCCACCCGAGGACAATGCAATTCCGGCCGGCACGCGCGGCACCCTTTGTGTCTTGGTCTCCCATCCGTTGTCCCGTGACGATGGCTCCGGCCATGCCGATGCCCATGAGCGGAGCGAAGACCAGTTGATTGACGGAAAAGGCGATGTTGCTGGCCGCGAAGCTGAGCGCATCCATTCGCCCCGTAATGAAGACGAAGACGGTGAATGTGCCGACATCCAGCAGCACATGCCCACCACTGGGGAGCCCGAAGCGGGCAATGCGCAGGATGAGTGGCCCCTTCCAAGCAAATGCGACTCGGCGCCGCCGTGATGTGGAAAGATGGCGTTCACGCAACACGGCAACGATCAAGATACCCAAAATCAGAAACTGTGAGAAGGCCGTTGCCACACCGGCCCCAACGATTCCGAGTTCCGGAATTGGGCCCCACCCCCAAATGAAGAGAGGGTCAAGCAGGACATTCGTGGCGTTGCCAATCAAATTGGCCACCATAACGAGGCGCGTAAATCCTTGGCCACTGAAGAATCCGGCAATGGCTGCGGCAAACGGCATGGAAAGATTGCCGACAACCAACGTGAGGTAATAGCTCCGCTCTTCCTTCACAACGTCGGGGGCGTGTCCGGCCAATTCAAACAACAGGTTGCCGAGCGGGACGGTTGCCAACAGCAACGGGACGCAGAGCAAGGCCAGCCACAGACCTTGTCCCATTGCGCGGGCACATGCCGCACGAGATCCTGCCCCAAAATATTGCGCCACGAACGTCCCCGAATATGCGACGACGTTTTGCAGGAACGCAATCGCCATGAATGCGGTCAGTCCTGCGGGAAGTGCCGCTTGGATGCTTGTGGCACTGTATCGCGCCAAAAAGAGTCGGTCCGCAAACATCATGATGGCATTGCCTGCCATCGCGAGCACAAGCGGCCAAGCAACCATGAGGCATTCGCGAAGTGAGCCTTTTCTCGTCATAAGAGACTCCAATGGGAGGAGTGCTGGACAATAAACAACAAAGGATCGGCATGTTTCCAATGCCGATTCCCACGTAACACAGTCAGTATAACACATCATACGAGGGTGTTTGTTATACTTGAGGGACACATTTATTGGTTTGGAAAGGATTTTGGCACTATGGCAAAGACCTGTGCATTCAAGGCCGAGATTCGGCAAATGCTGGATCTCGTGATTCATTCGCTCTACTCCAAGAAGGAAATCTTCCTTCGAGAGCTCATCTCCAACGCCAGCGATGCGATTGATCGCGCAAAGTACTTGTCTTTGACGGATAAGACAATCGCACCCGAGGCCCCGGTGTGGGGGATTCGCTTGACCGCGGATGCGGAGGCGCACACCCTCACGGTGGAGGATAACGGCTTGGGCATGAGCGCCGAGGAGATGGAAGAGGCTTTGGGAACCATCGCCAAGAGTGGCTCCAAGGCGTTCGCCGAAGCGTTGAAGGAAGGGAAGGAAACCAATATCCCCGAGCTGATTGGCAAGTTCGGCGTGGGTTTCTATGCGGCGTTCATGGTCGCCGATAGCGTGACGGTGGATTCCCTTCGCCGCGGGGAGGGACAGAAGCCGGTGCGGTGGATGAGTGCCGGTGACGGCGAGTACACGATGGACGATGGAAGTCGGACCCAGCCCGGGACGGCGATCACCCTTCATCTGCGCAAGGATATGGAGCGGTTCGCGGAGGGATGGGAGCTTCGCGACTTGGTGCGCCGTTACTCAGACTTCATCGCCTATCCGATTTGCCTGACCGAAATCGGAAAGAAAAAGGATGGCGAGAGCGAGGGGGGCAAGGACAAGGAGGAAGAGAAGCCCCTAAACACGATGACGGCGCTTTGGAAGCGTCCGAAAAACGAAGTCAAACCGGAAGAGTATGAGGCGTTCTATCGCCAGACGCTGCATGGCCTTGGGGAGCCGATGCGCACACTGCACATTGCCACGGAAGGAACGCTGGAGTATCGTGCGTTGCTCTTTATCCCCAAGAGTGCGGGCATGGAGCTGATGATGCCGGGAAACAAGCACGGGCTCTCGCTCTACGTGCGCAATGTGTTCATCGGCGACGAGATTGAAGAGCTGGTGCCCGCGTGGATGCGTTTCATCAAGGGCGTGGTGGACAGTAGCGATCTGCCGCTCAATGTTTCGCGTGAAATGTTGCAGGATGACGCCATCATCCGCAAGATTCGCGCGGATCTTACCAATCGTGTGCTGAAGGCTTTGGCCGAGATGGCCAAGGAAAAGCCTGAAGATTACGACGCCTTCACGGCCAACCTTGGTGACTTTGTGAAAGAAGGGTTCCATTCGGATTGGGAGAACCGGGAAAAACTGACCGAACTCCTCCGTTTCCGGAATCTGAAGGACGGGAAGTTTACTTCGTTGCGCGCGTACAAGGACGCCATGGCGGAGGGACAGAAGGCCATTTATATGTTGACGGCCGACACGTTGCAGTCCGCGCAGCAGAGCCCTTGTTTGGAGCAACTCAAGGCCAAGGGCTATGATGTTCTGTTCCTGATTTCCCCAGTGGATCAGTTCATCGCCTCCGAATTGTATGAGTACGACAAGACGCCCATTGTTTTCGCCGACAAGGGCGATCTCAAGCTGGAGGGTGAGGACGCGAAGAAGGAACTCGAGGCCGCCGAGAAAGAGCTTAAGCCCCTCACGGAGGCCTTCGCCAAGCATTTGGAAAAGACGGTGAAGGAAGTTCGCCTTTCCACGCGTCTCACCGATTCCCCGTGCTGCTTGGTGCAGGATCCCACCGCGCTCAATCCTGCGATGCGCCGTATGATGGAGGCCATGGGGCAGGAAGTGCCGGAAGAGAAGCGCATCCTTGAGCTGAATCCTTCCCACACCCTCATCAAGTCGCTTCTCGCAGAGACGGATGAGGCGAAACGCGATGATGCCATCGATTTGCTGTATGGGCAGGCCTGCCTTGCGGAAGGCACACTTCCGCCGGACCCCGCGCATTTCAACCGTTTGGTGGCCGGCTTGATGCGGTAACAGAAGGGCATTGGGGGAAATCATTCACCTCCGGCCTTTGTCCACCGAAAGGAATCTATGGCCTACGAAGTCCTTGCGCGGAAGTGGCGCCCCAAGACGTTTGACGACGTCGTGGGGCAAGATCATGTCACGCGCACACTCGCCAATGCCATTGCGCAGGATCGCATCGCGCATGCGTACCTCTTCATTGGGCCGCGTGGCATTGGCAAGACCACGCTCTCGCGTATTTTCGCCATGGCGCTGAATTGCGAGAAGGGGCCCACCATGCATCCCTGCGGGGAATGCGACAATTGCAAGGGAATCGCCGTTGGCTCCGACATGGACGTGGTGGAGCTCGACGCAGCCTCCAACAACAAGGTGGAGGATATCCATGGTGTGCTCGACCAAGTGCAGTTCGCGCCCACGCATAGCCGTTTCAAGATCTTCATTCTTGACGAAGTGCATATGCTCTCCAATGCCGCCTTTAACGCACTGTTGAAGACGTTGGAGGAACCTCCGCCGTATGTGAAGTTTATCTTTGCCACCACGGAGGGGGACAAGGTCCTCCCAACGATCATCAGTCGTTGCCAGCGATTTGACTTGCGGCGCATTTCGACGGGTGACATCCTTCGGCGGTTGCGCTTCATTTGCAATGCCGAGGGGATTGCCATCACGGACGACGCGCTTTTGGCCATTGCCCGAGGGTCCAACGGAGGGTTGCGCGACGCGCTTTCCGCACTCGATCAGCTCATCGCCTTCAAAGGCACCGATCTGACGGAAGAGGATGTCCTTGCCGTTTTCGGTTTGGTTTCCCGTGGTGCCCTCGAAGGGTTGGCGGATGCCATTCTGAAAGGCGACATTCCCGGGATTTTGCGGGCGGTTGATGCCTTTGAAGGTGCCGGCAAGGACATGCGTCGGCTTACGGCGGAACTGCTCTGGCATTTTCGGAACCTTCTCGTCTTTCAGCAGGCGGGTGTTGAGCTCGCGCGACAGGATGTCACCACCGAGCAGCTCGCGGTGTTGGAGGCGCAGGCCAAACTTGCGCCGCCTCAGCGGATTGTGGAAATCACGGGGCTTCTTTCGGAGATGGAGGGGCGGTTGCGCTCAGCGCTCTCCGTCAGAACGCTCGTGGAGATGACGTTGATTCGCTGTGCCCGTGCGGCCAAGACGGTGTCACTTGATGAGGTGTTGCGCCGGCTTACCTCTCTTAGGGAACAAGTGATCCGACGTTTGGCGGCCGCCGCTCCGCGAGGTCCGGCGGCCGCCCCTGCGGCGCCTCAGTGCGCCGCTCCCTCCGTGCGGGAATCCTCCCCCACGGTCCCCCCCTCTCCCCTCTCTGCGGCGGAGGTTGAGCCAGAAGACGATTTGGCTCCCTTGGAAGATGAAGGTTACGCGCCTTGTGCCGAAGACCTTTCTTCCATGCCGCAGAGCGCCCCCCCGCGTGCCGTCCGCGTGGAGACGTTGCAAGACTCAGGCGGCCAGTATGTGGACGAGATCCTCAACCTTGCCGTTCGCCTTTTCGGCGGCGGCCCCGTGGATGTCCACGAAAATGTTTGACGAAAGGATGCTGACATGGGCATGTTTGATCAGATGAAGCAGGCGATGCAGATGCGCAAAGAGGCCAAGAAGATTCAGGCCGAGATCGACAAGATTTCCTATACCCATCAGAACGGGGGCATTTCGGTTACGGTGAAGGGCGATTTTTCCGTCACTCAGCTGAAGATTGCCGAGGAAGCCTTGGTGGAGGTGAAGGCGGGGAAGACGGATCGTTTTGAGACGATGCTCAAGACCGTGATCAATGCCGCCATCTCCAATGTCCGCCAGCAGACGCAGCAGATGATGCAGCAGATGATGAAGGATGGCAGTCTGCCCTTCGGAAAGTGATTTCACGCTTTTTGGAGGGAACGTTCGGTGTTGCCGCATCTTGACAACCTCGTGCATGCGCTTTCCATGCTTCCCGGATTCGGTCGGCGAAGCTCTGAACGTGCGGCACTTGCGCTCGTGCGGCGCCCCGAAACGCTCTTGGATACCCTCGTGCGCGCCTTGATTGAGGCCCGCGAGAACGTTTGCCTTTGCTCCAAATGTGGGGGCTTCACTTCGCACGAGGCAGATCCCTGCCCATTATGCACGCGCGTCGATAGGGATGGTTCGCTTTTGTGTGTGGTGGAAGATCCTGCCGATATCCACACGCTGGAGGCCTCCGGAGCGTTCAAGGGCCGTTATCATGCGTTGATGGGAAAGCTTTCGCCCGGTCGGCAAACCGGCGTGGGGGAACTTCGGGTCACCGCGTTGGTGCAACGGGTTCAGGCGGAGGGGATCCGAGAGGTGTTGTTGGCCCTTTCCACGGATTTGGAAGGCGATGCCACCGCTGGATACATTACCGAACGGCTGAAGAATATGGATGTGCGCGTCACACGGTTGGCCTTTGGCCTTCCCTGCGGATCGGGAATCGCTTATGCCGATCCGCTGACCCTTCGGCGCGCGGTTTCCGGTCGGCAACACGTCGAGTCCCCAACGGAGAAGATCCATGAATAACGGTGCTTACGGGCTTCTTCCCGATGATTGGGCGCGCCTCTGCAAGGAGGAAGGGTGGCCGGCGTTCCGGGCGAAACAGATCGTTCGGGGGCTTTATGGGGATCGTGTCGTCGATTGGCAGGCATTGACAACGCTTCCCGGTCCGATGCGCAGCCGATTGGCCGAGTGTGCGCCGTTGCAACCTTTGCGTGAAGTGGAGCGGACGCCTTCCGGGGCGGATGGCGTCACGAAGTTTTTGCTCGAAGCTTCCGATGGCGAGCGGATTGAAACGGTTTGGATCCCTGCCGATGGACGTGTGACGCAGTGTGTCTCGTCCCAAGTGGGATGCGATATGCACTGTGCCTTCTGCGCAAGCGGGCAGCTTGGATGTGTCCGTTCGTTGACGGCCTCGGAGATTGTTGGGCAGGTGGCGGTGTTGGCCCAAGCGATGGGGCAGTGGCCCAATAACATCGTGGTGATGGGCATGGGTGAGCCGTTCATGAATTATGATGCCGTGCTTCGGGCGTTGCGTGTGCTGAATTGCCAGCAGGGCCCGAACATTGGCGCCCGCCACATCACCATTTCCACGTGTGGCATTGTGCCGGGGATTGAACGGTTGGCCACGGAGGGCGTGCAGTTTGAGCTGTCGGTTTCCCTCCATGCCCCGAACGATGCCATCCGTTCGCGTCTGATGCCCGTGAATCATCGTTGGCCGCTCGCGGAGTTGCTTCCGGCGTGCGATGCCTACACCGCCGCCACAGGGCGGATCATCACGTATGAGTATACGCTCGTTCGGGATCTCAATGATCGCCCGGCTCATGCCGCAGAGCTCATTCGGTTGCTCCGGGGGCGCAAGGCGCGCGTGAATCTCATTCCTCTCAGCCCGGTGGCGGAGTTTGATGGGAAGACCCCGTCGCACGCCGACTGCCTGACCTTTCTTGATGCCCTTCTCAAAGCCGGCATCCACACCACAATGCGCCGTAGCCGCGGGAAACAGGCCGATGCCGCCTGTGGACAGCTTCGGTTGCGCAAACTTCGGGAGTCCCGTCATGGAACAGAAAAGCAGTAATGTTGCGGTGGTTGTCATCGCGCTTGCGGTGGTCATCATCGTGGCGATGGTGTGTGGCATGGTGATGTGGGTCATGCAACGGCAGATGGGGCTCAATGAACGCCTGTTGGAAACCCGCCTTGCCGAGGCCCAAGCGCGCCATGCCGAAGCGTTGGCCACGGTCTCTCGGCCCACAACACCCGTGACTCTCTCCGTGGAGAAGACCACCGAGCAGGTCACGAAACAGGCACCGACAGCGACGCCGCCGGCTTCTGCGCCTGTAGCTAAGGAATCCGAATCCAAAGAAGCGGTCGCTCCGCAAAAGCAGGCCGAGGCGGTTACGCCTCCCGCCAAGGAAGTCGAAAAGCCCGAAACGCCTGCCGCCAAGGAAAAGAAGGTGCAGCAGCCTCCCGCGCGGACCATGCCCGTCCGGAAGGCTCCGAAAGAGCGCAAAGATGCCAAAGTTGGCCCAGATGGGCAGCCGTTGGAGCGTATCATCTTGCCGGTGGGCAACGATGATTTGGATTGGCAATTCTAATCGCTGACCTGCCATGATTGCGTGTCTTAAAGACGGTTTTGATTATTTCCGCTCCAATCCTGTGGGCGAGGCCATCCTTGCGTTTCTCTTCTTGGTGGCCTGTGCGACAGGGATTCTTTTGGGGCCGGCAGCGGTGCTTTACCTTTGGCATCTCAGCCCGACGGCACCGGTGGGGCCGTTGCGCGCGCTGTACCTCACGCAACGCCTTCAGGGGACGCGACGCATTGCGACCGCTTTTTGGTTGGGGCTCGGTATCTGGATCATTGCGGTGCTTCCAAGCCTTCATCATCCCTTGTTGGGGTTTCCGGTTTGGCTTTTGCTTACCCAGCCCTTGTGGTTGGCTCTTGTGCTGACGGATCGGTTTGACTTGCCCCTCCCGGTGGCGCTTCGGGCGACGCTCGAATTTCTGTTTTCCGCGCCTGCCAAGGCCGTGCCGTGTCTTCTGTTTGGCTTGCTTGCGTTCTCCGGCACGTGTCTTTTCGGAATCGGCGTGCTGATTACGCTCCCGGTGGCGTTGCGGGCCATGTTGCGTTGGCTTGATGGAGCCTCCGTTGAGCTTTCCGCCGCAGTGCAGAAGGCATATTGATCGTTGTCGCAGTCAACTCCGAAGATTCAGCGAGCGTTGTTTATGAAGCTTTATGTTTCGGCCGATGCTTTCCAGCGTGATTGCGCGCGCCTCGCAAAAAAAGTTTTCGATGATGCCACTTGGCAACCCGATCTAATTCTTGCGTTGTGGCGCGGGGGGGCTTTCCCGGGCGTGGTGGTCAGTGAGGTGTTCGCCTTCCTCGGACGCCCCGTTGCCAATGCCGTCGTGAAATGTTCTTCGTATGCGGGCATCGGTGAGCGCACGGAGACGGTCTCTTTCCACGGAGCGGAGCCGATTCTTGATGCCATTCCCGAGGGGTGCCGCGTTCTTGTGGTGGACGATGTCTTCGACAGTGGGAAGACGGCGCTTGCCGTGCGTAAACGCCTCCCGCAGGCTGACTTGCGCATTGCCACGGTCTATTGGAAACCTTTGGCCAATCTTGTGGGCTTTGCGCCGGATTATACCGTCCGCGAGACCTCTGAGTGGATTGTCTTCCCGCATGAGTTGGATGGCCTTACCACAGAAGAGGTGCGGACCAAAGATCCTGAGCTTGCCGACATTCTTCTTGGAGACGGCCGCGCCGTCCCTTAATCCGAGATACAGAGCGTCACACTTCAAGGTACGCCGTATCTCGATTGGGGATGTAGGGCGTCTGGATGTTTGTGGTGTGCGGGTGCGCGTGAGAGCACTTAGTGAAGTTTCGCGAGGACGGCACGCTCGGCGGCATAGATCGCCTCGGTCAGCGCTTCCGCCGTCTCGGCGGAACGAATCTCGCTCAAGACGTCTGTTTCGCGAATCATCATGCAAAGACGGGCGAGCACATGGAGATGGCGCATGTTTTCGCCACAGCAAATGAGGCAAAAGAGATCCGTTGGCGTATCGTCTTCCGCACCGAACCAAATGGGACGGAGGTTCCGAGCCACCAGCATAAACGGCTCCGTGATCAGATAAGGGTCCGGATGGTGCGGGTGGAGCAGGGCAATGCCGCCGGGGAGGGCCGTCGAAGAGACCGCCTCACGCTCCTCCAATTGCCGAAGCATATCGGCCGGATCGCAAAGCAATTCACGCGCCTCGGCCATATCGACCAAATCGCGGATGACGCTTTTGCGGGTTTTGGAACGTGCGTCAAGCGCCACGTATCCAGGTTTGAGCAGGTGGGGCAAGAGCACATCGTCGGCGATGACCTTGACGTCTTGCCGGGTTGAGGCGATGTGCTCCGGGACAAGCTCGCGATGGCGAAGCGCCAAAATACGCCGCGAGCCCCACGCATCCAATTCGTTCGCGTCAAAAACAACGTCCGAACCGTGCTTCCGGCAAGGCACTTCACCATATTTCACCGCATCGCGGAGCGTCTGCTCGGGGATGCGGAGGCGCTCACATGCCTGCTTAAACGTCAGTTGCCGATGCATGATGGTTCAGGGCTCAGAGGGCACGGGAATGACGCTCCCCTCGGCGTCCACAAGGATCGCCGTGACACCTGGCCGCCCGGGCAGGTTGCGGGGAATTTGGAGAAGGGCCACATTGACCTTGGGCTCGGGAATTTTTTCTCCGGCGGCCTTTCGGATGCGCAGAAGGTTGGGATCGCCCTCAATCGACAATTTCCATTTCGTGCGCTCGACAAAGGGATTGGCAATGCCTTTCCAGACATTAAGCCCCTTGAATCGCACGAGATTGTAGTAGACCGGATCGTAGACGAAGAGCAACACCGAACTCCGGAAATCGATGGAAGGCGGCAACGCCGTGGCATCTCGGGTATAGAGCTCCCAGAATGCGGAGAACTGCTCCTGCGTGTTGATGATACCGATGCCTTCGTGCTGGAAACGCTTGGGGAGAATGTCGTCAAAAAAGCGCTTCGGCACATCGATGGATTGGCTTTCTTCCGCCGGCAAACGGGCGGTGATCGCGGAATCCGTCTCATAATCCGCCATCGTTGCTGCACAACCGCACAACAGCAACGCACACAACGGTAGGATAACCTTCCAGGCGACGTTCGGCATATGAAGCCTCAGTGGCGGAAACTACGCTGGCCGGTGAAAACCATCGTCACGCCATGCTCATTGCAACAATCAATGACGTCCCAGTCGCGGATGGCACCGCCGGGCTGGATGATGGCGGTGACACCTTCACGGATGCCGACCTCCGCACCGTCACGGAAGGGGAAGAAGGCATCGGAAACCATGCAGGCGCCTTTGAGGCCACCGTTGGTTTCCTTGGCAAAGGCATCGCAGGCGGCTTGCCTCACGGCATCGCCGAGTTCATTGTAGGGCGTTCCGTAGGTCTCTCGCGCATAGCGATCGGCGAGCTTGCGATAGGCTTTGTCGCGGGCGATTTCCGCCACGCCCACGCGATCCTGCTCACCGGTGCCGATGCCAACGGTCACACCATCTTTCACGAACAACACGGAGTTGGAGGTTACGCCGCTCTCAACCAACCATCCGAACAGCAGGTCGTCCAATTCTTGCTGTGTGGGGGCACGAAGGATGCGATGGAGACGGCCTTCCTTATCCGTCACCTCGGGAACGATCAATCGGTCGGCCGTGCGAGCTTCGGGGAGGAAACTCAGCTGGGCGATAATGCCGCCGTCCATCATGCTCTTGAGATCGAGGAAGCGCTCCGTCGCATAGGTTTCGAGGCGTTCCATCGCCTCAATGCGCATCACACGCAGATTCTTCTTCGCCGCAAAGAGCGTCAAGGCCTCATCGGTGAATCCGGGCGCCACAACCACCTCAGCGTAATTCCGAGTGATCAGCTCCGCGGTCTCTTTGTCGCAGACTCGGTTCAGGGCGATGCACCCACCAAAGGCTGCCAAAAGATCCGCCTTGTTGGCACGATCATACGCCTCGGCGATCGTGGAACCTTTGGCCACACCACAAGGATTGTTGTGCTTCACGATGACGGCACAGGGCGTTGCCGTCAAGAATCGAAGGATGTTGAGCGCGTTGTCCGCATCCGTCAGGTTGATCTTCCCGGGATGTTTGCCGAATTGGAGAAGCTCTGCATCCGAAACCAATGCACGGCCAGGCTGAATGGTCTGAACGTTCCCCAGCACCAAATTGCCGTTGACCAAGCGGTACATCGCTGCTTCCTGGCCCGGGTTTTCTCCGTAACGAAGCCCCTTGCGCACGCCATCAATCGTCCAAGCGACCTTTTCGTACACAAGCGTCTGGCGGTGATCCCCATCCACAAACGAAATCTCCATCGTGGGGGTAAAATGATCATCCATTACCGTTTTGTACGCGGCCTTCAAATCGATTGCCATGACGCGCTCTCCCGCTGGATACAAAAATGGTGCGAAAGGCGGGGGTCGAACCCGCAACCTTTGGCTTCGGAGGCCAACGCTCTATCCAATTGAGCTACAATCGCACAAAACCCCACGAGTATAGCAAAGTCTCCTTGCACGGGCAAGCCGACAATTGGGGCAAATTACAGTAGGCACGTGGTGCCTTTTGCACAATATAACGCAACAGGCCGTCGGAGCCGTCAGAAAGGAAGGAAGGCGAAGCAGAGGGAGGGGGTTCCCCTCCCGCCCCCCGGGGG